>CAWEUR010000045.1:0-93376 GCA_963812285.1 uncultured Alphaproteobacteria bacterium | reverse complement strand
CTGCCAGAAGAACGGCTGAATGCTCTCGAAGCCCAGCGGCAATATCCCGCGCACATAGCCCGCGACATCGTCGAGCCGTGCCTGGACCATCGTGCCGATGCGGATGCTCTTGACCGGATTTGACAAGGGCATCCCTTTCTAGAATCTGATCGCAACGCGTTGCGCCGGTCTCGGCGCTTTCGATTGCGCCGAGCACCATCGCGAGGCTCTTGATGTTGTCGGTGCCGCTGGTCTCGGGCGCCGTGCCGCTGCGGACGGCCGCGACGAAATCGCGGATCACGCCGACATGGCCGCCGATCCGGTCGCGCGGATCGAGCGGCGGGATCTCGATCGCTTCGAGCTGCTGAACTGACCTTCACGGATACCGCTCGCTTTTCGGCGCGTCAGTCCGTCGAACCCGTCCCAGGTGAGCGAGCCTTCTGTTGCCGACGATCCGCCAGGCGGATTCCCAGCTCGTCCGAAGGCCGTCCGCGCACCAACTGCCGCGGTAGTTGAAGACGACGCCGGCACCCATGTCGAAGATGGCCACGGCCGAAGAGCCCTGCCGGTACCAGGAATTCGCCGGCTCCCACTCCTGGCAATAGACGCTTTGTCGGCTCGCCATTGACCATGAAGCGCGCGGCGTCGAAGGTGTGGATCGCCATGTCGAGCAGCAGGACGTGGCCCATCTCTTCGCGGAAGCCGCCGAAATGCGGGGCGATGAAGAAGTCGCAATGGATGCTGGTCGGCGTGCCGATCGCGCCCGAGTCCAGGAACCTGCGGATGCGCCGGACATTGGCGATGTAGCGGCGGTTCTGGATCACCGCGTGCTGGCGTCCTGCCCTGGCAGCGGCCGCAACGATTGCCTCAGCGTTCTCGCGGCTGTCGGCGAGCGGCTTCTCCGTCAGCAGATGGCAGCCGTGGCCGAAAGCGCGATGAGCGCAAGATCGCGGCGCGCGGCTGGAACCGCCACGTCAAAGACAATTTCGGCTTTGTCTTGTCGAGGATGGCTTCGAGGTCGCTTCCGATCACGACGCCATGGAGACCGAACTCGGCCGCCCGCGCCTCGGCGCGTGCCGGGTCGATGTCGACCAGCCCGGAGACGGTCACACCTTCGACCTGGCGCAGGGCCTCGAGCCACGCTTTGCTCATGGCCCCGCAACCGACCAGAACGGCGCGCATCAATGGCCCTCCCGCACGATTTCTTGTTGTTGCGTCAGCGGGCCGTGGCCAGTTCCCGTAAACGTTTACGATGACACATGCGCCACCGCGATTTGTCAATCCCGAAAGCGGTTCCGCGCTATCGGTTTGTGGTAAGTGGAGGGCGGCAACCACATGAGAACGGGCTCTTCCGTGACGAGCATCCGCGACCTTGCGCGGCATCTGAATATATCGATCGGCACCGTCTCGCGCGCGCTCAACGGGCGCGCCGATGTCAATGCCGAGACGCGGCGGCGCGTACTCGCCGCGGCTGCCGAACTCAACTATTCACCCAACCAGTCGGGGCGCAATCTGCGGCGCGGAGCGACGCATGCCGTCGCTTTCATGCTGCAGCCGCATCCGGGCGACCAGCAATATGGCGAGCCGTTCTTCATTCCGTTGCTGATCGGTCTTCAGGCCGGGCTCGCCGAGCATGGACTCGACCTCGTCGTCGTCATGGGCGCGCCGGGCGACTATCAGCAGGAGCGCCTGCGCCGGGTCGTGGAGGCGCAATGGGCGGATGCCGTGGTGCTGGCCTGGACACGACGGAAGGACGAACGCATCGACTACCTGACCGACGTCGGCTTTCCCTTCGTCACGCTTGGGCGGAGCAATTCCGGCGGTGAGCGCTATCCGTCGCTCGACCTCGATTTCGAGAAGGCCGGATCCGACGCCGTGGAGCGCCTGGTCGCGGGTGGACACCGGCGGATTGCGGCCGTGCGTCCCACGCTCGATCTCAATTTCGGCCACCTGTTTCTGCGCGGCTACCGGACGGCCCTGCGTCGGCACGGGATCGCTCCCGACCCGAGCCTTATCGGCACCGGCATGATCAACGAGGCCGGCGGCTATGCGGTGGCGCCACGCATCATGCAGGGCGATGATCCGCCGACCGCAATCATCTTCAACAACGATGCCATGGCGCTTGGCGGCTGCAAGGCGCTCGCCGATATGGGGCTCGAGCCCGGGCGGGACGTGGCCGTCATCGTCATCGTCGACACGCCCCTCTGCAGCTACTTCTCGCCGACGCTGACCAGCTTCAGTCCGCCGCTCGAACCGCTGGGGCGACGGCTCGCCGAGATGCTCCTTGCTTCGATGCCGGCCCACGCCGGACCGGAAGGCGTGCGCATCATCCGTGAGGTGTGGCCGATGGAGGTCATTCCGCGGGAAAGCGACAGGCAGCCACCTTCATCAGACCAGGAGAGCCGGACCTTGCCGAAGGCGATGGGCGCCTCTGCCTAGAGCTATCAACGCAGGGCTGGCGTGGCGGCGACGCCAGGATTCTACTGCGGGCCTGTCGGCGGGTGCCTCACGCCTCCGGCACCGGGGCGTCCGGATCGATCAGGCCCTCGGATTTCAGCGCGGCCCAGAAAGCGGGCGGGATGGCCTCGGTGATCGCGGCGACGTTCTCGGTCACCTCCCGTGGTCTCGCGCCGCCGGGAATCACCGAGACGACGGCCGGATGGGCGAGGGGGAACTGCAGCGCCGCGGCCTTGAGGCTGACGCCATGGGTGCCGCAAACGGCCTGGATGCGCCCCACCTTCTCCTGAACGTCGTCCGGGGCGATCCGGTAGCGATAACGGGCATCGGGGCCAGGTCCCGTCGCCAGGATGCCGGAGGCGTAGGGCGCGCCGATGACGATCGAGATATTTTCGTCGAGGCAACGCTTCATGCCCACCTGAAGCGCCGACTGGTCGAGCAGGGTGTAGGCCATGGCGACGATCGCGAAATCGAGCTTGACCAGCGGCGCGATCGTCTTCGAGCGAGGCGGCGGCGTTGAGCCCCATGCCGATCGCCTTGATCTGACCGGAGGCCTTGAGCTCCTCCAGCGCCCTGATGCCGGAGGTCGCCATGTCGTTCATGCGGCTGGCATGCTCATCGCCATGCGCCTGCGGCTCGGGATCGTGGATGAGCAGTCCGTCGACGGTGTCGAGCCCGAGCCGGAGCAGGCTCTGCTCGTAGGAGCGCATGACGCCGTCATAGGAATAGTCCCAGACGATCTCCATAGTTGAGCCCGCCGCCCCAGGGCGCGCGGTCGAAGGTCTTCGGGATCCGCCGGGCGGCGGAAATAGCGTCCGATCTTGGTGGTGAGAACGAATTCGTCGCGGGGCTTGTCGAGAAGGTAGTCGCCGACGCGGTGCTCGCTGAGGCCGCGGCCGTAGAAGGGCGCGGTGTCGTAGTAGCGCACGCCCGCCTGCCAGGCCGCGTCGAGCGTTGCGTGGGCGAGGTCAGCCGGGACCGGCTGGTACATGCCGCCGAGATGGGCACTGCCGAAGCCGAAGGGGGGTAGCCGCAGATCGATGGCGCCGACGCGGCGGCGGGAGGTGAGCGAAATGGCCATGTTCGGCGTCCGGCTTTCAGTAGGTGGTCCGTCCGCCGGACAGGTCGAAGACCGAGGCGGTGGTGAAGCTGTTCTCGGCGCTGACCAGCCAGGCGACGAGGTTGGCGGCCTCGTCGATCTCGAGGAAGCGGCCGCGCGGAATACGGACCCGCATATATTCGATGAACTCCTCGGTGAGGCTCTCGAGCATCGGCGTGTTGACGGTCGTCGGCGTGATCGCGTTGACCGCGATGTCGTATTTGGCGAGTTCCTTGCCGAGAGACTTGGTCAGCCCGATGACGCCGGCTTTGGCGGCCGAATAGGCCGAAAGGTTCGGATTGCCCTCCTTGCCGGCGACCGAGGAGATATTGACGATACGGCCGTAATTGCGCGCCTTCATGCCCGGAATGACGACCTTGTTGACGTAGAAAGTGCCGTTGAGATTGACCTCGACTACCTGCCGCCACAGCGCGGGATCATAGTCCTCGAGCGAGGCGTTGTTGCCGGTTATGCCGGCCGAATTGACGAGGATCGAGATCGGACCGACGGAGGCCTCGACCTCGGAGACAGCACGCTTCAGCCCGTCGAGATCCGTGATGTCGACGGTGACTGAGGAGGCGGCCGGGCCGAGAGTGGCCTTGGCTTCCTCCAGTCGCTCGGCGCTGACGTCCCACAGGCTGACTTTGGCACCCGAGGCGATCAGCCGGCGGGCGATGCCGAATCCGATGCCGCGGGCGCCGCCCGTTACCACGGCTACCTGGTCGTTGAGATCGATGGCGTTCAAGGCATTTCTCCAAGAAATCAGCTCAAGGTGGGTTCTGTCGGTGCGGCCGCGGCGCGCGGGTGCCTGAAGACGGCCGAAATGTCGGGATCGGTAAGGACGGGCTGGCCGTCATAGAGAAAGCAGGTCGCCAGCCGGTCGGGATCGAGCGTGAGCTTGGGCGGATGTTGCGACCAGCAGCGGTCCATGGCCTTCGGGCAGCGGGGCGCGAACTTGCAGCCGTCGCTATCGCGCGTCGTCTCGGCGTCCGATATCTCCAGATCGTCGCCGCCCCAGGTGCGGCTGCGGTCCGGCAGGGGGATCGAGGAGACCAGAAGCCGCGTATAGGGGTGCTTCGGATCGCCGATCACCCGTTCGACCACGCCGGCCTCGGCGACCGTTCCCCGGTAGAGGATCACGATGTTGTCGCAGATCTGATAGGCGGTGGTGAGGTCGTGGGTGATGTAGACGATCGAAATCCCGAGATCCCGGTTGAGCGTCTGCAGTTCATCGAGGATGGTGGCGCGCAGCGAGGCATCGACCATGGAAACCGGTTCGTCGGCGATGATGAGCTTGGGCCGCAGCAGCACCGCGCGCGCCACCATGACCCGCTGGCGCTGTCCGCCGCTCAGCTCGTGGGGAAAACGCCCGAGCGTATCCTGCGGCCTCAGGCCAACGCGTCGAAGCGCATCCTCGATCAGGGCGCGTCCCTTGGCTTCCGTGTCCGCCAGCCGGAAGCGTTTGACCGGCACCGTCAGCACATGGTCGATCCGGTAGAACGGATTGAACACGTCGAAGGGGTCCTGGAAGATCGGCTGCACCTCCCGGCGGAACTGCTGTCGCTCGCCGGCCGAGAGACGGGCAACATCCTTGCCGCGATAGAACACCTGGCCGGCGCTCGGATCGATGAAGCCGAGGATGATGCGGGCGAAGGTCGTCTTGCCGCTGCCGCTCTCGCCGGCCACGGCCGTCATCGAGGGCGCGTTGTCGGGCAGGGAGAAGGTGATGTTGTCGAGCGCGGTGAAGGTGCCATAGGTCCGGCTCACGCCGCGCAGATTGATGAGATCGCTCATCAGCCGATCTCCTCGGCCTTGCCTTCGGGCAGTGCGGCAAGTCCGCATGCTCCGGATAAAGGTGACAGGCCACGATCTGGTCGGGCGCGACCTCCTGCGGCAGCGGGGTTTCCGTGCAGCAGCGATCGAAGGCGAAGGGACAGCGCGGACGGAAGGGGCATCCGGGAGGCAGGTCGACGAGCGCGGGGCGGCAGCCCCGGAATACCGGTCAGCGCCTGCTTGCCGTCGATGCCGGGCAGGCTCTCGATCAGCAGTCGCGTATAGGGGTGGCGCGGCGCATCGATGATCTGGTCGGCGCCGGGCCCGATCTCGACCAGCTTGCCGGCATACATGACGCCGATGATGTCGGCGAACTGCGCCACCAGTCCCATGTCGTGGCCGATCAGCACCACCGCGGCGCCGAGACCGTCCTGCAGCCGCCCGAGCGTCTGCATCACCTGGCGTTGGACTACCACGTCGAGTGCGCTGGTCGGCTCGTCGGCGACGATGACCTTGGGCTGCAGGGATGTCGCGATCGCCATGACCGCTCTCTGCTTCATGCCGCCGGAGAGCTGATGCGGATATTTCCGTCGCGCCGAGGCGTCGAGGCCGACCCGTTGCAACAGCTCGTCGATCCGCGCGCTGATTGCCTGCCTTCGACGTGCGCGGATTGTGGGCGCGTATGGCATCGATCATCTGGTCTTCGAGGCGCATGACCGGATTGAGTGAGCTCATCGCCCCCTGGGGGATCAGAGCGATGTCACGCAGCCGTGCCGCCCGCAACTCGCGTGGCCGCATCTTGAGGATGTCCGTTCCCGCGAGTCTGACGCTGCCGCCGGCGATGCGGCCGGGATACTTCGTCAGGCGCATCAGGGCCGTGGCCATCGTCGTCTTGCCGGAACCGGATTCGCCGATGAGACCCAGCCGCTCGCCGGGCTTCAGCGAGAAGGTCACGCCGTCGACGGCTTTGGCGGGGCCTTCGGGCGTGTCGTAGAGGACTTGGAGATCCTCGACGACAAGCACCGCTTCGGCGTCGTTCGCGGACGCGGTGTTCGTCTGTGATGCCGCCATGATCATTGCCGCCGCGCCAGACGCGGGTTTGCGAAGTGGTCGAAGCCCACCGACGTCAGGAAGAGGCCGAGGAAGATCATGGCAATGATCACGATTGGCGGCCCCCACCACCACCAGTAACCACGCAGAACCGCGGCCGATTGCTGCGACCAGTAGATCGTGTTGCCCAGCGTCGTCTCGCCAAGGGCGCCGAGACCAAGCGCCTCGAGACCGATGCAGGCAAGGATCGCCGAGCCGACCGTACCGACGAAACTCGCGACGATATAGGGGAGGAGGTTGGGCATGATCTCGGTGAACAGAATCGCCAGTTGCGGCTGGCCGTTAACCCGGGCGACCTCGATGTAGGAGCGTTCGCGGATCGTGAGCACCTGGGCACGCACGGTGCGCGCGGTGAACATCCAGGCTAGGGAAGCCACGACCAGCGCCATGATGGAGGTGGTCATCTGGTGAACGTTACCGGCGATGATGACGAGGATGGCAATCGCCGGAACGGTCATCAGGGCGTCGGAGACGACGCGGATCACCCCGTCGACGATACCTCCCAAGCTGCCGGCGATCAGGCCGAGCGTCATGCCGACACCAACGCCGATAAAGCCCGCGATAAGCCCCATCTTGAGCGTGTTTGGCGTGCCGTAAATGAGGAGCGTCCACATGTCCCGCCCCTGCGAATCGGTGCCGAGCAGATACTCGGCGGACGGTGGCCGCCGGGGCAGCACGGCGCCGACCTGGGCGTTGTGCGGGTCAACGAAGAACGGCCCGATTGCGCTGAACAGGATAATGACGAGAAGCAGGGAGAGGCCCAGGATGAGGGTGCTGCTGATGCGGCCCTGATCGTAGTTTCTCCTTATGACGGAAAAGAGCCGGTTCATCGGCGAATCCTCGGATCGAGGAGCGGGTAGAGCAGATCGACGAGGAACAGCAGTCCCGCGAGCGTGACGATCAGCATCAGAACGACGCCCTGGATAACGAAATAGTCCTGGCCGCGGATGGAGCTGTAGAGCAGCTCGCCGAGGCCCGGATAATTGAAGATCACCTCGACCAGCACGGCGCCGGAGACGACCACGCCGAGATGGATGGCGAGCGCGGTGAACTGGGCAAGCATGGCGTTGCGCATGCCGTAGCGGAAAAAGATGCGCGCGGGCGAGAGGCCCTTGGCTTCGGCGAAACTGATGTAATCCTCGCCGAGCACCTGGATCATCTGGCTGCGCATGCCCAGCGCCCAGAAGCCGATACTTCCCAGGACGATCGACAGGCATGGCAGGAAAGCGTGGCGCGCCACGTCGACGAAGGTCGCGAAGTCTGGGCGCCAGATGCGCGTCGTGTCGACGCCGCCGGCGGGCGGGAACATCCGGAACTGAACCGCGAAAATGTATACGAGGATGATGGCGAGCAGATAGAAGGGGATCGAGGTCAGCACCATCATCAGCGGCACCGACGTCTTGATGATGCGTCCGCCGCCAGGCCATGCGAGCTTGGCGCCGAGCAGCGATCCGATGATGAATGAAATGAACGTGGCCACGGTCAACAGTCCGACCGACCATGGCAAGGCGCGACCGACCTTGCTGGCGACCGTCTCCGGAAAGTTCGTGAAGGAGACGCCGAGGTTGAAGTGGAAGAGGTCGACCCAGTAATTGAGGTACTGGATCAGGATAGGCTTATCGAGACCGTATTTGGAACGATAGGCATCGGCCACGGCCTGGATGTTGATGTCCTGGCCACCGCCGCCCGACTGGAGCCGCGCGAGAGCCGCCTGCACGGGATCGCCAGGCAGCAGGCGCGGAATGATGAAATTGATGGTCACCGCGATGAAGATGATCAGCAAGAGCTGAACGATGCGCTTCGTCAGGTAGGACAGCAGCTCTTTCGACATGCGTCCGGACGCCTTCAGTGTTCGGGAAGAGGCAGACGGCGAGAGCCTCGCCGCCTGCCGTGATGTCGTTATCCGGTTACTTGGCCCCGGTGGGCTTCAGGTGATGGACAACCAGATTGAAGGCCTCCCATGGCGTGTAGGGCGCCACATAGGGATCCTTCGCTGAAGGCCAACCGGTCCAGTAGGTGTTGTTGAAGGTCACGACGTGGAACTCCTCCAGCATGTCGATCTGCGGCAGGTCGCGCAGAGCGATCTTGAGAGCCTCGGCGGAGAGCTTCATGTACTCAGACTTCGGATCCGGATCGGCGACCATCGCCTCCATCTTGTCGATGATGGCGTCATACTCGGGATTGCTGTAGCGCGAGCCCGCGACAAGATTCGGGATCGGCGTGCCGAGCGGACGCGACCACTTGCTGTGATAGTGCTTCAACGTCTCGAGCGGTTCGCTGAGGCTGCCACAGTGGACGAAGACCATCGTGTCGAAGTTGCCGTTGGTCAGGTCTGGCCGCCACGTGTCGCCGACCGGAGCCTGGATTGCCTTGAAGCCGGCATTCTTCAACTGCTGGGTCAGTGGCGCCTGGATCGGCTGGATGAAGGCGGGAACGCGAACATAGACCTCGAGTTCCTTGCCGTCCTTCGCCCAGATGCCATTGCTGTCCTTGGCGTAGCCGGCGGCCTTCATGTACTTGTCGACCAGGTCCTGAGAATGGTTCTTGATGCCCGACTGGTCGATCACGGCCTGCAGAAGCCCGTCAGGCTTCAGGTAGGTGCCGGCCATGTAGCCGGAGAAGGCAAAGTAGACCGGGTGGTTGGAGTTCTCGTAGCCGATGTCCGAGAGCTGGGAGCGGTCGATTGCCGAATTGACCGCCCAATGCAGGTTGACGTCGTTCCACGGCTTCTTGAGGTTATTGAAGACGAGCGAGTAGTCGCACCCGTCCGGCGCACCCCAGTTCGGGCCGCTCTCGTTCCATGACGACAGTTTCGGGTTCTGCGCCTGAGCAGCCTCGAAGGTGCCGATCAGGAGCTGACGACCGCCGTCCACCTGATTGGCGATCTGGAGCTGACCCATGGCGTCGTCACTGGCGACGGGGACGAGAACAATGCGCTTGGGCGCGGGCAGCGGCGCGAAGCCGATCTTGGCACCCCACCAATCGTCACGTCGGTCGAACACCTCCTGCTGGGCGGTCGAGCTGACCAGCTTGTAGGCGCCCGTTCCGATCGGCAGGCCCTTGGCGAGGTCATAGTTGGTGAACTTGAGGATGTCCTTGCCGTCCCAGACATGCTTGGGAAGGATCGGGTAGTGGTTCTCGTGACCGAGCGCGAGATTGTCCCGCACCCAGCGTGGCGCCGCCTTCTTGAAGTGGATCACGGCGGTCAGCGGATCGGGGGCATCGACACCCTTGATCCACTCGCTGTAGATCGCCGAGGCTGGAATTTCGGCAGGCGCGTCGCGCAGCGTCTCAAGTGTGAACTTGACGTCGGCGGACGTGAAAGGCTGTCCGTCGCTCCATGCCACGCCCTTGCGCAGGTGGATGGTCGCGGTCATGAAGTCGGGCGTGTATCTCGTAGCTCTCGGCCTGCCACGGGATCAGCTTGCCGGTGTTGAGGTTGGTGTAGAAAAGCTCCTCGTTGACCGTGAACTCCATGGCGTCGCGCTGATGCGTGACGGTCGGCGTGAGGTAGGGATTCCAGTTGTCGATGTTGGAGAACTGGGCGGGCTGGTCACCCCATGGGGTGAGCACCAGCGTCTGGTTGCGGGGAACGTCGGCGACGTCCTGGGCGAAAGCTGCGACGGTCGTGACCGACATTGCCACCGCGGCAATGGCGGCGCCGCGCACCAGGCGCGACAAACGGCGATTGGGCATAAGAAGTTCCTCCCTCTTTGCTGCCTCTTTGGGTCTTGGCACGATGGTCATTGGGTCATGGCCTCGATGCTTTCGAGTGTGTGGCCATGTCCGAAGCCCGGCGCGTCGCTGGGCACGCAGTAGCCGTCCTTGGGCACGGCCATTCCCGGGAAGTTGTGGGTCTTTTCGAGCGGGGCTCCCGGGCCGCCGCCAACGAAATATTCGCCCCAGCGGCTGTTGGGGCTGGAATAGGTGAAATGCTGGCCGTAGGGCGTGTTCATGCCGGCGTGGAGATCACTTCGAGCCCGGCGGCATCGGCGATCGCGGCGATCTTCTGGCAGGCGGTGAAGCCGCCGACCCAGTGGATGTCGGGCTGGAAGATGTCGACGACGCGGTCCCTGGCCGCCTCGAAGAAGGTATAGGGCGTGTACCAGTGCTCGCCCGTGGTCAGGGTCTGCCAGGGCAGGCGCTCGCGAAGGGCCTTGTGCGAGCGTGATGGTCCTCGGGGATGAGGCAGTCCTCCATCCATCTGAGGTTATAGGGTTGCAGCCGCTCGGCGAGGCGGACGGCGAACTCGACGTCGAAGGCCATCCAGCAGTCGAGCATCAGTTCGACCTTGTCGCCGATCAGCGTCGCGGGTCTTGGCGACGAGTTCCTCGTCGCCGTCGAGCGCGGCGAGCCCGTCGGCGGTGCCATAGGGGCAGGCGAGCTTGGTTGCCTTGAAGCCGAGCTCCATGTGCCAGTCGGTGTCGTTGCCGGTCGCGTAGCAGAACTGCTTGTCGCGCGCCGGGCCGCCGGCGAGCTCGTAGACCGGCATCTTGAGGACGCGTCCCTTGAGGTCCCACAGGGCCAGGTCGACGGCGCTGATGGCGTAGGAGGCGAGGCCCGAGGGCGAGTAGGGCGACGCGATGCGCATCATCATGTCGTAGAGCTTCTCGGTGGCGAGCGCGTTCTCGCCCTCGAGCAGCGGGCCGAAATGATCGTTGATGAGGCTGACGCTGATCGGTCCCTGTCCGGTGGTGCCGAAGCCCCACGAGCCGTCGTCGGCGGTGACGAGGCACCCGACCGCGGGGAACTTGCCGTTCCAGCTCGCCCTCAGCCGCTTGTAGCGCGGATAGCGCGACATCGGATTGGCGACCTCGGCGTCCTTGGTCCAGGGCGGGCGCCGTTCGGCGCTGGTTCCGCTCTGCCCCGCATAGGTGCCGCCCGAGATCGGATTGCCGATGGGGAAGGCCTTGATGCTCTTTATCTTCATTGTTTCCTCTGACTAGTTCTTGGCCGCCGGGAAGCGGTAGGTCGCGCGGGCGTTGTTGCGGAAGAGGGCCGCCCGCTCGTCCTCGGAGAGGCTGGAGGTGATGGCGGCGAATGCCCTCCAGACCGTCGGATAATCGGAGTAGAGCTTGTCCACGGGAAAGTTCGAGGCGAACATCGCGCGCTTCGTGCCGAAGGCCTCGATCGTCTCGAGCACGATCGGCCGCATGCTCTCGACCGTCCATTTCGGGTCGAGCATGCCGATGCCGCTGATCTTGGCGACGATGTTCGGTTGGGCGGCGAGGACGCGCAGCCCCGTCTTGTAGGCCTTCCATCCCTCGAGCCCGCGATCGGCCCACATGCCGGCGTGATTGAGGACGAAGGTCGTGTCGGACGCCTTGGCGGCGAGGCCCGCGGCCTGCTCCATCTGGTGCGGATAGAGCTGCAGGTCGAAGCTGAAGCCGCGCTTGCCGAGGATACGCAATCCTTCGAGGAAGGCCGGCTCGTCCATGAAGGCGCGGGCGACGTAGTTGAGCGCCGGGTCGGCGTGGCGGTTCACGACCTGGCGGATACCGCGGAAGGCCGGAAAGGCGGCGTGCCTGTCGAGCAGCGCCGCGAAGTCGGGCGCCGTCAGATCGGCATTGCCGACGAGCATGATCGGCACCGGGCTGCCGTCGGCAATTGTCTGAATTGTCTTGCTTTCTCCGATCGGATCGGTCGGGAATGCCTCGATATGGACGGCGCCGACGATCTCGAATTCGCCTTCGCCTTCCTCGAGAAATTCCTCGAGGGCGTAGGTCCGGCAGATCGCGGCATTGGAGCCGTTGCGGCCCTTCGAGGGCTTCTCGAAATGCGGATAGAGACCGGTCGAGATGTCCCAAAGATGGATGTGCGGATCGACGATCTTGAACGGCGTGGCCATCATTGGCCTCCCTGGATGGCGGGGCTCGGAACGAGCCGTTCAAGCAAGGCGTCGATCTCGCGCTGGGAGACCGGATCGACGGTGATGGTCGGGCCGCGCACATGGGCGGTGCGGATGACGCCGAGCCTGACCAGAAGCTGCTTGTGGAGGTGGTAGAAGAGGTCGCCGCCCTGCGCGCCGAGCCGGTTGACCGCCATGATGGTGGCGTCGAACGCCTCGCGCGCGCCGGCTTCGTCGCCGGCCTGGAACCGGTTCCAGGTTTCGACGAAGGCGGCCGGCTGGCTGCAGAAGGGCATGGTGCCCTTCGAGCCGCGGCGCATCTCCTCGATGAAATAGCTGCCGCCGGCGCCGCCGAAGATGGTGAGCAGCTTCGCCTGCCGCGGCCGCCATGTCGGCGACCTTGGTGGTGATCGGCAGCGTCTCGACCTTGATATAGGCGACGTTCCGGCATTCGCCTCGGCGAGCCGCAGGGCCAGGGCCGGCGGCACCGGCGCCTGCGGAATGTCCTGCAGGATGATCGGCATGGCCGACGCCAGCATCGATCGTTCGGTAGTAGTCGGCGATCTCGGCGGCGCTCGCCGGCATGAAATGCGGCGGGATGACCATCAGCGCATCGGCGCCGAGCGCTTCGGCGGCGCGGCTGTATTGCAGCGCCAGATCGGTTCCCGGCGCGCCGGTATTGATGACCACCGGCACGCGGCCGCGGACGTGATCGACGACGGTCCTGGTGATCAGGTCGCGCTCGGCTTCGCTGAACTTGAAGATCTCCGAACCGAGCGCGACGCCGAGGCCGTGGACGCCGGCGGCGATGTCGAAATCGATGAGGCTCTGCAGGCTGTCGATGTCGATCCGTCCCTGTTCGTCGAACGGCGTGACGAGGATCGGGACGACGCCCTGCAATAGTGCTGGCGGTCATGGCGCGATCATCCGGCAAAATGGAACATCTCCTCGACCGGCTCGGCGACCGGCGAGGTGTCGGGATTGGTTTCCATGAGCGGCGCCATCATCGCCCACCATTTCCAGACGATGGAGTCCGGATCGCGGCTTGCCGCCCGCCGGCGGCGTGTCGCGCTCGAGTAGGCGAAGAGCAGCGAGCCCGTGACGGTAGATCGAGTAGTTGCGAACGCCGTCGCTGCGCATGCAGCTCGACCATTTCCGGCCAGATCTCGTCATGCCGCTTCTTGTAGGCGGCCTCGCTTCCGGGCTTGAGCTTCATCACCCACGCCTGCGCATGGCTTCCCTCACATTCTCATCCCGTCGCCACCTGCGCAGCGGCGGTCTGCACCGGTCTGCGACCGGCGGCCACGGCCCGATGTAGCCGAGCCGCCGGCTGACATGGCCGCAGGCCTCGTTGAGCATCTCGACCATGGCGCACGATTTCCGGGCCCGGCGCCTTCGGACTCGGGCCGGTGATGCTGATCGCGCCGACCGGCCGCCCGAGCCGGTCGAGTATCGGCACGGCGACGCAGAAGACGCCCATGACGATCTCCTGGTTGTCGATGGCGTAGCCGCGCTGGCGGATCCGCGCTGAGCTCGCGCGCGCAGCGCCTTCGGGGTCGGTGATGGTGGTCGGCGTGAAGGCTGAGCATGGGTTCGGCCAAGCACGCGCTCCTGCTCGGCCTCGCTCATGTAGGCGAGCATCGCCTTGGCCGGCGCCGCCGCAATAGAGCGGCCCGCGCGAGCCGATCGGCGCATGTCGAGCTGCATGCCCTCGTTGCCGCGCACCTTGTCGACGCAGACCGTCGACAGGCCGCTGAGGGCATTGACGTTGACGGTCTCGCCGGTGTCGCCTCGGCGATGCGTCTCGCAGAAGGGGCGCGCCAGGCGCGGCAACTGCACCCGGTCGAGCTGCAGGCCGGTGATCTCGAGAAGCCGGTGCGACAGTTCCCAGTCGCCATCCTCGGTCGCGCTCGACGACGTTCTCCGCTTCCAGGTCGAGGAGCATGCGGTGGACCGAGCCGAGCGGCAGCTCGAGCTGCTGGGCGACGGCACGGACGCCGAGCGGCCCTTGCGCGCCAGCAGGTCGAGAACCTGGAATGGCCCGGTTGATGCTCGACATCGCCGGCCGATACCAGTGCTTCTTGAGGTCGGCGGCGGGATCGATGAGGTTGTCGTTGATGTAGTCCCACTCGATCTCGTAGCCCATGCCCGGGCCCTGCGGCAGGTGGACGTAGCCGTCCGGCATCGATCCTGTCGCAGGTGTTCGTGCAGATACGGATGCGGCGCGTCGTAGTCGACGCCGGGCGCCAGCAGCCCCTTCTCGTAGTATTCGCAGGTGTCCTCCGGCGTCGCGCCGCAGACCTGCAGGTTGCCCCAGCCCGCCATGTGGATCTCGCAGCGCAGGCCGTAGGCCTCGGCAGACGATCGCGGTCTTGCGCGCGCCGGTGATGCCGCCGCGCACGACGTCGATGCGGCTCATGTCCGCCGGCGCCGCGCAGGATCCATTCGGCGCGGGTGAAGACCCCGCCGGCGACGATCTCGGGCGAAAGGATCGGGATCGTCAGCTCGCGGCAGAGGCGGACATAGCTCTCGACCCGGTATTCCGGCATCGGGTGCTCGTACCAGTAGTAGTTCAGCTTCTCGAGCTCGCGGCCGACCTTGATCGCCTCCTCCAGCGTCATGATAGGTGCCCCAGGGGTCGTACATCAGCACGATAGTCCGGCCCGACCGCCTCGCGCACGAGGTGGATGGTCTCGATGTCCTCGGCCTTGATGTTCGACGGCCGGCCGGGCGTCGGCTTCTCCGTCTCGGGATCCCAGAAATAGTGGGGGTGGATCTTGTAGGCGAGGTAGCCCTCGTTCTTGCAGGCGAGCGCATGCTCGGCATAGACGCGCGGCTCGCCGATATTGGGATAGGTGAGGCGTAGGCCTTGACCTTGTCCCGGGCGCCGCCCATCAGCTTGTAGACCGGCATGCCGGCGGCCCGCCCGGCGAGGTCCCACAGCATCAGTTGTCGACGACGCTCTGCAACGTTCTCGGGGATGTTGGCGACCCACATCCACTTCCAGATCATCTCGCGGTCGAGCGGATCCTGGCCGACGAGCAGCGCTCCTGATGCGGCCCAGGATCATGTGCTGGTCGACGACGTTGAGGCCCTCCTGGTCGCCGTGCGAGCCGCCGCCGAAATAGTAGCCGGTGACGCCTTCGTCGGTCTCGATCATCAGCACCGTCTGCATCAGCTCGGCCTTCGGGCATCGGCTGGGCGTGGCCGATGTCCCAGCGGTCGGCGATAGGTGCGGAAGGTCTTGATCTTGATGTCGGTGATCTTCACGGCGCGGTCCTTGCGGCGGCGTGGTGCCGACATGCGGCATGCCGGGAGGCGGAGATGGGGCGAGCGGCGCGGACGCGATTGCGGCCTGGCGTCGGGGTCGCCTGCTGGTCGGGCGGGAATGATGGGCGGGACGGAACGGTGGTGGTCCGGGCCGCGGGCGTCGCCTGAGGCGGCCCGGGAACCGGGGCTGCCGGTTCGAATGACACGGCGGTCACGATGCTTCCCCCCCCTTGGCAGATCTTCTGTCCGCCTTGTGGCGTTCCATATATGGAACCTGCGTACCAATTCTTGAACGGTAGTCCGCGCTCGCGCGAACTGTCAAGAAAACATGCGGCGAACGCGCGCACCCATGGGTGGGAAGGCCGCGTTCCGCTACTGGAAGGTGGCTTCCTGCGGGCGATGGCAACCGATTCTCGGAGGAGGACAGCGATTTAGCGCCGGCCCGGGTTCCTCGCTCGGCTCTTCGATCCCGGGAGCGGTGGTCCCGGGACCCGGCGTCCTTGACGTCTACAGGGCGGGCGCATAGGTCTCTGAAGACGGTGGTGGAGTTCACCGAGAACCGCCCGCGGGCCAATGACTCCTACGAGACGAATTCGTGGGAGACGGCGGTCATGAGCAATATTCGGGCTTTGGCGCAGCGCAGGCGGGTCGCCATACGCCCCGAAAACCGGGGCGGGACAAAGCCTGTTTCATCCCTTCGTGCCGATTCATGGCTCTGGACCCCGCATGACGGAATGCGCATCGTGATCCTCGCCGGCCTCCCTGGGAGACCGACATGACGAGCGGCTTCCGCAGCATCCTCTGGCTGACGTCCGATGAGCATTCCGGCCGCGTTGCGGCCGAGCCAGACTTCTTCGCCGATCTCAATCTCGATCAGATCGCCTCGGCGGCGACCGCCGGTCGCGGCGAATACGACCTTGTGCCGTTCTTTCATGCGCCGCTGCAAAGCCTTGATGCCGTGCGCTATCGGCAGGAAATCGTCCGCGACCTCGAAAGCCCGGCCTTACGCGCATGCCTGCGCGATTTCGCCGGGCAGATGCGCGCCGTACGCGATGCCGAAGCGCTCATTGAGAAGCTCTATCACCAGCGCCAGAAGGAGGCGTGGTTCCGCGACGCCGTGGAGACCTATTGCGCCGCGGTGCGGACCCTGTCCGAGGCGCTGGGGCCGCTCGATCTCCAGTCGCGGGGCTTTCGCGCGTTTCGTGACTTCATCGCCGACCATGTGAGCGCGCCGTCCTTCACCTCGCTGGTCGAGGAGACGCGCGCGGTTGCCGCCGGGCTGGCCGAGGTGACCTACTGCCTTCACATCGACGGCAGTCGCGTCACCGTTCGCCGATACGGGGACGAGCCCGATTACAGCACCGAGATCGCTGCCACCTTCGAGAAGTTCAAGCAGGGCGACGTCAAGGCGCGCCGAATTCAAGTTCAGTGACGAGACCGCGATGAACGACGTCGAGGCGAACATCGCCGAACTCGTCGCCAGGCTGTTCCCGGAAACCTTCGATGCACTGAGGCGCTATCGCGCCCAGAACGCGGACTTCCTCGACCCCGTTCTGCGCGCCTTCGATCGCGAGGTGCAATTCTATCTCGGCTATCTCGACCATGTGAAAGCATGCAAGGCGGCCGGCCTCGCCTTCTGCCTTCCGGAGGTCTCGGACAACGACAAGGAAATTTCCTGCGAGGCGGGCTTCGACCTCGCCCTGGCGCGCAAGCTCGTCAGGGAGGGGCAGCCGATCGTCACCAACGATTTCCGCCTCGCCGGCGCCGAGCGCGTCCTCGTCGTGTCGGGACCGAACCAGGGCGGCAAGACCACTTTCGCCCGCATGTTCGGCCAGCTTCATTACCTCGCCAGCCTCGGCCTGCCGGTTCCGGGGAAGGCGGCCCGCCTCTATCTGTGCGACCGGCTGTTCACGCATTTCGAGCGCGAAGAGGACATGGCCAGCCATAGCGGCAAGCTGCAGGACGATCTCGTTCGGATCCATCAGATCCTCGAAGAGACGACACCCGCAGCATCGTCCTCATGAACGAGATCTTCACCTCGACCGCGCTGGAAGACGCGCTCTTCCTCTCCGAGAGGGTGATCGAGACGATCGTGCGCCTCGACGCGCTGTGCGTCTGCGTGACCTTCATCGACGAATTGTCGACGCTGGCGCCGCAGACCGTCAGCATGGTCAGCACCGTGATCGCGGACAATCCGGCCGAGCGGACATTCAAGATCCTGCGCCGGCCCGCCGACGGGCTCGCCCATGCGATGTTCATCGCTGAAAAGCACGGGGTCACGCGCAAGCGCATCCTGGAGCGCCTTTCCTCATGAAGGCGCATCTCCTCTTCAAGGATGGCGACTTCGATCTCGAGGCCGCTCTGGCGCCGGGTGCCGATACGCTCGTGCAGGACCTCGAACTCGATACGCTGTTCGACGCCATGGCGCGCGAGGACACCTTCCTCCGCCCGGTCATCCGCGCCGTCGTCCTCTCCAGCCTGACGGACCGCGACGCCATCCTCTATCGCCAGCGGGTCCTTGCCGACTGCCTCGCCAACAGCGCCGTCGCGCGCGAGATCTACGATCTCGCCGTCCAGTCTCTCGATGTCGAGAAAGGCCATCTCTGGGGCCTCGGGCGCGACTATCCGGGTGGCGTCCTGGCGAGTTCGGTGGAACTGATGCTGGGCTATCTGCCCCTCCTCAAGAGGTTGCGCCAGATCGCGGAGAGGAATGTCGCTCGCTTCGAGTCCGACGGCTTCAGGACGATGTTCGCCATGCTCGTGCGCGAGCTGAGCGACGATTATTTCGCCGAGATCACCGAGGAATTGCGGACGCTCCGATTTCGCGGCGGGGTTCTGATCAGCGCCGAGCTGGGCACGGGCAACAAGGGCGTCAACTACACTTTGCGAAAGCCGTTCAAGCAGGGGATGGCGTGGCTTGGCCGGATCTTCGGCGATCGCGAGGAGTCATTCGAGCTTCTCGGTTCCACCACGCGACGAGGCGGGCGAGAAGAACCTCGCCGAACTGCGCGACCGTGGCATCGCACCGGTCGCCAATGCGCTCAATCAGTCCGCCGGCCACGTCCGCAGCTTCTTCCACATGCTGCGCACCGAACTCGCCTTCTATGTCGGCGGTGTCAATCTGCACGAAACACTGACCGGGAACACCGCGCCGGTGGTGTTGCCGGTGCCGGCGGCGTCCGGCGAACGCCGCTTCGCGGTCGCGGCGCTCTCAGACGTGTGCCTCTGCCTGAACCTCGGTCGCCGGATCGTCGGCAATGACATTGACGGTGACGGCAGGGACCTGGTCGTCATCACCGGTGCCAATCAGGGCGGAAAGTCGACCTTCCTGCGCAGCGCCGGTCAGGCGCAGTTGATGATGCAATGCGGGCTGTTCGTCTCGGCCACCGCGTTCCGCGCCGATATCTGCGATGGCCTGTTCACGCACTACCGGCGTGAAGAAGATGCGTCCATGCAGAGCGGCAAGCTCGACGAGGAGCTGGTGCGCATGAGCGCGATCGTCGATTGCCTGCGCCGCGACAGCCTGGTCCTGTTCAACGAATCCTTCGCCTCGACCAATGAGCGGGAAGGCTCCGAGATCGCCGGACAGATCGTGCGCGCGCTGCTCGAGCGGCAGGTCAAGGTCTTCTGCGTGACCCATATGTTCCAGCTTGCCCAGAGCTTCCTCGACCGGGACGACACGCTGTTCCTGCGCGCCGAACGCCAGGAAGGGGGCGAGCGGAGCTTCAAGCTGATCGAAGGCAAGCCGCTGACGACCAGCTTCGGCAAGGACCTCTACAACAGGATCTTCGCCGTCGATCCCGGCCAGGCTGGCGGCGGTGGCGCGGCGGCGCGCCCCGATGTGGCGGCGGATCGCTCTTGACCGACTGAGGGCCATCCCAGTCGGGTGGCGCCGTCACTCGCGCGTGTCGACGATCTCGACCGCTTCTTGCCTGTTGTAGCGGCGGGACGCGGCACCGCAAAACGCGAGCCTCTGCGGGCCTGTCGCGTCGTCCTTGGAACCGGTTCGCCGGCCGTGCGTTTGAAATCAGGCCCTCGGACCTCTACCTTTGCTGCAAAGCACAATATCATCCGCCGCGCGGGCGGGCCGCGCTCTCGCCGTTATCCGCGGCGAGACTGAGGGCGCTTACACAGGTGAAACAAGAGAAGGAGATCGGCCGGTTTGTGTGGATTTGCAGGGGAAGTCAGGTTCGATGGCGCGGCTGCCGACGTCAATGCGGTCACCCGGATGGTCGATTGCCTGAAGCGGCGCGGGCCGGATGGTGTCGGGATCGTCGCCCATGACAGGGTCGCGCTGGGACACCGGCGGCTGAAGATCATCGACCTGTCGAACGCCTCGCGCCAGCCCATGGTCGACCCGGCGCTCGGTCTCGCAATCGTCTTCAACGGCTGCATCTACAATTACGAGGACCTGCGCGCCGATCTGGAGGCCGAGGGCCATCGCTTCTTCTCGAACGGCGATACCGAGGTGATCCTCAAGGCCTATCGCACCTGGGGCATCGACTTCGTCACGCGGCTGCAGGGCATGTTCGCCTTCGCCATCCATGAACGCGACAGCGGCCGCGTCATCCTCGGGCGCGACCGGTTCGGCATCAAGCCGCTCTACTATTCTTCTTCCTCGCAGCGCCTGCGTTTCGCCTCGTCGCTGCCGGCGCTTGCTGGCCGCCGGCGATGTCGACACCGGGATCGACCGCATCGCGCTCGACAATTACATGTCCTTCCACGCGGTCGTGCCGCCGCCACGGACGATCCTTCAGGGCGTGCGCAAGCTGCCGCCGGCGACGGTGCGCATCGTCGAGCCGGACGGACGGACCAAGGACAGCCTCTACTGGTCGGCCTCCTACGAGCAGAGCCAGGCGGATATCGCCACGAGCCGCGAAGAGTGGCGCGACCGGGTGCTCGAGGCGATGCGCCTGTCGGTCAAGCGCCGCATGGTCGCCGACGTGCCGGTCGGCGTGCTCCTGTCCGGTGGCGTCGATTCCAGCATGGTCGTCGGGCTGCTCGCCGAATCCGGCCAGAGCGGGCTGATGACGTTCTCCATCGGCTTCGAGGAAGCGAACAACGAGAAGGGCGACGAGTTCGTCTATTCCGACCTGATCGCCGAGCGCTTCCAGACCGACCACCACAAGATCTTCATCGAATCGCGCCGGCTACTCGACGCGCTGCCGGAAACGATCGGCGCCATGTCCGAGCCGATGGTCTCCTACGACAATGTCGGCTTCTTCCTGCTCAGCCAGGAAGTGGCGAAGCACATCAAGGTGGTGCAGTCGGGGCAGGGCGCCGACGAGGTCTTCGGCGGCTATCACTGGTATCCGCCGCTGGCCGCGTCCAATGACGTCACCGCCGACTATGCGCGCGTCTTCTTCGACCGTTCGCGCGAGCGCATGAAGGAGCACCTCAACGCGGAATGGCTGGCCGAGGGCGATCCGAGCCTCGACTTCGTCGCCGCCCATTTCGCGCAAGGCGGCGCGCCGGCGCCGGTCGACAAGGCGCTGCGGCTCGATACCAATGTCATGCTGGTCGACGATCCGGTGAAGCGGGTCGACAACATGACCATGGCCTGGGGTCTCGAGGCGCGCGTTCCGTTTCTCGATCATGAACTGGTTGAGCTGGCCGCGCGCATCCCCGCCGAGCACAAGCTCGCCGACGGCGGCAAGGGCGTCCTCAAGGACGCGGCGCGTCTGGTCGTGCCGAGCGAGGTGATCGACCGCAAGAAGGGCTATTTCCCCGTGCCGGCGCTGAAATATCTCGACGGGCCGTATCTGGAAATGGTGCGTGACGCGCTGTCCTCGCAAGCGGCACGCGAGCGCGGCCTTTTCCGGCAGGACTATCTCGAGACGCTGTTCGATCGGCCGGACGAGCACATCACGCCGCTCAGGGGCTCCGAGCTGTGGCAGGTCGGGCTTCTCGAAATGTGGCTCCAGACGAACCGGATCTGAGGGCGATCATGTCGAAGCAGCAGATACCGCAGGGTCGCGACCCGGCGGTCGATCGCGTCAAGCGTCTGCGGGGCCACGGCGTCGCGCAGATGCCGCATCCTCCCGAGGCGAACGCGGCGATGGCCAGGGAATATGCCATCGAGTGCGGCTGGGGGCGGATTCTGTTCGCCCAGACCTTCGCGGACGCAAAGGCACTGGCCGACGCGACGCGGGCGGAAGGACCCGACCAGCGGGACATCGTCTTCTACGTCCACGAGCCGCATGTGGCGCTGGCGGCGGCGCCGCAAGAGCTTTTCCTCGACCCCTCGCACACTTATCGGCTCGACCTTTCGATCTACCGGCCGGCGACCGAGCGGCCGCGGGGCTTCTTCGTCCGCCGGCTGACCTCGCTGGAGGACGCCGAGGCGATCAACCGCATTTACCAGACGCGCAACATGGTGCCGGTTGCGCCGGAATTCTTCTGGGCGAAGCGCGACGCGCGGACGATCACCTATTTCGTTGCCGAAGACGCCAAGAACGGCGAGGTCATCGGTACGGTCACCGGCATCGATCACAGCCAGGCCTTCGGCGACCCGGAGCACACGTCCTCGCTCTGGTGCCTGGCGGTCGATCCGCAGGCGCAACCGCCCGGTGTCGGCGAAGCGCTGGTTCGCCGGCTGGCCGAGCATTTCAAGGCGCGTGGCGCATCCTGCCTCGACCTCTCCGTGCTTCACGACAACGACCAGGCGATCGCGCTCTACGAGAAGCTCGGCTTCGTCCGCGTTCCCTATTTCACGGTCAAGCGGCGCAATCCGATCAACGAGAAACTGTTCGTCGGGCCGGCGCTGACGGAGAGTATGAACCCCTATGCGACGATCATCATCGACGAAGCGCGCCGGCGCGGCATCGCCGTCCAGGTGACCGACGCCGAGGGCGGCTTCTTCCGTCTTACCTATGGCGGACGCTCGGTCCATTGCCGGGAGAGCCTCTCCGAGTTTACCAGCGGCGTTGCCATGTCGATCTGCGACGACAAGGCGGTGACGCGGCGGGTGGTGAAGGCGGCCGGTGTCGTCGTGCCGGAGCAGATCGAGGCGAGGCGAGTCGGATGCCGCGGCGTTCCTCGCCCGGCACGGCGCGGTGGTGGTCAAGCCGGCACGCGGCGAACAGGGACGCGGCGTCGCTGTCGGCCTCGAGACGATCGAGGCGGTCGAGGCGGCGATCGACGAGGCGCGCAAGATTTCCGACCGGGTCCTCATCGAGCAATATGCGCGTGGGGAAGATCTGCGGCTGGTCGTCATCGACAAGCGTGTGGTGGCGGCGGCGATCCGCCGTCCGGCGCAGATCGTCGGCGATGGCAAGACAACGATCAAGACGCTGATCGAGAAGCAGAGCCGGCGGCGGGCGCGTGCCACCGGTGGCGAATCCCGCATTCCGATCGACGCTGAGACCGAGCGCTGCGTCGAGCGCGGCGGGCTTCACCTTCGATCGGGTGCTGCCCGAGGGCGAGGCTCTGGCGGTGCGCAAGACGGCCAATCTCCACACCGGTGGGACGATCCACGACGTCACCGGCGAGGTGCATCGGCAACTGGTCGAGGCGGCGGTCGACGCGGCGCGGGCCATCGACATTCCGGTCGCCGGCATCGACCTCATCACGCGATCGCCGCGCTCGCCCAATTATGTGTTCATCGAGGCCAATGAGCGGCCGGGGCTCGCCAATCACGACCCGCAACCGACCGCCGAGCGTTTCGTCGACTTCCTTTTTCCTTTATCCATTCCGATGGCGGTGCGTACGGCCGTCGCGTGAATGGGGGAGGCAATGACACGGCTCGCGATCGATTCCGACTATCTCGCCAAGCGACTTGGCGAGCTTCTCGCGATCCCGAGTCCCACCGGTTACACCGACACGATCGTCCGGGAATGCTCACAGAAGCTGCATCGCCTTGGCATCAAGTTCGAGGTGACTCGGCGGGGCGGGATCAGGGCCTTCGTGCCGGGCAAGACGGACAAGCCGGCCCGCGCCATCGTCTCGCATCTCGATACGCTCGGGGCGCAGGTGAAGCTGGTCAAGGACAATGGCCGGCTCGAACTGGTGCCGATCGGCAACTGGTCGGCACGCTTCGCCGAGGGCGCGCGGGTCACGATCTTCTCCGAGCACGGCGCGTTCCGTGGCTCGATCCTGCCGATCAAGGCCTCGGGCCATACCTTCAATGACGAGATCGACAGCCTGCCGATCGGTTGGCGCTATGTCGAATTGCGCATCGACGCGATGGCGCGTTCGGCCGCGGATGTGCGCCACCTCGGCATCGATGTCGGCGATATCGTCGCCGTCGATCCGACGCCCGAGTTCCTCGACAACGGCTTCATCGTCTCGCGTCATCTCGACAACAAGGCAGGCGTCGCCGTCATGTTCGCGGCGCTCGACGCGCTCGTTTCGTCGAAAACGGAACTGACCGTCGATACCTTCTTCGTCTTCACTATCGCGGAAGAGGTCGGCAACGGCGCGGCGGCGATCCTGACGCCCGAAGTTGCCTCGATGGTGACGATCGACAACGGCACGACGGCGCCGGGGCAGAATTCCGACGAGTTCGGCGTCACCATCTGCATGGCCGACGAGACCGGACCCTTCGACTATCACCTGACCCGGGCGCTTGCCGATCTCTGCCGTCAGGAGGACATCCGCTTCCAGAAGGACATCTTCCGCTATTACCGCTCCGATTCGGCGTCGGCGATCATGGCCGGGGCCGATGTTCGCACCGCGCTGATCACCTTCGGCATCGACGCCTCGCATGGCTATGAGCGCATCCATTTGCACGCCCTGCGCTCGCTCGCCGAACTGGTGACGGCCTATGTCACCAGCCCGATCGAGATCGCTCGCGACGCGGAGGAACTTTCGGAGAGCCTGCGCGGTTTCCCGAGGCAATCGATGGACGAGGCCGAGGAGCAGCACAGCGCGCCGGAGATCGCGGAAGAGCCGCGTCCAAGGCGGCCCCGGCGCAAGAAGAAATAGCGGGCTGCCGTCACCTTTCGCCGGCAAGGTCGACGAGCGTGTGCAGAAGCAGGTTGGCGCCGGCCTCAATGTCGGGCCAGGCGGTATCTTCTTCCGGTGCGTGGCTGACGCCGCCGATGCTCGGCACGAAGATGAGGCCGGCGCGGGTGAGTTCAGCCATGAATTGGGTGTCGTGACCGGCACCGCTCGGCATCACCCGATGGGGAAGTCCGAGTTTCTCGGCCTGACGCCTGAATGTGGTGACAATGCCCGGATCGCAAGGCTTCGGATCGAGCCAACTCTGCTCCTCGATCGTCAGGTCGAGGCCGCCTGAGCCTGCGACTTCCTCCAGATGCTGCCGGGCAGCGTGCGCGATCGCCTTCATGACATCGAGGCTGGTGTCGCGGCCGATCAGCGAGAAGATGGCCTTGCCGGGAATCGTGTGCGGATGGTTGGGTTCGATCTCGACCGAGCCGATGGTCACCCGGCTCTGGTCGGTGCCGGTCTCGGCAATGATCGCCGGAATCCGGTGGGCGAATTCGACGAGGCCGATAAAGGCGTCGTGGCGCAGGTTCATCGGCGTCGTGCCGGCGTGATTGGCGACGCCAAGGAGGGTGACCGACCATTTGAAGACGCCGGAGATCGCCTCGACGATGCCGATGGCAAGACCCTCGGTCTCGAGCACCGGACCCTGCTCGATATGGAGCTCCAGGAACGCCTTGACGCTTGCCGGGTCGCGCGCGGCGCTACCGACGGCGTCCGGATCGAGGCCCTGCGCGCGCATGGCTTCGATGAGGGTCGTGCCGCCTTCGTCGCGGGCCGAGCGGAACCAGTCCGGATCGACCCTGCCGGCAAGCGCCTGCGAGCCGAGCATGCCGCCGAAGCGACCTTCCTCTTCGGCCGTGACGATCACCTCGATCGGGCAGGGCGGCGCGATGCCGGCGTCCTTGAGGGTGCGCACGCATTCCATCGCCGCCGCCACGCCGAGCGCGCCGTCGAAGAAGCCGCCCATCGGCACCGTGTCGAGATGCGAGCCGACCATGATTGCCGGGCCTTCGCCCGTGCGCCACAGGCCGGAGAGGTTGCCGGCGGCGTCCATGTCGACCTGCTAGGCCGAGGTCTCTCATGCGCTCGGCCATGAAGGCGCGCGCGCGCATGTCCGCGTCGCTGAAGCCGGGCCGGTTGATGCCGGGCACGCCGTCGATCCGACCGATCCGGGAGAGATCGGTCATTTCGGAGCGAAGCCGGTCGAGATTGATCGCGGGGCTGACCCTGCCGCTGCCTTGTATTTGATCCGACACGGATTTCTCCCGGATTACTGTCCCTTGAGCCGCCTAATGAGCTGGTTTTATGCGCTTCGCCTTAAAAATAATCATGATGAAATGTTGCGGTCAGTCAATCTGCCATGATTATATGGGCTCCCGCCTTCCAACCGAGGAGAACGCGATGAGACCGCTCTTCCGAAATATTTCGGCCGGGCTTGGGTTGGCTTCGGTCATGCTCGCCAGCGGCGCCATGACCGCGCCGGCATCGGCCGAGACGCCCGCCAATGTTCTGATCGTCGGTCAGATCGCCGAGCCGAAGTCGCTCGACCCGGCGGTGGATACCGCCGTCAACGACTTCCGGATCCTGATGAACGTCTATGACGGGCTGGTGCGCTATAAGCCCGGCACGCTGCAGCCCGAGCCGGCGCTGGCGAAGTCATGGGACATCAGCGACGACGGGCTGACCTACACGTTCCATCTGCGCGACGGCGTGAAGTTCCATGACGGCTCGCCGTTCAACGCCGATGCGGTGAAGTTCAACTTCGACCGGATGCTCAACAAGGACGATCCCTACTACGACACCGGTCCCTTCCCGCTCGCCTTCTTCTTCTCCTCCATCGACACGGTGACGGTGGTCGACGACCTGACGGTGAAGTTCAAGCTGAAGCAGCCCTATGCGCCGTTCCTCTCCAACCTCGCTTATCCGACCGGCCTCATCGTCTCGCCGACGGCGGTGAAGAAATACGGCAAGGACTACGGCCGTCATCCCTCGGGCACCGGGCCTTTCAAGTTCGAGGAATGGGATTCCAACACCAAGGTCGTCGTCACCCGCAACGCGGACTACTGGGACGGCGCGCCGAAGCTCGAAGCGGTCGTCTATCGCCCGATCACCGACGCCAATACGCGCGTCGCCGAGATGCTGTCGGGCGGTATCGACCTGATGGTCGAGGTGCCGCCGGACAATCTCAAGCAGTTCAGCAACAATGACGCCTTCAAGGTCTACGAGCAGGCCGGACCGCATGTCTGGTTCCTGATCCTCAACACCAAGGACGGCATCTTCTCCGACAAGCGGGCACGTCAGGCGGTCAACTACGCCATCAACAAGAAGGCGCTGGTCGACGATGTGCTCCAGGGCACCGCGCGGGTCGCGGCCGGTCCGACGCCGCCGGCCTTCGCCTGGGCGCATGACGATTCGCTGAAGCCTTATCCTTATGATCCGGCCAAGGCGAAGGAACTCCTCAAGGCGGCTGGCGACGAAGGCAAGGAACTCACCTTCTACGTCACCGAAGGCGGCTCCGGCATGCTCGATCCGATGGCCATGGGCACCGCCATCCAGGCCGATCTCGACAAGGTCGGGCTGAAGGTCAAGATCAAGACCTTCGAGTGGAACACCTTCCTCGGCGAGGTCAATCCGGGCCTCAAGGGCAAGGCCGACATGGCCGAGATGGCGTGGATGACCAACGATCCGGACACGCTGCCTTATCTGACGCTGCGGACCGGCGCCTTCCCGGACAAGGGCGGGTTCAATTCGGGCTACTACTCGAACCCGAAGGTCGACAAGCTGCTTGAGGAGGCGCGCACCTCGACCGACCAGGCCGAGCGGGCGAAGCTCTACAAGCAGATGCAGGTGATCGTCCACGACGACGCGCCCTGGGCCTTTATCGCCAACTGGAAGCAGAACGCGGTGGCGACCTCGGCGGTCAAGGGCTTCTCGCTGCAGCCGTCCTTCTTCCTGCTCCTGAAGGACGTCTCGAAGGGGTAACGAAATCCGGAGCGGGCCGCCCGTCTCGGGTGGCCCGTCCCACTTTGCGCCTCGGGGGCTGACGCGGCGGCGAGGAGACGGAGATGCTGGCCTATATCGTCAAGCGGCTCCTGGCGCTTATCCCGATCCTGATCGGGCTGACGATCATCGTCTTTCTGATGCTGGCGCTGATCCCGGGCGGGACGGCGGTCGCCATCCTGGGCCCGCTCGCCTCTCCGGAGAACATCGCCAAGGTCAATCACGAGCTTGGCCTCGATCGACCGCTGGTCGTCCAGTATCTCGACTGGATGAACCATCTGCTGCATGGCGATCTGGGGCGCAGCTACAGCCTCAAGCGGCCGGTGGTTGATGAGGTGTTCGAGCGCTTCTCCGCGACACTGGTGCTCGCCGGCACGTCGCTGGTCCTGTGCTCGGTATTCGGGCTGCTCGCCGGCATCGTCTCGGCGGTGCGCCAATTCGGCTGGGTCGACCGCGTCGTCACCTTCCTGGTTCTGGTCGGCATTTCGACGCCGTCCTTCTGGCTCGGCCTTCTCATGATCATGTGGTTCGCCGTGGACCTCAAATGGCTGCCGGCGAGCGGCATGTTCGCGATCTATGGCGGTGGCGACCTGCTCGACCTGCTGCGGCATCTCATCCTGCCGGCGGTCACGCTCGCCGTGGTGGCGACCGGCGTCATCGGGCGGCTGACGCGGGCGGCGATGCTCGAAGTGCTGCGCCAGGATTATATCCGCACGGCGCGGGCGAAGGGGCTGACCGAGCGGCGCGTGATCTACCGCCACGCCTTCAAATCGGCGCTGGTCAATGTCATCCCCGTCATCGGCCTGCAAGCGGGGCTGGTTATGGGTGGCGCCGTCTATATCGAGACGGTTTTTCAGTGGCCGGGCATCGGGCGGATGCTGGTCAGCGCCATCTCGACCCGTGACATCGTTCTGGTGCAGGGCGGTGTCCTGGTGATGGCGGCGAGCTACGTGCTGATCAATCTCGTTGCCGACGTCATCCAGACCCTGCTCGACCCGAGGCTCAAGTCATGAGCGCCGTTGCCACATCCGATGCGGCGTCCGCCGCCGGCGGCCGCCCGGGCTCGTGGAAGCTCCTCACCACCAACCGGCTGGCGGCGATAGGGCTGTTGGTCCTCGTCATCGTCGCGGTGGTGATCCTGCTGGTACCCTTCCTGCCGATCCAGGATCCGGCGGCGACGCAGCCGGCCGATCGCCTGCTCCTGCCCGGCGCGCCGGGTCATATCCTCGGCACCGACCATCTTGGCCGCGACCTTCTTTCGCGGCTGCTGTGGGGTACGCGGGTGTCGATCGCGGTCGGGCTTTCGGCGACGGCGATCGCGGCCTTCTTCGGCTCGCTCATCGGCCTTGTCGCCGGCTATGCCGGCGGGCGCGCCGATACCATCATGATGCGCTCGATCGACATGCTGATGGCCTTTCCCTACATCCTCCTGGCGCTCGGCATCGTCGCCGTTCTGGGACCGGGGCTGCTCAACGCGCTCTACGCCATCGCCATCGTCAACATCCCCTTCTTCGCCCGCAACATCCGTGGCGTCACCCGCGGGCTTTCGCATCGCGAGTTCGTCGACGCGGCACGCCTGTCGGGCAAGAGCCACAGCCGCATCCTGTTCACCGAGGTCATGCCCAATGTGATGCCGGTCATCGTCATCACCATGTCCTCGACCGTCGGCTGGATGATCCTGGAGACCGCCGGTCTCTCCTTCCTCGGCCTCGGGGCGCAGCCGCCGCTCGCCGATCTCGGCTCGATGCTGGGCGAGGGGCGCAAGCTCCTTTTCAACGCGCCGCATGTCTCGATCATTCCAGGCGTCATGATCTTCGTCCTGGTGATGAGCATCAACCTCTTCGGCGACGGCATCCGCGACGTGCTCGATCCGCGCCTTCGCTCCGGCGCTTTGGCGCGGCCCTCGGCGCGCACGCGCGTCAAGCGGCGCAGCGTGCCGGCGATGCCGGAGAAGCGGGCCGATGCGGTACTCGATGTCATTGGGCTGGAGACCGAATTCACGGTCGGCCGGTCGGTCTATCGCGCTGTCGGCGGTGTCGATCTCGATCTGCGCGACGAGGAATGCCTCGGCCTCGTCGGCGAGTCCGGCTCGGGCAAGTCGGTGACCGCCCTTTCCATTCTCGGCCTCGTGGCGACACCGCCCGGGACGATCGTCGGCGGCCGGGTGGTCAGCCAGGGACAGGACCTGCTCGAGGCATCGGACGAAGTGCTGCGCGGCATGCGCGGCGGGCGCATCTCGATGATTTTCCAGGATCCGCTGTCGACCCTGCATCCGCTCTTCACGGTTGGCGATCAGATCGTCGAGGCGATCCGCGCCCACGCGCCGATGAGCCACGCCGATGCCTGGCGGCGGGCGGTCGAGCTGCTCGACCTGGTACGCATTCCCAATGCGGCGCAACGGGCCAAGAGCTATCCGCACGAATTGTCCGGCGGTATGCGCCAGCGCGTCTGCATCGCCATGGCGCTCGCTAACGATTCCAGCGTCCTCATAGCCGACGAGCCGACGACGGCGCTCGACGTGACCGTGCAGGCGCAGGTCCTGCGGCTGCTCGACGATTTGCGTCGCGAGAAGGGCGCTGCGGTTCTCTTCATCACCCACGATTTCGGCGTGGTCTCGGAGATCTGCGACCGGGTGGCGGTGATGTATGCCGGGCGGATCGTCGAGCTCGGCACGACCGAGGATGTGCTGAAGCGGCCGGCCCATCCCTATACGCGCAAGCTGATCGACTGTGTTCCGATCCTCGGCGAGCCGGACCGTCGGCTCGACGCGATCGAGGGGCTGCCGCCGGCGGTCAACCGGCTTCCGCCTGGCTGCGCCTTCGCCGATCGCTGCCCGCGAGTTCAGGAGGATTGTCGCTCCGGAGAAATCGCGCTCGACCGGTTCGGCGAGGGGCGGGCCGTGCGCTGCCTGCACCCGCTTCTGGAAGAGGAGGCCGCGTAGTGGGCGCGCTCCTCACCGTCGAAAACGTCGAGAAGCGTTTTGGCGGCGGCCGCAGGCTGTTCGGCGGCGAGAAACCTGCCGTGCACGCGGTCCAGGGCGTCGACCTTGTCGTCGAGAAGGGCGAGACGCTCGGCATCGTCGGCGAGAGCGGCTGCGGCAAGTCGACCCTCGCCCGCATGCTCGTCGGCCTCGACCGTCCGAGCGCCGGCTCGATCCGGATCGCCGGCATCGCGGCCAAGGACTTCGAGCGCGGCAACACGCCGGTGCTCGCCCAGCGCATCCAGTATGTCTTCCAGGACCCGGTGTCCTCGCTCAATCCGCGCAAGACCATCCGCACGATCCTCGAGACGCCGATGATCTATCTGCTCAATCTCGACAAGGCGGCGCGCGCGGCGCGGCTGGCGGAGCTGATGGACGCGGTGAAGCTGTCGAGCGAATTCCTCGACCGCTATCCGCACGAGTTCTCCGGCGGCCAGGCACAGCGGATCGGTATCGCGCGGGCACTCGCCGCCGAGCCGGAGCTGATCATCCTCGACGAGCCGGTCTCGGCGCTCGACGTCTCCGTGCAGGCGCAGGTGCTCAACCTGCTGGACGACCTGCAGCAGCGTTTCGACCTCACCTATGTCTTCATCAGCCACGATTTGTCGGTGGTCGAGAGCATCTCGGATCGCGTCGCGGTGATGTATTTCGGCCGGATCGTCGAACTCGCCGACCGGAGCGAGCTCTTCCGCAGCCCGCGCCATCCCTATACGCGGCTCCTGCTCGATGCGGCACCAGTGCCTGGCCAGCGCAATGTGCGCGCCGAGGAAGAGCCGGCCGAACTGCCCGATCCCTATGCTCCGCCGCCCGGTTGTTCCTTCGCGCCGCGCTGTCCCAACGCGCAGCCGCGCTGCCGGCAGGAGCTGCCGACGCTGGATACCGACCGGCCGACGCCGAGACATTCGGCCGCTTGCTTTTTCCCGGTGTCGGAATGAAATCCGGCGGCGGCGAAGGACGCTTTCAGGGGCTCGAGAATGAGTGTTGGCGACGGCGGCAGTGCGAGTCCGATCATCATTCAGCCGCAGCCCGAGCGGCGGCTGAAGCGGACCGACGACATCGCCGAGCGCATCAAGGGCCTGATCGTCGAGAAGACGCTCAAGCCCGGAGACCGGCTTCCGAACGAGCGCGAGCTGATCGACCTCTTCCATGCTTCCAAGAGCACTGTCCGGGAAGCGTTGAAGGGGCTGGAAGCCCAGGGCCTCATCCGCTCGCGCACGGGCCCCGGCGGCGGCACCTTCGTCGCGCAGCTTTCCGGCAGCCGGGCGATGGAGCTGCTCGGCAATTACTTCTTCTTCCGCCAGCCCTCGATCGGCGACATCTACGCGGTGCGTATCGAGCTCGAGCCGGAACTGTCGGCGAGCGTCATCGGCCATCTGAGCGACGAGGATTTCGAGACCCTGCAGCGGACGATGCGCCTCTACGAGCGGCCGCCGCGCGACCGTGGTGAGGAATATCAGCAGCGCCTCGCCGAGCTTGATTTCCATTCGGTGCTGGCCGAGCTCTGCCCCAATCCGATCCTCGGCTTCGTCTGCGGCTTCATGCACAACCTCCTGCGCAACCTGACGATCTGCCGCCACATCTACGAGTTCGCCCAACCCGCTGCTGCGCGAGCAGGCGCTGCATTATCAGATCCGCCTGATCCAGGCGCTGAAGGCCGAGGACGCGGAAGCGGCGCGCGAGATCACGCGCGCCCACATGGAGACGGCGCGGCGCTACATGGAGGAATCGGAAGCGATCTTCACCGGCGGCTTCCTGCGCCTCGACCGGGGCCCGTCCGCCCGCTGAGCGGGTCTTTCCGGATTCCGTGCCGGGTCAGGAGGCCGCGACGGGCGCACCCTTCGCCGTCGCGCCCGCGGCGCGGCTGATGACCGTCCCGTCCGCCCGGAACAGGTGATAGACGTCGTCGTCGAAGGCGATCGAGACCTTGTCGCCGGCACGGGCGCTGTCCTGCCCCTGGATCTCAACCGTGATCGAGGCACCGGAAGACAGCGTCATATAAAGGAATGTCTCGCCGCCGAGATGTTCGGCGATCTGGACCTCACCGGTGAGCATGGCTTCGCCCGGACCGGCGACACGCAGGCTCTCCGGCCGGACGCCCACGGTCACCTTCTCGCCCGGCCTGAGATTGTCGTCGCTCACCGCCGCCCTGAGGCGGAGATCGGATTCGACCTGAACCTCGATGCCGCCCGTGTCGGTGGCGGCGACCGTCCCCTCGAGGAAATTCATGCGCGGGCTGCCGATGAAGCCGGCGACGAAGAGGTTGGCGGGCCGGTTATAGAGATCGAGCGGTGTTCCGACCTGCTCGATGATGCCGGAGCGCAGCACGACGATCCGGTCGGCGAGGGTCATCGCCTCGACCTGATCATGGGTGACGAAGATCATCGTCGAGCCGAGCCGGCGGTGCAGCTTGTTGATCTCGACGCGCATCTGCATGCGCAGCTCGGCGTCGAGGTTCGAAAGCGGCTCGTCGAAGAGGAAAATCTTCGGCTCGCGAACGATGGCGCGGCCGATGGCGACGCGCTGGCGCTGGCCGCCGGAGAGCTGCCCCGGGCGGCGCTCGAGCAGTTCGCCGATCTGCAGGATCTCCGCGGCCTCGGCGACGCGGGTGCGGATCTCGTCCTTCGGCGCGCCCATCGTCTCCAGGCCGAAGGAGAGGTTCTTGCGCACCGTCATGTGCGGGTAGAGGGCGTAGGACTGAAAGACCATGGCAAGGCCGCGCTTGGCCGCCGGCACGTCGTTGACCGCCTCGTCGTCGATGACGACGTCGCCGCCGGTCACTTCCTCGAGGCCGGCGATCATCCGCAGCAAGGTCGACTTGCCGCAGCCGGACGGGCCGACGAAGACGACGAACTCGCCGTCATTGATGTCGAGATCGATGCCGTGAATGACCTCGACCGTGCCGAAGCGCTTGAGAACGTTGCGAAGCTGCAGGTTCGCCATCAGGCACTCCCTTGGCTCATCGTCGCCAGCCAGCCATTATAGAAGGGATGGTCGCGACCGATCGGCAGGATCGACCTCGGCTTCCCGTGTGAGCCGAATAGTAGGCGGCGGTCAGCCAGTTCGATCGAGGGCCGGGCGTCGGCGATCGAGACCGGCAGCGGCGCCGCCCTCGGTCAGCGCCTCGTGCAAGCAGCAGAAACTGGCCGGCATTGCGCTCCGGCCCGGAAGGCGACCTCGGCGACGGCGGCGTCGATCGCCGCCTGCCGGTCCGGGTCCGCGGCGATGAAGGTCCAGGGCGCGGTGCCCGGCATTATAGGGGCTGCGATTGCTTTCCGCCGTCAGGCCGGCGAAGCAGAGGCGCAGGCGCGACATGTCCTCCTCGGAGCCGAGGGTGACCGACAGGGTGGCGAGCGCGCCGCTTTCCAGTTCGAGCGAAAGCGCGGCGCAGTCCTCCGTCTCGATGTCGTTCACCCGCGTCGCGGTGCGCGCGAAGACAGCGCGGATCGGCCCCATGAGGTAGGTGAGCATGTCGTGATTGTGGATGGCATGGGTGACCAGGCAGCCGCCGAGCTCCGTTGCCCAGCGACCACGCCACGGATTGTCGTAATACTCCGCCGTGCGCCGCCAATGGGTCTCGACGGTGCCGGCATAGGCCTTGCCGACGAAACCCCTGTCGCGCAGGTGCTGGAACTGGCGGATGCCGTTGGCGAAGCGATATTGGAAGATCGGCGAGACCCGCCTGCCGGATGCCGTCTCGGCTTCGGCGAGCTGATCGGCCTCGGCGAGCGAGCTGACGAAGGGCTTTTCGACCACCACATGCTTGCCGGCGGCCAGCACCTGCCTGGCCTGCGTCGAAATGCAGGTCCGACGGGGTGCACGATTCGACGACGTCGAGATCGAGCGCCAGCAGATCCTCGAGGCTGGTGACGACGTGTCGGGATCCCGTGCTCGGCCGCGAGCGCCTTCGCCTTGTCTTCGTTGATGTCGCAGATCGCCTCGACCGCGTAACAGTTCGGGCAGGGACTCGTAGGCGGTGATGTGATTGGCGCCGACGCCGCCGCCGACCACGCCGACCTTGAGCCGCTGGCTCATCAACGCGCCTCCGTCGGCCGCCTGCCGGCGATGCGGGATGCCGCGGCTTCCGCCTTCAGCGCGATCTCCATCGCGGTGAAGCAGTGGCTCTGCGGCATGGCGGTCTCCGTCCGGTTGTTGATGTCGTCGCGGAGCTGTTCGCCATAGGTGATCCTGGTCCGGGCGCAATCGATGTAGCGGACGCCGTCGCCATCGACGAGGAACAGGTGGTCGCCACCCGTCGCGGCCGCCGATGTCGGCATACTTGCGCAGCTCGATCGAGCCCTCCGTGCCGAGGATGAAGAGCCGGCCGTCGCCCCAGACCGGCGAGCCGGCCGGCGTGAACCAGTCGACGCGGATGTAGCCGGCGGCATGGTCGGAGGCGAGCACCATCTGGCCGAAATCCTCGAATTCCGGCGTCTCGGGATGATCGAAATTGGCGATCTGGCTTGACAGCACCTCGGCATTGTTACTGCCGGTGAAGAACAGGAACTGCTCGACCTGATGCGAGCCGATGTCGGTCAGGATGCCGCCGTAGCGGGCCTTCTGGTAGAACCAGTCGGGCCGCGGATAATTGCCGATCCGGTGCGGCCCGAGTGCCGATGGTCTGCAGGACGCGGCCGATGGCGCCCGACTTCACCAGTTCGCCGGCGGCGATCGTTGCGGGCTGGGTGTAGTGCTCGGAATAAAGGATCGAGAGGATCCGTCCGGTCTCGGCCTGGACCTTGCGCATCTCGGCGAGCTGGTCGAGGGAGATCGCCCCCGGCTTGTCGAGCATCACGTCCTTGCCGGCGCGCATGGCGCGCACGGCCATTGGCGCCCGGTCGGACAGGATGCCGGCACCGACGACGAGCCTGATCTCTTCATCCTCGAGGATGGCGCGCTCGTCGTTCACCCGCACGGCGTCGGGATATTTCCCGCCATAGGCGGCGGCGAGGTCGTCCTCGACCGCATAGAAGGCCTTCAACCGGCAGCCGGCCGCGATCATGACGTCGGTCTGTCCGTAGATGTGGCCGTGGTTGAGGCCGATGGCGGCGAAAGCGAAGCCAGGGGAGGAAGCCATGCGAAATGAACCTTGAAACTGGGTGGGAGGACTCAGCGCTTCAACGCGCCGAGCGCGATGCCGCGGATGATCAGGCGCTGGAAGGCGAGGAAGACGACGAAGACCGGCACCAGCGACAAGGTCGACATGGCGAAGAGCTGGCCGAAGCGCGATTCGCCGGTGGCGTCGACGAAGGCACGCAATGCCAGCGGCACCGTGTAGTCGCGCATGTCGTTCAGATAGATGAGCGGCCCGAGGAAATCGTCCCAGGTCCAGATGAAGGAGAAGATCGCGGCGGTGGCCAGCACCGGCATCGACAGCGGCAGCATGATCCGCCAGTAGATCCGCCAGGGCCCGCAGCCGTCCATCATCGCCGCCTCGTCGATCTCGCGCGGCATGCCGCGGAAGAACTGCACCATCAGGAAGATGAAGAAGGCGTCGACGGCGAGGAACTTCGGCACGATCAGCGGCAGGAAGGTGTTCACCCAGCCGAGATGCAGGAACAGGATATACTGCGGCACCAGCATGACGTGATAGGGCAGCATCAGCGTCCCCAGCATCAGCGCGAACCAGAAGCGCTTCAGCCGGAACTCGAGCCGGGCGAAGGCGTAGGCGGTGAGCGAGCAGGCGAGAACGTTGCCGATCACGCAGAAGCCGGCGATGATCAGCGAATTCTCGAAGAAGGTGGTGAAGCTGACGCCGAGCGCGTTCCAGCCGCCGAGTAGTTGGCGAATATCCAGTGCTTCGGGATCAGGCTGACAGTGGTGAAGATCTCGTTGTCCGGCTTGAACGAGCTGGCGAGCATCCAGAGCAGCGGATAGAGCATGACGACAGCCGCCAGCGCCCATCAGCAGCGTAGCGCAGGGCGTTGCCCAGCCGGCTTGCTCGATGCTGCCCTCCGGTCATCAGCGTCCCTCGTCCTCGTAGTGGACCCAGTATCGCGAGGTCAGGAAGGCGATCGCCGTGAAGACGGCGATGATGACGAGCAGCAGCCAGGCCAGCGCCGAGGCATAGCCCATGCGGAAATAGGTGAAGGCCTGCTGGTAGAGATAGAGCGTGTAGAAGAGCGTCGAATTGATCGGGCCGCCGGTGCCGCCGGAGATGATGAAGGCCGGCGTGAAGGCCTTGAAGGCGTCGATCGTCTGCAGGACCAGATTGAAGAAGATCACCGGCGCGAGCAGCGGCAGGGTGATCTTGAAGAACTGGCGGAACCGGCCGGCGCCGTCCATCGCGGCCGCCTCGTAGAGATCCGTCGGGATCTGGCGGAGGCCGGCGAGGAAGATGATCATCGGCGAGCCGAACTGCCAGATCGCCAGGACCACCAGCGTCCACAGCGCATAGCTCGGATGGGTGATCCAGGACGGCCCGGTAATGCCGAAAAGGGCCAGGACAGTGGTTGACCAGACCCTCGGTCGCCGAAGATCTGGCGCCACAGGACGGCGATGGCGACCGAGGCGCCGAGCAGCGAGGGCAGATAGAAGACCGCGCGGAAGAAAGCGACGCCGCGGATGCCGCGGTCGAGCAACATGGCCAGGGCAAGCGCCAGCACGAGCCTGCCGGGCACCGACCATAGAACGTAGGAGAACGTCACCCCGACCGCGTCACGGAGCTGGTCGTCCTCGAAGAACGCGTAGTGATAGTTCTCGAGCCCGGCCAGACGGGCGGCTCGAGCAGGGAGTATTTGGTGAAGGACAGGACCAGCGAGGCGATGGTCGGACCGAGGGTCAGTCCGAAGAAGCCGATCAGCCACGGAGTCAGGAACAGATAGCCGGGACCGTTGCGCTTGAGTGCACGTCCAAGCCGTGCCGCGAATCCATTTGATCGCCGGAGGGTTCGCGTCGGCGCGCTGCGCGACGGTCGATGCCACCATGTCCCACCTCCGCCGTCCGGCGCGCGTTTCAGTGCGCGCGCCGGATGTCCCCGTATCAGGCCGCTTCTAGCTGCGCTTCAGGATATCGATAGCCTTGCTCACGAAATCCTTGGCGCCATCGGCAACGCTGACCTTGCCGAACGACACGGCCTGCCAAGCCGGGATCAGCTTCACGTCGACTTCGCCGGCTCCCTTCGGCGGAGCCGGCGGCAGCGGGCCGACATGGGTGGAGACGAGCTTCAGATAATTCAGGATGAGCTGCTCGGTTGGCGACAGGCTGGGTGCGATGTGCTCGATCACCTTGGAATCGCTGGGCACGCCGCGCTCGATCTGCAGGATGTCGGCCGCGTCGAGGTCGGTGATGGCGAAATTGATGAACTTCGCCGCCTGGTGCGGAACGCTGCTGTTGGCCCGCTGCGACATGAACATGGACGGCTTCAGGTACTGGCCGGGCTTGAGACCGGCCTGATTGGGCACCATCGCCAGATCTTCCTTGTCCTTGCTCAGCTTCTGGTGCGCCACGAGCTGGTTGGAGTTGGTGAAGTCGAAGACCGAGCGGCCGGTCGCGATCATCGTGGTCTCGAGCGGGCCGTTCTTGTCCTGCGCCTGAACGTCGGGCGGCGGGGTCAGCCCGTCCGTCTGCATCTGCATCCAGTAGTTCCAGAAGTCGCCGAGGTCGCTGGCGTCGAAACCGAACTGCCCGGCCTCGGTGTACAAGTCCTTGCCGCGCTGGCGGAGGAAGCACTGCAGGATCGGCTCGTTCTGGCCCATGTTGGCGGTGAACCAGACGTTCTTGGGCAGCTTGCCCTTCACGTCCATGCCCATCTTGCGGTAGTCGTCCCAGGTCCACTTGCTGGTGTCGGGAAGCGCGTCGACACCGGCGGCCTTCAACTTGTCCACGCTGTAGATGATCGTGATCGAGTTGGCGCCCATGGAGATGCCGTAAAGCTTGCCGTCGACCTTGCCGGCATCGAGCACGTTCTTGTCGAAGTTCTCCATGTGCAGGTCGGTGCCGAGGAACGGCGTCAGGTCGGCGAGCTGGCCGCGGCGTGCCCACTCGAAGATGTACCGGTAGTCCATCTGGATGACGTCCGGCAGGTTGCCGCCGGCGGCCTGGGTGGCGAGCTTGGTCCAGTAGTCGTTCCAGCCGTATGTCTCGGCATCGACCGTGACGCCGGAAGTCTTCTTCTCGTAAAGGGCGACCATTGCGCGGGTGCGCCGGTCGCGGTCGGGATTGCCCCACCAGATGTAGCGGAGGCGCTCGTCGGCGAAGGCCATGCGGCCGGTCGATGCAAGAACGGCGAGCGAAGCGCCAGAGGCCAGCAGGCCACCGAAACCGCGCCGCGTGATGCGATTGGTCATATTCTTCCTCCCGTGAGACACATTTGCCCGGCGGCCGGGCATCCTGCTTCGCAGACCGCTCCTCCCACGAGCGACCCGCCGGAAAGTAACTTGTCAGTTATTTGTGGGCAAGGCTGTGTTGGCCGGTGTTCCGACTTTCAGGTTGCACGGTGACGGCCGTTCGGCGAAACCTCCTTGGCCTGACTGCGGTTGTGGATCGGCGCGTCACATTGACAGGCCCCGACCCGCTCGCTAGTAACCGATTTGTTACTTAGCGCGGCCAGGCGGAATCCCGGCCGCGGCGTCTGCACAACGAACGAATGGGCGGAACACCATGGCAACGCGACGGCTTGGCATCATCATGGCGGGTGTCACGGGGAGAATGGGCACCAATCAGCACCTCATCCGCTCGATCCTGGCGATCCGGGAAGCGGGTGGCGTGGTTTTGGCCAATGGCGATCGCGTGATGCCGGACCCGATTCTCGTCGGACGCAATGCCGAGAAGCTCGAGCGGCTCGCCAATCAGCATGGCGTCGAGCGCTGGACGACCGACATGGCGGTGGCGCTCGCCGGCGACGACGAGATCTTCTTCGATGCCGGCACCACGCAGATGCGGCCGCAACTTCTGCGTCAGGCGATCGAGGCTGGCAAGCACGTCTATTGCGAGAAGCCGACCGCGACCAGCCTCGAGGAAGCGGTCTCGGTGGCGGCCTTCGCCGAAGAGCGGGGCGTGAAGAATGGCGTCGTCCAGGACAAGCTGTTCCTGCCCGGTCTCCTGAAGCTCGACATGCTGCGGCGCTCGGGTTTCTTCGGCCGCATCCTGTCGGTGCGTTCCGAGTTCGGCTACTGGGTCTTTGAAGGCGATCTGCAGCCGATCCAACGTCCCTCGTGGAACTATCGGGTCGAGGACGGTGGCGGCATCATTCTCGATATGCTGTGCCACTGGCGCTACGTGCTCGACAATCTGTTCGGCGAAGTGGAAAGCGTCGTCTGCCTTGGCGCGACGCATATCCCGGAGCGCTGGGACGAGGCCGGCAAGCCCTACAAGGTGACGGCGGAAGACGCCGCGTTCTCGATGTTTCAACTCGCCGACGGCGTGGTCGCGACGATCAACTCGTCCTGGGTGACGCGTGTTCGGCGCGACGACCTCGTCGTCTTCCACGTCGACGGAACGCATGGTTCGGCCGTTGCCGGCCTGACCTCCTGTCGGGTACAGCCACGGGTGGCGACGCCGCGGCCGGTGTGGAACCCGGACGAGAAGCAGACACGCAACTTCTACGACGACTGGCAGGAAGTGCCGGATACCGAGACGTATCTCAACGGCTTCCGGCAGCAGTGGGAGATGTTCATTCGTCACATCGTTGACGACGCGCCGTGGCGGTATAGTCTGCGCGAGGGTGCCAAGGGACTTCAACTCGTCGAGGCCGCTCACCAGAGCTGGCGCGAGCGCCGCTGGGTCGACCTTCCCGCCCTCAACGCCTGATTTCTGAGCACACCTTCCAAGACATTTCCGGGAGAACGACTATGGGGAGCAGCGAAGCGAAGCGCCGCGTGGCGCTCGTTGGCACTGGCCATCGCGGAACCAGAACCTGGATCGGCGAATTGCTGGCCAATCACGGGGATCGCGTCACTTTCGTCGGCCTGTGCGACACGAATTCGCTGCGCCTTGCCGCCGCGCTTGAGGCGACCGGGCTCTCCGTGCCCACCTTCACCGACTTCGCGACAATGATCGCGGAGACGAAGCCGGATCTCGTCATCGTCACCTCGCGCGACGACACCCATGCGGATTTCATCGTCGCGGCGCTGGAAGCCGGCATGGACGTGATCACCGAGAAGCCGATGACGACGACCGCCGAGATGTGCCGGCGGATCCTCGAGGCGGAAAAGCGGACCGGCCACCGGGTCGATGTCACCTTCAACTACCGGTATTCGCCGACCTCGCAGAAGATCAAGGAGCTCCTCCTTTCCGGCGTCATCGGAGATGTGGTCTCGGTCGACTTCCACTGGTATCTCGATATTCGCCACGGCGCCGACTATTTCCGCCGCTGGCACGCCTTCATGGCCCATTCGGGAAGCCTCTTCGTCCACAAGGCGACCCATCACTTCGACCTGCTCAACTGGTATCTCGATGCCGAGCCCGAGGAGGTCTTCGCCCGCGGTGCGCTGAACAAATACGGCAAGGCCGGGCCGTTTCGCGGCGAACGCTGCAAGACCTGCAGCCACGCGAAGGAGTGCGACTTCTATTTCGACATGAGTTCCAATCCGTCGCTGGTCCGCCTCTACGAGGCGCCTTCGGCGGAAGACCATTATGTGCGCGATGCCTGCGTCTTCCGCGAGGAGATCGACATCTTCGACACGATGACGGCGGCGATCCTCTACGACAACGGCGTGCAGGTTTCCTATTCGCTCAACGCCTTCATGCCGATTGAGGGCTATCACCTGGCGTTCAACGGCACGAAGGGGCGGATCGAGATCCGTCAATACGAGAAGCAGGCCTGGGAAGGGCCGGATCACGACGAGATCCTCGTCGCAAAGAACTTCGGCGAGGCGGAGCGTGTCCGCGTCGACTTCGAATCCGGCGGCCATTTTGGCGGCGACCCGAAGCTTCAGGCGATGCTCTTCGTTCCGGGCACGCCCGATCCGCTCGGCCAGCGCGCCGGGTCGCGTGCCGGTGCCATGTCGGTGCTATGCGGCGTAGCGGCGGTGATGAGCGCCAAGAGCGGTGAATCGATCAAGGTGAAGCCGCTTCTCGACGGCTGAGGCGCAGGCACGCACCATCGCCGCCGCGCGGTAGTCGTCGCGCGGCGAGACCTCCGAGATTCGCTGTCGTTACGCCTGGAGCGGATCATCGTTCGATGGAATCGCCGATCCGCTCTAGCGCTTTGTTCTCACCGCAATTTCGGACGGAAAAGTGGTGCCCACTTTTCCTGCAATTGCTTTAGACCACCGGTGCCTTGCGGGCACGCGGCTTGGCCGGTGCCTTGGCCTTGGTCACGTGGCGCGTCGCCGCTGCGGCTTTGTTGGGCCCGGCCAAAGTCTTCGGCTTGGCGGCTGCCTTGGCGCCATTGACCTTGGCCTTCTTCGCCGGCCTGGGCTTCGGCATGAGGCCGCGATCGACCCCTTCCATGAGTTCCATCATGGCCTGGAGCCAATGCTCGCGATCCTGGCCGCTCGGGCGTCCCTGCTCTTCCCAGATATGGTAGGCTCGGACACGGATCTGGGCTTCCATTTCCGGAGTCATTTCCTGCGTCATGGCAAATCTCCTCGTCTGATTCGCCGAGATGATGATCACGCGGCTTTGCGACTGCGTGACGACATTCCAGTCGCAAGAGCCGTGCCAGCCTCGCGGCTCGGTTCCCGCGGTCGCGACAGGCCTGTTAACGATATGGTGCAGTCACGGCACCGATCACAGGGGCAGGCGGGATTTTCTGACTCTATTGGTGCGCGACGGCGGCCGGCCGGTCCCTGCGCACCCAGCACCCGTGGAAGTCGGCAAGGCCAAGCAAGCCGATAGCGCGTGCCGTTCGGCCAGAGTGTCAGGGAGCCGGTGACGCCGCTGGCTGACACTGCCAACGGAAAGCGGTGCCGCTCTCTCCGCAATCGCCTAGAGCTCGATCGAAACCCTTACCACGTCCGGGCCGATGCCGGGGCTGCGGGTGAAGCCGAGTTCGTCGGTCATCTGGAGCATGGTCGCGTTCTCGCGCAGAACGTCGCCGTAAAGGCGCTTGAGACCGCGCGCCTTGGCATAGGCGAGGATGTCGTTCATCAGATGCCAGCCGAGGCCGCGTCCCTTGAAGTCGGAACGCACCATGACGGCGTATTCGCCGACCTCGAGATTGGGGTCGGCGATGAAGCGGACAACGCCGTAGATCTCGCCGCCGTCATTCGCGCTCGGCAGGTCGATGGCGACGAAAGCCATCTCGCGGCTGTAGTCGATCTGGGAGAAGCGCGCCGCCATCAGGTGCGGCAGTTCCTTCAGCGGTCCGAGGAAGCGCAGGCGGACGTCCTCCGGCGAAGAGCGGGCGACCATGTCGACCAGGGCCGGCTCGTCCTCGGGACGGATCGGCCGGACGAGGAACTCGAACCCGTCGGAAAGCTTGACCGTGTGCTCAAGTTCGCTCGGATAGGGGGTAATGGCGAAGCGCTCGACCGCCGGCACCGTCTGCTTGTGGACGACGATGCGCGCATCGAGTGCCAGGACGCCCTCGTTATCGGCGAGCAGTGGATTGATATCGAGCTCGGCAACCTCGTCGATGTCGGAGACCAACTCCGACAGGCGCACCAGGGTCAGCGCCACGGCGTCGAAATCGATGGCGGGCCAGTCGCGGAAGCCTTCCAGCAGCTTGGAGACATGGGTGCGGCCGATCATCTCGCGCGCCAGCACAGCGTTCAGCGGCGGCAGGCCGATCGCGCGATCGCCGATGACCTCGGCCGCGGTACCGCCCTGGCCGAAAAGGATGATCGGCCCGAAGGTCGGATCGACGGCGATGCCGGCGAGGAGTTCGTGGGCGTGCGGACGGATCGCCATCTCCTCGACGACGAAGCCGGTAATGCGCGCGTCCGGGGCGCGGGTCTTGATATGCGCGAGCATGTCGTGCGCCGCCGCCTCGACCGCCGTGGCCGATTCGAGGTCGAGATGGACGCCGCCCATGTCCGATTTGTGACTGATGTCGGGCGACAGGATCTTCAGCGCCACCGGCTTGCCGATCTTCTCGGCGAGCTTGCCGGCCTCTTCCGGATTGGTCGCGGTGTGGGTGGCGACGGTCGGGATGCCGTAGGCCTGCAGCACGCCTTTGGCCTCGGGCTCGGTGAGGATGGTGCGGCCCTCGTCGAGCGCGCCGGTGATGATCGCCTTGGCGGCCTCCCGGTCGGGCGGGTTCGCCTCGCCGATCCGTCGCGGGGTCTCCAGCAGCAGCTCCTGGTTCTGCCGGTAGCGCACGAGATGCATGAAAGCGCGGGTCGCCTCGTCCGGTGTCTCGTAGGTCGGGATGCGGTTTTCGGAGAACAGCCGGCGCGATTCAGCCACCGCCGTCTCGCCGAGCCAGCAGGTGATGAGCGGCACGCGGTTGCCCGTCTTCATCGTGCTGACGACCGCCTTGGCCCCGTCGAGGCTGTCGGCGACGGCGGTCGGGCAGTTCATGACGAGGATCGCGTCACGGCCGGGATCAGCGAGCAGTACCTCGAGCGCACCGGAATAGCGGTCGCCATGGGCGTCGCCGAGAATATCGACGGGATTGCCGTGCGACCAGGTGGCCGGCAGCAGGCCGTCGAGCTTGGCGATGGTCTCGGGCGAGAGCTCGGCGAGCCGACCGTTATGATCCTCGAGCGCGTCGACGGCGAGAACCCCGGCGCCGCCGCCATTGGTGAGGATGGCCAGCCGGTTGCCGGCCGGCCGCATGTTGGTCGACAGGGTCGCGACCGCCTCGAACAGCTCGCGCAGCTCATAGACCCGGAGCATGCCGGCGCGGCGGAAGGCCGCGTCGAAAACGAGATCGGCACCGGCGAGGGCGCCGGTATGGGACAGCGCCGCCTTGGCGCCGGCGGCGCTGCGGCCCGACTTGATCACAAGGACCGGCTTGGTGCGGGCGGCGATGCGTCCGGCCGCCATGAATTTCTGCGCCTCGGTCACCGTCTCGGCATAGAGCAGGATCGCCCGGGTCGAACGGTCGAGGGCGAGGTAGTCGAGCAGGTCGCCGAAGTCGACGTCGGTCATGTCGCCGAGCGAGATGACATGCGAAAAGCCGGCGCCATGGGCGTCGGACCAGTCGAGGACGGCGGCGGCGATCGCGCCGGATTGGGTGACGAAGGCAAGGTCGCCGGCCGGCGGTGTCAGATGGGCGAAACTGGCGTTGATGCCCTTGGCCGGGGAGATGAAGCCGAGGCAGTTGGGGCCAACGACACGCAGGAGATGCGGCTTGGCCGCATCCAGCATGCGCTGGCGCAACATCTCGCCTTCCTTGTGGTCGCCTTCGCCGAAGCCGGCCGTGACCACGACCGCGGCGCGGCAGCCGCGCGCGCCGAGCTCGGCGATGAGTTCGGGGACGACCGGCGGCGGCGTGGCGACGACCGCCAGGTCCGGCGTCGTCGGCAGGTCGGCGACCGTGCGGTAGTTCACCGTCGAGCGAATCGCCTGCTCGTGCGGATTGACCGTCATGATCGGGCCCGCGAATCCCCCTTCGTAGAGATTGCGCGCCAGAACCGCGCCAACCGAATGAGGCTGATTGCTGGCGCCGACGAGGGCGATGGCCTTCGGGTCGAAGAGGGCGTCTAGATTGCGCGTGGTCATGAGCGTTCTTCGATCAATGGATTCGTTTCGATCTTAGGGCGGTCCCTTAACGATCTCGCAAAGACGTTCCGCCGCATGCGACGACGGGAGCCAGTGTGCCTTGCGGGGGGCATATGCAAGGTTTATGCGAGGTGAAAAGGGCAGAACGAAGAGTTGGGGAGCCAAAAATGCCGTATCAAGCCGCAGCCGAGCGCTACGACAGCATGACTTATCGCCGCGTCGGGCGAAGCGGCCTCCAGCTTCCGGCCATTTCGCTGGGCCTCTGGCACAATTTCGGCCATGGCACCGAGCCGGCGCGGTCGCGCAAGATTCTGTTCACCGCTTTCGACAATGGCATCACGCATTTCGATATCGCCAACAATTACGGTCCGCCGCCGGGATCGGCTGAGGAGATGTTCGGCGGGATGCTGCGCTCGGACTTCCGGCCGTACCGGGACGAGATGATCATCTCGACCAAGGCCGGCTACGGCATGTGGCCGGGGCCCTATGGCGAATGGGGCAGCCGCAAATACCTACTGTCGAGCCTCGACCAGAGCCTGAAGCGGCTCGGCCTCGACTATGTCGACATCTTCTACTCGCATCGCTTCGATCCGAACACGCCGCTGGAAGAGACCATGGGCGCGCTCGATGCGGCGGTGCGCCAGGGCAAGGCGCTCTATGTCGGCGTGTCGAACTATCGCAGCGCGCAGACGGCGGAAGCCGCCGCAATCCTGAGACGCCTCGGCACGCCGGCGCTGATCCACCAGCCGCGCTATTCCATGTTCGACCGGTGGACCGAAGAGGACAAGCTGCTCGACACGCTGGAAGCCGAAGGCATGGGTGCGATCTGCTTCTCGCCATTGGCCCAGGGCCTGCTGACGGATCGCTATCTCAAGGGCATTCCCAGCGACAGCCGCGCGGCGGGTGGCCGCTTCCTTACGCCGAGTTCAATCACCGACGACAAGCTCGCCCGGGTGACCGCGCTCAACGCGCTCGCCGAAAAGCGCGGCCAGAGCCTCGCGCAGATGGCACTTTCGTGGGTGCTGCGCGACGAACGCATGACCTCGGCGGTGATCGGTGCCAGCCGGCCCGAGCAGGTGCTGGATTGCCTCGGCGCACTGAAGAACACGAGCTTCTCGGCCGAGGAACTGGCCGAGATCGACAGGCAGAGCCTCTAGGACATTCATCACCCCCATGGCGACACACCGCTTCGTTCCAGACGTCTTTCACAATGCCATCGGCCTCGGCGAGCCGGTGCTGACCGTCGCCGATGGCGACACGCTGATCACCACCACACTCGATGCGGCGGGCGTCGACCATGAGCAACGCCAGCGCGCGTCCAGGCCAAATCCCATGACCGGCCCTTTCGCCGTCGAAGGCGCCGAGCCCGGCGATGCGTTGCAGGTGACAATCCGGCGGATGACGCCCAATCGCGCGACCGGCTGGACAGCGTCGGTGGTCGCGTCGAACGTTGTCGATCCGGAGGCGGCCAAGACGCTGCCGGAGCGGCAGTTGGTGCAGTGGGCGATCGATGCCGAAGCCGGAAAGGTGCGGCTCATCGATCCGCCGGCGCGGCTCAAGGACTGGGTGCTCGACATTCAGCCGATGATCGGCTGCTTCGGTGTCGCCCCGGCGCTCGGCCAGGCGATCTCGACGGCGACCAGCGGTCCCAATGGCGGCAACATGGATTACCGCGCCTTCGGCCCGGGAACGCGTGTCGCCTTTCCGGTGTCGGTGCCGGGCGCGCTCTTCTATCTCGGCGATGGCCACGCCTGCCAGGGCGATGGAGAGATTGTCGGCACCGGCATCGAGACCACCTTCGAGGTGGAGGTGACCTTCAAGGTGCTGAAGCGCACGATCCGCTGGCCACGGGGCGAGACGGCGGAGGATATCTTCACCATCGGCAATGCCCGGCCACTTGATCAAGCGTTGCAGCATGCGACGACTGAGATGATCGCCTGGCTGTGCGAGGACTATGGCCATGACCACGTCACGGCGAGCCATCTCCTCGGCCAGACGGTGCGCTACGACGTGGCGAATGTGTTCAACCCCGCCTATTCGGTGGCATGTAGAGTGGCAAAGAGGTGGCTGTCGTGACTGTGGCCTATGATCTGATCCTCAAGGGTGGCCGAGTGATCGATCCCGGCTCGGGCCGCGACGAGATCGCCGATGTGGCCTTTGCCGATGGGCGGGTCGCCGCGGTGGGCGCCTCGCTGGATGCCGGCGCGGCGGCACAGGTGCACGACGTCTCCGGCTCGATCGTCTCGCCGGGCTTCATCGATCTCCATACCCATGTCTATTGGGGTGGCACGTCGCTCAGCATCGATGCCGACAAGGTGGCGCGCACCAGCGGCGTGACGACCTTCGTCGACGCCGGCAGCGCCGGCGCCGGCAATTTCGCCGGCTTCCGCAAGCATGTGATCGAGCCGAGCACGACCCGCATCCTCGCTTATCTCCACATTTCCTTCGCCGGCATCTTCGCCTTCTCGCGGCGGATCAGCGTCGGCGAGAGCGCCGACATGCGGCTGATGAGCCCGGCCGATGCGGTCGAGGTGGTCGAAGCGAACCGCGACGTGATCATCGGCATCAAGGTGCGGGTCGGGCGCAACGCTAGCGGCGAATCCGGGCATCGCGCCGCTCAAGATCGCCCTGCAGGTCGCCGAAGAGACCGGTCTGCCGCTGATGGCCCATATCGACCATCCGCCGCCGACCTATGAGGAGGTGCTGGAGGCGCTGCGTCCCGGCGATATCCTTACCCATTGCTTCCGCCCCTTTCCCAATTCGCCGATCACCGGGCAGGGCGCGGTCAAGCCGGCGGTGATCGCGGCGCGCGCAGCGCGGCGTGCTCTTCGATGTCGGCCACGGCATGGGCGCCTTCGCCTTCAAGATCGGCCGGGCCATGCTCGCCGGCGGTTTCGTGCCCGACACGATCTCCTCCGACCTGCACATATTGTGCATCGACGGGCCTGCCTTCGATCAGGCGGTGACGATGTCGAAGTTCCTCTGCCTCGGCATGTCCGCTGACCGATGTCCTGCGCGCCTCGACGGTCAATGCGGCGACGGCACTGCGGCGTCCCGAACTCGGCACGCTCACTCCGGGCGCGGTCGGCGACGCGACTATCTTCCGGGTCGAGGAAGGCCGCTTCGACTATGTCGACGTGGTCGGCGAGACGATGATCGGCGACAAGAAGATCGTCTCTGAAGGAATGGTGATAGCGGGGCGCAGATGGCCGCCCTCGGACGCCTAATTCCCTGTCTCCGCCAGCCGGCAAATCTTTCCTCGGCCGCTAAAATTTAGTGCAAGTCTCTGCCTCGCCTTTGAACCAAGTCTTCAAGGCTGTCTGGTAGTTGTGTTGGCCAGTGGCTGAGAAACGATGCGGCAAATTCCATGAGACCAATGACCGACTGCTTGTCCGTCGTTGCGGTCGAGCCAAAGGCGAAGCCTGCGGCCCGCAGCGGTGACGAAAAGGTCGAGGATCGTCTGGCGGATGCCTATCACGAAGCCGGGCATGCGGTGATCGCAAGGATCCTCTCTCTGCCTTGTGGTGGCGTGACCGTCGACAAGACCCGGCGCGTGCTCTGTGGCGTCAGCGTTCCCGATCCGTGGCTGATCCTCGACGTGTGGGAGGATCGAGAAGAAGTTCCGAGGCGAGCAATCGGCGATGCTCGGTCGAATCCTCGCCTATATGGCCGGGCACGAGGCCGAACTCGCCTATGTCGGCGCCTTTCGTGGCTGGGACGACGGCGACGATTTCGAGATCGCGGCGATGCTCGACACCATGCGGATCTGCGGGCGATCGCCACGCGGTCCTCGTGACGACATGGCGCGCTACGCGGGCCGGCTGAGGCACTGGACGCGCCGCCTCGTGCGCCGCCACAGTCGCAAGATCCACCGGCTTGCCAGCGAGCTGATGCGCCGGCGATCCCTGACGCCCGGCGAGATCGACGCGATCCTGGCGAAGCTCTGAATGCGATCATCGCCTCGTAGAGGCGGTGATCCGCTGGCTCGGCCATCCCGGCGGCGGGTGGCGCCTACGCCTTCTTGATCTCCTTCCATCGTCCGGTCTTGGCCGAGGCGAGGATCGCGTCGCAGACGATGGTCGTCTCCAGCGCGTCGCGGAAGGTCGGGGCGGCCGGCTTGCTCGTCTTGAGCCCCTCGAGGAAATCGGCGACCTGGTGAATGAAGGAGTGCTCGTAGCCGATGGTCAGGCCCGGCACCCACCAGCGCCCGAGATAGGGGTGGTCGCCGTCGGTGACGAGGATCGACGTCCAGCCGCGCATCGGCCCCTCGATGCTGTGATCGAACCACTGCGACGCGATTGAGGTCGTGCAGGTTCCAGGCGAGCGAGCCGTTCTCGCCATTGATCTCGAGCGTGTAGAGCGCCTTGTGGCCGCGGGCGTAGCGGGTCGATTCGAAAAGGCCGAGCGAGCCGTTGTCGAAACGGCAGAGCACCGCGGCCGCATCGTCGATGCCGACCGGCTGCACCTTGCCGGTGTGGGCATGCTTGCGCTCCTTGACGAAGGTCTCGGTCATCGCCGACAGGTCGCGGATCGAGCCGTTGATCCAGATCGCGGTGTCGATGCAGTGGGCGAGGAGGTCGCCGGTGACGCCGGAGCCCGCCGCTTCGACATCGAGACGCCAGGTGCCGGCGCCGCCCTGGGGCACGTCCGGCGAGATGGTCCAGTCCTGCAGGAAGTTGGCGCGGTAGTGGAAGATCTGGCCGAGCCTGCCCGGCGGCGACGATCTGCTTGATGAAGCGTGACGGCCGGCACGCGGCGGTAGTTGTACCAGACCATGTTGGGCACGCTCGGCCTTCTCGACCGCCTCGACCATGGCCATGCCTTCGCGCGGCGGTGCGCGCGAGCGGCTTCTCGGTCAGCACCATCTTGCCGGCCTTGGCCGCGGCGATGGCGATTTCCTTGTGCAGATCGTTCGGCACGCAGATATCGACGAGCGTCGATGTCGTCGCGGGCGATCGAGCTTCCGCCAGTCGGTCTCGATCGATTCGTAGCCCCAGCTCTCGGCGAAATCGTCGGACCTTGCCGGCATTGCGCGCCGCAGGCCGCCTTGAGCACCGGCTGATAGCCGATGTCGAAGAAATTGGTCGACCTTGCGGTAGGCATTGGAGTGGGCGCGGCCCATGAAGCCGTAGCCGATCATGCCGACATTGAGCGGTTTCTTTGGCCATTGGTTCCTCCCCGAACTCTCTGTGTCGTCTAAATTACGGCGCCGACCAACCTCCCCCTTGAGGAGAGGTTGGTGTCGCGTCTCGTGGGCGTGGACCGCGGTCTATTCGTGCCACCCGTGCGCATCGCGGACCTTGACCATGGCGCCGAGGATCGCGTTCCAGGTTTCCTGGCTCTCCATCACCGCGTTGGGGAACATGCAGCCGTCCCAGCAGATGTGGCGCATCGTCTTGGTGAGGTTGCCGTTCTCGTCACGCAGCCAGTAGCCGGCATGCTTGACGACATCGAGCCGGCCGTTCGGATCGGTCATCTGGCAATGGCGGCCGGTCTTCTCATGGTCGCCCGAGCCGAAGGTCGTGCCGTCGTTCTGGGCGACGTGGAAGTCGAGCGTCCATGGGCGGAGCGCGTCGGCGACCTTCCTGTAGGCGGCGTCGAGCGCGTCGGTGTCCGACCAGTCGAAGTCCTCGGGCAGGATGCGGTCCTTCTCGGCATTGGCGCCGAGCACGAACAGCATGGAGTGGGCCATGTCGGCCTGGTAGCCGACGACGCCGGGCAGCCGACCATTTCGAGCAGCTTGACGTTCTCCCGCCAGGAATGCATGCCGCCCCAGCAGATCTCGCCTTCGGCGACGAGGAACTCGCCGTGATCGGCGGCGATGTTGGCGGCCTCGGGAAAGGTCTCGGCGATCAGCCTGGTGTTGCCGACGGGGTCCTTGTCCCATTCCTCGACGCCGACCGAGGAATCGATGCGCACGCCGCCGGTCGGCCGGATGCCGATCTCGCGCATCTGCTGGCCGATGGCGCAGGCCTTCTTGACCTGGTCGAGGAAGCGCTTGCGATCCTCGTCGGATCCCATCGCCGAGCCGCCGCCGGCGCCGCCCCAGATCGGCGCGACGAAGGAGCCGACCTTGAGGCCATAGCAGGCGATGTGGTCGGTCATGCGCTTGACCGCGTCGAGGTCGCTGTCGATGTCGAAATGCGGCGCGGCGACGAAGAGGTCGATGCCGTCGAATTTCTGGCCGTCGACTTCGGCCCTGGCCGTCAGCTCGAGCAGTGTGTCGAGCGGGATGATCGGTTCGGAGTCCGGCGCGCCCTTGCCGACGATGCCGGGCCACATGGCGTTGTGAAGCTTCGGATAGGTGTTGCTCATTGTTTCCTCCCAGGGTCGCGCGGCTCAGCTTCTCAGGTCCTTCCACGGCGCCTCGCCGGAGACATCGACCAGCTCGTAGCCGATCGCGCCGACGCAGGGGCCGAGGATGGCGACGATCTTGGCGTCGCTGTCGCCGACATTGAACGAGGCGTGGACCATGTCGGCGGGAATGAAGGCGGAATCGCCGGGGCCGAGCACGCGGCTCTCCTCGCGTCGACCCATTGCTCGACCCTGCCGGCGACGACGTAGATCACCTCCTCCTGGTCGGGATGCTTGTGGAAGTTATGGCCCTTGCCCGGCGCCAGGGTCACGTCGATGACGGTGAGTTGCCGCGAGCCGGTGTTCGGCGGATTCGCCAGCCAGCCGAGACGTCCCCAGTCGAGCACTTCCGGCGTGGTCTCGCCGGCCATCACAAACTTGCCGCCCATCGTTCTTGCTCCTCCCTTGTGCCGGCCTTGTCCGTGGCCCGTGCCGGTATCAATCGGACGTCATGGCGATTGCCTTGAACCTGCGGGTCTGCTCGGTGAGCGCCGCCTCGACCGGCAGCCGCTCCATCGAGGAGGCGCCATAGAAGCCGTGGCAGTCGGCGCAATTCGCCAGGATGAATTCGGCATCCTCGGGCATGGGCGATCGGCCCGCCGTGGCACAGCACGATGACGTCCTTGCGGGCCCTCAGCGCCGCCTCGGCGATGGCGTTGACCTCGCCGACGCAGAATTCCAGCGTCTTGGCCGAGGTCGCGCCGATGGTGCCGCCGGTGGTGACGCCCATATGGGCGACGATGATGTCGGCGCCGGCCTTGGCCATCGCGACCGCCTCGTCAGGATTGAAGACATAGGGCGTGGTGAGGAGGTCGAGGTCGCGGGCGGCGGCGATCATGTCGACCTCGAGGCCGTAGCCCATGCCGGTCTCCTCGAAACTCTGGCGCATGGTGCCGTCGAACAGGCCGATGGTCGGGAAATTCTGCACGCCGGAGAAGCCCATGGCCTTCAATTCGGCGAGGAATTGCGGCATCAGGACGAACGGATCGGTGCCGTTGACGCCGGCCAGCACCGGCGTGTGTTTGACGACCGGCAGCACCTCGACCGCCATCTCCTTGACGATCTCGTTGGCGTTGCCATAGGCGAGCAGCCCCGCGGCCGAGCCGCGCCCGGCCATGCGATAGCGGCCGGAATTGTAGATGATGATGAGGTCGATGCCGCCGGCTTCCTCGCATTTTGCGGAAAGGCCGGTGCCGGCGCCGCCGCCGACGATCGGCATGCGCCTGGCGACCATGTCGCGGAATTTCTCAAGAATGGCTTTGCGCGCAATCAGCGGCATCGGGACGTTCCTTACGAGGCGATCTCGCGGAAATTCCGCACCAGCGCCTCGGCGAATTCCCGGATCGTTGATGTGGAGGGGCAGGCGTTCGAGCCGGCGCTCGGCGTGCGTGCGAAGCCTTCCTCGAGCGCGGCGAACAGCGCCGCATCGGCCTCGGGGTCGTGGAACGGCTGGCCGGGCGCGTCGAGGCCGACACGCCGTTTTCGGGAATGAGAAAGCGGACCGGGCCTTCGCAGCGGTTGAGCCGCTCGGCGATCCAGGCGCCCATCTCGCGGTTCTCCTCGCGCGCGTCGTGCGCATCAGCGTCACCTTGCGGATTGTGCCGGTAGATTTTGCGGCCGCGATATTTCTCCGGCATCGTCTCCGGCGCCCAGAAATTGACCATGTCGAGGGCGCCGACCGAGCCGACATAGGGCACGCGCGTGCGCGCGATTGCGCCGAGCGCGGTCCTCGCCGGCGCTGAGCACGCCGCCGAACAGGAAGTCGGCAGACCTCGGTGGTGGTGGCGTCGATCACGCCGGTGACCATGCCGCTGTCGACAAGCTTCTCCATCGCCCGCCCGCCGGTGCCGGTGGCATGGAAGACCAGGCAGTCGTAGATCGGCCTTGAGCATGCTCGACGACCTGCGGTCACGCAAGGCGTCGTGACGCCGAACATGGTGAGGCGCGATCGCCGGCTTGCCGGTCACCGCCTCGGGCTCGACGCGCGCCATGCCGGCGATGGCATGGGCGGCGTTGCGCAGGACGACGCGGCTGATGCGGTTCAGGCCGGCAATGTCGGTCACCGAATACATCATGGCGATGTCGCTGACGCCGACGAAGGGGCCGACATCGCCGGACGCCAGCGTCGAGACCATCAGCTTGGGAAGGCCGATCGGCAGGGCGCGCATGCCGGCGGTGATCGATGGAGGTGCCGCCGCCGCCGCCGATGCCGAGCATGCCGCCGATATCCTCGCGCGCGGCGATGAAGCGGGCGAAAGCCTCACCCATCGCCGCGACAGCGGTGCCGCGGTCGTTGGTGGCAAGCACCGCGTCGGCACCTTGCGGATGGAAGGCCGCGACTTCCCGCGCCGCAACATCCACATTGCAGAGCGGCGCGCGCGTTCCGACATCGACGAGGAGGGGATTGCCGCCGGCGGCCTTGACCTCGGCGCCGACGAAGGCGAGTTCCTCGCCCTTGGTGTCTGCCGTCCGACGACATAGATGCGCTTCATGGCGGTCCCTCGGCGCGCTTGCCTCGAGGCTTCCGGATTGCCGGCCGTTGCCTCGCCGCTCCCCTGAACGGCTTCTCTAATTTTCTTGGTCTCCCGCCATCCGGTTCTGGATTTTCGACGACGGCGAATGAATCGGCATTGCAATTCAATATGAGACGGCAGTATCGTATCGATATGGCCGTCTCAGGTCAAGCGCGGAGCAGCCAGTCGCCCAATGGCAAGGGGCCCGCGGGCACGGATGAAACGAACCTTGCTCGACACCGCCATGGCGTTGATGCAGCAGGGGCGTCATCCCTTCGGTGAGCGATGTCGCCGAGGCCGCCGAGGTGTCGCGCGCCACGGCGTATCGGTATTTCCCCACCCAGGCGGCGATGATCCAGCAGACGGTGGGCGAGGCGCTTGGACCGATCCTCGGCTGGGAATCCGATTCGGACGACCCCGAGCAGCGCATCCGCGACCTGCTTGCCTTCGCCTATCCACGCATCGAGGAGTACGAGGCGACGCACCGCGCGACGTCTGCTGCTCTCGCTCGATCAGTGGACGCGCCGCCACGCGGGAACGCTCGGCGACGAAGACGCCGATCGTGCGCGGCAATCGCAAGGAGCTGCTCGGCGAGGCGATGGCGCCGCTCAAGGATGAGTTGAGCGCGCAGGCATTTGACAAGCTTGACGCAGTCGCTGTCACTGGTATTCGGCACCGAGGCTTTCGTCGTCCTCAAGGACATCTGGGGCCTCGACCGCGATGACGCGCAAGAGGTCGCGATCTGGGCGGCCTTGGCGCTGGTTCGCGCCGCCAAAGCGGAGGCGACGAACGGTGCGCGCAAGCGACCTCCCATTCGCAAGAACGCGACGAAGACAACCACGCGCAAGACCGCGCGGAAAGGAGGGCTGACCGACTTGGCGACGCCCGCCCCCGAATGCAATTTCAAGAATAAATGACGCCGACCGCAAAGATGTCGGCTCGTTAAAAGGGAAGGGAGTAGGAAATGTCTAGGAAAGAGCTATTTGGCACTGCTGGCCGGCGCGGCGTTCGCGTTGGTTCCCTCGGTCGCCTCGGCCGAAGAACTGACAATCTTCTGGGCCGAATGGGACCCGGCCAACTACCTGCAGGAACTCGTCAACGAGTACACGGCGGAGACCGGCGTGACGGTCACCGTCGAGACCACGCCGTGGGCGGACTTCCAGACCAAGGCCTTCGCCGAGTTCAACGCGCACGGCGATGCCTACGACATGGTCGTCGGCGACTCGCAGTGGCTGGGCGCGGGCGCGACCCAGGGCCACTACGTCGACCTGACCGACTTCTTCAACGAGAACAAGCTGAACGACGTCATGGCGCCGGCGACGGTCAAGTACTACGCCGAATATCGGCGGCAAGTACTGGGCGATCCCGCTCGAGGGCGACGCCATCGGCTGGGCCTACCGCAAGGACTGGTTCGAGGACCCGAAGGAGATGGCCAACTTCAAGGCCAAATATGGCTACGACCTCGGCGTGCCGAAGACCTATGACCAGTTGCGCGACATCGCCGAGTTCTTCTATCGGCCCGACGAGAAGAAATACGGCGTCGCCATCTACACCGACAATTCCTATGACGCGATGGCGATGGGCGTCGAAAGCGCCATCTTCAGCTATGGCGGCGATCTCGGCGACTACCCGACCTACAAGGTCGACGGCATCACCAACTCGAAGGAAGCCGCGGCCGGGCTCGACATGTACAAGCAGCTCTACAAGTTCACCCCTCCGGGCTGGGGCAAGACCTTCTTCGTCGAGGACAACCAGGCGATCACCGAGAACCTGGCGGCGATGAGCATGAACTTCTTCGCCTTCTTCCCGCCGCTGGTGAACAAGGCGACCAACCCCAACGCCGATGTCACCGGCTTCTTCGCCAACCCGGCGGGCCCGACCGGCAAGCGCTTCGCCGCGCTCGGCGGACAGGGCATCTCGGTCGTTTCCTATTCGCAGCACAAGGACGCCGCGATGAAGTTCCTGGAGTGGTTCATCAAGGACGAGACCCAGAAGAATTGGGCCGAGCTCGGTGGCTACACCTGCAGCCAGGCGGTGCTGAAGTCGGACGAGTTCCAGAACGCGACGCCGTATAACAAGGCGTTCTACGACACCATGTTCATGGTGAAGGACTTCTGGGCGACGCCGGAATACGCCGAGATCCTCGATCAGCTCAACCAGCACATCTATCCGTTCGTGGTTGGCGGCAAGGGGACGGCCCAGGAAGCGCTCGACGCGACCGAGGCCGACTGGACGGCGACGTTCACGAAATACGGCCGCTACAAATAGCCGACGCTGAAATCCGGTCGGGGGAGGCGCCGCCTTCTCCGACCGCCTTTTTCCGAAGAAGGGGGCGGCGCCTTGGCGACCACGACAATGACCAGGCTTGATCCTGGTTCGCGCGCGGGACTGCGCGGCTGGTCGGATCTGACCATCCGCAACATGTTCATCATTCCGACGCTCGCGTTCCTGATCATCTTCAACATCTTTCCGCTGATCTATTCGCTCGGCTATTCCTTCACCGATTTCGCGGTGAACCGGAACGTCCCGTGGACTTTGTCGGGCTGCAGAACTACCGGGACCTGCTGTCCGACGACCGCATCTGGTCGAACTTCGCCATCACCGCCAAATATGTGATCGTCTCGGTCACGGGGCAGATGATCGTCGGCTTCGGCCTGGCGCTGCTGCTCAACCGCAAATTCCCGCTGAAGGGATTGGTCACGACCCTCCTGCTGCTGCCGATGATGATGTCGGCGGCGGTGGTCGGCCTCTTCTGGACGCTGCTCTACAGCCCGAACTGGGGACCGATCAACTACGTCCTCGGCATCGGCTCATTCTCCTGGCTGTCCAATCCCGACATGGCGCTCTACGCGGTCGCGATCACCGATATCTGGATGTGGTCGCCCTTCGTGATGCTGCTGTCGCTGGCCGGGCTCTCGGCCGTGCCGCAAAGCCTCTACGAGGCGGCGGCGATCGACCGGGCGAGCGGCTGGTACACATTCACCCGCATCACGCTGCCGCTCGTCGCCCCGCTCCTCCTCATCGCGCTGATCTTCCGCACGATGGAGGCTTTCAAGACCTTCGACATCGCCTACACGATGACGACCCAGCCGACCGCGGAATTGGTTTCGATACGCCTCTACAAGCAGGCGTTCCAGCAATGGGATACCGGCAAGTCCTGCGCCTTCGCCTACATCGTCCTGATCATGGTGCTGGCGATCACCAACATCTACGTGAAGTACCTCAACCGGGTGAAGGAGCGCTGAGATGGCGGCAGTCCGTTCCGCGCGCAAGGCCGTCGTCAATCGCCTGGCAATTGTCGTCGTGCTCATCGCGACGGTCATCTTCCTGGCGCCGATCTACTGGATCGCCTCGACCGCGTTCAAGCCGAAGAACCTTGCCATCACAGTGCCGCCGACGGTGCTGTTCACGCCGGAGATCACGCCCTTCATCCGCCTCTTCACCAAGCGCGTGCAGATGCAGAAGCCCGTGGACCCGGCCGACTACGCCGCCGCGCCGTGGTGGGAGAAGCGCATCTATGACGGCGGCGAGCGGGTGCTGAAGGTCGGCGACAAGGTCCAGTTCTCGCAATATCCCAACCGCTTCATGAACAGCCTGATCATCGCGGTCACCTCGACGCTGCTCGCCGTGTCGATGGGAACGATCACCGCCTATGGCTTCTCGCGGTTCCGGATAGCCGGGGAGGCGGACCTGCTCTTCTTCATATTGTCGACGCGCATGCTGCCGCCGGTGGTCGTCGCGATCCCGATGTTCCTCATGTACCGGATCGTCGGCCTCAACGATTCCGCATCTCGGGCTCATCATCCTCTATGTCGCCTTCAACCTGTCCTTCTCGGTCTGGCTGATGAAGGGATTCATGGACGAGATCCCGCAGGAATACGAAGAAGCGGCGCTGGTCGACGGCTACACGCGGCTGCAGGCCTTCTTCAAGATCGTCCTGCCGGAGGCGACGACCGGCATCGCGGCGACGGCGGTGTTCTGCTTCATCACCGCCTGGAACGAATATGCCTTCGCCCTGATCATGACCAACCGGCGGGCCCAGACGGCGCCGCCCTTCATCCCCTCGCAGATCGGCTCGGGACTTCCCGACTGGACAGTGATTGCGGCGGGGACGTTGCTCTTCCTGCTGCCGGTCGCGATCTTCACCTTCCTGCTGCGCAAGCATCTCCTGCGCGGCGTGACCTTCGGAGCGATCCGCAAATGACGGTAGTTCAGGGAGCTCGGAGTCAGCGCGCTATCTTCGAGCCGATCGCGCAGGGGGTGATGATCGTCGGCATCGTCGCCCTCTGCCAGCCGTGGATCGAGATCCTGCACCGCTATGGCGTGACCATCATCCTGCTCGGTCTCGTCGGCTTCATCGTCTTTTCCAAAATCAAGCCGAGGCCCGGAGGAAGACTAGACCGCCCATGGCCGACATCGTCCTCAACGACATCGAGAAGTACTTCGGCGACAACTACGTCATCCGGAAGCTCAATCTCACCATCGAGCACAAGGAATTCGTCGTGCTGCTCGGGCCCTCGGGCTGCGGCAAGACGACGACGCTGCGCGCCATCGCCGGGCTCGAGGATGATCGACAAGGGCGACATCCTCATCGACGGCAAGCCGGTGCAGGCGCTGCAGGCGGGCGATCGCGACATCGCCTTCGTCTTCCAGCTCTTCGCGCTCTACCCGCACCTGACCGCCTACGAGAACATCGCCTTCCCGCTGAAGGCGACGCGCGAGAGCCGGCAGGCGGTCGACGCGCGGGTCAAGGAGGTGGCGCGAGCGCTGCGCATCGAGCATCTGCTCAACCGGCGGCCGTCGCAACTTTCCGGCGGCGACATGCAGCGCGTGGCGATCGGCCGGGCGCTGGTCCGGCGGCCGAAGGCGATGCTCATGGACGAGCCGATCGGCGCGCTCGACGCCAAGCTGCGCGAGGACATGCGCTCCGAGTTGAAGCGGCTGCATCTGGAGAACGACGCGACCACGGTCTACGTCACCCACGACCAGATCGAGGCGATGTCGCTCGCCGACCGCATCGCCATCATGAACGAGGGCGTGCTGCAGCAGGTCGGCTCGCCCGACGAGGTCTACCGCAACCCGGCGAACCTCTTCGTCGCCCAGTTCATCGGCAGCCCGGTCATGAACATCATCAAGGCGCGGGTCGAGGTCGAGGGCGACGCCACCCGCCTCAGCTCGGCGATGGCGACGGCACGTTCGGCTTTCCCGCCGAGCTGCATGCGCGCATCGTGGCGACGAAATATCCCGAGCCGGATCTGACCATCGGCGTGCGTCCGGAAGGCGTGATGGTGGCGCGCGAGGAGGCGCCCGGCCATGTCCCGGTCGAGGCGCATATCATCGAGCCACTTGGCGCCTACGACATCGTCGATCTGAAGCATCGGCCACCAATTGCTGCGCGCGCGCACGGCGAGCGGGTTCGTGCGCAAGGTCGGCGACGTCGTCTGGGCGCGGCTCGACGAGACGCAGACCCATTTCTTCAATTCGCTGACCGGCGATTCCCTCGACATAAGGCTCGGGGCCTGACCATGGCGCATATCAAGCTCGACGCGATCACCAAGACCTATGGCGGCCACAAGGCGCTGCGCGAGATCAGTCCTCGACATCGCCGATGGCGAGTTCTTCGTCCTGCTCGGGCCGACCGGCGCCGGAAAGACGACGACGCTGCGCATGATCGCGGGGCTCGACAAGCCGGACCGGGGCACGATCGAGATCGACGGGCAGAACGTCGTCGGCTGGAGCCCGGCCCAGCGCGACGTGGCGCTGGTGTTCCAGTACTACTCCCTCTATCCGCGCTACACGGTGCGGCAGAACCTCGAATTTCCCGCTGCGCTCGAAGGTGCGCCATTACAGCGACCACGAGATCACCGAGCGGGTCGAGCGGGCGGCCTCGGTCCTGCGCATCGACCATCTGCTGGAACGCAAGACGGACAAGCTTTCGGGCGGCGAGATGCAGCGCGTCTCGATCGGCCGGGCGATCGTGCGCGAGCCGCGCGGCTTCCTCATGGACGAGCCGCTCTCGAATCTCGACGCCAAGCTGCGCGAGGCGCTGAGGGCCGAGCTCAAGGACCTGCAGATGAAGCTCGGCGCGACCTTCCTCTTCGTCACCCACGACCAGATCGAGGCGATGTCGATGGGCGACAAGGTCGGCGTGCTCAACGAGGGCAGGATCATGCAGGTCGGCAGCCCGAACGAGATCTACAACCATCCGCGCGACACCTTCGTCGCCTCCTTCGTCGGCTCGCCGGCGATGAACCTGGTCAGGGGCGAGATCGCCGACGGGCATCTGAGGGCGCTGACCGGCAAGGTCGCCTTGCCGATCGAAGGCTCCGTCGTGGAGAAGATCGGCAAGGGCGCCGGCGCGGTGACCATCGGCATCCGCTCGGAAGACATCAGCGTCGGGCCGGACGAGGCTGCCGAGGCCAATGTGCACCATGTCGAGAACCATGGCGTCGAGAAGGTCGTCACGTTGAGGGTCGCCGACGACTACTTCAAGGCGACGGTGCCGGCGACCATGCGTGTCGCCGTCGACAGCGTCGTCCGCTTCGGCTGGTCGGCCGATCGTCTGCACTGCTTCGACGCGGCGAGCGGCGTCAATTTCGCCGCCCTGTCCTGACACCCCGCCATCGGCAAGTTGCAGGTAGGCCGATCGCGTCTCGCGTGCTAGGCTGAACGCCTCTCCCGCCGCAGGCGTGCGCCAGGCTCGCCCCATCACGATCCGGATTCCGCATCTTCATCGCTGCCGGACTTCGCTCGCCCGCCCTCGGGAGTGCACACAATCGCGAGGATGAACCCCATGGAATATACGAAACTCGGCTCGACCGGCACGACGGTCTCGCGCATCTGCCTCGGCATGATGACCTATGGCTCGAAGGCCAGCCGCGAATGGGCGCTGGAGGAGGAAGAGGCGCGGCCGCTGATCAAGAAGGCGCTCGATCTCGGCTTCACCTTCTTCGATACCGCCGACGTCTATTCCCAGGGCGTCAGCGAGGAGATCACCGGCAAGGCGCTGAAGGATCTCGGTCCGGCGCGCGACACCTATGTGCTCGCCACCAAGGTCCACGGCGCCATGGGCGACAGCCCGAACCAGCGCGGCCTGTCGCGCAAGCACATCATGGCCGGCATCGACGCCTCGCTGAAGCGGCTCGGCATGGACTATGTCGACCTCTACCAGATCCACCGCTTCGACCCGAACACGCCGATCGAGGAGACGCTGGAGGCGCTCAACGACGTGGTGAGGGCCGGCAAGGCGCTCTATATCGGCGCCTCGTCCATGTTCGCCTGGCAGTTCGCCCAGATGCTGGCGACCTCGGACGCGCGCGGCTACAGCCGCTTCGTCACCATGCAGAACCACTACAATCTGGTCTATCGCGAGGAAGAGCGCGAGATGATCCCGCTCTGCCGCAAGGAGGGTGTCGGCCTCATCCCGTGGAGCCCGCTGGCGCGCGGCCTGCTCACTCGTCCCCGCGCCGAGGCGCGCGCGACGCTGCGTTCCAATACCGATCCCTTCGGCAAGAACCTCTACGCGCCCGATGGCGGCGATGGCGCGGTCATCGACGCGGTGACCGAGATCGCCTCCAAGCGTGGCGTGCCCAATGCGCAGGTCGCGCTCGCCTGGATGTTGCACCAGCCGGGCATCACCGCGCCGATCATCGGGGCGAGCAAGGCGAGCCATCTCGACGATGCCGCCGCGGCCCTGGAGATCAAGCTCGACGAGGCGGAGCTGAAGGCGCTCGCCGCGCCCTACCAGCCGCATCCCGTCCTCGGCCATTCGTGATCCGAAAATGCCAGAGCCGCGGGCTTCCGCCTGTGGCTCTGGCACGAGACTTGATAGGACTTTCCGGCAGAAGAGCCGGAGGTCCGCCGCATCATGGAATCCATCCCCGTCATCGATCTCGGGCCGCTGCTCGGTGGTAAGGCGGAGGGCCGTGCGGCGGTTGCCGCCGCGCTCGGCAGGGCGGCGCGCGAGATCGGCTTCTTCTATGTGAGCGGCCATGGCGTCGAAGCCGGGTTGATTGCCGATGTCTTCCGGCGCTCGGCCGAATTCTTCGCCCTGCCGGAGGCGGCGAAGGCGCCGCTGTCGATTGCCCGCTCGCCGCATAATCGCGGCTATGTGGCAATCGAGGGCGAGAGCCTCGATCCGTCCAAGCCGGCCGACCTCAAGGAGGCCTTCAATATCGGCCTCGACCTTGCCGACGACGATCCCCGTATCCTCGTCGGCGAGGCGTTTCGCGGCGTCAATCTGTGGCCCGACGCTCCCCGGCTGGCGCGAGACGATGCTCGCCTATTTCGACGCGGTCTGGGGGCTCGGGCGCCGCCTGCATGAGGCGATCGCGCTCGATCTCGGCCTGCCCGGAGCCTTTTTCGAGGACAAGCTCGACGCGCCGATGGCGACGCTACGCCTGCTGCACTATCCACCGCAGCCGGCCCAGATGGCGGCCGGCCAGCTCGGCGCCGGCGAGCATACGGACTACGGCGACATCACGCTGCTGATGACCGACGAAGTCGGCGGTCTGGAGGTGCGTCGGCGGGACGGCGTCTGGCTCAAGGCGCCGCATATCCCCGGCGCCTTCGTCTGCAATATCGGCGATTGTCTGATGCGCTGGACCAACGACGTCTATGTCTCGACGCCGCATCGCGTGGTCAACCAGAGCGGACGCGAGCGCTTTTCGGTCGCCTTTTTTCTCGATCCCAATCCGGAGGCGGTGGTCGCGGCCCTGCCGACCTGCGTGAGCGCGGCGCGGCCGGCGAAATATCCGCCGGTCACCGGCGCCGACTATCTCAGAAGCCGGCTGGACGCGACCTACAAGAGCCGCGCTGCGACGTGAAAACCTGCGACTGCCCAAATCTTGAGCAGGAACTGGAAAGAGGCAATGGCGATTGCCGCATTGCACTGCACGGCGGCAGAGGCGGGCGCCTGAGCGGTCATTGTTCATCCATGACGATGGCTCCTGATGGTCCAAAACATATTCTAAATCAATAGTCTAGCTCCCTCCATCGGCAATTGTATGCAACTTGGCACGCAGATTGCGACGCTTCTTGCAGGGTTTTGGGAGGCACGTGATCCACGCGTGCCGGCAAACCGCCAGGGGAGTCGCAAGCATGTCGAAATTCCAACTGTCCCGCCGCAGTCTTCTCAAGGGCTCGGCTCTTGGCGCCGTCGGGCTGGCCGCGGGCATGACGCCGTTCAGGGCCGCGCGCGCCGCCGATCTGACCGTCGGCATCGCCTATGTCGGCTCTCGTGACGATTATGGCTGGAATCAGGCGCATGCCGTGGCGGCGGAAGCGCTGAAGAAGGTTCCCGGCGTGACCGTGGTCGAGGAAGAAAACGTGCCGGAGACCGACGCGGTCTCCAAGACCATGGAATCCATGATCCAGCTCGATGGCGCCGGGCTGATCCTCGCCACCTCGTTTGGCTACTACACGCCCTTCGTGGTCGACATGGCGAAGAAGTACCCGGACGTCCAGTTCCGCCATGCCGCGCCGCTGTGGAAGAAGGGCGATCCGACCAATGCCGGAAGCTATTTCGGCTATCTCGATCAGGCCCATTACATCGACGGCATCGCCGCCGGCCTGTGCACCAAATCGAACAAGATCGGCTTCGTCGCCGCCAAGCCAATTTCCTCGGTCCTGTCCAACATCAACTCGGTGCTGATCGGCGCGCGCAAGACCAATCCGAACGCGACCGTGCAGGTGATCTTCACAGGCGACTGGTCGATGCCCGTGCGCGAGGCCGAGGCCACCAACGCGCTGGTCGATGCCGGTTGCGACGTCATCACCTGCCATGTCGACAGTCCCAAGGTCGTCATCCAGACCGCCGAGAGCCGGGGCGTGAAGACCTGTGGCCACAATGCTAGCCAGGCGCCGCTGGCGCCCAAGGGTTTCATCACCGGTGCCGAATACAAGTGGTCGACGATCTACAACCAGTACGCCGCCACGCTCGCCGAGGGCGGTACGCTGCCCAACTTCCTCACCGGTGGCTACGACAAGGACTATGTCCAGAACACGCCCTATGGCGCCGGCGCGACGCCGGAGGCGATCAAGGCGGCGGACGCGGCCAAGGCCGAGATGAAGGCCAAAACGCCCTATTACGTCGGCCCGCTCAAGGACAATAGCGGCAAGATCGCGATCCCGGCCGGCACCGTGCATGCGCCGTATGATCCCTGGATCGACAGCATCAACTTCCTCGCCGAGGGCGTTGTCGGCTCGATCACCTGAGTCTTCGCGTAGCGGCGGCGGTCGGGTCGCGGTGTCGCGTCCGACCGCCGTCAAATTCACGGCCAACGATGTCAGGAGGCATCCCTCGTGACCGCGACCACTCCGAGCGAAGTTGATACACCGCCGGTCATCGCGCCGACGACCGACGTCGCCACGCGGATCATCCGCTCGGCGGAGGCGGTGGTCATCCCGGTCCTGGCGGTCATCGCCGCCGCGCTGCTGTTCTCGATCTTCCTGCTGATCCTCGACAAGTCGCCGGCACAGTTCTTCGCGCTGTTGTGGCGCGGTGGCTTCGGCACGGCATTCTCGTGGCAGAACACCATGGTTCGTTCGGCGCCGCTGATCTTCACCGCCCTGTGCGTGGCAGTGCCGGCGCGGCTCGGCATGGTGATCATCGGCGGCGAGGGCGCCTTCGTTCTCGGCGGCTTCACCGCGGCGGCGGCGGCGATCCCCTTCCTCGGCTGGGCCTCGCCATGGCTGACGATGCCGGTCATGGCGATCGCGGCGACGCTGGCGGGCGCGGTGTGGATCGGCTTCGTCGGCGTCCTGCGTCACTATCGCGGGGTCAACGAGACCATCTCCAGCCTCCTGCTCTATTACATCGCCGTGGCGATCATGAATTTCTTCGTCGACGGCGCGCTGCGCGATCCGACCAATCCCAACAAGCCGTCGACGCCGCCGATCGGCGAGGAGAACATGGTCGGCAACATTCCCGGCCTCGAGGTGCATTGGGGATTCGTCGTCGGCATCGTGCTGGCGATCTGTCTCTGGGTGCTGATGAACCGGACGACCTTCGGCTTCGCCGCTCGCCTGACCGGCGGCAATGTCCGGGCGGCGCGGGCGCAGGGCCTGCCGGTCGGCAAGCTTATCGTCATCTCCTGTGCCATTGCCGGTGGCTGCGCCGGTCTTGCCGGCTTTTTCGAGGTTGCCGCCATTCAGGGCGGGCCAATGCCTCGATCGCCGCCGGCTACGGCTTTACCGGCATTCTGGTCGCGTTCCTCGCCAGGCAGAACCCGCTGGCGATCATTCCGGTGTCGCTCTTCCTCGGCGGTATCGCCGCCGCCGGCGGCCTCATCCAGCGGCGCATGGGATTGCCGGACGCGACCGTCTCGGTCCTGCAGGGCCTGATGTTCGTCGTCCTGCTGGTCTGCGACACCTTCTACGGCCGCCTGCCCTTCTTCCGCCCCAAGGGAGCTACGCTGATGAACGGAGAATCCGGCCTCTACATCGTCCTCCTTGCCATGTTCGCCGGTGCCATCCGGGTGTCGACGCCGTTCCTCTTCGTCAGCCTCGGTGAGTGCCTGACCGAGAAATCGGGGCGGATCAATCTCGGCCTCGAAGGCACGCTCGTCTTCGGCGCCATGACCGGCTACGCCGTGTCCTTCGAGAGCGGCTCGCCCTGGCTCGGCGTCCTTGCCGCCGGTGTCGCCGGCTCGCTGTTCGGAGCGCTGCACGGCTATATCTGCAAGCTCCCCAAGGTCAACGACATCGCCATCGGCATCGCCATGATGCTGTTCGGCACCGGGCTCGCCTTCTTCCTCGGCAAGCCCTTCATCCAGCCCAAGGCGCCGCGCCTGCCGTCGCTGGCGCTCGGCGACTGGTCGGACAATCCGCGCGGTGCGCTCGGCCCTGCATGTCAATCCGCTGTTCTTCGTCGGCGTGGCGCTGGCCTTCCTTCTGTGGTGGGCGCTGCGCAATACCCGCTTCGGGCTGATCGTGCGCATGACCGGCGATTCGGCGCCGGCGGCGCTGGCGATGGGCTATTCGGTCAACTGGGTGCGCTTCATCGCCACCACCATCGGCGGCTTCTCGGCCGGCGTCGGCGGCGCGTTCCTGTCGCTCTACTATCCCGGCGCCTGGAGCGAGGGCCTGTCCTCCGGCCAGGGCCTGATGGCGGTGGCGCTGGTCATCTTCGCCCGCTGGAACCCGCTCGCCTGTCTCGGCGCCGCCCTCCTGTTCGGCGCCGCCGGCGCGCTCGGACCGGCGCTGCAATCGGTCGGGGTCACCCAGGGCTACTACTTCTTCAACGCCGCGCCCTACGTGCTGACGCTCCTCATCATGATCGTCTCGACCTCGCCGAAGCGGTCGCTGAAGGGCGCGCCGTCCGAACTGTCGATCACCAAGTGAGGAAGCGATCCCGTGAGCGCCACCGCCCTTTCGACCGCCGCCCCGTTGGACGATGAAACTTTCGTCCCGGCCGATCCCTATCCCTGGCCGTTCGACGGCCATCTGAGGCCCGACCAATACGGCGCTCATCGTCATCGACATGCAGACCGATTTCTGCGGGCCCGGCGGCTATGTCGACAAGATGGGCTACGACTATCGCCTGACCCGGGCGCCGATCGAGCCGATCCGCGCGGTGCTCGCGGCCATGCGCGGCAAAGGGCTATCACATCTTCCATACCCGCGAGGGCCATCGGCCCGACCTCGCCGACCTGCCCGACAACAAGCGCTGGCGCTCACGGCGGATCGGCGCCGGCATCGGCGATCCCGGCCCCTGCGGCAAGATCCTGGTGCGCGGCGAACCGGGCTGGGAGATCATTCCCGAGCTCGCGCCGGCGCCGGGCGAGCCGGTCATCGACAAGCCGGGCAAGGGCTCCTTCTGCGCCACCGACCTCGAATTGATGCTGACGACGCGCGGCATCCGCAACATCATCCTGACCGGCATCACCACGGATGTCTGCGTCCACACCACCATGCGCGAGGCCAATGACCGCGGCTTCGAGTGCCTGCTCCTGGAGGATTGCTGCGCGGCGACCGACGCCGGCAATCATCTCGCCGCGATCAAGATGGTCAAGATGCAGGGCGGCGTCTTCGGCGCGGTGTCGGATTCGGCGACGCTGATCGAGGCGCTGCCGTGACCATGCCGACGGCACTCGTCCATCGTCTGTCGGCGCGGGGTCCGGACGACACCGCGCCGCTCGAGCAGGCGATCGCCGCCGGTGCCATCCGGCCCGAGGGCATTGTCGCCATCCTCGGCAAGACCGAGGGCAATGGCTGCGTCAACGACTTCACCCGGGCCTTCGCCGTCTCGGCGCTGCGCCAGGCCCTGGCGCGCCACCTTGCGCCGGAAGCCGTCGCGCGCGTTTCCCTGGTCATGTCCGGCGGTACGGAAGGCGGGCTCGCGCCGCACTGGCTGGTGCTCGAACGTCGCGATGGCGGGGATGGGCGGAGCCCGGCGCTGGCGATCGGCTCGATGCATACGGCGGACCTGCCGGCGGAGGGACTTGGCCGGCGCGCCCAGGTCGAGATGGTCGCCGCAGGCGTCAAGGCGGCCATGGCCGATGCCGGTATCGACGATCCGGCCGACGTTCACTTCGTCCAGATCAAGTGTCCCCTGCTGACGGCCGAGCGCATCGCGGCGGCGGAGGCGGGCGGTCGTACCGTGGCGACGCGCGATACGCTGAAGTCGATGGGGCTGTCGCGCGGTGCCTCGGCGCTTGGCGTGGCGCTGGCGCTCGGCGAGATCGCACCCGAGCGCATCGACGATGCCGCCGTTGGCCGCGACTTCTCGCTGTGGTCGGGTCGGGCCAGCACCTCGGCCGGGGTGGAACTTCTCAATCACGAGATCGTTGTGCTCGGCATGAGCCGGCAGTGGGCGGGAGCGCTCGGTGTCGCCCACGCAGTGATGGCGGATGCGCTTGACGTCGAGCCGGTCCGCGCCGCCTTGACCAGCCTCGGCCTCGGCATCCGCTGGACAATTGCCAAGGCGCGAGCGGGAGCGACTTGTCGCGGTGCTCGCCAAGGCGGAGGCTGGATCGAGCGGGCAGATCAGGGGCTATCGGCACACCATGCTCGACGATTCCGATATTTCCTCGACCCGCCACGCCCGCGCCTTTGTCGCCGGGGCGCTTGGCGGTCTCGTCGGCCACGCCGAAATCTTCGTCTCGGGCGGGGCCGAGCACCAAGGTCCCGATGGCGGCGGTCCCGTCGCCGTCATCGTCGAACGCATGGAGGCTGTCGTCCAATGAGTGCCGTCGAAGCCGATGCCATCGCATCATCCCGGGCCATCGGGCTGGAGACGGTCGGCATGACCAAGACCTTCGGGTCGCTGCACGCGCTCGAAGACGTGTCGATCAAGGTGCGCCCCGGCACGCTGCACGGCCTGCTCGGCGAGAACGGCGCCGGCAAGTCGACGCTGGTCAAGTGCATCATGGGCTTCTACCAGCCGACGCGCGGCCAGGTGATGGTCGATGGCCGCGAGGCGGCGATCCACAATCCGCGCGATGCCCACGAGCACGGCATCGGCATGGTCTACCAGCACTTCACACTGGTGCCCTCGCTGACCGCGGCGGAGAACCTGGTGATCAGTCGTGCGCATCCGCCGGCAATCATCGACTGGCGGAAAGAGAAGAAGGCGCTCGAAGAATTCCTCGACCGCATGCCCTTCAAGGTGCCGCTGGATGTCGCCGTGCAGAGCCTGTCGGCCGGCGAGAAGCAAAAGCTGGAGATTCTCAAGCAGCTCTATCTCGATCAGAAATTCCTGATCCTCGACGAGCCGACCTCGGTCCTGACGCCGGGCGAGGCCGATGAGGTGCTCGGCCTCCTCAAGGGCATGACCGCGGCCGGCGACCTGACGATCCTGATGATCACCCATAAGTTCCGCGAGGTTTCGGCCTTCTGCGACGACGTCAGCGTGCTGCGCCATGGACGCCTGACCGGCACCGGCAAGGTCGGCGCGATGTCGATCGACGAGATGAGCCGGATGATGATCGGCGACACCAAGCTGCGCGAGCGGGCAGCGCGGACCGAGTTCACCGATCAGCCGGTGGTGCTCGAACTGGCGGGGCTTTTCGCCGAGAATGACCAGGGATTGCCGGCGGTCGAGGCGGTCAATCTCAAGGTTCACGCGGGCGAGATTGTGGGCGTGGCCGGTGTTTCGGGAAACGGCCAGCCGGAGCTGATCGAGGTCCTGTCCGGTCAGCGGGAGCCGACGAGCGGACGCATCTTCATTCACGACAAGCCGTTCGAGCCGACCCGCGACCACATGGATGCCTTCAAGGTCTTCGGCTTGCCGGAGGAGCCGCTGAAGAATGCCGCGGTGCCGCGGATGACGGTGGCGGAGAACATTGCCTTCCGCACCTTCGACAAGCCACCGATCACCGCGCTCGGCTGGTGGATGTCGCCGGGGCCGATGCGCAAGCGTGCCCGCGAGCTGATCGCCACCTATCGGGTGAAGACGCCTTCGACCGAGGAGCCGATCGAGAACCTGTCCGGAGGCAATGTCCAGCGCGCCGTGCTCGCCCGCGAATTGTCCGGCGATGTCGATGTGCTGATCGTCGCCAATCCCTGCTTCGGACTCGACTTCGCGTCCGTTGCCGAAATCCGCTCGCAGATCCTCGACCAGCGCAACCGTGGGGCGGCGGTCTTGCTGGTCTCGGAAGACCTCGATGAAATTCTGGAACTGGCCGACCGTGTCGCGGTAATGTCGGGCGGACGGATCGACTACGTGGTGCCGCGCGCCGAAGCGGACCGCAACTCGATCGGAAAGGCAATGGCAGGACATTGACGATGAGTGAAGATGGGCGCTGGGCAGGCCGGAACAGTGACAAGGACGTCATACGCAACGACATCTGGGGCGGGCTCGAGCGGGACGGCGTCAATGTCGGGCCTGTGCGCAGCCGCATCCCCAACTTTGCCGGCGCGGATCTGGCGGCGCTGAACCTGTCGAAAGTGCCCGCCTGGACCACGTCGCGGGTAGTGAAGTGCAATCCCGACCCGCCGCAGATCCCGGTGCGTCTGAGGGCGCTTTATGACGGCAAGATCGTCTACACGCCGGTTCCCGAACTGACCCTCGGCTTCCCCTTCGTCCGACTCGATCCCGATGACCTTACGGCAAAGGGCGTCGAGTTCGAGACGGCGGCGACCGTGCAGGGCTTCATGGCGCATGGCCAGCCGGTCGCCTTCGAGGACATGGAGGTCCTCGATTTCGTCGTCGTCGGCTGTGTGGCGGTCAGCCGCGCCGGGGCGCGCACCGGCAAGGGCGGCGGCTTCGCCGACCTGGAGCTCGGCATCTTCCGCGAACTCAACAAGCTCAAGCCCGATACGCCGATCACGACCACGGTGCATTCCTCCCAAGTGGTCGACAACGGCCGCCTGCCGATGATGGGGCACGATTCCGCACTGCACTGGATCGCGACCGAGAAAGAGCTGATCGAGACACGAACCGAGATGGGGCAGCCCAAGGGCGTCGACTGGGAACGGGTGCAGCCCGACCAGTATGAGGCGATCCCGTTCCTCAAGGATCTTCGCGCGCGGCTCGAAGCCTAGAGCGGATCATCACGTGTCGGGATCGTCGATGCGCTCTAACGGTTTATTTTTACCGCAATTTCGGACGGAAAAGTGGTCTCCACTTTTTCTGCAATTGCTTTAGCCCAGCTCGAACGTCGTGATCCCGAAGATACGGCCCAGCGGCAGGTCCGGCGCCGTTCCGCGATACATGCGCGCGGTCTCGAAGACCGGCGCCAGCCCGTGGTCTTTGGCGAGCGCGACCGCAGCCGCATTCGGTTCCGGCACGTCGAGGAAGATCGGCGCGCCTTGCAGGCGGGCGGTAAGCGCGGAGAAAAGACGCTTGGCGATCTCGGCCGAATCGGCGAAGAGCGGTCCGATCTTGTAGCCGCTGCGGCAGGCGCGGACGCAGCCATAGCCCTTGACTCGATCGTCCTCGACAAAGGCCAGCGTGCGCCGGCCCGGCGGTGCGATCCAGGCGCGCAGGAAGGTGTCGCGCGGCCCCGGAAAGAACGGCTCGATCATAAGTCAGGATCGTCCCGGCAAGACTGAGAGGCTGGCCGAGGCCGAGTTCGACAAGCCGCGGATCCGCCTCCATGTGGGCGGCGGCCGTCCCGCCGAAGCGGACATTGCGATGGGCAAGGGTGAAGCCGGACTTGGCATAGTTCGCCTGCTGGTCGACGACGCCGTCGAGGCCGATCGTCCGGTCGCCGAGCCGTGCCATGCCCGCCTGCCACAAGGCGAGGCCGTGACCCTGCCTGCGGAATTCCGGCCGGCAGATGTAGAAGCCGAGAAAGCCGAAGGCGTCACCGTAGGCCACCACCGAGATGCAGGCGACCGGCTGTCGTCGAGAAAGCCCATGAGGAAGCCTTGCGGGTCGGCTGCCCGGAATGCACCGGCATCATCGCGACCCGGATTCCAGCCCTCCGCCGCCGCCCAGTCGATGGCGGTGTCGAGATCGGCCCGGCTCATCGGACGAATATCGAGGTCGGTCACCCGGTCGCTCCGCTGCCGGCGGCGAATGCCGCGGCGCGACCATCATAGGACTTCGGTACGGGCGATGCCCAGCCACCGAGCTTGGATGTCACCAGCCGGAGGTCGACAAGGGCTTCGGCGAGCTTGACCGCCGCCGAAACGCCTTCGATGACCGGCAGGCCGTGAGCGGCCGACAGGGCATCGGCGAGGTCGGCCATGCCGGCGCAGCCGAGCACGATCGCCTCGGCGCGGTCCTCGCGCTTGGCCGCCTCGATCTGATCGGCGATGCGATCGCGAGCCGGGCTCGCCGCATCCTCGAGATCGAGCACCCGGATCTCGGTGGCGCGCACCCGGGCGCAGCGACGGTCGAGGCCGTAGCGCCTGAGATTGTCCTCGATCACCGGCACGGAGCGCGAGAGGGTCGTGACGACCGAGAAGCGTCCGGCAACGAGGCTCGCCAGATGATAGCCGGCCTCGCCGATGCCGATGACCGGTGCTGTCGCAAGCGCGCGGGCGGCGTCAAGGCCGGTGTCGTCGAAGCAGGCGATGATATGGGCGTCGAGGCCCTCAGATTCGCCCCGGGCGATCTCGGCAAGGAGACCAGGCAGGCTGAGAGCGCCGTCGAAATAACCCTCGATCGAGACGGGACCTTCGGTGGAGGTGGCGGCCAGCACCTCGGTGGTCGGTGCAGCGACGGCACGTGCGGCCGCCGCAATCTTCGCCGTCATCGAGCCGGTCGTGTTCGGATTGACGATCTGGATGCGCATCGCCGGCGTCTCAGGCGGCGAGGCGCCGGGCCCGACGTACGCGGAGCACGGTGATGGTGATGAGAGCGGTGAGGATGATCAGGAAGGAGAAGGCGGTGGTCAGCGTGCCCAGCGCGTAGAGCACCGGCGTCGTGACATTGGTGGTCATGGCGTAGATTTCGAGCGGCAACGTGTTGAAGGTGCCGGCGGTCATCAATGTGCGGGCGAACTCGTCATAGGACAGAGTGAAGCCGAAGAGGCCGACGCCGACGAGGCTCGGCAGGATCAGGGGCAGCACGACATGGCGGAAGGTCTGCCAGGACGAGGCGCCGAGATCGCGGGCGGCCTCCTCATAGGATTTGTCGAAGCGATTGAAGACCGCGAACATGATGAGGAGGCCGAAAGGCAGCGTCCAGGTGAGGTGGGCGCCGAAGGCGGAGGAATACCAAGCCGGCCTGATATGGGCGATCTGAAAGCCGAGGCCGATGCCGAGGCTGATGAGGATCGATGGGACGATGAGGCTCGCCACCGTCAGGTAGAAGAGGGGTGTCGCGCCACGGAAGCGCCGACGGAAGGCGAGGCCGGCAAGCAGCGAGACGACGACCGTGGTCGTCATCACCATCAGGCCGAGGGTCAGGGAGCGAGCGAAGGAGCCGCCGAAATCGCCGACCGCCTGCTTCTGGAAAAGATTAGCGAACCAGTGGAGCGACGTGCCGTTCATTGGAAAGGTGAGGCCGCCGTCCGGCCCCTGGAAGGACAGGATGACGATGGTCGACAGGGGACCGTAAAGGAAGAGCACGAAGAGCATGAAGAAGGCGGCGAGCACGTAGAAGGAAGGGCCGCGGCGCTCGTTGGTCTTCAGGGCCATCGCTCTCATAGCTCCTTGCGGATGTCGACCACCCGCAGGATGGCGGCGACGATGATGAGGACGGTTATGAGCAGGATGACCGCCTGGGCTGCGGCGGCCGGGTATTGAAGCAGCGAGATCTGGTTCGCCATCATCAGCCCCACCGAGGCGCTCTGGCCGCCGGACATGAAGCGCACGGTGATGAACTCGCCCATGACCAGCGTGACGACGAAGATCGAGCCGATGGCGATGCCCGGCTTGGCGAGCGGGATGATGACGTTGGTCAGCACCTGCCAGCCGGTGGCCCCGGCGTCGCGGGCGGCCTCGACCAGCGTACGGTCGATGCGCATCAGCGTGTTGAAGATCGGCGTCACCATGAACAGCACGTAGAGATGCACCATGGCGAGCACGACGGCGAAATCGGAGAAGAGAAGGAATTCGAGTGGCTGATGAATGAGGCCAAGCTTGATGAGGGCAGAGTTGATGAGACCGTTGCGGCCAAGGAACGGAATCCAGGAAATCATCCGGATGATGTTGGAGGTGAGGAACGGGACCGTGCAGATGAGGAAGAGGATGATCTGCATGCCCGCGGTGCGTACGTGAAAAGCAAGGAAATAGGCGACTGTGAAGCCGATGACCAGTGTGATCGCCCAGACCATCGCGGCGTATTTCAGCGTGTTGACATAGGTCTTCCAGGTCACCGCCGACTGCAGCGCTTCCTGGTAGTTTTGCAGGATAAAGGTGGGGATGATGTGGGCGAAGGTGTAGTCCCAGAAGCTGACGATGACGATGGTGATAATCGGGATCAGCAGGAAGACGGCAAGGATCAGCGCCAGCGGCGCGGCCTGGAGATAGGCGGCGACGCCGGCATCATTGCCAAGCCGGCGCTTGCCGCGCGGAGCGGCGCTTCCGGCGTCGCTGTCGTCGGTCTCCGGGCCCACGGTCTCACGCGGGCCCGGCAGTGTATCAGAGGGTACGGAAGCGATCGTCACGCTGCGATGAACTCGTTCCACTTGGAGACCATGTAGCGGTCTTCGTCCATGACCGAATTCCAGCAGGCGATGTTGCCCATGCGATTCTCGAACGAGCCGCCGTCACGCACGGCGCCAGCTTTCTCCATCACCTTGCCGTCGGGCGAGAGGATGTCGCCCTGCGCCGGCTTGCCTTCCATCCAGTAGCCCCACTCGTCGGCGCTCATGAACTTCTTGGCCGTCGTCAGGCAGGCCGAGTAATAGCCCTGCCGGTTGAGGTAGGCGCCGACCCAGCCGGACATGTACCAGTTGACGTATTCGTAGGCGGCGTCGAGCGTCGCGCCGCTGAGATGCTTGGCGAGGCCGAGCCCGCCACCCCAGGCGCGCGAGCCCTCCTTGAGCGGCTGATAGGCGCAGGGGATGCCCTTGGCGCGCACCGCCGCCACCGCCGGCGACCACATCGACTGGATCACCACTTCGCCGGAAGCCATCAGGTTGACCGACTCGTCGAAGGTCTTCCAGAAGGCACGGAACTGACCGGCCTTCTTGGTCTCGATGAGGAAGGCGATCGTCTTGTCGATCTCGTCCTTCGTCATGTTGCCCTTGTCGGCGTATTTGATCTTGCCGTCGGATTCCATGATCATCGCGGCATCCATGATGCCGATCGACGGGATGTTGAGGATCGAGGTCTTGCCCTTGAAGGCCGGGTCGAGCAGGTCGCGCCAGTTCTCGATCTTGCGGCCGACGAGGTCGGGGCGGTAACCGAGCGTATCGGCGTTGTAGATGGTCGGAACCATCGTCATCCACTCGGTCGGCTCCTTGGCGAAGGTCGTGGAATCCGCCGATTCGACGAAGCCGACTGTATGCGGTGCCGTGCCCTGGGCGATCTTCGAGTTCGGGCGTCAGCTTGCCGGTGATGAAGAGAGGGACGATGTCGCCGTAATATTTCAGCTTCTTGGTATCCATCGGCTGCAGGACACCGGCCGGGAAGACCTTCTTGCAGGTGATGTATTCGACGTCGGCAATGTCGTAGCTGTCCGGCTGGGTGACGGCACGCTGGGCGGCGGCGTCGGTGTCCATTGCCGTCATTTCCAGCGTGATGCCGAGGTCCGCCTTGCACTTTTCGGCGATGGCATTGAGGTTGGAGACGCCGGTGCCGAACTGGCGGAGCGTAATCGGCTCTTTCGCCCAGATCGTCGGGAAGCCGGTGATGGCGCCCGTGCCGGCCGCAAGGCCCGCCACCGCTGCCGTGCCTTTCAGCATGCTACGGCGCGACACGCCCTTCTTCTTCACTTCCGTCATCGATTCCTTCTCCCTGTTGGTGCCGCTGGCGCTCGGCCTTATGCGGCAAGCTCGTGGATGTCCGTCTGATCCCAGCGGACGGCTGCGGATTCTCCGGCGGTGAAGGGCCGCTCGTAAAAGCTGCGCTCGGGAACGACCGCCGTCAGTTCGGCGCCGTCGGCCGCCTCCAAGCTGACGAAGACGGAGGTGCCCTGATATTCGACGTCGCGGACCGTCACCGGCCAGCTCTCGCCCTCCGGTGCCGACAGAAGCTGCGTGCGGTCCGTGCGCACGGCGAGCTTGCGGCCGTCGACCGAGATGACGTTGTGGCCGCCGATGAAGCGGGCGACGAACTCCGTGCGCGGCGAATTGAAGATGTCGCGCGGGTTCCCGGCCTGCTCGATCTTGCCGTCGCTCATGACGACGATCAGATCGGCGAGCGCCATCGCCTCTTCCTGGCTGTGGGTGACGTGGATGAAGGAGATGCCGAGCGAGCGCTGGAAGCGCTTGAGCTCGGCGCGCACCTTGATGCGCAGGAACGGATCGAGTGCCGACAGCGGCTCGTCGAGAAGCAGGATCGCCGGATCGGTGACGAGCGCGCGTGCAAGCGCGACGCGCTGCTGCTGGCCACCGGAAAGCTGCGCCGGCAGACGCTCGGCGAAGCGCTCGAGCGCGACCATCTTGATCATCTCGTCGGCGCGGGCGTGACGCTCCGTCTTGGCCCGACCGCGCATCTTCAGCGAGAAGGAGACGTTGTCCCGCACATTGAGGTGGGGAAACAGCGCGTAGTTCTGGAACATCATTGCCGTGCCACGCGTGGCCGGCGGCCGGTCGGTGACGTTCTCGGCGCCGAGGATGATATCGCCGATGGAGACGGTCTCATGGCCGGCGATCATGCGCAGCGTCGATGTCTTGCCGCAGCCTGAGGGACCGAGCAGGCAGCAATAGGTGCCGGCCTTGATCTTCAGCGATATGTCGTCGACGGCGACCGTGTCGCCGTAGCGTTTGGTGACGGAGACGAGTTCGAGGTCGGCAGCACGAGTCATGCGAAAGGGCCTCTTGATGTCAGGGCTCTCTTGCGCAAGGGGCGTGCCAAGCGGCGCGACCGATTGTCTAGTCGCGCTAAGTGACTGTTCCGAATTAGATTATTTTTCCTGCTGCGCCGTTGCTGTCGGTTTGCGGCGGATTCTTGCGCCGCCTCGAATTTTATGCAGGGCGCCCGGCAGTCTGCCTATGTCGTATACAATCTTTGCTCTTGTTGGATACGACGCGCCATGTGCTATGAATACCGCTGACCCAGGACATCGCCCGTGCCGCCGTCCAGCCGCTCCGCAAACGCCGATACCGCCCGTCCGCATGGCCGGCCGGGATTCGGTAGCTCCCGGGCAGGTCAGGTCTACGCTGCGCTGCTTGCAGCCATCCTCGATCACCGTCTGGTGCCGGGAACGCGGCTGCCGGAGGATGAGGTTGGTGCCCTGTTCGGGGCGAGCCGGACGATCGTGCGGGCCGCATTGCAGGCGCTGGCGCATGATCGCGTCGTCACGATCGAGCGCAATCGCGGCGCACAGGTCGCCGAGCCAACGATCGAGGAGGCACGACAGGTCTTCGAGGCGCGCTCCCTGATCGAGCCGCGGCTTGCCGCGCTTGCTGCCGGTCGTGCCAGCGAGGGGGATGTGGCGCGGCTGCGCGCCCATCATGCCGAGGAAGAATCGGCCATCCTCTCGGGCGATCAGGGGCGGGCTATCGCGCTATCGGCCCGGTTTCACATGCTGATCGCGGAAATCGCCGACCAGCAGATTCTGGAGGGTTCGTGCGCGAGCTGACCTCGCGTTCGTCCCTGGTGGTGGCGCTCTATTGGCAGCGACGCGACGCGACGTGTGAGCGCCACGCTCATCACGAGCTGATCGAGTGCGATCGGCGCCGGCAATGGCGAGCGCGCCGCCGACCTGATGCGCAGCCATCTGGTCGACATTCTTTCAGGCCTCAACCTGAAGGCCGGCCAGCCGCATCGGGCGAACCTGGCGGATCTGCTCGATATCCCCTCCGCCATCGCGCTGGAACCGGTGGTGAAGTAGCGGGGGCCCTCGACGACACCGCTCTCTTGCCGCGTGCAGCCGAGTCGCGCATTGTTCCGGCTCGTCCGGTCGTCGGACGGATATTCCCCATCGGCGAAATGACGGCCCGCAATCCGGTGGACACGCCTGCCCGAGGGACAAGAAGAGGAAACGGCCCCTATCATGAAGACAGTACTTTGCTACGGCGATTCCAACACCTTCGGCGCGGCGACGGTCGAGCGCCCGGACGGGCGCTATGGACCGGAGGAGCGCTGGCCCGGTGTGATGCGGGCGGCGCTCGGAAGCGAGTGGATGGTGATCGAGGAGGGGCTCGGCGGGCGGACCACGGTCAGCGACGATCCGGTCGAGGGGATCGAGCGCAACGGGCGCACCTATCTCTATCCCTGTCTGATGAGCCACAAGCCGCTGGACGTCGTGCTCATCCTGCTTGGCACCAATGATCTCAAGGCGCGCTTCGGCAAGACCGCCTGGGAAATCGCCGCCGGCGTCGGCGCCCTTGTGAAAATCGTGCAGAAGGCCGAGTGCGGTCGCAATGGCGGCGTTCCCGAGATTGTCATCATCTCGCCGGTGCCCATTCTGAAGACGCTCCCCGTGCATGCCGACATGTTCGTCGGCGCTTATGAGAAGTCCCAGGAATTCGGCCGGCCGCTACCGCGCGGTGGCGGAAGAACTCGGCGTGCATTTCTTCGAGGCTGGCAGCGTCGCCACCTCGAGTAAGGTCGACGGCTTCCATCTCGATCCGGACGCGCACAAGGCACTCGGCGAGGCGCTCGCGGCCGAGGTCAAGGGCCTCAAGCCAGGCAGCTGACCGGCAACGGTGATACGGCCGGGAGATCAGCGGCGCAGATAGAGCCGCATGACGATGTCCTGGTCGTAATTGCCGAAACCCTTGCCGAAGATGTTTACGCCGCCGGGATGCTCGGCCTTGGAATCGATGCCGATCCGCATGCGGATCGAGTGGTGCGTCTGTAGGTCGAGCGAACCGATGGTGACGTTGGAAAGGCGCACCCCGTCGACGAAGGTGCCCTCGGAATCGATCCGCCAGGATTTCAGCTTGCCGTATTGCGAGCCCTCGAGCTTCCACCAGTTCGGCGTGTAGACGCCGCGCTTGTCGCCGAAATCGCCCGGCGAGGTCCAAGTTCCGGCGGCGATGTCGTTGACCCACAGGGTGATGTCGGAGGGCCAGTTGGTGTTGGTGCCGGGAACCTCCGAGGAGAGCTCCATGCTGAATTCGAGGGACTCGACGCTGGCGTTGAGAATCTTGGCGTTGTTGGGGAACTTGTACTCGACATGGCCGCGGCCGAACCAGATGAGCGCCGCCTGGACACGGTTCGGATCGAGAAAGAAGTCGGGCACGTCGAGAAGGCCGATGATCCCTTCCGGCGAGCACAGGCCGCAGGGCGCGCTGACTTCGCAGCTCGTGAACAGGCCGAGCGGCATCGAAACCTCGACCATGTTCGAATCCTGACGCGGCTCGGCGCTCTCGAAGCGCACGATGATCTCGTCGAACCGCGCGGCGCAGATCTTCTGGTGTCCCTTCTTCGCCTTCACGGTCTCGGTCGTGATGAGGCCGGCTTCCTCCAGCATCTGGACATTGGTCGCCACCGTCGACTGGGGCAACTCGAGAAGCCGGCTGATCTCATTGACGTTGAGGCGGCCGCGCTCATGGAGCAGCTTCAGGATGCGGATACGGATCGTCGAGGCGAGCCCTTTCAGGATCGCGATATTGTCCTCGGGATTGATCGTGAGGAAGTTCGGCTTCATCGGGGGCCGGTCCAGGTCGCGAGGCCGCGGGATCGTGGCGGGTCTTTCTTCTTATACAGGGATTCAGGCGCCGGGGACGCGCCAGAGCAAGCGCGCACCGGGAAGGCCGGCGCGCGCCTGTCTCGGCATCTTGATGAGCGGGGCGGTTGCCTCACTTAGGCTTCCTGGCGGCGCTCTTGCCCTTGACCTGCGTGCGCCACTGATATTTCGGCTCGTAGCCCAGCACCCTGCGGGCCTTCTCGATCGAGATCAGGGATTCGTTGTCCTCGATTGCCCGCTTGCGCTTGGCCTTCGGGTAGACCTCCTTGAGCAGTTCGTCGTTCGAGCGGCTCATGGTCGAATCGGCATTGGCGATGCCGAAGATCTCGGCGCCCCTGATGTCCGATTCCAGCGCCAGGCGGATGGCCTGGGCGGCGTCGCGGGCGTCGATATAGGTCCACAGGTTCCAATGGCGCGAGCGCGGGTCGGCGTCGAAATCGGGGAAGCGCGCGTAGTCCTGCGGCTCCATGACATTGGAGAAGCGCAGGCCGACGATCTTCAATTTCGCATCCCAGCGGCAGAACTGCTTGGCGATCTCCTCGCCGACGAGCTTGGACAGCGAATAGGCGCTCTCCGGGCGCTGGATGTCCTCGTCGACCGGCACATAGGCGGGGCCCTTCGCATAGGGGATGCCGTAGACGGTCTCGCTTGAGGCCCAGACGATATTGCGGATGCCGAGCTGACGGGCCGCCTCGAAGACGTTGTAGGTGGAGATCGTGTTGGTGGCGAAGGTGACGTGGTTGGTTGCCTGGCCCGGCGCGGGAATCGCCGCCAGGTGAACGACGCCGGTGACCTTGGCGACGCGCTCGTCGATCATCGACAGGGCCGCCATCGCCTCGCCGAAATCAGTGACGTCGGCGCGGCTGTAGCGGACATTGCCGGGCGTCGGAGGGTTGGTCTGGCCGGGCGGGGGCACCTTGTCGATCGAGGTCACGTCATAGCCGTGCTCCATCAGATCGCGGACGCAGGCGCGCCCGACCTTGCCACTTCCTCCCGTTACGATAATCATGATCCGGTTCCTTTTCGTGGGGTCAGTTGTGTGGGGCACGTGCGTGTCCGCGCGCGCGCCAACGGTCGATCGGCGGGACACGGAAGCGCCACGCGAAGACGGCCGGTGAGGGCGGCGGTCCGCCAGCATCGACGTGGCTGCGATATGTATCACGCTGTCGGATACGAAAAAACTGCCGGGCGATGCGGTTCTCACCGCCCGGCAAGAGGTCTGCGCTTGGTCCTCAGATCTTCACGCGGATCATATGATAGGACCTGGGAGGCAGCCTTACCTTGATGCCGTCATCGGTCGTTGCCGCGCCCTTGCCTTTCCTGGGCTTGACGCGGTTGGGGGCGGCGGCCGTGTTGGTCGCACCGAGATCCGGGTGGGTGATCGTCATGTGCTCGATGATCGCGCTTGGCGCGAACCCGGCCGTGCCGATGTCGACGCTCATTGCCTCGTCGGGATGGCGGTTGACCGCGAAGAAGGTCAGGGTCTGACCGTCGGTGTTCCTGACGGCGGCGATGTCGAGATAAGGCACGTCATCGGCGACCGGCGCGTCGTAGGTCGGCACATCGACCGACACCGCCAGCGACTCGCCACGCCCGTAAAGCGAAGCGTAGTAGAGCGGGTAATAGGTGGTCTGGCGCCATGCCTTGCCACCGTTCTCGGTCATGATCGGCGCAATGACGTTCACGAGTTGGGCGATGCAGGCGATCTTCACCCGATCGGCATGGCGGATGAAGGTATTGAGCGTGCAGCCGACGACCAGCACGTCCTCGAAATTATAGACGTCTTCCAGCAGCGCAGGGGCGACCGGCCAGTCCCACTTGTCCAGCTTTTCGTGGTCGGATTTGCGGTTGTGATACCAGACGTTCCATTCGTCGAAGGAGATGTTGACCGTCTTCTTCGAGCGGAGCTTGGCCTTGACGTAGTCGGCAGTGCCGACGACCGTCTCGATGTAGCGGTCCATGACCACCGGCTTGGCGAGGAAATTCAGGTAGTCGGCTTCGGTGTTCTCGAAGTAGATGTGCAGCGAGATGTAGTCGACGACCCCGTAGCACTCTTCCAGCACCTCGGCTTCCCAGGTCGGATAGCTCGGCATGTAGGGGTGCGACGAGCCGCAGACGATCAGTTCAAGGTCCGAGTCGAAATTGCGCATCGCCCGGCCGACCTCGTTGGCGACCCGGCCATATTCATGGGCGGTCTTGTGGCCGATCTGCCAGGGACCGTCCATCTCGTTGCCCAGGCACCAGACCCGCACGTCATAGGGGTCCTTGCGACCATGGCTGCGCCTGAGGTCGCTCCAATAGGTGCCGGAGGGGTGGTTGCAATATTCCAGATAGGCGAGGGCCGCCTCGATGCCGCGCGAGCCGAGATTGATTGCCAGCATCGGCGAGGTGCCGGCTGCGTCGCACCAGCGGGCGAATTCCTCGGTGCCGACCGCGTTGGTCTCCTTGGTGCGCCAGGCATAGTCGAGCCGCGCCGGCCGCTGGTCCTGAGGACCGACACCGTCTTCCCAGATGTAGTTGGAAACGTAATTGCCGCCAGGATAGCGCACCAGCGGGATATTGAGGTCGCGCACGAGGTCGAGGACATCGCCTCGGAACCCGTTCTCGTCGGCCGTCGGATGGCCGGGCTCGTAGATGCCGCCATAGACTGCACGCCCGAGATGCTCGAGAAACGCGCTGTAAATCCGGTCATCGATCGTGCCGACCTTAAAGTCCCGATGCACGGAAACCCGAGCCTTCATGCGTTCCACCCGACTTCGTTATAAATCATGTTTTCTGATACATACCCCACCATATGATCAAACGACATCGGGAGTGTCAACAGATCGGGGTCGCGTCGTGGTGGATGGACGGCTTGACCTCTGTGAGTGCGCGACGGAGCCGATTCACCTCCGGTTTTCGATGATTGCACGTCCGCCATTGTTGTTCCCCGGGTTGGCAGGATGCGCCGACGGAAGCGACGTCACCGGATTACCGAGGAGAAGCGCCGTCTGCTCGTGGGCCGGGCCAACAAGGCGATCCTGGTTGCCGACATAGGTGGCATCCTGGTCGAAGCCAACGATGCCGCCGGCCTCCTCTTTGGCGTGCGGGCCGACGACATGATCGGCCGACCGCTCCCGGACGTCCTCGGCATCGAGACCGTCCTGGCGAACCCTGCCGGTGACGCGGCTCCCCTTGAGGCGCCGCAGCGTTTCGATGCCGTGCCGATCGTTCGGCAAGGTGAGGACGTGCTGGCCTTCGCGGATATCTCGATCGCGCGCGTGACTGTTGGCGACGCGGCATTCGTGCTGGCGATCGACCGTGACGTGACGGGGCGCGTCGTCCTCGAACAGAAGCGGCAGCAGGCGAGCAGGATGGAGGCGGTCGGTCAGCGAACGCCCGCGATGCCATGCCTAGGGGCGGTACGCTGGTGATCGAGACGATCAACGCGCATCTCGATGCGCAATATGCCGGCCGACATTTCGAGGTCACGCCCGGCGACTATGTCGGCCTGATTGTCACCGATTCCGGTTCCGGCATGGAGGCGGATGTTCTCGCTCGCGCCTTCGAGCCGTTCTTCACCACCAAGGAGCCGGGGCGCGGAACCGGCCTCGGCCTCAGCATGGTCTATGGCCTCGTCAAGCAGTCCGGCGGACATGTGACCATCGACAGCGAGATCGGTCGTGGCACTTCCGTAAAGATCTATCTCCCGAGGGCCGCGGCGCCCGATCCGTCGCGGCCCGCGACGGGCGATACGCCCCTGCTCGGTGGAAAGCCGACGGAGACCGTTCTCGTTGTCGATGACGACGCGGCGGTCCGTGAGGTTGCGGTGGAGATGCTGAGCGATCTTGGCGACGGGGTCGAGGAGGCGGAGGACGGGCATTCGGCCCTGGCGATGCTGGCGGCCAATCCGGACATCGACCTCATCTTCACCGACCTCATCATGCCGAGCGGCATGAGCGGTTACGAGCTCTTCGTTGCCGCGTGGGAGAAGCATCCGCATCTGAAGGTGCTGTTCACGTCGGGCTATTCCGAGCACTCTCTCGCCACGCAGAGCAAGTTCGAGCGGCAGATGCCGCTGCTCGGCAAGCCCTATCGGCGGCAGAAGCTCGCCGAGATGGTGCGCGCCGTACTCGACGCGACCTGAGCCGCGCTATTCGGGTGCGATCAGGATCGCCCGGAAGTCGTTGACATTTGTCAGCGTCGGCCCGGTTACAACGAGGTCGCCGAGCTCGGCGAAGAGCCGGTAGGCGTCGTTGTCGGCCATGAGAACCGGCACCTTGAGGCCGGCATCGCGGGCACGGGCGAGCGTGTCGGGCGTAACCACAGCGCCGGCATTGTCCTCGCTGCCGTCGATGCCGTCCGTGTCGCCGGCAAGGGCGTGGATGCCCGGCGCTCCGGCGAGCGCCGCTGCAAGGCCGGCGAGAAACTCGGCATTGCGCCCGCCGCGCCCCTCTCCACGCACCGTCACCGTCGTCTCTCCGCCTGAAAGCAGCACGGCCGGCGGGGTCGTCGGATGTGCGTGGCGCAGGATCGAAAGCGCGATGCCGGCCATGACCTTGCCAACCTCGCGCGCCTCGCCCTCGATGGCATCGCCGAGAATGAACGGCGCGATGCCCTTGGCGCGGGCCTCGGCGGCGGCCGCTTCGAGGCTCGCCAGCGGTGAGGCGATCATGATGGTCCGCGCCCGGGCAAGGCGCCGGTCGCCGGGCTTCGGCGTTTCCTCGCGCGCTTCGGCGAGGTGGCGGACGACCGCTTCGGGCGGCGTGATACCGTAGCGCGAAAGCACGGCGCGCGCTTCGGCGAAGGTGGTCGCGTCGGCGACCGTTGGACCGGAGGCGATGACGCTCGGATCGTCGCCCGGCACGTCGGAGATGAGGAGGCTCAGTATTTCGGCCGGATAGGCGGCGGCTGCGAGCCTGCCGCCCTTGATCGCCGAGAGGTGCTTGCGAACGATATTCATCTCGCCGATGTCGGCGCCCGAGCGCAGTAGCGCCCGGTTCACCGCCTGCTTGTCCTCGAGGCTGAGGCCCTCGGCGGGAAGGGCGAGAAGTGCCGAGCCGCCGCCCGAGATCAGCGCAAGGACGAGATCGTCGGGCCCGGCCGTTTGGGCGAGCGCGAGGATGCGCCGGGCGGCGTCGCGACCGGCCGCGTCCGGCACGGGGTGCGATGCCTCGACGATCTCGATCCGGCTGCAGGGCACGCCGTGACCGGTGCGGGTGACGACGAGCCCTTCGAGCGGACCGTCCCAGTGATCCTCGACTGCACGCGCCATCGCCGCCGAAGCCTTGCCGGCGCCGATGACGATGGTGCGGCCCTCGGGCGGCTTCGGCAGGTGCGGCGGCAGGACCTTTTCCGGCAGGGCGGCGGCGATGGCTGTGCGGAAGAGGGATTCCAGGAACGAGCGGGCGTCGATCATGCGCTGGCCGTCGCCGGCTTGAGCGCGGTGACCGCGGTGATGACACCGCGCAGTTCGGCAAGGCCCTTGAGGCGGCCGAGATAGGAATAGCCGGGATTGGCGTTGCGCACCGGGTCGGCGCTGAGCAGATGGCCGTGGTCGGGGCGCATCGGGATCTGGTCGTCGGCGCGCGCTTCGCCGGTTCGGCGCCCTTCTTCGGCCAGGATCGCGGCGATGATCGTGACCATGTCGCTGTCGCCGGTAAGATGCTCGGATTCATGGAATACGCCCGGCGCCTGCCGCGCCACATTGCGCAGGTGGACGAAATGGATGCGCGGCCCGAACTCGGCGATCATGGCGGGAAGGTCGTTGTCAGCGCGCGAGCCGTAGGAGCCGACGCAGAAGGTGAGACCGTTGGCGAGGCTGTCGACACCTTCAAGCAGGGCGCGGGCATCCTCTGCGGTGGAAACGATGCGGGGCAGGCCGAAAAGCGGGATCGGCGGGTCGTCGGGATGGATCGCCAGACGGATCCCGGCTTCCTCGGCGACCGGCACCACTTCGTGCAGGAAGTCGACAAGGCTTTGACGCAATGCCGGCGGGTCCATGCCTGCATATTGGTCGAGAAGACCCAGGAACTTTTCGCGGTCGTAGGCGAAGTCCGATCCGGGAAGACCGGCGAGAATGATCCGTTCCAGTTCCTCGCCGCGCGCCTCAGACATGGATTTGAAGCGCGTCTCGGCGCTTTCAACCAGGTCGGGCAGATAGTCATCGGCGGCGTCGGGCCGGCGCAGGACGAAGACGTCATAGGCGATGAAATCGACGATATCGAAGGCCAGCGCCAGGCCTTGCCCGGGAAGCGGCTTGGCAAGATCGGTGCGTGTCCAGTCGACGATCGGCATATAATTGTAGCAGACCGTGCCGACGCCGGCCTTGCCGAGCGCTCTGAGAGAGGCCTTCCAGGCCTCGATGTCGCTTCGGCGTTCCGCGGTCTGCGCCTTGATGGCGTTGGTGACGGGAATGCTCTCGACCACGGACCAGCGCAGGCCGGCCTGTTCGATGATCGCCTTGCGTTCGGCGACGGCCTCGTCGCTCCAGGCCGTGCCGCCCGGTATCTGGTGCAGGGCGGTGACGATGCCGGTGGCGCCCGCCTCGGCAATCTGAGTGAGTCCGATCGGATCCTTGGGTCCGAACCAGCGCCATGTCTGTTCCATTGGTAATCCCCCGAATTTGCGCCGGCGGCGCGCGGCGACCATAGCAATTTTGTCGCCCGTGATACCAATAGGGACTGTCAGTTGGAGCCCCCATGATTCTTCTTGGCCTTGATATCGGGACGTCGGCCGTGAAAGCCGTGCTGGTCGACGGGTCCGAGACCGTTCTCGCGACGGCGTCGGCACCGCTGACGACGACGCATCCGCAACCCGGCTGGTCGGAACAGGCGCCCCGGGACTGGTGGCGGGCGGTCGAGACCGTGGTCGCGACCCTTCGCGAGGCGCAACCGGAGATCTTCCGGCAGGTGGCGGCGATCGGCCTGTCCGGCCAGATGCATGGCGCGGTGCTGCTCGATGGGGACAATCAGGTCATCCGGCCGGCGATCCTGTGGAACGACAGCCGTGCGACGGCGGAATGCGGCGTGCTTTCGGCCGCGGTCCCGAGCCTCGGGCAGATCGCCGGCGTCGTTCCGATGCCGAGCTTCGTCGCGCCGAAGCTCCTCTGGCTGCGTGCGCACGAGCCGGATGCCTTCGCGCGGATACGCTCCATCCTGCTGCCCAAGGACTATGTGCGCCTGGCGCTCACCGGCGAGATGGCGACCGACATGTGTGATGCCGCCGGGACGCTGCTCTTCGATGAGCGCGTGAGGGACTGGTCGAAGCTCATGCTCGACGCCTGTGGCATCCGGCGCGGGATGCTGCCGCGCCTTCTCGAGGGGTCCGCGGTCTCGGGCACAGTACGGCAGGAGATCCGCCGGGCGTGGGGGTTTGAGCGGCCGGTGGTGGTCGCCGCCGGTGCCGGCGATGCGGCGGCCGGTGCCGTCGGCATCGGTGCGATCGAAGATGGAGACAGCTTCATTTCTCTCGGCACGTCGGCCCAATATTTCGTCACCCGCGACCGCTATGCACCGAAGCCCGAGACGCTGATCCACGCCTTCGCCCATGCGCTGCCGGGGCGCTGGTTCGAAATGGCGGCGATGCTGAACGGGGCGACCTGCCTCACCTGGATCGCGGAAATTCTCGGGAGCGCGGACATCCGCGGGGCTGCTCGACGCGGGTCGAGGCGGGTTTCACCGGTCCGTCGCCGATCCTCTTCCTGCCTTATCTGTCGGGCGAACGGACTCCGCACAACGATCCGGATGCGCGCGGCGTCTTTGCCGGGATCGACCTGCGACGCGCGCCGGAAGATCTCGTCCAGGCGGTGCTGGAGGGCGTCGCCTTCTCGCTGATGGATGCGCAGGCGGCGCTGGGCGAGGCCGCCGGCGATGCCAAAGCGGTGCCGCTGATCGGCGGCGGCGCGCGCAGCCGTTTGTGGATGCGGATAGTCGCGAGTGCGCTCGGGCGGCCCATCCTGCGCTATGCCGAAGCGGACAAGGGGCCGGCCTTCGGTGCGGCGCGGCTCGCCCGGCTGGCGCTGACGGGAGAAGCGCCGGCGGACGTCTGCCACAAGCCGGCGATCGTCGAGACGGTCGCGCCCGACGATGTGCTTCACGAAGCCTATCGCAAGCGCTTTGCGAGCTATCGGGCGCTCTATCGGGCGCTCAAAGCCCGAGCTCTTCCGCCCAGGGTGGGTTCGCGCCTGCACGCGACACCGTGATGCTGGCGGCCCTGGCCGCGAATTCGGTGAGGTTGCGCAGCCGATCCTCGTCGAGTCCGGCGACCGCATGCTTGGACAGTATCCCGTTCCTGTCGAGATAGGCGAGGGTGGCCGCCGTGAAGGTATCGCCGGCGCCGACGGTATCGGCCACCGTCACGGGAACGGCGGGGATCGTCACCTCGGCACTTTCGGTCATGGCCACAATGCCGTCCGCACCCCTGGTCAGGATGACGAGCTTGGCTCCCTTGTCGAGCCAGCCCCGCACAAAGCTCACCGGCTCTGCATCGGGCGCGAGCCAGGCGAGGTCCTCCTCGCTCAGCTTGACGATGTCGGCCATGGCAACGAGCCGCTCGAGACGCGCGATGTGGCCGTCGCGGTTCTTGATCAGCGTGGGGCGGATGTTGGGATCGAGGGAGATGACGCGGGCGTGCTGCTCGCGATGCATCAGCGCCTCGAAGGCCGAGCCGCAAGGCTCTTCCGCCAGGCTGAAGGAGCCGAAATGAAGCGCCGCGACCTCCTTCGGCAAGGCCGGCAGATCGGCCTCGGTCACCATGCGCCCGGCCGAGGCCTCGTCGAAGAAGGCGTAGCGGGCGTTGCCGTTGTCGAGGCTGACGAAGGCGAGCGTGCTCGGACGTTCGGTCGGATGAACCAGCGACAGATCGACCTGGCTGGCTTCCAGCGCCTGGCGCAGCATGGCGCCGAAGAAGTCGCTCGACAGGCCGCCGAAGAAGCCGGCCGAGGCGCCAAGCCGGCCGACGGCAACGGCGACGTTGAAGGGCGAGCCGCCGGCAAGGGGCTCGAAATAGCGCTCGCCGTTCGGCCCGGTCCGCGGCAGGAAGTCGATCAGGGCCTCGCCGCATGAGACGATCATGCATGCCTCCTTTCAGGTCGCATCCACCCTACTGACCTTCCTTGAAAAGCACATCGCGGTCACGGGCGAATTTCGCCAGGTAGCGGCAGGCAGGCGCCGCCGATCGCCCGTGCGCCGGTTGCCGACCGCGCCCTCGACGACAGTGAAGGGGGCCATTCCCTGCCGGTCGAATGTCGTCGAGCTTTCGGCGGACACGCTCGGTGATCCGGTTGCGAACCGCGGGCGGGAAGGCGCCGTCGATAATGATCGCCTGGAAGTCGATGATCGACACGGCGGAGGCGACGAGCCAGCCAAGACCGTCGACGATGTCGTCGATCCATTTCTCCACCGATCGCGTCGATCGCCGACCAGTTCTCCGGCGATTCCCAGAGCGCGCCGGGATCGCCACCGGCTTCGCGGATGCGGCGCTCGAGCGTGCAGGTGGAGGCGTTGTTGAGCAACTGGCCGGGGGTGATGCGGCCGTCGGCGCCCAGATGCGGGATCGGCAGGGAGCCGAGCGCGCCGGCATAGCCGGTGCGGCCCGGGAAGAGGCTGCCGTTGAGGACGACCCCGCCGCCGATGAACCAGCCGATGAAGACATAGAGAAAGTCGAGATATTGCCGGCCGTTGCCGAAGACCAGTTCGGCGGCGCAGGCGGCGGTCGCATCGTTGCAGACATAGACCGGCCAGGGACAGAGCCGCTCGATCTCGGCGCGGATATCGACGTCGCGCCAAGCCTGCATGAGATCGACGCGGCGCGCCGATCTCCTCCTCCCAGTTCCACAGCTCGAAAGGTGTGGCGATGCCGAGGCCCGCTCAACGCGGTCGCGGTGGTCTTTCGGCGGAAGCGGCGACGAGCTTCGGCATCTGGCGGCGCACGAAGTCGAGCAGCGCGTCGGGCGTCGGAAAGGCGATAGGTCTCGTGGACGACCTCGCGCACGGCTCCGACGAAATCGATGAGGATCAGGTCGCAGCTGCGCCGGCCGATCTTGAAGCCGATCGAATAGGCGCCTTCCGGATTGAGGGCGAAGGGAACCGACGGCTGGCCGACCTTGCCGCGCTGGCGGTCCTGCTTGATGACCAGACCGTCCGCCTCGAGCTGGCGCATGATGATCGGTGATCGTCTGCGGCGACAGGCCGGTCAGCCGGGCGATCTCGGCCTTCGGCAGGCTCGCGTGACGGCGGATCAGCGAAAGGACCAGCCGCTCGTTGTAGAGGCGGACGCCGCTCTGGTTGGTCCCGCGGGCAAGATCGCGAGTCCGGGGTCGCACCGCCTCGGCGGCAACGTTGTCGGCCTTCATTGGCGGTGGCTCCGCCAATGGTCGGGATCCATCTGTATTCCTCCCCGCTTCCGCGCGCCGGCCGCATGTCGCAGCCGCCGCGGTGGAGCCTTATCGCCGATCCGCAGGCCGCGAAACCCTTCCGCGACGCGGCATTTTCGGCATTCCGGCCGAAAGCTTGGACCGAGATTTCACGCCTCACGATGAGATCGGGGTGTGGATCGAGTCAATAACTAAATCCATTCGATTTAGATATTGACTCGATAGGCGCCTTGGTGTGTCCTCAGAAGAAGTCCGATGCGCACCTTTGCACGTGGTGGGCGAAAGCCTGCTGCTTCCGGGTGACGCAAGAACAGGACTGATCGATCTGCCGATCGCCATGACGGTCGGATCGGCACGGCAAGGGAGGAACATGTGATCAACAGGACTGGACTGTTCAAAACCGTCGTGGCCGGTGCCATGGCAATTGCCATCTTCGGCGTCGGCGCGGCCAGCGCCGCCGACCTCGTCGGCCTCATCACCAAGACCGAGGGCAACCCCTTCTTCGTCAAGATGCGCGAAGGCGCCCAGGCGAAGGCCAAGGAACTCGGCCTCGACCTGCAGACCTATGCCGGCAAGTATGACGGCGACAACGAGACCCAGGTGGCCGCGATCGAGAGCCTGATCGCCGCCGGCGCCAAGGGCTTCGCCATCGTGCCGAGCGATTCCTCGGCGATCGTGCCGACCATCAAGAAGGCGCGCGACGCCGGGCTGATGGTCATCGTGCTCGACACGCCGCTCGATCCGATGGACGCTGCCGACGCGACCTTCGCCACCGACAACCGCAAGGCCGGCAAGCTGATCGGCGAGTGGGCCAAGGGCACGCTCGGCGACAAGGCCAAGGACGCCAAGATCGCCTTCCTCGACCTGTCGGTGAACCAGCCGACGGTCGACTATCTGCGCGACCAGGGCTTCATGCAGGGCTTCGGCATCGACGTGAAGGACCCGAACCATTACGGCGACGAGACCGACCCGCGCATCTGCGGCCACGAGATGTCGAGCGGCGCCGAGGATGGCGGCCGCACGGCGATGGAGAAGCTTCTCCAGAAGTGCCCCGACGTGAACGTCATGTACACGATCAACGAGCCCGCCGCGGCCGGTGGCTATGAGGCGCATCAAGGCGGCCGGCAAGGAAGGCGATGTGCTGGTCGTGTCGATCGACGGCGGTTGCCCGGGCGTGAAGAACGTCCAGGCCGGCGTCATCGGCGCCACGTCGCAGCAATACCCGCACAAGATGGCCTCGATGGCGCTGGAGGCGATCGCCTCCGGCAAGCTGCCCGACGGCGTCTCCAAGGGCGGCTTCTTCGACACCGGCGCGCAGCTGATCACCGACAAGCCGGTGGACGGCGTCCCCTCGATCAGCACCGAGGAAGGCCTGAAGCTCTGCTGGGGCTAATTCCCTTCGCGGCGATTACTTCCTAGACTGTCAAGAAAACAAGAAGAGGGCAACCGGAAACGGTTGCCCTTCCCGATGTTGCCATCTGACTGAGCGCGGGGAGGACGATGAACAGCGCGGGCGAGGACGGCGGTCGCGGCCGGCGGCTGACTACGAAGGGCGCTCTGACCGTGCCGACAGTCGGCGGTCGCCGTTCGAGGAGCAGAGTCCGCTCGCCGCTGAGGCGGCTGCAGCAGTTCCTGCACGCCTATCCGACCGCGGTGCCGTTCATCGTGCTGCTGCTCGGCGTGCGCGTCTTCAGCGTCGCTCGTCGGCCGCGGTTCTTCGCGCCCTTCAACCTGTCGCTGATCCTGCAGCAGGTGACGATCATCGGCACGCTGGGCATCGCCCAGACGCTGATCATCCTCACCGCCGGCATCGACCTTTCGGTCGGCGCGATCATGATCCTGGCGACCGTCGTCATGGGCAAGCCTGGCGGTCGTCGACCGGCTTGCCGGTCTGCATCGCCTTCCCGGCCGGGCTGCTCGTCGCGGCTTCGCCTGCGGCTGGATCAACGGCGCGCTGGTGACCTTCCTCAAGCTGCCGCCGTTCATCGTGACGCTCGGCACGTGGAGCATCTTCGGCGCGCTGGTGCTCTTCTATTCGCAGAGCGCGACCATCCGTCAGCAGGAGATCGAGGCGGCGGCGCCGTTCCTGCAGGTGACGGGCAACTTCGTTCAGGCTCGGCGGCGCGCCGGTCACCTTCGGCTCCATGCTGATGCTCGCGCATCGCGGTCGTCGTCTGGTACGTGCTCAACCGCACCGCCTTCGGCCGCCACGTCTACGCGACCGGCGACGATCCGGACGCGGCGCGGCTCGCCGGCATCAGCACGACGAGGACGCTGCTCGCCGTCTACAGCATTGCCGGCTTCATCTGCGCCATTGCCGGCTGGATCCTGATCGGCCGCATCGGCGCGGTCAGCCCGCTCGCCGGCCAGACCGCCAATCTCGATTCCATCACCGCCGTGGTGATCGGCGGCACCAGCCTCTTCGGCGGCCGCGGCTCGATCGTCGGCACGCTGATCGGGGCGCTGATCGTCGGCGTCTTCCGCGACGGCCTGTCGCTCTACGGGCTCGACAATCTCTGGCAGGAGTTCACCGTCGGCGTGCTGATCATCGTCGCCGTCACCATCGATCAGTGGGTGCGGAGGATCGCGTCATGAGCAGCACCGAAGCGCCCCAGCCGCATCCTTCAGGCGCGCGATCTCGTCAAGCGGTTCGGCCGCGTGGTCGCGCTCGACCATGCCGATTTCGATCTCAAGCCGAACGAGATCCTCGGCGTCATCGGCGACAACGGCGCCGGCAAGTCGACGCTGATCAAGATGCTCGCCGGCGCCTTGCAGCCGGACCAGGGCGAGATCCTGCTCGACGGCAAGTCGTCCATTTCCGCTCGCCGCTCGATGCGCGCGCCGCTGGCATCGAGACGGTCTATCAGGACCTGGCGCTCGCGCCGGCGCTGTCCATCTCCGACAACCTCTTCCTCGGCCGCGAGCGCCGCAAGCCCGGACTCGCTCGGACGCTATTTCCGCCTGCTCGACCGGGCGTGGATGCGGGACGAGGCGCGCGAGCACTTGAGCGCGCTCGGGCCTCCTTACCATCCAGAACATCAAGCAGCCGATCGAGACGCTGTCCGGCGGCCAGCGTCAGGGCGTCGCCGTGGTGCGCGCCACCGCCTTCGGCAGCCGCGTCATCATCATGGACGAGCCGACGGCGGCGCTCGGGGTCAAGGAATCGCGCCGGGTGCTGGAACTGATGCTCGACGTGAAGAAGCGCGGCCTGCCGATCATCCTCATCAGCCACAACATGCCGCATGTCTTCGAGGTCGCCGATCGCATCCACATCCACCGTCTCGGCCGGCGCATCGCGGTGATCGATCCGAAGCAATATTCGATGTCGGACGCCGTCGCCATCATGACCGGCGCCATGCAGCCGCCGCCGGACAGGAGAAGTGGGCGGCCTGACGGCGCCGTTCCGGCCTCAGGCGAAGTCTTCGCGCCAGCCCCATTGGCGGCGAGCGCCAGGCATTTCTGCCATGGCTCGACCGCGCCATTGGTCGTGACCGCGCGCAGGCTCGCGGCGGCGGTCGCCATGGCGAGCTTCATGCCAGTTCCTCCAGCGGCCAGGACTTCATGCAGGCCGAGGAGCATGCCGGCGGCAAAGGCATCGCCCGCGCCGTTCGAGCTCTTGACCGCCCTTGCGGAACGCGGACCGATGGCAGCTTCAAGACGTCGTGCCGTCGCGGGTCGTCGGCGACGCCCCGAGCAGGAAAATGCACGGCGACCAGTTCGATGGCGCTGCGCTCGAGGATGCGCCTTCGCCGCCGCCTCGCAGGCCGCGAAGTCAGTCTGCCGTCACGAGCGTCCCGATGCCGGTGACCTCGCCGCTTCGGCGTCGTTGATGATGAGGTAATCGAGAAGCGGCAGACAGGGACGGACGAGCCGCGCCAAGGTGCCGGGCGGCGTCGAGCAGAGCTCGAAATTGGTCTTGATGCCCGGCGGCCCGCGCCTTCTTCAACACGGCCGTCCAGCCCGACGCTTCGTCCTGCCAGGGCGCATCCATGGTCGCGT
>CAWEUR010000044.1:0-128373 GCA_963812285.1 uncultured Alphaproteobacteria bacterium | reverse complement strand
TGCACATAGACATTGCCATCGGTCTTCATGTCGATATCCGAATAGAACGCCTCGTCGCCATCGATCCGCGACCCGACCTCGAGCAGCACGACATCGGCGCCGGAGCGGTTCTGGAAGCAATGGCCGTCGGGATCGCCGGCCTTGAAGCCGGCCGCCTCGCCGGCGTGGAGAACCTCCTCGCCCTCGTCGGTGACGAGCACCACCTCGCCTTCGACGACATAGACCAGTTCGTCCTCATTTGTATGCCAATGGCGCTGGCTCGACCACGTGCCGGGCGGTAGCCGGCAGAGATTGACGCCGAACTGGGTGAGCCCGGCCGCATCGCCGAGCCGCCGGCGCTGACGCGCGCGGCAGGGCTCGTCGAAGGGAGCCGGATACTGGCTGCCGGTCGCGCGCTGCGCCTGGCTGAGATCGATTGTCTTCGTCATCATTGACCTCAATCCAGTTCGCAGGAGCCCGATTGGCGCGTTCCCCTACGGGCAAACGGCCTCATCACTGCTGCGCGGCTTGCCGCTTCAGCATGCGCTCGCGAAATTCCTTGGCCGAATTATTGCTGGGATAGGGCTGATCGGGCACCGGCACGCCGAGATGGGCGCAGAGCGGTTCCCAGCCGTCACCAAGAGCGTGAACCAGAAGCCTGTCCTTTGGAACCACCGCCTTCACCCGGGAGATATTCGCTTCGTAAGTCGCGATCGCATGGGCTCGATCCTGCGTCCTGCCGCCGAAGACCTTGTCGTGCACCAGGATCCGGCCGAGCGCGTCAGGGTCATCGAGCCCATTGATCGATTGCAGGATCGTCTGCTCGAAACTCGTCCACCAGCTGTCGGCGGAGCGCCACGTCAGCAGCACCTTGGCGTCCGGATAGGCTTCGATCAGCTCCGGCCAATAGTGCGCGGAGGGCCAGTCGACGCATGAGGAATAGCCGGAAAAGAGCGCCTCCCAGTCGGGGCGGGCGCCCTTCGCGAGCGCGCGCCAGAGCGCCTTCTGCTCCTCATGCTCGACGACCTCGCGCATGTGGTGGCATGGGCCGAAGCCGAGAATCTCGAGCGCGTCCCGCATGGAAGCGGTTCCGGTGCGGCCGAATCCCGTTCCAATCACTTTGAGTGGCATGCGATATCCCTGCGGGTGCTAGACGTTCAACAGCAGATATTCCCGCTCCCACGGGCTGATCACCTGCATGAAGGTCTCGAACTCGGCACGCTTGATCGCCCGATAGGTGGCAACGAAACGGCGGCCGAAGATCTCGACCAGTTCCTCGCAATCCTCGAACCGGGCGACCGCCTCGAGCAGGCCGCGCGGCAGGGCGATCTCCTCTTCGTTGGCCGAGCCGTCGACCGGATCGGAGACCATCAGCCCCTCGATCATGCCGAGATAGCCGCAGGCGAGCGAGGCGGCGATGGCGAGATAGGGATTGGCGTCGGAGGAGGGGATGCGGTTCTCGATGCGCCGCGCCTCCGGCCCGGAGTTCGGCACGCGCAGGCCGACCGTGCGGTTGTCGTAGCCCCACATCGTGTTCACCGGCGCCGAGCCGGCGCTGATCATCCGCCGGTAGGAATTGACATAGGGCGCCATGATGCAGGTGACGGCCGGCAGGTATTTCTGCGAGCCGCCGATGAAGGCGAAGAATTCCGGCGTCGGGTCGCCGCTCTCGTCGGAGAAGATGTTGGCTCCGGTCCTGGAGTCGACCACCGACTGATGGATGTGCATGGCCGAGCCGGGCTCGCGCTCCATCGGCTTGGCCATGAAGGTGGCGTACATCTCGTGACGCAGCGCCGCCTCGCGGATGGTGCGCTTGAACAGGAACACCTGGTCGGCCAGCGCCAGCGGATCGCCGTGGCGCAGATTGATCTCCATCTGCGCGGCGCCTTCCTCGTGGATCAGCGTGTCGATCTCGAGGCCCTGCGCTTCGGAGAAGTGGTAGATGTCGTCGAACAGATCGTCGAACTCGTTGATCGCGGCGATCGAATAGGATTGCCGCGCTGTTTCCGGCCGGCCCGAGCGGCCCTTCGGCGGCGTCAGCGGATAGTCGGGATCGGTGTTCGGCTTGACCAGATAGAACTCGATCTCGGGCGCGACGACCGGCTTCCAGTCGTGGTTGGCATAGAGTTCGATGATCCGCCGCAGCACCTGGCGTGGCGCGATTTCGACCGGGCGATTGTCCACATGATAGGCGTCATGGATGAGCTGCGCGGTCGGGTCGTCCTCCCAGGGCACGATCGACAGCGTCGACAGGTCGGGCTCGAGATTGATGTCCTTGTCGGCCGGATCGTTCTGATAGGTCTCGTCGTTCGGCGGATAGTCGCCCGAGATCGTCTGGGTCAGGATCGAACCGGGCATCGCCATCGTCGGCCCGGCCAGGAACTTCTGCACCGGCATCATCTTGCCTCGCGCCACGCCCGCCTGGTCGGGAACGATGCACTCGATGTCCTCGATGCCGCGCGAAGACAGCCAGTCCCGCGCGTCCTCGATGGAGTCCACGCCGCGGACGCCTTCGGCCGGTTTGTCGGTCTTCTTCTTTCTTGCCACCTTTGATCCCGTCTTTGGCTTTCGAGCACCTGCCGCGCGATTGTGTCCGCTCTTCGTTGAGACGGCAACCGGGCCGGGGACCGGCAGCCCTAGCACAGGAGGGTGAAGAGACGGTTGTTAGGCGCTCGAAACAACCTTAACGTCGGCATTCGACTTGCAAGGAAAAGCGCCGGCTATCACCGCCGGGCGTCTTTCCGGACGGTAATCGGGAGAACATCATGCGATTTCCTGTGAACATCCTCCTTCTCTCCGCCACGGCGCTCATCGGCCTCGGTGCGACCGCCGCCTCGGCCGAGGACAAGGTCGTCAACGTCTACAATTGGTCGGACTATATCGGCGAGGGCGTGCTCGACGACTTCACCAAGCAGACCGGCATCAAGGTCGTCTACGACGTCTACGATTCCAACGAAGTGGTGGAGACCAAGATGCTGGCCGGCGGCTCCGGCTACGACATCGTCGTGCCCTCGGCGACGAACTTCGCCCGCATGATCAAGGCCGGCGTCTTCCAGAAGATCGACAAGTCGAAGATCCCCAACCTCAAGCACATGTGGAAGCAGATCACCGACCGCCTCGCCACCTATGACCCGGGCAACCAGTACGCGGTCAACTACATGTGGGGCACGACCGGCATCGGCTACAACGAGGACATGATCGCGAAGCGCATGCCCGACGCGCCGGTCAATTCCTGGGACATGATCTTCAAGCCCGAAATCGTCTCGAAGTTCAAGGATTGCGGCATCCAGCTCCTCGATTCGCCCGATGACCTGATCCCGGCGGCGCTGAACTATCTCGGCATCAACCCCGATTCCAAGGACCCGGCCGATATCGAGAAGGCCGGCGAGCTGCTCTCCACGATCGCGCCTTACGTCCAGAAGTTCCACTCCTCCGAATACATCAACGCGCTCGCCAACGGCGATATCTGCCTGGCGGTCGGCTATTCGGGTGACGTGCTGCAGGCGCGCGACCGTGCCGACGAGGCCGACAACGGTGTCCACATCGCCTACGTCATCCCCAAGGAAGGCGCGCTGGCCTGGTTCGATTCCTTCGGCATTCCGGCCGATGCCCCGCATCCGGACGCGGCCCACGCCTTCATCAATTTCATGGAGGACCCGCACATCGCCGCGCGCAACTCCAACTACGTCTACTACGCCAACGGCAACAAGGACTCCCAGCAATACCTCAATGACGACGTGATCAACGATCCGGCGATCTACCCGGACGAGGCGACGCTGGACAAGCTCTATACGACCACGCCGAACGACCCGAAGGTCCAGCGCGTCGTCACCCGCACCTGGACCAAGGTGAAGACCGGCGGCTGAGTGGCTCGTGGCGTGTCGGCGGCCGGCATGACACCGGCCGCCAGTGGGGACTGGAGGGGATGATGCCGGCACAGGCGCTCGGACCGATCCGCCGCAAGTTCGCGCCCTGGGACGATCCCTCGGCAAAGGCCTTCATCGAGTTCCAGGCAGTCACCAAGCGCTTCGGCGACTTCACCGCCGTCGACGACCTTTCGCTGGCGATCTACGAGCGCGAGTTCTTCGCCCTGCTCGGGCCTTCGGGCTGCGGCAAGACCACGCTGATGCGCATGGTCGCCGGCTTCGAGGAGCCGAGCGCGGGCAGGGTGCTTCTCGACGGCCAGGACCTTGCCGGCATCCCGCCCTACCGGCGGCCCTCCAACATGATGTTCCAGTCCTATGCGCTGTTTCCGCATATGACGGTGGAGGCCAACATCGCCTTCGGCCTCAAGCAGGCCGGGATGCCGAAGGCCGAGATCGCCGCCCGCGTCGAGGAGATGCTGACGCTGGTCAAGCTCACCCCCTTCGCCAGGCGCAAGCCGCACCAGCTTTCCGGCGGCCAGCGCCAGCGCGTCGCGCTCGCCCGCTCGCTTGCCAAGAAGCCGAAGGTGCTGCTGCTCGACGAGCCGCTCGGCGCGCTCGACAAGAAGCTGCGCGAGGAGACCCAGTTCGAGCTGACCGACCTGCAGCAGACCCTTGGCCTGACCTTCGTCATCGTCACCCACGACCAGGAAGAGGCGATGACGGTCGCCGACCGCATCGCCGTCATGGACCATGGCAAGATCGTGCAGATCGCGACGCCGGCCGAGATCTACGAGCAGCCGGCCTCGCGCTATGTCGCCGACTTCATCGGCGACATCAACCTGCTCGAGGGCCGCATCGCCAGCCTCGATGGCGGGGTCGTGCAGCTCGAGTGCGCCGACACCGGCGCCACGGTCGTTGCCGACCAGGCGCTCGAGGCCGCCAAGGGCGACGCCGCCTGGTTCGCCATCCGGCCCGAGAAGGTGTCGATCGCCGTCGAGCGGCCGATCAACATCGACGTCAACTGCATCGCCGGCGAGGTCTGGGACATCGGCTATCTCGGCGATGTCTCGATCTATCACGTCAAGCTTGCGACCGGCGCCACCATCAAGGCGACCGTCTCCAACCACACCCGCGTCATCGAGCGGCCGATCACCTGGGAGGACAAGGTCTGGCTGAGCTGGACGCCCGATTCCGGCGTCGTGCTGACCCAGTGAGCGCGCGCGAGACGGATACGGTGGCAACGGGGCCGCGCCAGCCGCGCGCGCTGGCTGATCGTCCTCGTCCCCTATCTCTGGCTGCTGATCTTCTTCCTCGTTCCCTTCCTCATCGTCCTGAAGATCTCGCTGTCGACGACGGCGATCGCCATGCCGCCCTACCTGCCGGCCTTCAAGTTCCTCGGCGGCCTCTCCGGCGTGCTCGACAACATCCGGCAGTTCACCTTCGACAATTATGTCTGGCTGACCCAGGACGCGCTCTACACTCGCGCCTATCTGTCGAGCCTGTGGATCGCCGCCGCCTCGACCTTCATGGTCCTGCTGGTCGGCTATCCGATCGCCTACGGCATGGCGCGGGCGCCGCGCGCCTGGCAGCCGACGCTGCTGATGCTGGTCATCCTGCCCTTCTGGACGAGCTTCCTGATCCGCGTCTACGCCTGGATCGGCATCCTCAAGAAGGAGGGGCTGCTCAACCAGTTCCTGCTCTGGCTCGGCGTCATCCACGAGCCGCTGACCATCCTCAACACCAATGCCGCGGTCTATATCGGCATCGTCTATTCCTATCTGCCCTTCATGGTGCTGCCGCTCTACGCGGCGCTGGAGCGCATGGACGAGTCGCTGCTCGAGGCCGCCGCCGATCTCGGCTGCCCGCCGATCCGCGCCTTCTGGAAGATCACCTTCCCGCTGTCGCTGCCCGGCGTCATCGCCGGCTGCTTCCTGGTCTTCATCCCGGCGACCGGCGAGTTCGTCATCCCCGATCTGCTCGGCGGCTCGCACACGCTGATGATCGGCAAGACCCTGTGGTCGGAGTTCTTCTCCAACCGCGACTGGCCGGTCTCCTCCGCCGTCGCCGTGGTCCTGCTGCTGATCCTGGTGGTGCCGATCGTGCTCTTCCAGAATCAGGAACCAGACGCACCGAGCGGGAGGGCTGAGGCCATGGAACGGCGCATGTCCTGGTTCAACATCGTCTCGGTCAGCTCGGCTTCGCCTTCCTCTACCTGCCGATCCTGCTCCTGGTCATCTATTCCTTCAACGACTCGCGCCTGGTCACCGTCTGGGCCGGCTTCTCGACCAAGTGGTATGGCGAGCTGCTCCACAACCACGCCCTGCTCAACGCCGCCTGGGTGACGCTGCGCGTCGCCCTCATTTCGGCGAGCGTCGCGACCATCCTCGGCACGCTTGCCGCCATCGCGCTGGTGCGCTTCGGACGCTTCCGCGGCCGCTCGCTGTTCTCCGGCATGATCTACGCGCCGCTGGTCATGCCCGACGTGATCACCGGCCTGTCGCTGCTGCTGCTCTTCGTCGCGCTCGGCCTCGATCGCGGCTTCTGGACGATCGTGCTCGCCCACATCACCTTTTCCATGTGCTTCGTCGCGGTGGTCGTGCAGTCGCGGCTGGTCACCTTCGACCTGAGCCTGGAAGAAGCCGCGCTCGATCTCGGCTGCCCGCCGCTCAAGACCTTCTTCGTCGTCACCCTGCCGATCATCGCGCCGGCGGTCGTCGCCGGCTGGATGCTCGGCTTCACCCTGTCGCTCGACGATCTGGTGATCGCCAGCTTCACCACCGGGCCCGGCGCCACCACGTTGCCGATGAAGATCTACAGCCAGGTCCGCCTCGGCGTGACGCCGGAGATCAACGCGGTCTGCACGATCCTCATCGCGCTGGTGACGGTCGGCGTCATCGCCGCCTCGCTCGTCACCAAGCGCCGCGAGGTCGAACGCCGCCGCGCCGAACGCCTGGCGATGGCGATGCCGTGAAGGCGGGCGTGGTCGGCATCGAGCGTTTCGATCTCCTGGCGCTCGATGCTCCCATCGCCGATCGGCGTCCCTGTCAGCCAACGCGCATGGGGGAGAAATGCCCTACGGCTATGGGCACGACGTTCTTCGTCGGCGGGAGAAGAAGGCTCAGCCGCGCGGGAAGACCCTGGACGTTGCCCGGACCGGCCTGTCGAGGCTGCTGCGGCGGAACATCCGCTCATTTGCCCGCGGCATGAACACCGGCTGGCGCACCGTGCCGCCAATGGCGAAGGGAATGATCGTCGGCGCCTTCGCCTTGCTGTCGCTGGCAGCCAGGCTCAGCGTGCCGACGCCGTCCACCAGTGCGCTGTAGAGCGAGGCGGAGCCGACGATATCGACGGCGAAACCGTCGCCCTCGGCATGTAGGTCGCTTGTGCTGACCGTACTTTCGGCGACCTCAAGCGTGCCGGCGAGTGCCTTGAAGCTCGTTGCCCCACCGGACGGCGCCGACCCGTCCTTGCCGGTCGTCGTCAACTGCTTGGCCAGATCGGCGACCCCGATGCCCGAGAGCGAGCCGTTGACGACCGAGATGCTCGCCGAGCCGGTGAGGGTCTCGGCCAGCTCGCCCCAGGAGCGGCCGTGCACATTGGCCGTCACGTCCGCCGATGCGGTCCCGTCAAGCGCGTTGACCTCGACAAGGTCGGTCAGCGCCTGCTTGGCCGGCACCTTGTCCAGCTTCGCCTGCGCGTTGCCGACAAAATCACTGCCATGCATTTCCGCCGCGATTTCGGCTGAGACGTGGCCGCCATAGAGCTGACCGTCGCCAAGCGTGAGCGAGATGCGGCCGTCCCTGATGTTGGCCGCCCCGGCGGCCTTGTCGATATGCGCCGCGCCGACCAGCACCTGGCCGGCGGAGACCCTGAGGTCGAGATTGCAGGCGGAGACGATCGGCAGGTGGATCGGCGCGACCGGCCATGAACCGGCGGCCCGGATGCCTACCTGCACCGCCTTGAGATAGGGCGACAGATCGAGCTTCTTGAAATCAAGCGTGCCCTGGAACGTCGGTCGATCGCCGTCGTAATTGATCGACAGAACGCCGTTGCCGCTGTTTCCGTCGAGTTCGACCGTCGCGCCGTCGAAGGAGATGTTGTGGCCGATCCAGTTCATCTTGCCCGAGATCGAGGCGGCGCCGAGGATCGGGCCGTCACCCATCGCCGTACCCGTCCAGGTGATCGCCTCGCGCACCGACGGGGAACTTACCTTCACGTCGCCTTCGACCTGGAAGTTGCGCAGCCGCAGGGCCTTGCCCGTGAAGGAGATGCGAAGCGGCTTGGACACGAGCTGGAAGGTCATGCCCGAGCTGCCGCCGGCCATGACGTCGATCGGCGCGGCGATCGCACCGTTGAGCTGAACAGTCTCGCCTCGCCAGCTCAGCGAGCCGCTGGCGACCGCCGGCTCCGTCGTCGCCGGCCATCGCACGTCGAGATTCACGTTGGTGAGGCGCTCGAAACGGCCGAGCCGTGCGTCGTCGAAGGTGATGACTCCATCGTCGATGACGAATTCGCCGAGCGCCACCGTCGGCGGGGTCGCGTGGGCCTCCGGCTTGCCGACCGGTAGCGGCGGGTCGGTCTCGGCCGCCTGGACGCCGACGGCGCCGTCCTTCATCAGCCAGTTGACGCGACCATTCGTGCCGACCTGCAGCGCGATATTCGGGCGCACGAGACGGAACTCGGCGATCTCGATCCGACCGATGAGCAGTGGCAGGAGGCGGATCCTGCCGACCAGGGCGTCCATCCGCATGAAGGGCTGGTCGCCCATGCCATGGGCGTTGGCGAGCGTGACCTCCCCGATCCGGATGGTCGGATAGGGCATGAGGGAAATCGTCGGCTTGCCCTGGAAGGTCACCGCCCGCCCGGTCCAGTCTGCGATCTGTGTCGTGACCTGGCGCCTGACGGCCTCGCTCGATACGACAAGCGGAGCAACAACCACCATCACCGCCACGAAGGCGACCAGAAGACCTGCGATGATGGCAAAACGTTTCATACAGTCGGGAGACCTCGTCGAGCGAGGGACGGCGGTTTGCCCCACTTTTGCCCCGGGATAGGAAGAAAGCGCGTGAATCGCAAGGAATTTATGGATATTCCGCGATCGAGGCGGTGGACATTGACAGGGTCGAACGACCGCCCGAAATGATCCCTGAGGACCGTGACGGGCATGTTTCAGGAAGGAGTGACGGCGTGACGCAGCCGCAATCAGAGCCGCTCTGGCGGCCGACGCCGGAGGCGGTGGCGGCCCACCCGATGACCCATTTTGCGGAACGGGCCTCGGAAGGTGCCGGCCATGCGATCGAAGGCTACGACGCCCTTCATCGCTGGTCCGTCGAGGATCGCGGCGCCTTCTGGGACCTTGTCTGGGACTTCTGCGGCGTGATCGGCGAAAAGGGCCGGCGCCGGCTCGTCGATGGCGACAGGATGCCCGGCGCGCAGTTCTTTCCCGATGCTTCGCTGAACTTCGCCGAGAACCTCCTGAGGCGCGACGACGACAGCGAGGCGATGGTCTTCCGCGGCGAGGACAAGGTCGAGCGCCGGCTCACCTGGCGTGAGCTCAATCAACTTGTCTCGCGCCTGCAGCAGGCCTTCCAGGCGCATGGCGTCGGGCCCGGCGACCGGATCGCGGCGATGCTGCCCAACATGCCCGAGACCATCGCGGCGATGCTCGCCACCGCCTCGCTGGGCGCCGTCTGGTCGTCGGCCTCGCCCGATTTCGGGCCGCAGGGCGTTCTCGATCGTTTCGGCCAGATCGAGCCGAAGCTCTTCATCACCTGCGACGGCTACTACTACGCCGGCAAGACGATCGAGGTCGGTGACAAGCTGAGGGCGATCCTGCCAGAGCTTCCAAGCGTCGTCGCCACTATCGTCGTGCCCTATCTCGGCAAGGCCGAGGCGATCGCCGCGTCGCTGCCGAACGCGGCCTCGCTTGCCGACGCGCTGGCGCCGCTCGAGCCGAAGCCGGTCGCGTTCCGCCGCATGCCGTTCGCCCATCCGCTCTACATCATGTTCTCGTCCGGCACGACCGGCGTGCCGAAATGCATCGTCCACGGCGCCGGCGGCACGCTGCTCCAGCATCTCAAGGAGCATCGCCTGCATTGCGGCCTGCGGGCAGGGGAGCGGCTATTCTACTTCACCACCTGCGGCTGGATGATGTGGAACTGGCTCGCCTCCGGCCTCGCCTCCGAGGCGACGCTCATGCTTTACGACGGCTCGCCCTTCCATCCCGGTCCGGAAATCCTGTTCGACTACGCCGAGCGCGAACGGATCAATATCTTCGGCACCTCGGCGAAATTCATCGACGCGGTGAAGAAGGCCAACTACCGCCCGGTCGACGCGCACGACCTGTCGAGCGTGCGCATGGTGACCTCGACCGGCTCGCCGCTCGCGCCCGAGAGCTTCGACTTCGTCTACGACGCGATCGGCCGCGACCTCCATCTTGCCTCGATCTCCGGCGGCACCGACATCGTCTCCTGCTTCGTCCTCGGCATTCCCCTGAAGCCCGTCTGGCGCGGCGAGATCCAGGGGCCCGGCCTCGGCATGGCGGTTGACGTGTGGGACGAGGACGGCGCGCCGCTGAAGGTGGGCAAGGGTGAACTCGTCTGCACGAAGCCCTTTCCCTCCATGCCGGTCGGCTTCTGGAACGACGAGGGCGGCGCCAAGTATCATGACGCCTATTTCGCGCGGTTCCCCGATATCTGGTGCCACGGCGATTTCGCCGAATGGACCGGGCACGGCGGCATGATCATCCACGGCCGCGCCGACGCGACCCTCAATCCAGGGGGCGTGCGCATCGGTACGGCGGAGATCTACCGGCAGGTCGAACAGATTCCCGAAGTGCTCGAATCGCTCGCGATCGGGCAGGACTGGGATGACGACGTGCGCATCGTTCTCTTCGTCCGCCTGCGCGACGGGATCGCGCTCGACGACGACCTCATCCAGCGCATCCGGGCGCGCATCCGCACCGGCGCCAGCCCGCGCCACGTGCCGGCGAAGATCGTTGCGGTCGCCGATATCCCGCGCACCAAGTCCGGCAAGATTGTCGAACTGGCCGTCCGCGACATCGTCCACGGCCGCACGATCAGGAATCGTGAAGCGCTGGCCAATCCGGAGGCGCTCGACCTCTATCGGGATATTCCCGCACTGTCTCAGTAAGTCTTGAAGTCTTGTCGACGGCACACCGCGCAGAGACGCCGCGGAATCTCGAGGATTCCAATCAGAAGGACCGCTGGGCTACGGTGACCCAGTGTTTCCTGATTAACTATACGACACTATTACTCCCGTGGTGTCGATTTTGGCGCGTATTTTAGTAGCTCGACCTTGAATTGAACTGCGTCTTTCTCCATGTCGATCACAATGGGAGACGGACAGCACAGCCGGAACGGGTAAGTCGACCCGACGGCGGAACGTGAGGAGTGTGGTCAATGAACAAGCTGATTGCACGGTTTTTCGAAGACCAGTCGGGCGCGACGGCGATCGAGTATGGGTTGATCGCTTCGCTTGTCGGCGTCGCCATCATCGTCGGCGCGACCAACGTCGGCTCACGGTTGAATTCAACTTTCAATTCAATCGCCGGTAAGTTGGCTGGCTGAACGGCCACCGTCATCCCCGCGTCGCGCCGGCCGGATAGGGCTTTGCTTTCGGTGCGGCCCGTGATCTTCTAGGCGTCAAGCGGTGCCAATAAGCCGCATGACAGGGAAGACGGCGTGCACATCACGGGGGTTTGGGGCGGGGGCCCCTCCGGGCGACGACAATGCCGATTTGCTAAGCGGCCGGCTGAACGCGAGTGTTCGCGTCATGCGCTGTATCCATTTGCCGCGCGCGCGGTTTGGCATCGGGGGAATGGGTCGTGACGCCGGCCGGCGACCGGAAAGGCGACCCGAAGACTGCGGCCGCCTGGCGCGCCCTGGCCAATGTGGCCGATCCCAGACTTGACCAGTCGGTTGTCACCCTCGGCTTCATCAACAACGTCACCGTTCACGGCGACCGGGTGACTGCCTCGGTCCGCCTGCCGACCTACTGGGGCTCGGCCGGCTTCGCCTACATCATCGCCGACGACATGCGCACCGCCCTGGAGCGGCTCGAGTGGGTCGCAAGGGCCGAGGTCAGCCTGCTCGATCATTTTGCCGCCGACGAGGTCAATCGCGGCCTGCGCGAGGGGGGCGATTTTCAGGCGTTGCTCGGTACCGACGTGGCGGCCCTGCGCGAGACCTGCCGCCGCAACGCCTATCTCGGGCGCATGGTCGTGCTGATCGAGGGACTGCGCCTGCGCCGGTTCGACGAAGCCCACATCCTCGCCATGCGCCTCGGCAATCTCCGCGAGATGCATGGGGACGCCGAGATTCTCGCACTGATCGCGCGCTACCTCGACCTGCGCGCCCATTATGGCGGCGAGAGCGGTGACGACGACCCCGCCTTCCGCGGGGTCGATGGCGAGGAGATCACGGTCGACGAGCTGCCGGACCTTCTGGAGACCGTCCGCGCGGCGCAGAACCGCCCCGACACCGGGATGAAATAGCTGCCGCGCTCAGGCGAGACGTCCCGGGCTCGCCTACCGCATCCGGATCGCGGACAAGGCTGAAGCCGGGCGTCCGCATCCAGCATTGCGCGTCAGGCACGGCATCGCTGCGCACCAGACTCGGCAACGTCGTGCGGATCGCCTGTTTCGAAGGCGGCGGCGAGCGCCTGTTCGGAGTCCGCGTCGCGCATGCCCTGGCAGGGATAGATCGCCACCGGCGAGATCCAGCGCGCGGCAAAGTCGCTCGCCGTTTCGTGTCACAGGAACACCGCCCCGTTGCGCCGCATGGTCGCGATCGTGCTGTGGCGGCCGCGGAAGCCCTTGTCCGTCGTCATCGGCAGGATCAGGCGCCCGCCATCCTTCAGCCGGTCAAGCCAGATATCGGCCGGCCGCGTCGCGCCGGCATTGACATAGATGACATCGGCCGGGTCGAAAGGCACCACCGTCCCGTCGCCGGTGATCACGGTTACATTGTCGACGCCGGCGAAATTCGCCCGCGCCCGCTCGGCGAGATCCGGCTCGAACTCGATCGCCGTCACCCGGCCGGTCGGGCCGATGAGATGGGCCATAAGCGCCGAGTAATAGCCGAGCCCGGCGCCGACATGGACGACGTGGTCGCCGGCCCGCGGTGCGGCCTTCGCGAGCAGAAGCGCATGCAGCGACGGCTCGCCATTGTTGATGTGGCGCTCGGGCGAAATGCCGACGAGATTGTTGGCGTAGAGATAGACCGGATCGCCGCTCGGCGTCGGAATGTATTCGCCCGAGAAGCGGAAGATCGGCCACGGCCCGGCCCGAGGAAATGCTCGCGCCTGACGCTGGCAAACGCATCCTCGACGCGGGCGTCGCTCACCCGCATCGCGGCGGTGACCTGCATCGCATAGGCGCGGCGCACGATCGCCAGCGCCTCTTCGTCCATCATCGTTCTATCCGGCCAGCACCCGGGTCGTCGGGAAAGTGATCTTCACCAGCGTACCCTGATTGGGTGTCGAATTCGATGGCGAACTGGGCGCGGTTGGCTTCGACCAGTGCCTTGGTCAGCGGCAGGCCGAGCCCGGTGCCTTCGCTGCGCCCGCTGGTCGCCACCTGGCGGAACGGCTTCATCGCCACCTCGATGTCCTTCTCGCTCATGCCGATGCCGGTGTCGCGGATACGCACCACCACCTCGCCGCTGTCCTCGATCGCGGTCGAGACGATCACCTGGCCGCCGGCCTTGGTGAACTTGACCGCGTTGGACAGGAGATTGAGCAGGATCTGCCGCATCGAGCGCGGATCGGCGACGACATTGGGCACGTCGGCGGCGAGCGAGGTGCGGATGATGATCCGCTCGCGGTTCGCCTGCGGCTGCATCAGCGCCACGCATTCCTGGATCGACTCGTTGACCGACACCGACTCGAAATTGCAGGTCGAGCTTGCCCGCCTCGATCTTGGACAGGTCGAGCAGGTCGTTGATCAGGCTCATCAGATGCGCGCCCGACCGGTGGATGTCGCGCAGATAGTCGCGGTAGCGCGCGATTGCCGATCGGCCCGAAGCGCTCCTCCATCATCACCTCGGAAAAGCCGATGATGGCGTTGAGCGGCGTGCGGATCTCGTGGCTGATCTTGGCGAGGAAATCCGACTTCTGCGCGTTCGCCGGCCTCCGCCGCGCGGCGCGCCGCGACCAGCTCCTCCTCGACGTTCTTCCAGTGGGTGATGTCGCGCAGCACCGCGCAGAACTTGCCGGTGTCGCCGAGCCGGCCCATGGTCATGAACAGCGGGATCAGCCCGCCCTGCGGCACCTTGCCGATCACCTCGCGGCCGTCATTGAGGACGCTGGCGACGCCGTTCGAGGCGAGCCCGTCGAGATAGTCGAGCGCCGCCTTGCGGCTTTCGTCGGCGAGAAGGTCGGTGAAGGGCTGCCCGACCACGTCGCGCGCCGTCGATGCCGAACAGCGCCTCGGCGCTGCGGTTGAGCTTGCCGATGCGGCCGTCGGCATCGACGACGACGACGCCGTCGCTGGCGGTGTCGAGGATCGCCTCCAGCTCCTCGGTGCGGGTATCGTGCTGCGCCAGCCGGCGTTCGCCAGCTCGGCATCGGTCGCCGGCGGCTCGCGGATATTCGCGCACCGAGAACATCAGCGCCGTGGCGCCGCCCCAGGTGACCGCATGCAGCCGCGCCTCGACCGCCACCTTGGTCTCGTCGCGGCGCAGCAGGCTCAGCCGGCCGCTGCCGTCGGCAAGGCTCGGCGTCGCCCACCCGTCCGGACCGTCGGGGAAGATCGCCTCCGTGCCGCCGGCCGCCGCGAAGGCGTCGAGCGACCCGTAGCCGAGCAGGTCGAGAAGAGGCCGGTTGGCGAACAGTGTCTTGCGGTCGCGGAAGATGACGAGTCCGAGCGGCACGCGGTCGAGGAGGCGGGTGTCGAAGGGCGGCCGCTCCTTCGCCGCGTCAGTCAGCGACCGGTTCCGGCGGCGGCTCGTTCGCGGCGGCTCCGCCGCCTCGGGACGATCCGGCGTCGGCACTTCGGCCGTTCGTGCGCGCTGGCTCTGGCCGGCGCGGGAGCATCGGCCTTGTGCTCCGCGCCGAGGGCTTCGGCGATGCGGCGGAACGCATCCTGTTCCGAGCCGGTCAGGTGTTCGAGGCGCAACGGCCGGCCCGGTACGTTGGCGCCGGGGAGGCGCACGACGTTCGACTTCGTCCGGCATTCGCGACGGTGCGTCGCTCGCTGCCGGCGCCTCGGCGGTCCCTCCCGCTTCGCCGGCGGCGGCATCGGCCGGCTGCGGGTCAGGCCCTCGTCCTCCTCGTGCCGAAGCTGAGCGGCGGCGGCTCGACCCGCGGTCCTTCGACGGGTTCCGGTGGCGGTGCCGGCATGTCATCGGGCCGGCGATCGTCGAGGCGGCAGATTCCCATCCCGCGATACCCCTCGAAACGTCCGTCGCGGGCAAAGCTCGGGATCGCCGACAGATCGACCGCGACGCGCTCGCCGGCTTCCGCCACGGGCCAGTAGACAATGATGTCGCCCCACATCTTGAGGCTGGTCAGCGCTTCCCTCAGCGCTCCGTCGGGATCGAGCGACAGGCGCGCGATGGCGGCCTTCCAGTTGGTGCCGATCAGCGCCGCGTTGTCGGCGCCGACCACATGGCCGAGCTCGGGCGAAAGGAAGGTGAAGTCTTCGTTGGCGTCGCTCTGCCACAGGAAGCGCACCGGGGCGCGTTCGGCCGGTGTCGTCTCGCGCGTCTCCGGGGCCGGCGCGGTCACGGTTTCCGGTGCGGTCACGGTCTCGGGCGTCTCGACCGGCGTCTCGGCGACGAGCGGGGCAGGGGGCTCCGCGACCGCTTCGACCGGCTCGGCGGGCGCAATCGGCGGCGCGGCAATGGGCGCCTCCGGCTCCGGCTCTGCTTCGGGTGCTGGCCCCGCCTTCGATTCGGGCTGAGGTTCCAGGTCCGGTTCCTGCTCCACCGCCGGCAATAGGTCGTGGGGCGGTGCCTCGCTCGAAGCGCGGATCGGCGGTGCCGGAATCGGTGGGGCCATGCGTGCCGGCGGTGGCGGGGCCTCGGGCGCGGCGCCGACCTCTGGAACGATGGCTGAATGCGGTTTGGCTTCGGCCGGCCCAACGATCAGCAGAAAGAGCCGCTCGCGGGCGGTGTCGATCCGCGCGACGCCGGCCGGCCGTTCTTCACTGCCGATCGGGATGGCGCGCTTGAGCAGATGGTCCTTGCCGCGATCGACCTCTTCGACCATCCGGTCGATTGCGGCCGATGCCGGCGCCAGGTCGACGAAGCCCCCCGAGGCGCCGAGCACGTGGCCCTCGGCATTGAGCACGGCGACGAGGCAGTCCCGTCCGGCGATGACATCGGCCAGCCGCTCCGCCCGCGTACCGAGCGATTCCGTCGCGACATCCTTGACGCCGATGGCAAGCACGGCGCTTGAGCCGTCGGCGAGGTTGAGACGGCGACAGGCGGCCGCGAGCGTTTCCAGCCGCACGCCGAAGCCGAAGCGAAGCATCTCCAGCCGGCTCGCCTCGCTCGGCAGCAGCCGCGCCAGTCGCGAAACCTGCCGGCGGATTGGATTGTAGGCGGAGAAGCGGCGGGCCAGCAGCGAGCCCATGCGCGCCTCGCCGAAAAAGACGGCGGCCGCCGCATTGGCCCACAGCACGGCCGTGCCGTCGGCACCGAAGACCATGGCCGGGCGCGGGTCGAGCAGCGCCGAGCCGACCGCCGGATGTGCGGCAAGGTCGAGATAGGCGTAGGTTTTGCCGTTCATCCGGCTCCCGCCCGTCCTGGCGCGCCTTCCCGACGCGCGCTCAATACTTAACAAACTGTTAATACAGCGAAATCGGACACGGGTCCATGGATCGACCAGGTGTGTCGGGGCGGCTTCTTAGGAATTGGTTAACCGCACTTGATTTGGTCCCGCGCGCCAAGCGCCCTATCGTTCGCTTGGTGCCACACTAACAGGGAGGTCCGACCCAATGCAGCGCACACCCTTCGATATCCCCGATCAAATGCGCCAGATGGCTGACAAAAGTGTCGATCAGGCGAAAAAGGCCTTCGATCAGTACATGAAGGCCACCCAGGACGCGGTCGCCAAGGCCGAGGGCTCGGCCCAGTCGGTCCGCGAAGGCGCCGCCGACATCAATCGTCAGGCGCTTGCCTATGTCGAGCAAAACCTCGCCGAATCCTTTGAGCTTGCTCAGAAAATGGTCCGCGCCAAGACGGTCGAGGAGATCGCCAGCCTGCAGCAGGAATTCGCCCGCCGTCAGATGGCGGCGGCCAGCGAGCACGGCAAGAGCCTTGGCGAGATGTTCGGCCGTGTCGCCGGCGATGCCGTGAAGAAGAGCCGAAGCTAGACGGTTTCGGTCTAGGGGCAGGGCCTGCCGCGGCGACACCTCGCCGCGGGCGTGGCCTGCGTGCCTTCTTGTGCGCTGCAAAAATTATGTTGCAATGCACAACGACCGGCATTATATGGAGTTCATGAGGATTGCCAACGGTGCGGCAGATGCACGGGCAAACCGAAAGAATCCTGCCCCAGGAGATCGACCATGACCACCACCAAGACCACCAAGACCACCAAGACCGCCACCCCCACCATGCCGACGACGCCCTTCGATGCGTTCAGTGTCAGCATGCCGAGTGTCGAGGTTCCGGCCGCGTTCCGTGAATTCGCCGAGAAGTCGATCGCGCAGGCGCGCGACAACTATTCCAAGATGAAGACCGCCGCCGAAGAGGCGACCGGGATCGTCGAGGACACCTATGAGACCGCCCGCGAGAGCGCATTCGCTCTTGGCGTGAAGGCGCTCGACGCCGCCAAGGACAACAGTGACGCCTCCTTCGCGCTGGCCAAGGATATGTTCGCCGTCAAGACGCTGGCCGAGCTGATCGAGCTGCAGACCGCCTTCGCGCGCAAGCAGTTCGACACGATGACCAAGCAGGCGAAGGAGTTCCAGGAGCTCACGCAGAAGATCGTCACCGACACGACGAAGCCGATGAGCGCGCAGGTCGAGAAGACCTTCAAGGAATTCCGCGTCGCCTGATGACGATGCAACGGTTCTGACCGCGCGAGTACCGCGTAGCGGCCAGTCGAACAGCCCGGGTCGAAAGGCCCGGGCTGTTGCTTGTCGGGGAAGGGGCTGAGCCCGACATTCATGTCGCCCGCCGCGGATTGGGCGCACTTCGCGCTTGAACGCCCGCGCCAATCCTCTTAGGTTCCGCCCGTCCAGACATGGGCAGCCGTAGCTCAGTTGGTAGAGCGGCGGATTGTGGATCCGTAGGTCGCTGGTTCAAGCCCAGCCGGCTGTACCAGACTTTCCCCGTCTTAATCCGTTTCCAGGCGGCGCGTCCGGCGCGCCGCCGGCTCAGAACGCGTAGCCGTTCTGCTCCAGGAACAGCTTCAGCCGATCGGGGAACTTGAGGTCCGCGCTGCGTCTTCGGGCAGGCATCGATATCGCCGCCGGTCAGGCATACCTCCTCGCCGGGGTCGGCGGCAAGCTCCCAGTGCGCCGTCAGCTCCGCCAGGCCGCCGCGCCTTCGCCGACCCGGCCTTCGCCGCCACCCAGCCGGCAAGGTAGCCGCGCGAGGTCCAGCGCTGGGCCGGCTCGACATTCTCCTCGATCTGGCTCAGCCAGTCCCGATGCGCCGGCAGGTAGCGCGGGTCGCCCGAGGTCACGTCGATCGGCCTTGCCGCGCCGCACGGTCGATCACCACGAGCGGCGCCGCGCTGCAGGCATAGCAGTCGAACTGATAGAGAAAGCGGTTGTCGACCGTGGCGATCTCGGCGATGCCGTCGCCATCGAGATCTTCCAGATAATTGCCGTCCCCGTCGAACTCGCCGATCTTCACCGCGACCCATTTCGTCGCCGACCTCCTCGGCGACGAACACCGAACTGCAGCAATGGGCGCCGCCGGAGAAGCTGGTGAAATAGACCTCCGGATGGTGATTGTCGGGATCGATCTCGGCGATGCTTGCCTCCGCCGCCGGAAAGTCGAAGCCCGAGGCGACGCCGACCACCTCGATCACCTGTTTGCCGCCGACCGTGACGGTGAGAACCGGTACGTCGAATTTGGGGTCGATGGCCGGCCGGCGCTCCAGGCTCACTTTCGCCGTCACGTCGCCGACCGTCACCGAGGCGGTCTTGGCGCCATCGGCGAAGACGGTCGTCGGGAAGTCCGGCGTATCCTGCTCGTCGCCTGCCGCCGCGGCGGCACCCGCTAGCGTGACCAGCAGGCCAAGCCCCGCGACAAGACAGAGTGCCCGGCGCAAACCCCGCGGCGATACAAACACGATGGACCTCCTGTGACGGTGGGGCACATTATCGCCTGCCTGTCCCTAAGGGAAAGCCCGAACTGGCGCATTCGTGGCGCGCTTTGCTAGACTTGGCCCAACCATTGGAGGACGTCCATGAGCGAGACCAGCGGCCTCAAGACGATTCGCCTGAATCTTGCCCGCACCAAGGACTTCCCCTCTGGCAGCGAGCGCCACGGCTATCGCTTCACCGCGCCACTCGACGCCGAAGGCCATCTCGACGCGGAAGGCTGGAAAAAGCACCGCGACCGCTGCCGGGTGGTCCGCTTCTGGGGCGGGGAGGAGGAGGATATCGGCCATCTCGTCCACCGGCCGGGCGGATCCTGGGCCTTCCATTACGACCTTTCCGGCGACGAGGGCGACGAGTCGGGCTTCAAGCTCTCCAATCACGTCTTCAACCGGGGCGAATATGTCTCGTTTCGCGACGAGGACGGCGAACTGCACACATTCCAGGTGGTGACGGTCGACAACGCCTGATTCGCGACGCGGCGATTCGCACGCGGGATTTGTCCGACAACCAATGCCTTGCTAGGCTGGGCCGTGACGGCTACCGATGCGCAGACGCGCCGCGCGGCGGTCACGCCCGGTTCGCTCCCTGCACGGCCGGGTGTCCCTTCGAATCCGATACCGGAAAGCCATGACACAGGAAAATTCCAAGAGCGGCGCGCGCCTCCTCGCCGATGCGCTGGTGCTGAACGGCGTGGAACGCATCTTCTGCATTCCCGGCGAAAGCTATCTGGCGCTGCTCGACGCGCTCTACGACACCGACATCGCGGTCACCGTCTGCCGGCAGGAAAGCGGCGCCGCCATGGCCGCCGAGGCCTGGGGCAAGCTCACCGGACGGCCGGGTGTCGTCATGGTCACGCGCGGTCCCGGCGCTACCAACGCCTCTTCCGGCCTCCATATCGGCCGCCAGGATTTCGACGCCCATGATCATGCTCGTCGGCCAGGTCGGCCGTGGCATGCGCGGGCGCGAGGCCTTTCAGGAGGTCGACTTCCGCCGCATGTTCGGCGAGGTCGCCAAATGGGTCGAGGAGATCGACCGCGCCGAACGCGTGCCCGAATTCATCGGTCGCGCGTTCTACGAGGCGACCAGCGGACGGCCGGGACCGGTCGTGCTGGCGCTGCCCGAGGACATGCTGCGCGACCCGGCGCTGCCCGCGCCGTTGCAACCCTGGACCCAGGTCGAGACCTATCCCGGTCTCGCCCAGATGGCCCAGCTCCAGAAGATGCTGTGGGCGGCGAAGAAACCCTTCGTCATCGTCGGCGGCTCGCGCTGGAACGAGCAGGCGGTCGCCGCCATGCAGCGCTTCGCCGAGCGCTTCGACCTGCCGGTCGGCTGCTCCTTCCGCCGCCAGACCCTGTTCGACAACGATCATCCCAATTATGCCGGCGACGTCGGCATCGGCCCCAATCCGGATCTCGCCCGCCGCGTCCGCGAGGCGGACCTGTTGCTCCTCATCGGCGGGCGGATGAGCGAGATGCCGTCTTCGTCCTATTCGCTCATCGACATTCCCGAGCCGAAGCAGACGCTCGTCCACGTTCATCCGGGCGTCGAGGAGCTCGGCCGGCTTTATCGCCCGGCGCTCGCGATCAACGCCAGCCCGACCGCCTTCGCCGCCGCGCTCGAGGGCCTGCAACCGCCGACGACGATCCCTTGGGGCGAGGAAGCGCGCGCTGCCAACGCCTCCTACAAGGCCTGGGTGAAGCCGGTCACCAATCCCGGGCCCGTGCAGCTCAGCCAGATCATCGCCTGGCTGCGCGAGCGCCTGCCGGACGACGCGATCATGGCCAACGGTGCCGGCAATTTCGCCGGCTGGGTGGCGCGCTTCTTCCCCTACCGCCAACTCGGTACCCAGCTCGCGCCGACCTCCGGATCGATGGGCTATGGCCTGCCGGCGGCGATCGCTGCCAAGCTGAAATATCCGGAGCGAATCGTCGTCTGCTTCGCCGGCGACGGCGATTTCCAGATGACCAGCCAGGAGATGGCGACCGCCAACCAGCACGGCGCCGCCATCGTCGTCATCCTCGTCAACAATGGCATCCACGGCACCATCCGCATGCACCAGGAGCGTGACTACCCCAACCGCCATGTCGCGACTGATCTGGTGAACCCGGACTTCACCGCGCTCGCCCGTGCCTATGGCGGCCATGGCGAGCGGGTCGAGAAGACCGAGGACTTCGCCGACGCCTTCGAGCGCGCAGTGGAATCCGGCAAGCCGGCGATCATCGACCTCGCCTTTGACCCGGAAGCGATCACCGCGACGCGGACCATGTCGCAGATCAGGGGGACGGGAAAGCGCTAGATCCTGGCCGGCCGGTGGAGCGCCACGCCGGCCATGACCAGCGCGATGCCGGCCAGATCGCGGGCACTCGGAATCTGGGCGAGGACGATCGCGCCGACGACTGTCGCGGTCATTGGTAGCAGTGCCAGCAGAAGGGCGAAGCTCGCACGCGGCAGGCGCGACATGGCGAGCTGGTCGCAGACATAGGGGATGACCGACGAAGCGATTCCGACCCCTATGCCGGCGAGAACGAGGCGTGGGTCGGAGAGCGCGTTGAGCGCCTGGACAAGCCCGATCGGCATGACGACGACGAAGGCGACTGCCATCGCCGCGCCCAATCGTTCGATGCCGCCGGCGGCACCCTGGCGCGCAATGGCGTGACCGAGGATGATATAGGTGACGAAAAGCGCCCCATTGACGAAGGCGAAGGCGAGACCGAGCGGATCGGACGCCCATTTCACGTCGATGAGGATGAAGACGCCGAGGACCGCCAGCCCCAGCGCCGCGGCATTGCGCGCCGTGCGCAGCCCGTAAAGCGCGACGCCGATCGTGCCGATGAACTCGATCGCCGCGACCAGGCTGATCGGCAGCCGGTCGAGGGCGAGATAGAAGCCGGTGTTCATGACGGCGAGGGCGATGCCGAGACCGGCGAGGAGCAGCCGCGTCCGCGTGTCCGCCGTCGCGATGGTCCGCCACGGCCGCGTCCATGGCGCGAAGAAGGCGGTAGCCGAAGCGATCCGCAGCCAAGCGACGCCGAGCGGCCCTACTGCCGGAAAAAGCAGCACGGCGAAGGAGGGTCCGAGATAGTGGAATACGGCGCTGACGCCGAACCACAGATGCGGCGGTACGGTGTCGGCAGCACGGGATAGGGCAGAGGTGCGTGCAGTCATGCTCTATCATGCTGAGGCCCATCGGCTTATTCTATGAGGAGAGCGTGGCCGGCCATCGCATAGGCAATTGATTCGAAGGAGATTGGTATGAAACGCCTTCGGAACAAAAATAGCGTGCTTGACGCGGTTGACGCCAGGCTGCTGCGGCTGCTCGCCACCGACGCCCGCACAAGCTTCGCCGACCTCGGCCGCGCCGTGGGCCTGTCGCCGCCGAGCGTTGCCGAGCGATTGCGCCAACTCGAGCAGGCCGGCATCATCGAAGGCTACGCGGCCGCGCTCGATCCGAAATCGATCGGATTGCCGGTCGCAGCCTATCTGCGCATCCGCCCGATGCCGGGAAAGCTCCACAAGGTCGTCGAGGTGATCGAGGGCATCGAGGCGATCGTCGAATGCGACCGGGTCACTGGTGAGGACTGTTTTATCGCTAAGGCGCATGTCGCCTCGGTCGAGGCGCTGGAGACGCTGATCGACAAGATCATCCCGCACGCCATGACCAACACCTCGATCATCCAGTCGACGCCGGTGAAGCGGCGCCTGCCGCCCCTCGGGTGATAAGCGCGATGCCGCTCGGTGATCTCACGTTTCGTCCGGTCGCGGACGAGACGCGCGCCGACTTCGAGGCCTTCTTCTCGGCGCGCGGCGCCCCGCATTTCTGCTGGTGCATGGTCTGGCGGCGCACGGCCGAGGAGGCCAAGCACCACACCGGGCCGGACCGCAAGCGCCAGATGATGCAGCGCCTCGATGCCGGCACGCCGATCGGTCTTCTCGCCTATGACGGCGACGACCCGGTCGCCTGGGTCTCGGTCGCGCCGCGCGAGACCTATCGCAAGCTCGGCGGCCCCGAGGCCGCGCCGGGCGAGGTCATCTGGTCGATCGCCTGCTTTTTCGTTTCCCGTCGCCTGCGCCGCCAGGGCATGACCCGCCGCCTGATTGCGGCCGCGATCGACCATGCCAGGGCGCAGGGCGCGACGATCGTCGAGGCCTATCCGGTCGATACCGACGCCCCGAGCTACCGCTTCATGGGCTTCGTCGCGGTCTTCGCGGACGCCGGCTTCGCCGAAATCGGCCGGGCGGGCTACCGACGGCATGTGATGCGGCTGATGCTAGCTCCCTGACCGCTTCAGAAAAGCCGTCCAACTGATTCAGGCGACTCGTCATTTGCGCCAGTGGTGAGGACGGCATCGCTGCGGCAAACGCGACCGCAAAGCTCTGGCTTGAGGGGCGGTTCGACCCCGGCCCGCTTCCCCCTGTCATCCCGGGCGTGATGCGGCACGAAGTGACGCTTCGCAGACCCGGGACCCCGTTCGTCCTGACCGCCGCAACGAGGTTCCGGCTCTCCGCTTTGCTGATGTCGGATTGTAGGGTGGGCAGAGCGGAGCGTGCCCACGCGGACATGACACGGCGCAAGCGCTCCCGCGAATAGCCTCCCGCCCCATCCGCGTGGGCACGCGCCGCCCGCTGTCGCGGCCGCCGCTCTGCCCACCCTACGGTCTCCCGAAAACGCCCGCGCTGCGCGTGCCGTTTTCAACCTCCCTCGAGGTGGAGGTTCGGCACCGGCGAGGTGAACGAAGCCGGACCCTAGAACAGGCTGCCCTGTTTCGCGGCCGGCGCCTTGGGCTTCTTCTTCGGTGAGGGCGCGGCGCCGTCCGTTGCGATGGCGCCGACATGGCCGTCGCGGAACTCGATGTCGAGCGCGGCGCCTGACGACACTTCGGCTGCCGCGGCGACCGGATTGCCGGCCGTGTCGCGGACAAGGGCGAAGCCGCGGGCGAGCACGTTCTTGTGGGAGAGCGAGCGCAGGAGCTGGTCGAGCGCGGCGAGCGACCGCCGGCGCTGGGTGACGTCCTGCGAGAAACTGCGCGCCCGCCGCTCGTCAAAATCAGCGAGGCGCTGCCGGTGGAGGGCGATACGCTCGCGGATCGGCTCGACCCTGAGGCGCCGCGCGGTTGTTGCCAGCGCGTTGCCCCGCCGCTCGGCATTGACGGCGAGCGCCCGCCCATTGCGATCGGACAGCACCGCCAGCCGCTCGCCCGCCCGTTCCAGCGCCCGCGACAGCCCGCCGACCGACAGTCGTCCCGCGACCCGCTGGAAGGCGGCGCGATGCGCAAAACTGTTGGCGCCGAGCGCCCGGCCGAGGCGGCTGGCGAGTTCGTCGAAGCTTCGCCGCGGAATGGCGAAAAGATCTTCCGCCCGTGGCAGGGCGCGCGCCGCCGCGCGTATGTCGCGCCGGCCCGATTCGATCAGCCGCAGCGTCGCACCGTAGAGGCGGGCCGACCGGTCATCGACCGCGGCGACGAGCTCGGAGCGCACCGGCACCGCCATTTCGGCGGCCGCCGTCGGTGTCGGCGCACGCTTGTCGGCGGCGAAGTCGATGAGGGTGAAATCGGTCTCGTGGCCGACCGCCGCGATCAGCGGGATGTCCGAGCCGGCGGCGGCGCGGGCGACGATCTCCTCGTTGAAGCCCCACAGATCCTCGAGGCTGCCGCCACCGCGCGCCACGATCAGCACGTCCGGTCGCGGGATCGGCCCGCCGGGCGAAAGGGCATTGAAGCCCTTGATCGCGGCCGCGACCTCGGCTGAAGAGGTTTCGCCCTGAACGCGCACCGGCCAGACCAGTACCCGTGTCGGGAAGCGGTCGGCCAGGCGATGCAGGATGTCGCGAATCACCGCGCCGGTCGGCGAGGTGACGACACCGATCACGCGCGGCAGATAGGGCAGGGGGCGCTTGCGCTCCTCGTCGAAGAGACCTTCGGCGGCGAGCTTCTTGCGGCGCTCCTCGAGCAGCGCCATCAGCGCGCCGACGCCCGCCGGTTCCAGCGCCTCGATGACGATCTGGTATTTCGACGAGCCCGGATAGGTGGTCAGCTTGCCGGTGGCGATGACCTCCAGCCCTTCCTCGGGCTTGAAGCGCAATTTGCCGAAGGCGCCGCGCCAGATCACCGCTTCCAGCCGCGCCTTCTCGTCCTTCAGGGCGAAATAGGCGTGACCGGAGGAATGCGGGCCGCGATAGCCGGAAATCTCGCCGCGCACGCGCACATAGCCGAACTGCGTCCTCGACCGTGCGCTTCACGGCGAGGGAGATTTCGGTGACGGTGTATTCGGCGACGTTGGCGGCGGGCTTGGCCATGGGCGAAGAGGTGCCGTGCCGGGACGCCCCGGTCAAGAGGCCGGGCTTGCGCGGCGGCGGTCAGCGGGGATAATCGGCCGGACATGGCCGCTCGCTACGATTTCAAAAGCCAGCGATTGTTCGTCCGTGCCGGCCTCGCCGCCGGCGCGCGCATCGCGCTCGACAGGGCGCAGGGCAATTACCTCGTCAATGTCCTCCGGATGCAGGACGGCGATTCGATTCTCCTCTTCAACGGTCGCGACGGCGAATGGCGCGGCACGCTCGCCTCGGAAGGCCGGCGCGCCCATTTCCTCGATATCGCCGAGTCCATCCGCCCGCAGCCCGAGAAACTCGATCTCGACTATCTCTTCGCCCCGCTCAAGCAGGCTCGCCTCGACTACATGGTCGAGAAGGCGGTCGAGATGGGCGTCGGGCGTCTGCGGCCGGTCCTGACCCAGCACACCCAGGTGACGCGCCTCAACCTCCAGCGGGTCGAGGCCAACGCCATCGAGGCGGCCGAGCAGTGCGGCATCCTCGCCATCCCCGCCATCGACGCACCGGTCGCCCTGAAGGACCTGATCGAGACCTGGCCGACGGGCGAGCCCGACCGGCGCATCGTCTTCTGCGACGAGGGCGAGGAGGGCGCCGACCCGCTGACGATTCTGACCGGGCTGGAGCGCACGCCGTTTGCCGTCCTGATCGGGCCGGAAGGCGGCTTCTCGGCCGAGGAGCGCGACCTGCTCCGTGGCAAGCCCTTCGTCACCGCCCTGCCGCTCGGCCCCCGCATCCTGCGCGCCGACACCGCCGCCGTCGCTGCCCTGGCGCTGGTTCAGGCGGCGCTGGGGGATTGGCGCTGACACGCAAAGCGTGCTTTACTTGTAAATAGCAACTATGAAGTGTTTTCCGTAGCCACACCGGAGGACGGGAAGGTGGCAATCAGGTCACGATCGATCGTTTGGCTGGCGGCCGGCGTCCTTGTCCTGCTTGGCGCGGTCCTTTCAGGCGCCGGACAAGCCGATGCGGGCGAAGGGATGGGTTTGGCCGGCACAACGACGGTCGTCGCCTACACCCGCATCCCCGGCGCCGATGATTCGGGCCTGTCCCGTCGCCCATCGAGGCAGGGAGCAGCCGTGGCGGCCTGCTGCCGCATCTGTCGCAAGGGTCAACCCTGCGGCAATAGCTGCATCGCCCGGGACAGAGTTTGTCATACGTCCGGCGGCTGCGCCTGCGGCGGATGAGTGAAGAAGCGGTTGAAGTCTTCGGCGGAAGCGTCATGTTCGGTGCCGATTGCCCATCGGCCCCGGCGCGGTTAGTCTGCCCGCCCGTTCCACTCGGATTTATCGTTCATGGCCCGCGACGCATCCGACGCGACGCCGATCGAAACACGCGATCAGCTCGTCGAAGCGATTTCATCCGGCTGCAAGCCGCCCTCCCGATGGCGCGTCGGCACCGAGCACGAAAAGTTCGGCTTTCACGTCGACGATCTCCGTCCGGTTCCCTATGAGGGGCCGCACGGCATCCGCCGCCTGCTCGAGGCGATGGAGGGCATGCTCGGCTGGCAGCCGATCCTCGACAAGGGCAACATCATCGGCCTGACCGATCCGATCGGCCTCGGCGCCATCTCGCTCGAGCCCGGCGGCCAGCTCGAGCTCTCCGGCGCGCCGCTCGACACCATCCACCAGACCTGCCGCGAGGTGAACGCCCATCTCGCCCAGGTGCGCGAATGCGCCGCGCCGCTCGGCATCGGCTTCCTCGGCCTCGGCATGTCGCCGAAATGGACCCGCGCCGAGACGCCGGTCATGCCGAAATCGCGCTACGCCATCATGACCCGCTACATGCCCAAGGTCGGCAGCAGGGGGCTCGACATGATGTACCGGACGTGCACCATCCAGGCCAATCTCGACTTCTCCGACGAGGCCGACATGGCTCTGAAGATGCGCGTCGGCCTCGCCCTGCAGCCGGTCGCCACCGCGCTCTTCGCCAACTCGCCCTTCACCGAGGGCAAGCCCAACGGCTTCCTCTCCTACCGGGCCGAGATCTGGCGCGACACCGATCCGAACCGCACCGGCATGCTGCCCTTCGTCTTCGAGGAGGGCTTCGGCTTCGAGCGATATGTCGACTGGGCGCTCGACGTGCCGATGTATTTCGTCAAGCGCGGCGACACCTATCACGACGTCGCCGGCGCCTCCTTCCGCGACCTGCTCGCCGGCAAGCTGGAGCAGCTGCCCGGCGAGCACGCCACCCAGTCCGACTGGGACAACCACCTCACCACGATCTTCCCCGAGGTGCGGCTGAAGAAATACATCGAGATGCGCGGCGCCGACGGCGGGCCGGGCCGGCGCATCTGCGCCCTGCCGGCGCTCTGGGTCGGCCTCCTCTATGACGATGCCGCGCTCGATGGCGCCTGGCAGATCGTCAAGGACTGGACGCGCGAGGAGCGCGAAGCCCTGCGCGACGCCGTCCCGCGCACCGCCCTCAACACCCCGTTCCGCAATCGCACCGTGCGCGACATCGCCCGCGAGATGGTCGAACTGGCACGCGGCGGCCTGCAGCGGCGGCATAATCTCAACGATGCCGGACGCGACGAGACCATCTTCATCGCCTCCCTCGATGAGATCGTCGACAGCGGCGTCACCGGCGCCGAAGTGGCCTTGCGCGAATACGATACCGAATGGGGCGGTAACATCGACGCCATCTTCCAGCGCTACGCCTATTAGGCTGGCGGCAAAGCGCATCAGCCTCCGAACCGCCGTTCAGCCTCGCGGGTGAGGCCCGTGGCAACCGAGAGGAGGTCCGATCCGCTGATCGCCCGCGCCTGCGGTGCGGCAAGCGAGATCGCCCGGCGCACCGCCGGCACGCGGCTCGACCCCCCGGTGAAGAAGATCGCGTCAATGTCATGCGGTGTCAGCCCGGCATCGGCGATACAGCCGGAAGCGACCTGGTGCAGCCGCTCGGTCTTGTCACGGATCGCGGCATCGAACGCAGCCCGCGTCGTGCGCAGCGCGAGCGTCCGGTCGAGGAAGGCGAGGCCGATTGGCGCCGTCTCGACGTCACTCAGCGCCATCTTGGCATCCTCGACCGCGAAGGCGATGCGGTGCCCGAAGCGTTCGTGGATCGTCCGGTAGAGTCGCGCCACCTTTTCCGGCTCCCGCGCATCGGCGAGCATCGCGCGCACCTCGCGTTCGATGGCGTGGGTGTAGCAGAGATTGATGGTCGGCCAGGTCGCCAGGTCGAAGAAGATCCCGTTCGGCATCGGCAGGTCCTTGGCGATGAGGTTGGTGCCGCGTCCGAGAAAGGGCATCACCGCCTCGAGGCTGAGCAGGGTGTCGAAATCGGTGCCGCCGATCCGCGTGCCGCCATTGGCGAGCACGTCCTCCGTCCGCTCCACCAGCCGCCGCCGTTGCGGTCCGACCCGGATGACCGAGAAATCGGAGGTGCCGCCGCCGATGTCGGCGACCAGCACGAGTTCCTCCGCCACGGTCGATTCCTCGTAGTGGAGCGCCGCCGCGATCGGTTCGTAGACGAAGTGCACCTCCTTGAAGCCGATCCGCCGCGCGATGCGCTCCAGCACCGCTTCCGCCTTGGCGTCGGCCGCGTCGTTGCCGTCGACGAAGCGCACCGGCCGGCCATGCACGACCGCGGTGATTTCAGCCCCGCGATAGTCCTCGGCCTTGGCCTTGAGATGCCGCAGGAACACCTCGACCACGTCGGTCAGCGCCACGCGGCGCTTGCCGAGCATCGTCCGCTCATTGATCAGCGAGGAGCCGAGGATGGTCTTCAGGGCGCGCATCAGCCGCCCGTCGACGCCCTCGATATGGGCGGCGATGGCCCCGGCGCCGAACAGGATCCGCCGTGGCAGCTCCTGCTCGTAGAAGACGGCGCTGGGAATGAGCGTCGCGTCGCGCTCGACCGGAGCCAGGGTCGGCTCGCCGTCGAGCAGCACGCCGATGGCGGAGTTGGAGGTGCCGAAATCGAGGCCGCAGGCAATCATGGAAAACCCCTTCCAAGGACAGTGGAGGGGTACCCATCTATTACGATGAATCGTCCGTTGCCAGACTGTTTGTTTTTCCGTAAAGTGTGGACGGATCGTGGGTGTTCGGGTTCGGGCGCCCACTTTTTTGTTGCCTGCGGTGCGACCGGTCGCCCGGACCGGCAACTGCATCCTTCCCTTCCTGCCCGTTTGATCCTAGTCAATGCGCAAAGGCGCCGGCGGCGGCTCGGTATGACGCGCCGGCAAAGGCCGAATGCGAGCGGAGAAAGATGATGACCAGGACCTTTTCACCGATCAGCGATGTTCTCGTCGTTGTCGACATTGCCGGAGAACGGCGTTCCGCCGTGATCGCCGCTGACATCGCCCGCCGTCTCGGGGCCCATCTCACCGGTCTGACGATCTCCTTCGATCCGCTCATTCCGGTCTATACGGTCGCCGCGCCCATCCCGACCGATTTCATCGTCACCGCGCGCGAGCAGGTCGAGAAGGAAAGCAAGGCCGCCGCCGCCGCTTTCGAGGCGATCGGCGCCCAGGCCGGCATCTCCCTGGAAAGCCGCATCGCCGAGACCACCTCCGGCGACGGCTTCTTCGACATCATCCGCAATTGCCGCCTGACCGACCTGACCGTGATCGGCCAGCAGAACCCCGACCAGCCCGAGCCGATGCGCGAGGCGCTGATCGAGGCGGTGCTCTTCCAGGCGTCCTCGCCGACGCTTCTCATTCCCTATGCCGGCGTGAAGGAATTCAAGACCGGCAAGGCGATCGTCGCCTGGGATGGCGGCTCGACGGCCGCGCGCGCCGCGCGTACCGCCCTGCCGCTCCTGGCGATGACGGACGAGGTCATCGTCGCCGTGGTCGACGAGGGCAAGGAGCAGGGCGGCGAGCCCGGTGCCGACATGGGGTCCTATCTCGCCCGTCACGGCCTCAATGTTTCGGTGCGGCGGATTTCCGGCGGCGGCGGCTCGCCCGACCAGACGCTCCTCAACCTCGCCTCCGACGAGGCGGCCGACTGGATGGTGATGGGCGCCTACGGCCACAGCCGCATGCGCGAGTTCCTCCTCGGCGGCGTCACCCGCGGCATGCTCGAATCGGCGACCCTGCCGGTCCTCATGGTCCACTGAGGCAATTCCGGCGACAGGTGGTGGAGACCGTTTTTCCATCCGCGATAGCCTGACGGCGATGAGGTGGATGGAGTGGGCGAGTCCCGCGGCCCGGAATCCGGGACCGGGTATCCTGAATGTCGGGCAGGGCGGGGGCCTTGCCCGCATGGGCCGGCCATCCCCTTGCGCCCTCGCGAAATCGCTCCCCGCTGACGAGGGTCACGCGCCCGTTCCCCAATTGCTTGGGCGCGAGTACGATCCCGTCAGCGAGGCCGTCTTTCGGGTAAGCCTCGATCCATGGCTCGGGGAGGCGCCTGACGCAGCCGGGCAGGAGCGCAGGAGGATCTCATGAGACATTGGCTTGCCAGGACAGCCCCGGCAGTTCTGCCGGTGATCGCCGCGATCGTCGTGGTCTTCGGCTTCGGCACCGCTCGCCTTCACGCCCAGGAAGCCGATGTTCGGGCCGAGGGCCTTCGCAACGTCACGGCCTGGGTGGCGGCCGTCACCAGCGGCGACAAGGACGCCGTCGCGGCGATCCTGGCGCCCGAGTTTCAGATCGTGCGCGACAACGGCGTTGCCTATGACGGCGACCAATATCTCGCCAGCGGCCTGCCGAAGATCGCCGCGCCGCCGCCCATCAGCGATCTGGTTGCGACCCGTCAGGGCGACGTGATGGTTGTTCGCTACGTGCTGGTGATCGATGCAACGATCAATGGCGCCACGATGGAAGCGAAGGCGCCGCGTCTGACGGTGTTCCGGCTTGACGGAGACAAATGGCTGGTCTCGGCCCATGCCAACTTCGCCGTGATCGGGAAGTAGCATCGTTCCGAACGCGCCGAAGTCTTCGCCCGCTCAGGTCACATCGGCACGCCGGCGCCGTTTCGGGCCGGGCCGACAAGGGCCGGGATTGTCCGCCTGAATAGAGCAATCCGCTTCGGGGTCGGAAAAGAAGCCCGCCCACCAAGCCGGTTCGCACCGGCTTGGGCAGCTTGCGCTGCCGAACGCGGGGGTGGCCACGTTCAATGGGCGGGCAGGCGGTCGGAGCCTCCAGGGGACTAGGCGGCTCCGCTAGAGCAATTGCGGGAAAAGTGGAGACCACTCTTCCGTCCGAAATTGCGGCAAGAACAAAGAGCGAGAGCGGGTCAGCAATTCCATCGAACGATGATCCGCTCCAGAGCCGGTGGCGGGTCTCAGGCGCGCCCGTTCGAATGGCGGTCACGTTCCGACCGGACGCGAGCCACCCGTTCGCGCATTTCGGCGCGGAAGGCGGCACGGCGTTCCACCGAGAGCACGCCGAGGCGATAGGACGGGTCCTCGGTCAGCGGCATGGCGAGTACCGAGCGCACGTCGCCCGGCGTCAGGCCGATGTCGCGCAGCATGCGTTCGTCCCAGGAAAGAAGCTTGGCCACCGAGCGGCGGTTGCGGGTAGCGCGCCACATGGCTGCGATCGACCGGACGGTCGTCTCGGCAAAACGGAAGGCACGCTCGCCTGCGCTCGCGGGCCGGGTCTGGCAGATATCGGACGTGACCATGGTGGTCTCCTTTGGCGGTCGCGGCCCTGTCCGGCCGCTTCTTCAGCCGGGGATAAGGGCAACCCTGTGCTTGGGACACCCGATATGTGCACGAGCCCGATTGATCATTCCAACGAATGTTTCTAATATTCATCATCGTTTTCGTTGATGAACAGCCGGGAGCGCCGCCATGCCCGTCCATGCTTGATCTCGACCAGCTCCGTACCTTTGTCGCCATCGCCGACAGCGGCAGCTTCACCCGCGCCGCCGAAGTGGTCTTCAAGACCCAGTCGGCGGTCTCCATGCAGATGCGCCGGCTGGAGGAGCGGATCGGCAAGCCGATCTTTGCCCGCGACGGCCGTGCCTCGAAGCTGACCGAGGAGGGCGAGCGGCTGCTCGGCTATGCCCGCCGCATGGTGCGTCTGTCGGACGAGACGATCGCCGCCTTTGACGATACCGAGCTCATCCGGCAGCGTTCAGCTCGGCACGCCGGACGACTATGCCGACCGCTTCCTGCCCGACATTCTCGCCCGCTTCGCCCGCTCCAATCCCCGCGTCGAGGTGTCGGTCGTCTGCGACCAGTCGTCGGAGCTGATGGACCAGGTCGCGCGGCGGCAATCTCGACCTCGCCATCGTCACCAATTGCGGCAATGCCCGGGTCGAGGTGGTCCGGCAGGAGCCCCTGCTCTGGGTCGCCTCCAGCGCCTCATTCGGCCGACGAGGAAGACGTCCTGCCGCTGGCGCTGTCGGCGCCGCCCTGCGTCTGGCGGAGCGCCGCCGTCGATGCGCTCACCTCGATCGGCCGCAAATACCGCATCCTCTATTCGAGCCGGAACTCGACCGCCGTCGCCGCCGCCGTCCTGGCTGGGCTTGCCGTCACGGTGCTGGCCGAATCGGCGCTGCGGCCGGGCATGCGCGTCCTCACCGAGGCCGACGGTTTCCCCCGGCTGCCCACCTGCGAAATCGGCATGATCCGCTCGCGCACGCGGCCCGCCTCGCCGATCGTCGATGCGCTGGCCGAGCACATCTGTCTCGTCGCTGAACAATCTGTCGGTTCCTTCTGTCGCGGCCTGAAGGCCGGCGGGAGCATCGATTTTCGCCTGCGCGCTGTCTCGGACGCCGGATTGGAATGCGCATCCGGTGCGCGGCTCTCTTTCGGAATCCTTTTCGCTTTGCCGTCTTGTGCGGCGAATGGGCTCGCTTGTTCGCGGGCGGCGTCGGGTATGAAATCCGCTCCAACGAATTCCTTCCCAAGGAGGTAACCCATCATGACTTTGCTGATCGGAGACACGGCCCCGGATTTTGAGGCCGAAACCACGCAGGGGCGCATCCGCTTCCACGAATGGCTCGGCAATTCCTGGGGCATCCTCTTCTCCCACCCCAAGGACTACACGCCGGTCTGCACCACCGAGCTCGGCTACATGGCGCGGCTCAAGCCCGACTTCGACAAGCGCAACGTCAAGATCATCGGCCTCAGCGTCGATCCGGTCGACCGTCACGCCGGCTGGGCCAAGGACATCGAGGAGACGCAAGGCTTCAAGCCCGAACTTCCCGATGATCGGCGACCCCGACCTGAAGGTCTCCAAGCTCTACGGCATGCTGCCGGCCGATGCCGGCACGACCTCGGAGGGCCGCACCGCCGTCGACAATCAGACCGTGCGCAACGTCTACGTCATCGGCCCGGACAAGAAGATCAAGCTCGTGATCTCCTATCCGATGTCGACCGGGCGCAATTTCGACGAGGTGCTGCGCGTCGTCGATTCGCTGCAGCTCACCGCCAGGCACAAGGTGGCGACGCCGGTGAACTGGAAGCAGGGCGACGACGTCATCATCGGCGGCTCGCTCTCCGACGACGATGCGAAGAAGATCTGGCCCGAGGGCTGGAAGGCGCCGCGCCCCTATATCCGCATCGTGCCGCAGCCGAAGGACTGAACGCGCTTCCTCCCGAGCGCGACCGCGGAGACGGCGCGTCCCTCGATGGGGCGCGCCGTTTTCGTCTCTACAAGAAACGGTGCTCGCTGCCCTCCAGCACCAGGCAGGTGAGGGTGCCGGAGAACACCGCGCCGGTGTCGATGTCGATCCGATTCGGCTGCACGTCCGGGGCCGGCACCGGCGTATGGCCGTGGACGACGACGAAGCCATGGTCGCGTGCGTCACTCATGAATTCCTCGCGGATCCAGATAAGGTCGCGCGGGTCCTGCGCCTCCAGCGCCACGCCCGGCTTGATGCCGGCATGGACGAAGAGGAAGTCGCCGAAGCGCACCATCAGTTCGAGGCGATCGAGAAAGGCGCGGTGGCGCGCCGGCAGCTTCGCCTTGAACTGCTCGCCGAGCTTGCCCATGCCCGCCCGATCCGCCAGCGGCTCGGCGTGACGCCATAGCTCCGCAGCGTCGCGTCGCCGCCATTGTCGAGCCATATGCGCCCGATCGATGTCTTGTCGTTGAGAAAATGCGCGCCGATCGTGCTCGGATCGTCGAGAAAGGCGAGGGCGAGGTCCTCGTGATTGCCGCGCAGGCAGACCACCCGCCCGTCCGATTCCTTCAGGACCGCCAGCCGCTCGATCGCCTTGGCCGAGTCCGGCCCGCGATCGACATAATCGCCGCAATAGATGATCCGGTGGTCGGGCGCCGGCCGCTCGGCGAGGTCGCCGGCGATCCGGTCGTTCATCTCCGCCAGCAAATCGTCGCGTCCGTGAATATCGCCGACGGCATAGAGGCGGAGGCCCTCGGGTGTGCGTGCCTCGCCGAGAAACATTCGCGCCTCCTCATCGCCGCTCGTCCGCCGCCGGAGGGCATGCTACCAAGTCGAAGACCCGATGCGCCCTGACCGCGGCGGGAGGAATGACACGCATGCGCGTCCTCGTCATCGAGAATTTTGCCGCAACCACCCTCGGCCTCGTCGGTGAGGTGCTGGCCGAGGCCGGTGCCGCCCTCGACATCCGCCAGGCCTATCTCGGCGCGCCCTTTCCCGATGACGCGGAAGGCCATGACGCGCTGGTCGTCCTCGGCGGCGACCAGACCGCCCTCGACGATGCCGGTCATCCCTATCTGCCGCGTCTGGCCGCGCTCACCCGCGCCTTCGGCGAGGCCGACAAGGCGGTGCTCGGCATCTGCCTCGGCGCCCAGCTCGTCGCCCGCGGCCATGGCGCCACCAACATTCTCGACCGCCCGATCGAGTTCGGCTGGCACGACGTCCGTCCGACCGAGGACGGCCGCGCCGATCCGGTGATCGCCGCGCTCGGCGAGGGCGGGCCGGTCTTTCACTGGCACACCGACACGTTCAGCCTGCCCGAGGGCGCCACGCACCTGGCGACCAGCATCGGCACGCGGAACCAGGCCTTCCGTATCGGCCGCGCCGTCTACGGCATCCAGTTCCACTTCGAGGCGAGCCGCCAGCTCGTCAGCCAATGGAACGTGCAATTCGCCCATGAGATCGCGGATTTCGCGCCCGACTGGCCCGAGCGCCATCCCGCCGAGGCCGCCCGCCACGGTGCCGCCGCCGACGCGACCGGCCTCGCCATCGCCCGCGCCTGGGTCGGCCGTATCGCGCCAGCCCCGGCCGATCCCGCCTCGGAGACGGCCGCCTGACGCGCGCCCGGCGCGCCCGCGCAAGCCTTTGGCAACCTTGTCGCCCTATCGACGATGGGATAGGAAGCGCCGCGAGAAAGACAAGCGAACAGGAGAGCGCGCTTGGCGAGGCGCGAAGGGCGCATGGAAAGAGGCTTGTCCGCCGGCCGCCTTTCCATGCGCACTTCGCTTTCCGCCGACCGCTGAAGCCATGGCCAAGGACACCAAGCTCAAGGCGCGCCTGCCGCGCGGTTTTGCCGATCGCACGGCGGCCGAGATCCGCGCCACCGAGCGCATGCTGGCGCGCATCAAGCGCGTCTATGAGCGCTATGGCTTCGAGCCGGTCGAGACGCCGCTCATTCGAATACACCGACGCGCTGGGAAAATTCCTGCCGGACCAGGACAGGCCCAATGAGGGCGTCTTTTCCCTGCAGGACGACGACGAGCAATGGCTTTCATTGCGCTATGACCTGACGGCGCCGCTCGCCCGCTACGTCGCCGAGAACTACGAGCGCCTTCCAAAACCCTATCGCTCCTATCGCGCCGGCTGGGTCTTCCGCAACGAGAAGCCGGGCCCCGGCCGCTTCCGCCAGTTCATGCAGTTCGACGCCGACACGGTCGGCGCCGCCTCGCCGGCGGCCGACGCCGAGATGTGCATGATGATGGCCGACACGATGGAAGAGCTCGGCATCAAGCGCGGCGACTACGTCATCAAGGTCAACAGCCGCAAGATTCTCGACGGCGTGATGGAAGCCATCGGCGTCACCGACGGGAAGCAGAAGCTGATCGTGCTTCGCGCCATCGACAAGCTGGACCGGCTTGGGGTCGAAGGCGTGCGCCAGCTTCTCGGAGAGGGCCGCAAGGACGAAAGCGGCGACTTCACCAAGGGCGCCGGGCTGAGCGACGCGCAGGCATCGAGCTTATCGCAGTCTCGTCGGGCGCGAAGCACCTGACGCGTCTGGAACGCTACCTGGCGACCGTCGGCCAAGATGACGATGAGGTCAACGCTGCCATGGTAAGCACGACGTCACTCGAATTCGCTGATCACGAGAATGGGCGCCGATCCTTGAGCGCTCCGAGGTCGGGCGCGAGGACTGCCGAGTTGCCGGAACTCGCCTCCATCGTCGGCGCGGCGGGCTATGGGCCCGAGCGCATCCGCATTAGACCCTTCCGTCGTCCGTGGCCTTGAATATTACACCGGCCCCGTCTTCGAGGCCGAACTGCTCTTCCAGATTCCCAACGAGAAAGGCCAGCCCGTGGTCTTTGGCGCGGTTGGTGGCGGCGGCCGCTATGACGGTCTGGTCGGCCGTTTCATGAGCGAGCCGGTGCCGGCGGTCGGCTTCTCTATTGGTGTCTCGCGCCTGCAGGCGGCGCTCGCCGCGCTCGGCCAAACCGACGCTGCCGACGACACCGGCCCGGTGGTCGTCCTCGTCATGGATCGCGAGCGCATCGGCGACTATCAGGCGATGGTCAGCCGGCTAAGAGCGATCGACGTGCCGGCCGAAATGTATCTCGGCACCTCCGGCATGCGCGCCCAGATGAAATATGCCGACCGCCGCAATGCGCCGCTCGCCATCATTCAAGGGGACGACGAAGCGCAGCGTGGCGTCGTCCAGATCAAGGATCTGGTCGAGGGCAAGCGCCGCTCGGAGGCGATCGCCGACAACAAGGAATGGCGCGAGGAGCGCCCCGGCCAGGAAGAGGTGCCGCTCGAAGATCTCGAGATCGCCGTCAACCGCATGCTCGGCCGAGGCGAAGAACGACCGTGACCCGCCTCTCACCCAAACTGTCGGCTAGCGGTGCGCGGGCCGATGCGCCCGCCTCTCCCCGCCGGGGCGAGGCAAGCGGAGCCCTTCCTCGAAGGTCAGGGCCATGACCGGCACCTACCCGAAGCTTCGCGCCCTGCTGTCCGAAGCCGGCTATGAATTCGTCGAGCCGCCGATCGTCCATGAGGCGAGCGCCTTCGTCGATCTGGCGGGCGAGGACCTGCGCCGCCGGCTCTATCTGACGAGCGGGCCGGACGGCACGGAACTGGCGCTCCGCCCCGATTACACGATTCCCGTCTGCCTGCGGCACCTGGCGACCGGTCCCGCCCGCCGGCGTGCCGACTATGCCTATCTCGGCCCGGTCTTCCGCCAGCGCCAGGGCGCCAGCGGCGAGTTCCTGCAGGCCGGAATCGAGTCGCTTGGGCGCACCAATCGCGCCGTCGCCGATGCCGACGTGCTCAAGCTGGCGATCGCCGCGGTCGACCTCTTCGGCATTTCCCGGCCGATCGTGCGCATTGGCGACTCCGCCCTCTTCACCGCGGTGCTCGCCGCGCTCGATGTTAGCGCCCCCTGGCGCCGCCGCCTTGCCCGCGCCTTCGGCGATGCCGAGCGCCTGAAGAACCTTCTGGCGGCGCGCGCCGAGGGTAATGGCACGGCCGACAATGCCGCCTTCCTCGCCGCGCTCGACGGGGCGGATCACAACGCGGCTCACGCGGTGGTCGAAGACCTGCTGGCGATCGCCGGCATCCGCGCCGTCGGCGGCCGCACGCCCGGCGAGATCGCCGATCGTTTTCTCGAGAAAGCCGCTCTCGCCGCCGGTATCGGTACCCGCGCCAGCACCGTGCTGACGCGCTTCCTCGCCATCACCGGCACGCCGGATGAGGCGGTCAAGGCACTGCGCGCGCTGGGGCGTGCCGAGAAGCTCGACATCGCCAAAGCCATCGACGGCTTCGAGAAGCGCGCCGACCATTTCGCCGGCAAGGGTGTCGATGTCAGCCGGCTTACCTTCGCCGCCGATTTCGGCCGCCGGCTCGACTATTACACCGGCTTCGTCTTCGAGATTCACGATCCCCGGCGCCGCGATGTCGGCCAGGTCGTCGGCGGCGGCCGTTACGACAGGCTCCTGTCGCTGGTCGGCGCCGACACAGCCGTCCCCGCCATCGGCTTCGCCCTCTGGCTCGACCGCGTCGGCGGGGAGGGCGCATCATGAGCGATCCGCTGATCATCGCCGTGCCCTCGAAAGGGCGCTTGCAGGAGAACGCCGCCGCCTTCTTCGCCCGCGCCGGGCTGACGCTGCGCCAGGCGGACGAGCGCGCCTATCGCGGGCGCATCGCCGGTCTGCCGGGCGTCGAGGTCGCCTATCTTTCGGCCTCCGAAATCGCCCGCGAGATCGCCGCCGGCAGCGTCCATCTCGGCATCACCGGCCGCGACCAGATCGAGGAGACGATTCCCGACTGGCAGGCGAAGGCCGATCTCGTCGTGCCCCTCGGCTTCGGCCATGCCGATCTCGTCGTCGCCGTGCCCGAGGCCTGGATCGACGTCGCAACCATGGAAGACCTCGACGACGTCGCTGCCGATTTCCGTCAGCGCCATGGACGGCGGCTGGCGGTCGCGACCAAATATGTGAACCTCACGCGGCGCTATTTCGCGGCTCACAACATTGCCGACTACCGCATCGTCGAAAGCCTCGGCGCCACCGAGGGCGCGCCGGCCTCCGGCGCCGCCGACCTCATCGTCGACATCACCTCGACCGGGGCGACGCTGCGCGCCAACAGCCTCAAGATTCTCGCTGACGGACTGATCCTCGGCTCGCAGGCCTATCTGGCGGCGAGCCTTTCGGCGTCCTGGGGCAAGCCCGCGCTGGGCGCGCTGAAGACGCTGCTCGACCGCATCGAGGCCGAGTCGGCGGCGCGGGGCCAGCGTGCCGTCGTCGCCGATGTTGCCGACCCCAAGGCTGCGGCCGGCGAGGCCGGCAAACGCTTCGACGCGGCCGCTCCCTTCGGCGCCGCCAAAGGCCGCCCGCTCACCCTCCACGCGCCCGTCGACAAGGTGGCGCCGCTCGCCGAATGGCTGCGCGAGACCGCCGGTGCCACAAGCGTCAGCGTCACTCCGCTGGACCGTCTCTTCTCGGCCGAAGCCCCCCTCTACGACCGCCTCGCAGCCCGCCTCGCCGGCAAGGCCTGAGTTGAATCACGCTCTTCGCTTTCCCGGCTAAGCGATTCAGGCGACTCGCCATTCGCCGCGATCGTAGGGTGGGCAGAGCGTCGGCCGCGCCAGCGGACGGCGCTCTGCCCACGCGGAGCATCGTTCGGTGCCCGACAGCGTGGGCACGCTTCGCTGTGCCCACCCTACGACGCACTTCCGGTCGCCGGAACGCCTTGCGCTCGCGCTCGACCTCGCGCCGGCAATAGCAGCCTTCCAGATGGTCGTTGACCATGCCCATCGCCTGCATGAAGGCGTATACCGTTGTCGGGCCGACGAAGCTCCAGCCGCGCTTCTTCAGGTCCTTCGACAGGGCGATCGATTCCGGTGTCTTGCTCATTGCCCGCAGCGCCGCGAGGTCGAGAGGCTTCGGCCGCGATTTCGGGTCGGGCTCGAAGCGCCAGACATAGGCCGCCAGCGAACCGGCCTCCTCGACGAGGTCGATCGCCCGGCGGGCATTGTTGATGGTCGATTCGATCTTGCCGCGATGGCGCACGATCCCGGCGTCGCCGAGCAGGCGTTCCACATCCTTGTCGCCGTAGCGGGCGACCTTGGTGAAGTCGAAGCCGGAAAAGCCGCGGCGAAAATTCTCGCGCTTCCTGAGGATGGTCAGCCAGGAGAGGCCGGACTGGAATCCCTCGAGGCAGATCTTCTCGAAGAGGCGGATGTCGTCATCGACCGGCCGGCCCCATTCGGTGTCGTGATAGGCCTGATAATCGGCCATGCCGCCGTGCCAGAAACAGCGGCGCCTGCCGTCCTCGCCCCTGACCAATCCATCCTCGTTCATCTTGCCTGTCCGCCAATGTCCAAAGGCCGGCCGGTGCCCCGTTCACCAACGGTCAACCTTACCGTTCAAGCCATCCTTAACCATGCCGGCAAATGCCGGCGCGAGCTACGAAAAATTCACCATTCCGTTGCGATTGGCCGCCAGAGTCGGGGGCGAAGAACGGTCCAAGAATAACGAGGCGTCGTCGTCCCCGTTCGCTCCTTTCGCCGCGGGATTCTCCCGTTTTTGTAGACGCTTGGTTTCGAGTACGTCCATGCTTCGCACCTTCTTCGCCACCCTCGCATTGCTCTGTCTGGCCGGCTCGGCCGAGGCGGGCAGCTTCGTCGTTCCGCGCCCGCCCTCGGTCCTTTCGCCCGACCTCACCGGCCCCTGGCTGATGCAGCTCGGCCCCCACGGAAAACCGCGGATTTCCGAGCCCGCGCCGCCGGTGAGACGCGCCGTTTTCGGCACGAATGCGCCAGTTGCGGCGCAGGTGCCGACGGCCCGCAACTACCACATGAACCCGGCCTTCCTGCCCGCGATTGTTCAATATCCGAGCGACGAGAAGCCCGGCACGATCATCATCGACACCGAGGCACGCTACCTCTACCTCATCCTCGGCGACGGCCAGGCCAAGCGCTACGGCGTCGGCGTCGGCCGTCCGGGATTCGAGTGGGCCGGCGTTCACAAGGTGAGCCGCAAGGCCGAATGGCCGAGCTGGACGCCGCCTGAGGAAATGCGCCAGCGCCAGCCCTATCTGCCGGTCTCCATGAAGGGCGGCATCGGCAATCCGCTCGGCGCCCGCGCCATGTATCTCGGCTCGACGCTCTACCGCATCCACGGCACCAACCAGCCCTGGACGATTGGCCATGCCGTCTCGTCGGGCTGCATCCGTCTGCGCAACCAGGACGTGATTGATCTCTACAATCGCGTCAAGGTCGGCGCCAAGGTCATCGTGATGTGAGGGCGTGGCCCGTCGCTGCGGCGGCGGGCGCTTCACCATGTCGTGACCGCGGCTCTGTTGCTGCGGTCCGGCGACCTCCCTATCCTGCCTGAAGGCATCCGAGAGGTCGCAATTCGAACCCTATCCCTAGTGGCTGAAAATCGGGGCAAATCAATGCGTTACGGTCGGTTCATCTTCGCGGCGCTTCTGTTGGCAGGCACCCTTGCCGGCAGCGGTGCCCATGCTCAGGGCTTTTTCGAGACCCTGTTCGGTGGCGTCGGCGATGGGTTTTCCTATGGCGGGGGCCGGGCTCTCTATCCCGAGGATGTGCCGCGCGGTCGTGCCGTGCCGGCCCAGTTCCGACGGCAGACAGTGCGCATCAACACGGACGAGAGGCCCGGCACGATCATCATCGACCCGCGGTGGCATTTCCTCTATTTCGTCCTCGGCAATGGGCAGGCGATCCGCTACGGCGTCGGTGTCGGTCGGACCGGATTCGGCTGGCACGGCATCGTCCATGTTGGCGCCAAGAAGGAATGGCCCTCCTGGCATCCGCCGAAAGAGATGATCGCCCGCGAAGCAAAGCGCGGCCACAGGCTGCCACTGGTCATGGCCGGCGGCCCAGGCAATCCGCTTGGTGCGCGCGCCCTCTACCTCTTCGGCAAGGGTGGCGACACCGGCTACCGCATCCACGGCACAAGCGAGCCCTGGACCATCGGCCTCAACGTCTCGTCGGGCTGCATCCGGTTGATCAATGACGACGTGACCGACCTCTACAACCGCGCCAGGGTTGGCGCCAAGGTGATCGTGCGCTAGCGGAAATCCGGGACAGGCGGACACCGCCGCGCTCCCGGAAATTCTCACGGCAGAAGATCCGGAGCCGCCGCCTTCCTGACAAGGGACGCGGCGGCTCCCGTGCATCGGCATGTGCGGTGCGGCATTCGATTGGCGCTGGAAGGTCGTCTTTTTTTCGATTGATAGCTGAGCGAGCGCAGACAATCTGCTAATCTCAACGCGCTTCTTGTCTTGCCCGCCATCCGCTTCGTTTCGCGACGGCTTTCACGGCGGCGGCTCTTTTTGCGAAAACACATGGATCAGACTGTCGACCGGGGCGGATCCGCTCTTACTCACGCGCAAATCCGACTGATTCTCCTGGGGCTGGTGCTTGCCATGTTCCTTGGCGCGCTCGACCAGACCATCGTCGCCACGGCGCTGCCGACGATCGGCCGGGAACTCCATGACGTCCAGAATCTCTCATGGGTGGTCACGGCCTATCTGCTGACCTCGACCGCGGTGACGCCGCTCTACGGCAAGCTCAGCGACGTTCATGGCCGGCGGGTCATGCTGCTGATCGCCATCCTGGTCTTTCTCGGCGGATCGGTCGCCTCGGCCCTGTCGCGCGACATCTATGTCCTCATCGCCGCGCGGGCCCTGCAGGGCCTCGGTGGCGGCGGCCTGATCTCGCTTGCCCAGACTATTATCGGCGACATCATCGCACCGCGTGAGCGCGGCCGCTACCAAGCCTATTTCGCTAGCGTTTTCGTGACGTCCTCGATCGCCGGCCCGGTGCTCGGCGGCTTCTTTGCCGAAGCGCTCCACTGGTCTTTCATCTTCTGGATCAACCTGCCGATCGGCCTTGTCGCTTATTTCATGACCAACCGGGTGCTGAAGCTGCTTCCCCGGCACGAGCGCAAGCACCAGATCGATCTCCTCGGCGCGTTACTGATGATCGTCGCCACGGTTGCGCTTCTGGTGGCTCTGACCTGGGGTGGCACCACCTATGCCTGGAAGTCGCCGCAGATCATCGGGCTCCTGGTGGGCTCCGCCGCCATCTGGGTGCTCTTCGCGTTCCGCCTGGCGACGGCGCCTGAGCCCTTCATCCCGCTCGATACGCTCAGCAATCCGGTGGTGCGCTTCGGTGTTGGGGCCACGTTCTTCGGAGTCGGCGCCATGGTCGGGCTGTCGGTCTATGTGCCGCTTTACTTCGAGGCGGTGCTCGGCCTTTCAGCGGCGGAATCGGGCGTCGCGCTCATTGCCCTGATGGGCGGCACCGTGACCGGCGCCACAATCACCGGCCGCTTCATGGCCCGGGTCGAGCACTACAAGCGCGCGCCGGTCTTTGGCCTCATCTTCAGCACGAGTGTGACGCTGATCTTCGCCTTCCTGCCGGCAACGCTGCCGGTTCCCGCGGTGGAGGCGATTCTGGCCATCATCGGCATGGGGATCGGCACGATCTTCCCGGTCACGACGACCAGCGTGCAGAATGCCGTGCCGATCTTTCAGATCGGTACGGCGACCGGCGTGCTCAACTTCTTCCGCTCGCTCGGCGGCGCGATCCATGTCGCCGGCTTTGGCGCGATCTTCCTCGCCGGCGCGGTCTCGGATTCGAGTCTCGCTTCGGTCCAGGCGATCATCTCCAACGGCCCGCAATCGGGCGTCGATTTCGCCCATGTCTTCAGTGGCGTCTTCCTCGCCGCTGCCATCGTCCAGGCGCTCGCCCTGTTCTTCATCGTGATGATGGAAGAGCGGCCGCTGCGCTCGGCCGTTCATAGCGGCGATGGCGCCGGCTGACCGGCCGGCGCCGCGCTCTGTTCGGGGCGCTGCGCCCTAGATGATCAGCCGGTAGGCCGGCAGCGTCAGGAAGGCCGACAGGGTCGGCGCGGTCGACATCGTCCGGAAGAGCTCGATCGCCTCCGGAAAGCGGCCGGCCGCGTAGGCTTCCGCGCCGATCTCGCCCTTGACCCGCTCCATCTCCTCGCCGAGGCACCTCTCGAAGAGTTCGGCGGTCACCTGCTGGCCGTCGTCGAGCGTGGCGTTGAAGTGGAGCTGCTGCCAGATCTGCGAGCGGCTGATTTCGGCCGTCGCCGCATCCTCCATGAGGTTGTAGAGCGGCACTGCGCCGCGTCCGCGCAGCCAGGCTTCGATGTACTGGACACCGACGCGGATGTTCTCGCGCAGACCCGCCTCGGTGCGCGTGCCCTCGTGCACCTCGAGCAGGTCCTTCTGCCCGATCTTGACATCCTCACGCATGCGGTCGAGCTGGTTCGGCTGCGGCATCACCTCGTCGAATACGGCCTGCGCGACCGGCACGAGGTCGGGATGCGCGACCCAGGTGCCGTCATGGCCGGCCTTGGCCTCGCGTTCCTTGTCGGCCGTGACCTTGGCGAAGGCCTGCTTGTTGATTTCCTCGTTGCGGCGGTCCGGGATCTGCGCCGCCATGCCGCCCATGGCGAAGGCGCCACGGCGATGGCAGGTCTTGATCAGAAGCTCCGAATAGGCCTTGAGGAAAGCCTTGCCCATGACCACCTGGCCACGATCGGGCAACAGGAATTCCGGCTTGTTCCTCAGCGTCTTGATGAAGGAGAAGATGTAGTCCCAGCGCCCGCAATTGAGGCCGGCCATGTGGTCGCGCAATTCGTAGATGATCTCGTCCATCTCGAAGGCGGCCGGCAGGGTCTCGATCAGAACCGTCGCCTTGATGACACCATGCGGCACGCCGACCGTCGCCTCGGCATGCGTGAAGACCTCGTTCCACAGCCGCGCTTCCAGATGGCTTTCCATCTTCGGCAGGTAGAAATAGGGGCCGGTGCCCTTGGCGAGCAGCGTCTTGGCGTTGAGGTAGAAATAGAGGCCGAAGTCGAAGAGCGAGCCGGACATCGGCTGGCCGTCGACGACCAGATGCTCCTCGAGCAGATGCCAGCCGCGCGGGCGGACGAGAAGCACCGCCGGCTTGTCGGCGAGCTTGTAGTCCTTGCCGGAGGTCGGGTCAGTGAAGTCGATGGTCCCGGCCCAGCGATCCTTCAGGTTGATCTGGCCTTCGATCATGTTCGCCCAGGTCGGCGAATTGGCGTCCTCGAAGTCGGTCATGAACACCTTGGCGCCGGAGTTCAGCGCATTGATGACCATCTTCCTGTCGGTCGGTCCGGTGATCTCCACCCGCCGATCGAGGAGGTCGGCCGGCAGCGGCGCGATCTTCCAGTCACCGTCGCGCACGTCCTTGGTCTCGGGCAGGAAGTCGGGCAGGGCTCCGTCGTCGAGCCGCTTCTGGCGCTCCTCGCGCAGCTTCAGAAGGCGCAGGCGGGAAGGATTGAACTTGCGGTGCAGGTCGGCGAGGAAGGTCACCGTCTCGTCGTTGAGGATCTCCTCGTAGCGCGAACCCCAAGGACCCCTGATCTCGACACCGGGCACTTTCACACTCGTTTCGACGGCGGACATCCCCATCTCCGTTCTGCTGCTCGAAATCTGATGTTTGGCACTGGCAGGTACCGGCTGAACCAGCCTTCAGACGGCATCGCGTGCGCGGATCGCCCCTTGTGGCACGGCGGAAGGCCAACATCAAACCCTCCGGGCGCCTCGTCTTCCGTGGGCTGCGTTTTGATCCCGCGCCGCCGACGGGGTATGAAAGGTTGGCGCCGTCTGGCGGCCGCTTCTCATCGACTTCCGCACAATCCAGGAATTGATCCATGCAAGAGCGAAGAATGGGCGCCGATGGCCCGATGGTGGGCGCCGTCGGCCTTGGCTGCATGAGTTTTGCCGGCTTCTACGGCGCCGACCGACCGCGCGGAGAGCCACCGGACGCTGGCCCGAGCGGTCGAACTCGGCGTCACCCATTTCGACACCTCGAACGTCTATGGCGCCGGCGAGTCCGAGGAGGTGATCGGCGCCTTCCTCAAGGACCATCCCGTCCGCGACCGCCTGCATATCGCCACCAAGGGCGGCATCAAGCGCGGGCCGCCGCGCAGCTTCGACAATTCGCCCGAACATCTGCGCGAATGCCTCGAAGGGTCGCTGAGGCGGCTCGGCACCGACCATGTCGATCTCTACTACATTCACCGGCGCGAACAGGTGCGGCCGATCGAGGACGTCGTCGGCACGCTGGTGCGCTTCAAGGAAGAGGGCAAGATCCTCGGCATCGGCTTCTCGGAGATCGCACCCTATTCGCTGCGCCGGGCGAGCGCCGTCCATCCGATCATGGCCGTGCAGAGCGAATATTCGCTTTGGACCCGGCTGCCCGATCTCGGCATGATCGAGACCTGCCGCGAGCTCGGCACGACCTTCGTCGCCTTCTCGCCGGTGGGGCGCGGCATCTTCTCCGATCCCCTGCCGGATCCGGCCAAATTCGGCGAAGGCGACTTCCGCCTCAACAATCCACGCTTCTTGGAGCCCAATTTCGCTCACAATGCCGAGGCCGTCGCCCGCTTCAACGCCTATGCGCGCGAGCGCGGCCATGCCCCGGCTTCGCTGGCCATCGCCTGGACGCTGCATCGCGGCGACAACATCGTGCCAATCCCGGGCACCCGTTCTCCGGCGCATCTGGAGGAGAACGTGAAGGCCGCCTCGATCACATTGAGCGAGGCGGACATGGCTGAGATCGAAAAGATCCTGCCAACCGGCTTTGCCTGGGGCGATCGCTACTCGGACGCGCAGACCATCGGGCCGGAGCGATATTGCTAGGCTGATGCCTCGGAGCCGGAGAGGGCAGGCGGATCAGAGTTTCGCCAGCCGCTCCGGCTTCGGCCCGCCATAGGCCCAGTCGAGCAGTTCGACGGTATGGACCACCGGCAGGTCCGTGCCCTCGGCGATCTGGGTCAGGCAGCCGATATTGCCGGCGGCGACTACCGATGCGCCGGTCGCCTCGATATTGGCGACCTTGCGTGTCCGCAACTGCCCCGCGATGTCGGCCTGAAGTATGTTGTAGGTGCCGGCCGAGCCGCAGCACAGATGCCCCTCCGCCGGCTCCGAGACGACGAAGCCGGCGCGGGTCAGCAGTGACTTCGGCGTCGTCTTGACCTGCTGTCCGTGCTGCAGCGAACAGGCGGCGTGATAGGCGACCGCAATGCCCGACGGCGACTCGGGCATTGGAAGGTCGAGGGTGTCCAGGTATTCGGAGATGTCCTTGGCGATCGCCGAGACCCGCTCGGCCTTGTCGGTATAGGCCGGCTCGCCGCGCAGCATGAAGCCGTAATCCTTGACCGTCGTGCCGCAGCCGGACGTCGTCACCAGGATCGCGTCGAGCCCGTCTCCGTCCATCTCGGCGACCCAGGCGTCGACATTGCGCCGCGCCGATCGATGCGCGTCCTCGCTCCGCCCCATATGGTGGACCAGCGCGCCGCAACAGGCCTCGCCGCGGGCGATGACCACCTCGACGCCGTGCCGGGTGAGGAGCCGGATCGCGGCCTCGTTGATGCCGGGATCGAGCACCGATTGCGCGCATCCCCTCAGCAGCGCGACCCGGCCGCGCCGCTTGCCGACAGCCGGAAACACGCCCGGCCGCTCCGTCGCCGAACGCGGCGGCAACTTGGTTGGCGACAGCCTGAGCATGGCGCCCAGCCGCTTGAGGCCGACCATCCGCATGAGCCCGGCCAAGGGACGCGCGAAGAAGCCGGCCGCGACCGCGGCGCGAAAGCGTCTCGGATAGGGCAGCACGTGCGCCAGCAGCCCGCGCATGAAGCGGTCGGCAAGCGGGCGGCGATAGGTCTTGTGGATATGGGCGCGCGCATGGTCGACGAGATGCATGTAGTCGACGCCGGACGGGCAGGTGGTCATGCAGGCGAGGCAGGAGAGGCAGCGGTCGACATGCTTGACGACGTCCGCATTCGCCGGCTTGCCGTTCTCCAGCATGTCCTTGATGAGGTAGATGCGCCCGCGCGGACTGTCGAGCTCGTCGCCGAGCAGCACATAGGTCGGGCAGGTGGCGGTGCAGAACCCGCAATGGACGCAGGAGCGGAGGATCTTCTCCGAGGTGGCGATGTCGGGATCGGCAAGTTGGGCGAGGGTGAAATTAGTCTGCATGGTCACACGCCGGCATACATGCGGCCGGGATTGAGGATGCCGGCCGGGTCGAAGCTCTCCTTGAGCTTGCGGGTCAGCGTCATGACGGCTGGCGCCGGCGGCTCGAACACTTCGACAACGTTGCGCACGTTGTCGGGCGCGCGCACGAGCGTGGCGTGGCCACCGCGCGCACCCACGGCTTCGCGGATGATCGTCGCGCCGGCGTCCGCGCCCTTGCCGCCGGCGAGCCAGATCAGGCCACCACCCCAGTCGTAGAGGATGCGGCATTCAAGTGAGCGGCCGATCGTCTCGGCGATATCGGGGGCCTCGCTCGGCTTGACCGACAGGCGCCAGATCGGCGTGCTGCGCTCCGCCGCCAGGGCGTCGAGGTCGCGCACCGCGTGCCAGACCGTTTCCGACATGCCGCGCGGCAGGACGTCGACCGAGCCGAAGCGGGCGAGAAGCGTCTGCAGCCGGGCGGCGCGATCGGCGACCGAGCGCTCGAAGCCGTCGATGCGCAGGAGGGTCCGCGACTTGCCTTCGATGGCGTGGAGATGCGCGGCGCCCGTGACCGAGTAGGGCGAGCCCAACGCGGCCGTCAGCGCGGCGATCGCCTTGCGATCGTCGAGGCCCGCAAGGACCAGAGTCGCCTCGGTTTCCGGCACGGGCAGAACCTTGAAGGTTACCTCGGTCAGAATGCCGAGCGTGCCGTAGGAGCCGGAGAGGAACTTGACGAGATCATATCCGGTGACGTTCTTCATGACCCGCCCGCCGGACTTCACGATCTCGCCGCGGCCGGTGACGACCCGCAGGCCAATGAGGCTGTCCCGCGCCGCGCCCGCCATGATGCGTCGCGGGCCGGAGAGATTGGCGGCGGCGACCGCGCCGATCGTCGGCTCGCCCTCGCTGCCATAGAGCGAGCGATAGTCCGGCGGCTCGAAGGGAAGCCGCTGACCGTGCTCGGCAAGAAGGTTCTCGACCGTGCTGAGCGGCGTGCCGGCGCGCGCCGACAGGACGAGTTCGGTCGGCTCATAGAGCGTGATGCCGGCAAGGTGGCCAGTATTCATGGCGGTGGCGGTCTGGATCGGTCGTCCGAGGCCGGCTCGCGTCCCGCCGCCGGCAATGGAAATGGGCACCTTGCGCGAGGCGAGGTCCGCGACGATCGCGGCCACATCTTCCTCGTCTGAGGGCTGGATGGCATCGTTCATTGCCGTATCACGCCGCGAGGAACCGGGTCCGGCCGGCATGGCCGTGCGCATTGTCGGGAGCCTTCGTCATGGCGCCGCGATCAGGCCGGCACCGGCGCGAAATGAACGCCGAGGTCGTAGGGCCAAAGGATGATTGCCAGCACGCCCTGCCAGAAAGTCAGCTTCAGATAGCCGATGGTGAAGAGCCAGCCGGCACACCATGCAAGGCCGATCGAGCCGTGTTGGGTAATGCGTATCCGTTCCATTCCAGCCTCCCTGTCCGATCACGGACACCGCCCATTCTTGTCCTCAGGAGCAATCATGCACTCTGGTCTTACGCCGCCGGAACCGGCCGCCCATCGAGCGGAAATACCTTGGCCGGATTGAGCAGCCAGTCGGGGTCGAAGACGCTCTTCAGGCGCATCTGCTGGCCGAGATCGGTGTCGGAGAACTGGAAGCGCATCAGGTCGCGCTTCTCGATGCCGACGCCGTGCTCGCCCGTCAGACAGCCGCCCACCTCGACGCAGAGTTTCAGCACATCCGCGCCGGCGTGCTCCGCTTTTTCGAGCTCCTCCGGCTTGTTGACGTCATAGAGGATGAGCGGATGCAGATTGCCGTCGCCGGCATGAAAGATATTGGCGACAGCCAGACCGTAGCCGGCGCAGATTTCCGATACCCGCCGCAACACTTCCGGCAGGCGCCCGGTCGGGATCACGCCGTCCATGCACATATAGTCGGAAATGCGGCCCATGGCGCCGAAGGCGGCCTTGCGGCCTCGCCAGATCGCCGCACTTTCGGCTTCCGATTGCGAGACCTTCATGGTCGCCGGCTCGAACCGTGCGGCGATCGTCTCGATCCGCTCGATCAGGTCGGCGATTTCCGTCTCCGATCCTTCGACCTCGATGATGAGCAGTGCCTCGACATCCAGCGGATAGCCGGCATGGGCGAAGGCCTCGCAGACCTTGATCGCGGGTCGGTCCATATATTCGATCGCGACGGGAATGATCCCGGAAGCGATGATGGCGGCGACGCAGCCGCCGGCCGCCTCCGCCGTGGCGAAGCCCATCATCATCGGCCGCGTCGCTTCCGCCGCGCGCAGGATCCGCACCGTCGCTTCGGTGACGACGCCGAGTTGGCCTTCGGAGCCGACCACGAGGCCGAGGAGATCGTAGCCGGCGGCATCGAGATGACTGCCGCCAAGTTCGATGATTGAGCCGTCTATGGTCACCAGCTTCACGCCGAGCACGTTGTTGGTGGTGACCCCGTATTTGAGGCAATGCGCCCCGCCGGAATTCATGGCGATGTTGCCGGCGATGGTGCAGGCGAGCTGGCTCGACGGATCGGGGGCGTAGAAGAAGCCTTTGTGCGAAACCGCGTTGGTGATGTTGATATTGGTGACGCCCGCTTCCACCGTCGCGACCCGGTTGTCATAGTCGATCGACAGGATGCGGTTCATGCGGGCGAGGCCGAGCACCACCGCGTCGGGGGAGGGCAGCGCACCGCCCGAGAGCGACGTTCCGGCGCCGCGGGCGATGACCTTGACCTTGGCCTCGCCGAGGAATTTCAGGACCGCCGAGACTTCTTCAGTCGAGCCGGGAAGCACGACAGCCAGCGGTACCGCGCGATAGGCGGTCAGCGCATCGGTCTCATAGGCCCGGCGCTCGTCCTCGCTGGCGATGACATGCGCTTCGCCGACGATGCCGCGCAGGCCCTCCGCGATCTCGTCGCGCCTGGCCAGAATTCCCTGATCCGGCGCCGGCATGGCGATGGCCGACATCGTTCGCTCCCCTTTCCCTGGCATTCACCGTGTCCCGCGGACATGATAATGCATTTCCAACCGCCTCCGACAGGTCATGTCAAACTCGGACCCGTCGTCGCACCCCATCGACTTTCGGCGGCGGTGCGCAATGATCGACTGAAGAGCCCTTCCGCAGCCATTCGAGACTAGCATCCATGCCCTCCCATATTGTGACTTTCGCGGCCGCGCTTGGCCTCCTGACCCTCGTCGCATCATCCGCTCAGGCCGCCGGCAACGCCCAGACTGGCGCTCGTATCTTCAAGAAGTGCCTTTCCTGCCATCGAATCGGGCCGGGCGCGCACACGGTGGTCGGACCGGAACTCAATGGCGTTGTCGGCCGCAAGGCCGCATCCCTGCCGGACTACCCCTATTCGCCCGCCCTCAAGAAGTCGGGCATCACCTGGGACGAGGGGACTCTCACCAAGTATCTCCATGATCCCCGCGGCTTCATTCCCGGCGTGCGCATGACCTTCCGCGGTCTCGATCGCGACCAGGACATCGCCGATGTCATTGCCTATCTGGAGCGGTTCGACGCCGACGGCAACCAGAAGGGCGCCACCTCGAAATAGCCGCGGGAGCGGTTGTTCGCGTGTGCGTTGCGCGAGTTCGGCAGCCGGGCTGCGCCGCTACGCATCCCTCAATCAGCCGTTTGACTTATCGGTCGTGGTTGCCTTGCGATCCGGGGCGATCGGCAACGCATGATGCGAGTTGATCTCGCCGCGCTTCGCCTGCTATCGACCTCGGGAAAGGGTCTCGGAAACGCAAATGCCGGAAAACAGCAATAGCCGCCCCAGGGTCGGGTTGTTCGTCACCTGCCTTGTCGATCTGCTGCGGCCGAGCATCGGCTTCGCCGCGGTGAAACTGATCGAAGCCGCCGGCTGCAACGTCGAGGTGCCCGCCAGCCAGACCTGTTGCGGCCAGCCCGCCTACAATTCTGGCGACCGGAAGGACACCGCGGCAATCGCCCGGCAGGTGATCGCGGCTTTTGAACCCTACGACTATGTGGTTGCGCCGTCCGGTTCCTGCGCCGGCATGCTGAAGCTCCACTACGCGGACCTCTTCGCCGAGGACGATGAATGGCACGAACGGGCGAAGGCCTTCTCCTCGAAGGTCCACGAACTCGTCAGCTTCCTCACCGACGTGCGCGGCGTCAGGGACGTCGAGGCCGCCTTCTCCGGCACCGTCACCTATCACGATTCCTGCTCCGGCCTGCGTGAGCTCGGCATCCGCGACCAGCCGCGGCGCCTGCTGAAATCGGTCAAGGGGCTGGCGCTCACCGAACTTGCCGAGGCCGACGTCTGCTGCGGCTTCGGCGGCACCTTTTGCGTCAAATATCCCGACATCTCCAACGCCATTGTCGAGAAGAAGACCAAGGCGATCGCCGAAAGCGGGGCGGATATGGTGTCTGGCCGGCGATCTTGGTTGCCTAATGAACATGGCCGGCAAGCTGCAGCGCCAGGGCATAGAGGTATCCGTGCGCCACGTCGCCGAGGTGCTGGCCGATATGACCGAAACGCCGCCGATTGGCGAGGCCGGGTGACGCGTCATGGATATCGCTTCGCCAGCCTTCAAGGAAAACGCGCGCCGCGCCCTGCACGACGAGCAATTGCAGCAGGCGCTGCGCCATGTCCGTTCCGGCTTTATCGACAAGCGCCTCAAGGCGGCCGCCGAACTGCCCGAGTTCGAGTCCCTGCGCGACAATGCGCGAGACATCAAGAACCACACACTCGCTCATCTCGACCTCTATCTCGAGGCCTATGAGGAGAAGGTGCGGGCCGCCGGTGGTCACGTCCACTATGCCGAGACGGCCGAGGACGCCCGTGCCCAGATCCTCGACATCTGCCGCTCGGTCGACGCCAGGACGGTGACCAAGGGCAAGTCGATGGTGGCCGAGGAGATCGGCCTCAACGAGTATCTCGAGGAAAACGACGTCACGCCGGTCGAGACCGATCTCGGCGAATACATCATCCAGCTCCGTCATGAGCCGCCGAGCCACATCATCGCGCCGGCCGTGCATGTCACTCAGCAGCAGATCGAGGCCGACTTCCGTCATGCCCATACCGACCTGCCGGCGGACCGTGACCTGAGCGAGCCGACATCGCTGCTCGGCGAGGCGCGCGGCGTGCTGCGCGAGCGGTTCCTCGCCGCCGATGTCGGCATCACCGGCGCCAATTTCCTCATCGCCGAGACCGGCACCTCGGTCATCGTCACCAATGAGGGCAATGGCGACCTCACCCAGATCCTGCCGCGCATCCACATCGTGCTGGCGACGATCGAGAAGATCACTCCGACGCTGAACGACGTCAGCCAGATCCTGCGGCTGCTCGCCCGGTCCGCGACCGGCCAGGACATGTCGGTCTATACGACCTTCTCCACCGGGCCGCGCCGGCCAGCAGGATCCAGACGGGCCCGAGGAGTACCATGTCGTCATCCTCGACAATGGCCGCTCCTCGATGCTCGGCTCGCAGTTCCAGGACATGCTGCGCTGCATCCGCTGCGGCGCCTGCATGAACCATTGCCCGGTCTATCAGGAGGTCGGCGGCCACGCCTATGGCTGGGTCTATCCCGGCCCGATGGGCGCCGTGCTGACGCCCTCCCTGATCGGCGTCGACAAGGCCGGCCACCTGCCCAACGCCTCGAGCTTCTGCGGTCGCTGCGAGAGCGTGTGCCCGATGCGCATTCCGCTGCCGAAGATGATGCGGCACTGGCGCGAGCGCGAGTTCGAGCGCCACCTGACTCCCTCGACCATGCGCTGGGGGCTGGGTGTGTGGGCCTGGTTCGCCAAGCGCCCGCGTCTCTACCAGTTCGCCACACGCTGGGCGGCGCGGGTGCTCGGCAATCTCGGCTACGGCAAGGGCCGCTTCCACAGCCTGCCGCTCGCCGGCGGATGGACGAAGCATCGCGACTTCCCCGTGCCGACATCGGGCAAGACCTTCCAGCAGATGTGGAAGGAACGGGAGAAGGCGGCATGAGCGGGCGCGAGGCCATCTTCGGCAAGATCCGCCGCTCGCTCGGCGTCGATGGCAAGGAGGCCGAGCGCCGCGCTGTCGTCGCCGCGCGCCTGAAGGACGCGCCGCGCGGCATCATTCCCGAGCGCGGCCATCTCGATCCGGCCGCGCGCGTCGCGCTCTTCAAGAGCCTGGCGGAGAAATGGTCGGCGACCGTGGCCGAGGTCGCCGACGCCGGTGCGGTGCCCCAGGCGGTCGCGGAATATCTCAGGGCCAGGAACCTGCCCGCCAATATCCGCATCGGCGCCGATCCGCTGCTCGCCGGCATGCCCTGGGACCAGACGCAGATCGAGGTGACGCACGGCCCGTCCGACGGCCATGATCCGATTTCGGTCAGCCACGCCAGCGCCGCCGTCGCCGAGAGCGGTACGCTGATCTTGACCTCCGGTCCGGACAATCCGACGACCCTCAACTTCCTTCCCGAGACCCACATCGTCGTGCTCAAGGCGGAAGACGTCGCCGGCGACTACGAGACGGTCTGGGACAGCCTGCGCGAGCGCTACGGCAAGGGCGCCATGCCGCGCACGGTCAACATGATCACCGGCCCGTCGCGTTCGGGCGACATCGAGCAGAAGATCCTGCTCGGCGCCCACGGCCCCCGCGCGCTGCACATCGTCATTGTCGGCTGATCGGAGCCATTGTAGGAGAAGCGGACGCTACTTTTCTGTCCGAAATCCCGGAAGAAATCAGCCTCACGTCCCGACCCAGCCCTTGGCCTTCAGCCGCCGCTCCAGCCCGCGCACCATCAGCGACAGGCCGATCGTCATGACCAGGTAGAGGAAGGCGACGACGTTGTAGGTCTCGAAGAAGAGGAAGGTTGAGGCCGAATAGACCTTGCCGAGTTGGGTGATGTCCTGGACGCCGAGCGCCGAGACCAGCGCCGAATCCTTGATCATGGCCACGAAGTCGTTGCCGAGCGGCGGCAGCACCGTGCGGATCGCCTGCGGCAGGACCACAAGGCGAAACGTCAGAAAGCGCGACAGGCCGAGCGCGTAGGCGCCCTCGACCTGAGGCTTCGGCACCGCCTCGATGCCGGCGCGGAAGATTTCGGCGAGATAGGCCGAATAGCTCACCATCAGGGCGAAGATCGCCCGCCAGGTCATGTCGAAGCCGCGTACGCTCATCTCCGGCGCGAGGCCGAATTCGATCGGCCGGGCTAGCGCCCAGTTCCACAGGGCGACGAGCTGCGGCGCGCCGACAAAGGCGACGTAGTAAAGCAGCACCAGCACGGGAATCCCGCGAACGATCTCGACATAGAAGGTCGCGACCTCGCGCAGGATCCGAAAGCGCGAGATGCGCCCGAGCGCCACGACCAGCCCGAGCGCGGCGGCAAGCGCGAAGGCGACGACCGTCACCCATAGGGTCGTGAAGACGCCCCGGCGCAGCGCCTGGAAGATGATCGCATAGTCGCCATTGGTGACGATCAGCCAGGCAAACAGGACACCGAGCAGGATCGTCGCCAGCAGCCAGTAGGGGACTTCGCGGCGCGCCTTGGGCGGCGCTCCTGCGTCGGTCATCAGACGCGCCGGAGCCCGCTCAGCGCCTCACTTTCTGGCATTGTATTCGTAGAACCATTTCTGGTTCAGCTTGTCGATCGTGCCATCGTCCTTCATCGACTGGATGGCGGCGTTGACCGGCGCGACAAGGTCCGAGCCCTGCTTGAAGATGAAACCGAATTCCTCCGTGCCGAGCGGCTTGCCGACGATCTTGAAGGAATTGGGCGAGGCGCCCATGTAGCCGGCCGCCGAAGTCTTGTCCATCAGCACCAGATCGACATCGCCAGCCTTCAGCGCCTGCACCGAGGCGCCGAACGTGTCGAACAGCTTGATCCGCGGATTGCTCTCGTCGCCGTCGAGCACGTCGTAGACGGCGGCGTAGAAATTGGTCGTGCCGGACTGCGCGCCGACCAGGAGGTCCGCATTGGCGGCGAAGGACTTGGCGTCGGTGAAGCGGTTCTCGTCGGCGCGCACCAGCATGTATTGCTCGGAGACCATGTAGGGGTTGGAGAAATCGACCTGCTTCTTGCGCTCGTCGGTGATGGTGATGCCGTCCATGCCGACGTCGAACTGGCCCTCGCGCACCGCCTGGATCATCGTGTCCCAGCTCGACAGCTTCCAGTCGACCTTGGCGTTCAGCCGCTTGGCGATCTCATTGAAGGCGTCATATTCCCAGCCGATGCCCTTGCCGGTCTTCGGGTCGGCGAAGTTCAGCGGCGTGTAGGCGTTCTCGGTGACCGCGACGATCGTCCGCCCGCCGAGGTCGGGCAGTTCGGCGGCCGCAGCCGCCCCGAGAGAAAGGACGAGAGCGGTCGCGGCAGCTAGAAGGGACAGGCGATTCATGTCGGGCACCCCACGAATAAATTGTGCTGGCGCCGACTTTAGCCTCGCTGGCTCCGCTTGACGATGGTCTCGAGCAATTGCCGAGAGAGAAGAGATCGGTTCTCCGTCCGAATTTGCAGCGAAAGCAATGGACGGGAGCGCCTCGCCGCGCTGGACAAACGACGATCTGTTCTACGTGATGCTCTGCGCTCCAGCCGATGGCAGCAGGGCGTGGCCGCCGCTTATAGGATCCGGCTCCAGGTGGAAGAAGCGCCGGTGGAAGCCGGTCAGGCTGGAACGGTGGCCGATCGAGACGATCGCGGTTTGCGGCAGGCGCTCGATCAGGAGGTGATAGAGCCGCGCCTCGGACTCCTCGTCGAGGGCGCTCGTCGCCTCGTCGAGGAACAGCCAGTCGGGCCTTTGCAGGAGCGCCCGGGCGAGTCCGATCCGCTGCTGCTCGCCGCCGGAGAGCTGGTAGGACCATTGACTGTTCTCGTCGAGTCGCTCGACCAGGTGGCCGAGCCCGGTCATCTTGAGCACCTCGGTCAGGTCCTCGCGCGAAAAGGCGTCCGCCGGCTGTGGATAGGTGAGGGCGCCCTTCAATGGCCCGAGCGGCAGATAGGCGCGTTGCGGCAGGACGAGCACGCGTGCGCCCTCCGGTACGACGATCGAGCCGACGCCGAATGGCCAGGCGCCGCCAAGCGCGCGGAAAAGACTTGTCTTGCCGGCGCCTGTCGGCCCTGTGACCAGCACCCGGTCGCCGGCCGCGACCGAGAGTTCCGGCACGCGGACGATCTCCGTTCCGTCGGGCAGGGCGACGACGAGGCCGTTGACGACCATTTGCGGCTTTTCCTCCGCCCGCGGTTCGATCCTTGGCCCGGCATCGGCCAGCGCGGTCGCCCGGCCGATCGAGGTCTCGAAGCCGGACAGCCGGTCGAGCACGGCCTTCCAGTTTGCGATCGCGGTGTAGGCCGAAACGAAGAAGGAGAGAGCCCCCTGCACCTGGCCGAAGGCGGAGGCGGTCTGTGTCAGCCCGCCAAGCTCCATCGCGCCGGAGAAATAGAGAGGGCTGACGACGACGAATGGGAAGATGATTGCGAGCTGGGAATAGCCGGCCGTCAGGAAGGTCAGCTTCTTTTGCCGGCGCATGATGGCGTACCAGTTCGACACGACACTGCTGAACCGGCCGCGCAGCCGCTCGTCTTCGGCCGCCTCGCCCTCGAGCAGCGCGATTTCTTCCGAGTTTTCGCGCAGCCGCACCAGCGAGAAGCGGTAGTCCGCCTCGAAACGCTGCTGCTCGTAGTTGAGGAAGATCAGCGGGCGACCGACGAGATGCGTCACCCAGGTCCCGATCACCGCATAGATCAGCGCCGCCCAGACGAGATAGCCGGGAATGTTGAAGTTCTTGCCGAAAAGGTCGAGCGGCGTCGAGGCCGAGAGCGTCCACAGGATGACGACGAACGAGAACAGGCTGACGATCGAGCCCAGCAGCCCGACACCGATCGACAGCGTCGAGGAGATGAACATGTCGATGTCGTCGGCGATCCGTTGGTCCGGGTTGTCCGCGGGGTTGCCGAGCAGCCGCATGCGATAATGCGCCGCCCTCTTCAGCCAGCGGGCGAGGTAGCTGTCATTCATCCAGCGCCGCCAGCGGATCTGCAGCCATTGCTGCAGGTAGAGCTGGTAGACGGCATTGACGATGTAGATCGCGGCGAGGACCGAGAACACGCCGAGCTGGTGAATGAAGGTCTGCCAGTCCTTCTGCTGGAGTGCGTTGTAGAAGTTCTTGTTCCAGTAGTTGAACAGAACGTCGAGACCGACGGAAACGAGCTGCAGCACGATCACGGCGCCGAGCAGGATCAGGCCCCACTTGCGGTCGGTGCTGCGGAAATAGGGAAGGCCGATACGGAAGAATTCGGCGAGAGCTGCTCGGATTTTCGACATTCAGGTCACCCGGCGCCGACGGCGGCGCTTGGCGGGACTATTGCCGTTGCCGCCTATCGGGAGCCTTTCCGGCAGATGACGGCTTGGTAATGTGGGACGTCAACGCAAAAAGAAAGGCCGCCCAAAGGGCGGCCTTTCCGTATTCGCTGAGGGGAGGCGGGATCTAGAAGTCCATGCCGCCCATTCCGCCCATGCCACCCATGCCGCCGCCACCGGGCATGGCCGCAGCCGCTTCCTGCTTCGGATGCTCGGCGACCATGGCCTCGGTGGTGACCAGAAGGCCGGCCACCGACGCGGCGTGCTGGAGGGCCGTACGGATGACCTTGGTCGGGTCGATGATGCCGGCCGTGACCATGTCCTTGTACGTCTCGGTCTGCGCGTCGAAGCCGAAGGTGTCGGACTTGTTCTCCAGAAGCTTGCCGACGACGATCGAGCCTTCGACGCCCGCATTCTGGACGATCTGGCGGATCGGCGCCTCGAGCGCGCGCAGGACGATGTTGATACCGGCCTGGACGTCGGGGTTGTCCGACTTCACCTTGTCGACCGCCTTGCGGGTGCGCAGCAGGGCAACGCCGCCGCCTGGAACGATGCCTTCCTCGACCGCCGCGCGGGTGGCGTTGAGGGCGTCGTCGACGCGGTCCTTCTTCTCCTTCACCTCGACCTCGGTCGCACCGCCAACGCGGATCACGGCGACGCCGCCGGCGAGCTTGGCCAGCCGCTCCTGCAGCTTCTCGCGATCGTAATCGGAGGTGGTCTCCTCGATCTGGGCCTTGATCTGGTTGATCCGGCCCTCGATCTCCTTCTTCTTGCCGGCACCGTCGACGACGGTGGTGTTCTCCTTGGAGATCGACACCTTCTTGGCGCGGCCGAGCATCTGCAGGGTCACGTTCTCAAGCTTGATGCCGATGTCTTCCGAGATCACCTGGCCGCCGGTGAGGACGGCGATGTCCTCGAGCATGGCCTTGCGGCGATCACCGAAGCCCGGCGCCTTGACGGCCGCGACCTTGAGGCCGCCGCGCAGCTTGTTGACGACGAGCGTGGCAAGCGCCTCGCCCTCGACGTCCTCGGCGATGATCAGGAGCGGCTTGGCCGACTGAACGACAGCTTCCAGGACCGGCAGCATCGCCTGAAGGTTGGAGAGCTTCTTCTCGTGGAGGAGGATGAAGGGATCCTCGAGCTCCGTCATCATCTTCTCGGCGTTGGTGACGAAGTAGGGCGAGAGGTAGCCGCGATCGAACTGCATGCCTTCGACGACCTCGAGCTCGGTCTCGAGCGCCTTGGCTTCCTCGACCGTGATCACGCCCTCATTGCCGACCTTCTGCATGGCGCTGGCGATCATGTCGCCGATCTCGCGCTCGCCATTGGCCGAGATCGTGCCAACCTGGGCGATCTCTTCGGAGGTCTTGATCTTCTTGGAGCGCTTCTCGAGGTCCCTGACCGCCTCGTGGACGGCCATGTCGATGCCGCGCTTCAGGTCCATCGGGTTCATGCCGGCGGCAACCGACTTGGCGCCTTCCTTGACGATCGACTGAGCAAGCACGGTGGCGGTGGTGGTGCCGTCGCCGGAAATGTCGTTGGTCTTCGAGGCCACTTCGCGCACCATCTGGGCGCCCATGTTCTCGAACTTGTCCTCGAGTTCGATCTCCTTGGCGACGGTGACGCCGTCCTTGGTGATGCGCGGAGCGCCGAACGACTTGTCGAGAACGACGTTACGGCCCTTCGGACCGAGGGTCACCTTGACGGCATTGGCGAGAATGTCGACGCCGCGCAGCATCTTGTCGCGCGCATCCGTCGAGAAACGTACGTCTTTGGCAGCCATTACTGTATGTCCTTTTCGGGTGTTGGTAGAGTGATCGAAACGGCGGAGGCGTCAGGCGGCCTTGCGGCTCGCGGCCTTGCCTTCGATGACACCCATCACGTCGGATTCCTTCATGATCAGAAGGTCTTCGCCGTCGATCTTGACTTCCGTGCCCGACCACTTGCCGAACAGAATGCGGTCACCGACCTTGACGTCGAGCGGCACGAGCTTGCCAGCTTTCGTCACGGGCACCGGGGCCCGACGCCAACGATCTCGCCTTCCTGCGGCTTCTCCTTGGCGGTGTCGGGAATGATGATGCCGCCGGCCGTCTTCTCTTCGGATTCGACGCGGCGTACGACCACCCGGTCGTGAAGAGGGCGGAATTTCATGGGTTTGGCTTCCTCTTGATGGCGTGACCCGGCTCGGGTCGACTTGGTTTTCAATCGTCTGTTAGCACTCCCCATCAGTGAGTGCTAAGCGCGCCAGCGATTTAGGAAGCCGCTTGCTGGTTGTCAAGATGAAGTTGATTGAGACGAGGCCGGCTCATGCCCGCCGCCGCACGACAGGAACCCGAAAAAGGTGGCGAAAGTCGGGTTGCCGGATCCGGCGCCGGCCCGTCTACTTGGCGACCGCGAACGGCAGGACAAGCGTGTCCGTCTTGGGCGTGTTCTGATCGCGAAGAGTGAGCGACAACTCGTAGTCGCCGGGCTTCAGGTCGGGCAGGGGAAACCGTACCGTCGCATGCACCTCGTGCATCTTGCTGCGGCCAGACCATTCCAGCCGGCCGAAATCGTCGGATTTCGCCAGCGTCAGCCCGCCCGGCGTACGGATCAGGACATCGACCGCGATGGCGGCCTTGAACAGCCCGTTCGAGCTGCTGAACCCGAAGCCGAAGGGCTCGAAATAAACGATCAGGTCGTCGCCGGAATGGTACGGCGCGTCGCCATGCGGCTCGTAATTGGCGAAGCTTGTCACCTTGTCGGCGAGGACCGCCACCCGTGTCTGCAGCGGAGAGGCAACCCAGAACGCACCCGCCGCCTTGTCGAAAGTGGCCAGTGCATCGGCAGCCTTGCCGTTCTGCAACAGCGTTTCGGCCTGCGCCGCCTGATCGGCGATCTCGCCGGCAACGGCCGGTGGCGCCGGTGACAGGAACAAGGCAAGGGTGGCCAAGCCGAGTGTGGTCCAGGCTGCTCGCCTGATGACCGTGAATGTCATGTTTTTCGTACCCCCGATCGCGTCTCGGCCCGTTGCCGCACCGCGCCGTTCTCGGGCGCCATGATCGAATCCCGCGCGGTTCTGCGCAAGGCCATGTTTGCAAAAGCGAAAATCAGAGCTAATTCGACGCGCGCTAGGCGCTCAGGCGCTCAGGCGCTCAGGCGCCCGAGCCATGCCTGACGCTTGCGGTAGATGGTCGAGGGGCTGATCTCGAGGGCCGCCGCCGCCCGCGCGATGTTGCCGTCGAAGGCGGCGAGCGCCGTCTCGATGATCTGCCGTTCCTGTTCCCAGTAGGGCTGGACAGCGGCCCATGGGCCGGCGAGGCGATGATCGGCGCGATGTCGGCCGGACGCGTCGTCCCGGTCGCCGGGAGATTGTCGGGCAGCATCGAGGCATCGACAGCGGCGCCATCGTGAAGCACGACGATCCGCCGGATGACGTTCTGAAGCTGGCGGACATTGCCCGGCCAGTCATAGGCGGTGAGCCGTTCGGCCGCGTTCGCATCGAAGCGGCGGAAGGCGCGGCCTTCCTCGGCGGCGTAATGGGCAAGGAACGCTTCGGCGAGGCGTGGGATGTCCTCGCGGCGCTCCCTTAGCGGTGCCAGATGCATCGGCAGCACGTGCAGCCGGTAGAAGAGATCGGCACGGAAGCGGCCGGCCTCGACTTCCGCGAAAGGGTCGCGATTGGTCGCGCAGATGAACCGCACGTCCACATGTTTCAGGCTCGATCCGCCGACGCGGCGCACGGCGCCGCTCTGGACGAAGCGCAGCAGCTTGGCCTGAAGCCCCAGGTCCATCTCGGCGATCTCGTCGAGGAACAGGGTGCCGCCATCGGCAAGCTCGGCCGCGCCCGGCCGGTTCTCGGTCGCCCCGGTGAAGGCGCCGCGGACATGGCCGAAGATCTCGCTCTCCATGAGATCCTTCGGGATCGCGCTGCAGTTGATCGCCACGAAGGGGCGCTCGGTCTCGCCCGCGCAGCGGTGGATCGCTTCGGCGCAGACCTCCTTGCCCGTGCCGCTCTCGCCGGTAATGAAGACCGGTGCCCGCGACGGCGCCACCCGGCGGATCTGGTCGTAAAGCGCCCGCATTGAAGCGGACGCGCCGATGAAGCCGGCGAAATCGAACGTCGGATCGGATGATGGCGCGGCCAAGGGCGTGCGGCTGGTTCGCCGGAGTTCTCGTCCCATTGGGCGACGGCCGCCTCGAGCCGCGCGATCAGCGCCTTGGCACCGATCGGCTTGGCGATGAAATCGATCGCCCCGGCTCGCACGGCGGCAACGGCGATGTTGAGGGAACTGTGCGCGCTGGTCGCGATCAGGGGCATCCTCCCCCTGGCGAACTCGGCCAGCCGGTCGGGGCCGCCAAGCGTCTCGATGTCGGCGATCATCACCGCGCTGCCCGGCGCCCGGTGAAGCGCAAGCGCCTCGTCGGGGGTGGCGCATCCATGGATTGCGAATCGGCCAAGCGTACCCTCGGTGATGAGCCCGGCGAGCGTGCGGCGCTGGCCGGAATCTGCATCGACGATAAGGACGTTTACTGGTTGTGCGGCGTGGCGGCCGAGTGCCATATGCCGGTCGACCCCCATCTTCCGGACCTTAGTTATGCGGTAACTGTGGGCAGGATGCGCCAACACGGTAAACAAAGGGTGAGGGCCGTGCCGGATCGGTCGTGAGCAGGCGTCCGTGGCCGCCGGCGACGATCGCGGAAATCGGGGGAACGCCGCCTATGCGGCGCTTGACGGCGGCGGCCGAAGTCCATACCCGGAGCCACCATGACCAATCTTGCCCAGCCGCCGCTGATTTCCCGCCTTTCCGAGATTGCCACCGACTATCGCTACCTGTTGAGCGATGTCTGGGGCATCGTCCACAATGGCGAGACGGCCCATCACGCCGCGACCCGTGCGCTGATCGCCTTTCGCGAGGCCGGCGGCAAGGTGCTCCTCATTACCAACGCACCACGCCTCAAGCGCTACGTCGTCTCGCTCCTCGACAAGCTCGGTGTCGAGCCCGAGGCCTATGACGACATCATCACCTCCGGCGGTGCGGCACGCGATTACCTCCTGGCGCGGCCGGGCGTGAAGCTGGTGACGGTCGGTCCGGAACGCGACGATTCGATCCATGAAGGCCTCGATGTCACCATCACCGACGAAGAGCACGCCGAACTGATCGTCTGCACCGGACTTTACGACGATGAGATCGAGACGCCGGACGACTATGTCGAGGCGATGAAGCGCTGGCTTGCCCGCGACCTGCCGATGCTCTGCGTCAATCCCGACAAGGTCGTCGAGCGTGGCGATCGGCTTGTCTGGTGCGCCGGCGCCCTTGCCGAGCGCTATGAGAGCCTCGGCGGCAAGACCGTGATTGTCGGCAAGCCGCACCCGCCGATTTACAGGATGGCCCTCGACCGCATGGCCGAGATCGCCGGCGAAGCCGATCGACACGGACGACGGTGCTCGCCATCGGCGACGCGCTGGAGACCGATCTGCGAGGCGGCAATCAGGCCGGTCTCGACACATTGTTCGTCACGGCCGGAATCAATGCCGAGCTCTTCGGCGAGCGCGACGCGCCCGACCTCGCACGGGTTCATGGCGAGCTCGCCCGCCACGGCCTCGGCGCCCGCGCCGTCATCCCTAAGCTCGTCTGGTGAACCCGATCTTGACCGCACGCCGGCAAGGCGGCAGGTTCGCCGTCCCTCTGATCGCCGATCGACACCCTCAATGGCCGCGCGCGCCCCGTCCCTGAAATCGTACGATCTCGACCACGTCCCCCCGGAGCTTGTCGGTGGCGTCGTGGCCGTCGGCAATTTCGACGGCGTCCATCGCGGACACCAGAAGGTCCTGGAGGTCGCGCAGGCCGAGGCGAGGCGGCGCGCCACGCCGGCCCTGATGCTGACCTTCGAGCCACATCCGCGCACCGTTTTCCGGCCGGAAACGCCGGTCTTCCGTCTGACGCCGCTCGCCGCCAAGACTCGGCTGGTCGCTCGCCCTCGGCCTCGACGGCGTCGTCGCCGTGACCTTCGACACCGCCTTCTCCAGCCTTTCCGCCGAAGCCTTCATCGGCACAATTCTGCGCGATCGCCTTGAGGTCGCGGCGGTCGTCGTCGGCCATGACTTTCATTTCGGCGCGCAAACGCTCCGGCATCGCCGGCCACGCTTGCCGCTGCGGGTGCCGAACAGGGCTTCGGCGTGCTCGTCGTTGACGTGGTCCGCGACGTGGACGGCGCACGAATACGGGTCGAGCGCCATTCGCCAGTCGCTGATCGCCGGCGATGTCGCCGAAGCCAATCGCCGGCTTGGCTATCGCTGGTTCGTCGTCGGCACGATCGTCGGCAGGGGACCGGCGCGGTCGCGAACTCGGATTTCCGACGGCCAATATGCGGCTTGGCGAGGATTGCCGCCTCCGCCACGGCATCTATGCGGTGCGGATGAGGCGGGCCGACGGCAGCGTGCTCGACGGTGTCGCCAGCTATGGACGCCGCCCGACTTTCGACAATGGCGCACCGGTCCTGGAGGTCTTTGCGTTCGACTTCTCCGGCGACCTCTATGGCGAGGAGGTGGTCGTCACCTTCTTTGACTGGATTCGGGCCGGAGGAGCGATTCGACGGCATCGAGGCGCTGATCGCGGCGATGAACCGCGATTGCGAGACGGCGCGCGCGCGGCTGGCTGCGGCCGTCCCCGGCACAGCCCTTGACCTTGCCCTCGACAGGCGGATCTGAGACCGATTGGTTGTCGGGCCAGCCGAGTTTCAGCTAGAAATCGCCCCGAGCAATCGGATTTTCGCCAAGTTTGCTAGGAACCTTGCGCGAGTTGTGGTCGTGTGTGCGACCGAGCCGGCGTGGGGCTGCTTCGGCGACGCAGCGGGAAACGGAATCGATAATGCCATCGAAATTGGCCGTGAGACTGATTCCGGTGGCCGTCGCCGCGGCTGGTGCCGCGCTCGTCCGGCTGCTCGAGCACGACCTATGGCACTGGCGTTTCGCCGGGCAAGCAGACGCTTGACGACATCGTCGGTATCGTCAGCATGAGCGGCAAGGCAGCAGCAACCGATCGACTATTCGCCGCGTCCGCCGATTGTCACGCCGCCGAAGGCCGCCGCCGGACCCTACCGCCGCCTGGGACCACGAGGTCGCGTCGTTGCCGGCTGACTGGCCGCAGGATCCCGACGTCATAGCTCAGCAGCGCAAGAAGGCCGAGGAGACGCGGGTCATCGACTGGAACGCGCAGGCGCGAACAGCAAGAACCCGGATTCCGCCTGCCCAAGCAGCCGGTGCGGCCGTGGACGCCGATGACGGACAAGAGCGCCGGCCAGGACGCTCTGCCCGACGCCCCAGGAAGATCGCCACGTCGAAGAAGATGTTCGCGGACATGCGCAGCATGCGCAACGGCTCGGTCGACGCCAACGGCAATCCGGTTCGCCGCTATCTGATCGAGCCGCCGAGCGACCTATCGCGTCCCCGACCCGACCGCGCCTGTCGAGATCACCGACAAGCCGAAGAAGAAGCCAGCGGCCCGAAATGGCCGTGGCAGTGGTTCAAATAGGCCAGCGCCCGATTTCGACGTGATCGAGCGGCCCTTCAGCGGGGCCGTCTTGCCGTCTGGGCTCTCGCCGCGTCCTGAAGAATGCCCGTAGCAAGATCGGCCGCGGTCGCGTTCGCGCGATGCCGCCATAGACCTCCGGCGCGTGGTGGCAGGTCGGCTGGGCGAAGAAGCGCACGCCGTTCTCGACCGCGCCGGCCTTGGCGTCGGCCGCGCCGAAATAAAGCCGCCGGATGCGGGCGAAGGAGATCGCCGCCGCGCACATCGCGCAGGGCTCCAGCGTGACATAGAGGTCGGCGTCGGCCAGCCGCTGCGAGCCGACTGCCGCCGCGGCGGCGCGGATCGCCAGCATCTCGGCATGGGCCGTCGGATCGTCCCGCTCGACGGTCCGGTTGCCGGCGCGGGCGAGGACCGCGCCGTCGCGCACGATCACCGCGCCGACCGGCACCTCGCCGCGCGCCTCGGCCGCGCGCGCCTCTTCCAGCGCGATGTCCCATCGGATCGGTCGCATTCGCCGCTTCATCCATTCGACATCCTCGCCTGACGCGGCCCCCTCTGCTATTCCGATCGCCGCCATGAAAAGCCCGAAGCCCGCCCAAGCGCAAGCCGAACGGCGATCGCATCGCCAAGGTCCTCGCCCGCGCCGGCCTCTGCTCGCGCCGCGACGCCGAGCGCTGGATCGCCGACGGCCGGGTCGCGGTCAACGGCAAGGTGCTGGCGACGCCGGCCGTCATCGTCGGCCCGCGACGACCGGGTCACGGTCGACGGCAAGCCGCTGCCCGAGCGCGAGCGCACGCGGCTCTGGCTCTATCAACAAGCCGCGCGGCCTGGTGACCACGGCGCGCGATCCGCAGGGACGCAAGACGGTGTTCGCGGCGCTGCCGCCGGACCTGCCGCGCGTCGTCGCCGTCGGGCGTCTCGACATCAACACCGAGGGCCTGCTGCTTCTCACCAATGACGGCGGCCTGGCGCGCATCCTCGAACTGCCGTCGACCGGCTGGCTGCGGCGCTATCGGGTGCGCGCCCATGGCAGGGTCGAGCCAGGCTGAACTCGACAGCGCTCGAAGGACGGCATCGCCATCGACGGCGTCCTCTACGGCGCGATCGAGGCGACGATCGACCGGGTCCAGGGCAGCAATGTCTGGCTGACCGTCGGCGCTGCGCGAGGGCAAGAACCGCGAGGTCAAGCGCGTGCTCGCCCATCTCGGACTGGCGACCAACCGGCTGATCCGCGTCTCCTACGGGCCGTTCCAGCTTGGCGACCTCGCCGACGGCGAACTGCGCGAGATCCGCGGCCGCATCCTGCGCGACCAGCTCGGCGCCAAGCTGGCGAAGGCGGCCGGCGTCGATTTTGAGCCCTGCGTCCGCCGCCCCGGATGTGCCGGAGAAGGCGATACGGCCGCCAAAGCGTCCACCGGTCCACGCCGTGCGCGGAGGCGGCGGGAGGGCAAGCGTGCGCATCGTCGGCGGTGAGTTCAGTGGCCGCTCGCTTGCCGGCGCCGCGCGGCCAGGCGATCCGGCCGACCGCCGACCGCCTGCGCCAGACGCTTTTCGATATTCTCGCCCATTCCTTCGACGATCCGCGTTGCCGGCGCCCGCGTGCTCGACCTCTTCGCCGGCACCGGCGCGCTCGGGCTCGAGGCGCTGTCGCGCGGGGCCAGCCAGGCGCTGTTCGTCGACGAAGGCGTCGAGGCGCGCGGCCTGATCCGGCGCAATGTCGAGGCGCTCGGCCTGACCGGCCGAACCCGCATCTTCCGGCGCGACGCGACCCGGCTCGGTCCGGCCGGCACCATCGCCGCCTTCACCCTGGTCTTCGCCGATCCTCCCTATGGCAAGGGGCTCGGCGAGCGCGCACTGGACGCGGCCGCCCGCGGCGGCTGGCTGACGCCCGGCGCGCTGGCCGTGCTCGAGGAGGAGGCGAAGGCGGAGATCCGCCCGATCGAGGGCCTCGACGTGGTCGACAGCCGCATGATCGGCGACTCGCAGATCGTATTCCTCAGGCGCCGCCCCGCCACCCCATAGGGCACCGCCCCACGGTCGGCGCCATGGTGTCTCTCGATCCGCGCCGATCAGCAAGAGTCGCCGCGTGGCCGCCAAATCAACGGCCGCCAAATCAACGAAATTGATGCCCGACGAGGGTTCCGGGCTGTTAGGATGGCTTGTTGGCTGGGGAAAGGCGGTTCGAGGGAGATGGCAGCGGAAGGCGGAGGACATGCCGAGCCGCGGATCGGCTTGGCGCTCGGCGGCGGCGGCGCCCGCGGTTTCGCGCACATTCCGGTGCTCGAGGCCCTCGACGAGCTCGGCATCCGGCCGTCGGTCATCTCGGGAACCTCGATCGGTGCCATCATGGGAGCGGCCTATGCCGCTGGCATGAGCGGCAAGGAGATCGGCGCCTATTCGACCCGGATGTTCCGCAATCGATCGGACGTGTTCGCCAGGCTCTGGCAGCTTCGTCCCAAGCGCGTCCGCGATCTTTTCGCGCAGGGCGCGCTGACCATCGGTCAGTTCGACGCCCAGCGGATCGTGGAACGATTTCTGCCCGAGGAAATCCCGCGTGACTTCGCCGATCTCCAGATCCCGCTCAAGGTTGTCGCCACGGATTTCTACGGCTGGCAGGAGGCTGTGCTCACAAGGGCGCGCTCATACCGGCGATCGCCGCGTCCGTCGCCATTCCGGTCCTCTTCCGCCCTGTGACCAACGGCGGCCAGGTCATGGTCGATGGTGGCATCAGCAATCCATTGCCCTTCGACCATGCCAATGAGGGCGCCGATATCGTCATCGCCGTCGACGTGATCGGTGGACCGGTCCGACATCGCGCCAAGCCGCCAAGCTCGACCGAGGCGATCTTCGGCGCCACGCAACTCTTCATGCGGGCCATCATGAACGAGAAGCTCAAGGTCGCGCGGGCGCCGGATATCCTGCTGCGTCCGCCGGCCAATTCCTATCGTGTTCTCGATTTCATGAAGGCCGGCGCTATCATCAGGTCCGCCGAGCCGATCAAGGACGACGTCAAGCGGATGCTCGATCACGTCCTGACCCGCTGATCCGGCGAAACCGGTCGTTTTTGGCCGCACCTTCCGGGGTGGCCTTGTCCCTTTTCATCGCAGGCCATAGATCAGGCGTCTGCAAGGAGTTCCAGATGACCTCGATGTTGGATCAAACCGCCCTGGCCGAAAAGGCCGAGCGTCTCGTCGCAGCCACCCGCAAGGCGGGTGCCGATTCCGCCGACGCCGTATGCGTTCGCGGCATCGCCATGTCGGTCGAGGTTCGCCTGGGCAAGGTCGAGGAGACCCGTCGCGCCGAGGGCGACAATTTCATTCTGCGGACCTTCGTCGGCCGTCGCTCGGCCTCGGTCTCCGCCAATGTCCTGACCGATCCGGCCGAACTCGCCGAGCGCGCAGTCGCCATGGCCAGGGTCGCGCCGGAAGATCCCTATGCCGGCCTCGCCGATCCAGACCGCCTGGCGACCGATTTCCCCGACCTCGACGTCCTCGACGAGTCGGTTCCGGCCGCGGACGAACTGACCGAGGCGGCGCTCGCCGCGGAGGATGCTGCCCGTGCCGTCGAGGGTGTCACCAATTCCGGCGGCGCGTCGGCCGGCTGGTCGCTTGGCGGCATCGTGCTTGCCACCTCCCACGGCTTCTCCGGCTCCTACCTCGCCTCGCGCTTCAGCCTGTCCGCCTCGGCGATCGCCGGCGAGGGCACCGGGCATGGAGCGCGACTACGACGTCGAGATCGAAGACCCATCGCGCCGATCTCTCCGATCCCGCCATCATTGGCCGCAATGCCGCAGAACGGGCCGTGCGCCGCCTGAACCCGAAAAGCATGTCCACCGGCAAGGGCGTGGTCGTCTACGACCCCCGCGTCGCCACCAGTCTCGTCGGCCATCTCGCCGGCGCCATCAACGGCGCGGCGATCGCGCGCAAGACCAGCTTTCTTCGCGACAAGCTCGGCACGGCGGTCTTCGCGCCGTACATCCAGATCACCGACGATCCGCTGCTGCCGCGCGGCGCTCGCCTCGCATCCCTTCGACGGCGAGGGCGTTGCGGCGGCGCCCCTCGATCTCGTCAAGGATGGCGTCCTGATGACCTGGCTGCTCGATTCGGCGTCGGCCCGCGAACTGGGTCTCGCCACGAACGGCCGCGCGGCGCGGGGCGGCGGCAATCCTTCGCCCGGCACGACTAATCTGACGCTCCTGCCCGGTGATATCTCCCCGGAAGACCTGATCGCCGGCATCGACAGGGGCCTCTATGTGACCGAGCTCATCGGCCACGGCGTCAACATGATCACCGGCGACTACAGCCGCGGCGCCGCCGGCTTTGTCATCGAGAACGGCAAGCTTGGCCATCCGGTCAGCGAATTGACCATTGCCGGCAACCTTGCCGATATGTTCCGCAGCCTCACCGTCGCCAACGATCTCGCCTATCGCTTCGCCACCAATGCGCCGACCGTCGCCGTCGATGGCCTGACGATCGCGGGTCGCTGACCGCGTGGACGGCCACGATGCCGAGGATGCGGCACTGCTCGCCGCGGCGGCGCGCGAGGCCGGCGCGCTGGCCATGCGCTATTTCGGTCGCGACCTGAAGACCTGGACCAAGGAAGCCGACTCGCCGGTCAGCGAGGCCGATATCGCCGTCGATGTCTGCTCGCCGAAAAGCTGCGCGCGGCGCGTCCGGACTATGGCTGGCTGTCGGAGGAGAGCCCCGACGATCTCGAGCGGCTCCAGCGCCGGCGCGCGTCTTCGTCGTCGATCCGATCGACGGCACCCGCGCCTTCATCGCCGGCCGGCCACAATGGGCGGTCTCGCTCGCCATCGTGGAGGAGGGGCGGCCCGTCGCCGCGGCGCTGGAAGTGCCGGTCCTCGAGGAATCCTTCGTCGCGCAAAGCGGCGCCGGCACCAGCCGCAATGGCCGTCTCGCTGCGGATCGCGGCCCGATCGGACCTCGCCGGCGTGCGGATCGCCGGCCCCCGGCGCTATGCGCGCACGCTTGCCGCGTCCGCCGGCGTTCCGGTCTCAACCATTCGTTTCGTTCCCTCGCTCGCCTACCGTGTCGCGCTGGTTGCGGCCGGTGAGGTGGACATTGCGATTGCCCGGCCGGGCGCCCACGACTGGGACCTTGCGGCGGCCGATCTTTTGGTGCACGAAGCCGGCGGCACGCTGGTCGGTCTGACCGGAGAGCAATTGCGCTATAACAAGGCGGATCCGACTCATCCGGCACTGGTGGCCGCGCCGCCCTCGCTCTGCGATGAGGCGGTCGCCCTTGTGGCCGAAGCCAGCCGCGATATTGCAGGCTCGGCAGCTTGAAACGGATGCGTGGAGCGTGATGACCAAGGCGCCATCGAACCGATCGGACACACAGCCGCAGCTTCTCCACCTCGTTTTCGGTGGGGAACTGACGAAGCTCGGAAGCCACGAATTCACCGACCTCGACGCGCTCGACATTGTTGGCATCTATCCGAACTACCGCACGGCCTATGCCGCATGGAAGGCACGCGCCCAGGCAACCGTCGACAACGCCAGGGTCCGCTACTTCATCGTTCACCTGCATCGTCTGCTCGAACCCGAAACGGCCTCGACACCCGGGGAGCCGCCGCGGGAATGAGCGCCGACGAGCGGGCCAGCGACAGCGCGCCGGACGAGGCGACGCGGAAGGCGCCGCCGAAGCGCGCTCATGCCTCCACGGCCGGCTACCCGCTGAAGCTTCGTGTCTATGTCGCCATCCGCCGCTGGCTGCGCTCGCCCGGCGTGCAGGGCGCGATCGCCGGCATGATCGCCGGCTATCTCCGTCTGGTGCGCCGCACCAGCCGCCTCGTCTACGAGCCGGCCGATCCCCACCAGATCTTCGACCCCAATGGCAAGGCGCTGATCGTCACCATGTGGCACGGACAGCATTTCATGCTGCCCTATGCGCGCCGCAAGGATACGGTCATCAAGGTCCTGATCTCCCGTCACGGCGACGGTGAGATCAATGCCCGCGTCGCCGAGAAGTTCGGTGTCGGCACGATCCGCGGATCGACCGCGCGCGATCCCTCCCGCATGTTCGAGAAGGGGGGCGCCGTCGGCTTCCTGGCGATGAAGGCGGCCCTGGAGGAGGGCACTTCGGTGGCGATGACCGCCGACATCTCCAATGTGAAGTCACGCCGTGCCGGTCTCGGTGTCGTCTCGCTCGCCAAGGTCAGCGGCCACCCGATCCTGCCCGTCGCCTTCGCCACCAGCCGGCGGATCGACGTCAAGAGCTGGGACCGGGCGACGATCAATCTGCCGTTCAGCCGCGCCGCCTGTGTCTATGGCGAACTGATCCACGTTCCCGACGATGCCGACGCCGCCAAGCTCGAAGAGATGCGGCTCGCGGTCGAGGAGGGGCTCAATGCCGCGACCGACCGCGCCTATGCAATCGCCGACCGGCGCCATGGCTGACGCGATGGGCGAGTTGCTGCATGCCGGCTATCGTCTCGTCGGGCTGGCGCTCATCCCGGCCGTGCCCCTGTTCCTTTCGCGCCGTGCCCGTCAGGGCAAGGAGGACCCGAGCCGCCGCAACGAGCGCTATGGCCGTGCCGTGCGCGACCGGCCGCCAGGCCGTCTCGTCTGGGTTCACGCGGCGAGCGTCGGCGAGACCAATGCGGTCATGCCGCTCATCGGTCGCATCACCGCGGCCGGCATGTCAGTGCTTTTGACCACCGTAACCGCGACCTCGGCCAAGGTCGCCGCCGCCCGCCTGCCGCAGGGCGCCTTCCATCAGTTCGCGCCGATCGACATCTCGCCCTTCATCGGACGCTTTCTCGCCCACTGGCGGCCCGATCTGGCGCTCTTCGTCGAATCCGAGCTGTGGCCGACCACCATGCAGCGCCTGACCAAGGCGCATGTGCCGCAGATCCTGGTCAACGCGAAACTGTCGAACCGGTCCTTCGAGCGCTGGCAGCGCATCGGCTGGGCGGCACGCTCGCTCTTCCGCAGGATTACCCTCTGCCTCGCCCAGAGCGAGACCGATGGCGAGCGCTACCGGGCCCTCGGTGTCCGGGCGGTCGAGGTGATCGGCAACCTGAAATTCGACGTGCCGCCGCCGCCCGTCTCGGACGAGGCGCTGGTAGCGTTTCGTGATGCCGCCGGTACCCGTCCGCTCTGGGTCGCCGCCAGCACCCATGAGGGCGAGGAAGAGATCATCGCGGCCAGCCACGCGCTTCTCGCCGGGCGCTATCCGGACCTGATGACCGTCATCGTGCCGCGCCATCCCGACCGTGGCGGCGCCATTGCCGAGAAGCTCGCCGCCATGGGCCAGACGGTCGCCCGGCGTAGCCTCGGCGAGGTCCCGAATGCCGGGACGGGGATCTATCTCGCCGATACGCTCGGCGAACTCGGCCTCTTCTACAGCGCCGCGCCCGTTGCCTTTGTCGGCGGCTCCCTGGCGCCGCCCGGTGGCCATAATCCGATAGAGCCGGTCAAGCTCGACACCGCCGTCCTTCACGGACCGCTCATCCAGAACTTCGCCGAAATCTATGGCGTCCTCGACCGGGCGGTCCCGACCGAGCCGATCGTCGATGCCGGCAGTCTCGCCGAGGTGCTTGGCGCGCTGCTCGATGATCCGGTCGAGATTCGCCGTCGCGTCGACCTGGCGGCGAAGGCGCTTTCCACCTATTGCGGCGCGCTTGACGCGACCATGGCGGCACTCGCGCCTTACCTGACGCCGGACGGCGCGCGGCCGGCCGGCATCGCCCGGTCGTGACCACGGCGCCCGCCTTCTGGTGGCGGCGCGCGCCGGGGCCGGCGGCAATCGCGCTCTGGCCGCTCGCCCAGCTCTGGGGGGCCGGCTCGACCTGGCGCATGGGCCGTCCAGCGGCCTTCCGCCCGCCCGTGCCGGTCGTCTGCGTCGGCAATTTCGTCGTTGGCGGCGCCGGCAAGACGCCGACCTCGATCGCCCTTGCCCGCATCGCGGGCGCCCGTGGCCTGAAGCCCGGCTTTGTCGCCTCGGGCTATGGCGGCTCGGGCGAGGGGCCGATCCTGGTCGATCCGGCTTCCCATGGCGCCGACATCGTCGGCGACGAGGCCCTGCTTCTCGCCGAGGTCGCGCCGACCGTCGTCTGCCGCGATCGTGTCGCCGCCGCCAAGCGGCTGCTCGGCGAGGGCATCGATATCATCTTCATGGATGACGGGCTGCAGAACCCCTGGCTCGCCAAGGATCTTGTCCTTGCCGTGGTCGATGCCGCCGCCGGTATCGGCAATGGCATGGTCATGCCTGCCGGCCCCCTGCGCGCACCACTCCTGCCGCAGCTACGCCGCATCGACGCACTCGTTGTCATCGGCGATGGCGAAGCGGCCGACCCCTTGATCAGGGCCGCGGCGCGTGCCGGTCGCGCGACCCTGCGGGGACGCCTCAAGCCGGTTCGCGTCAAGGAATGGCGCAAGGAGCCAGTCCTCGCCTTCGCCGGTATCGGACGGCCGGAAAAGTTCTATGCGACGCTTGGCGAGATGGGCGTGAAGATCGGCAAGACGATGAACTTTCCCGATCACCATCGCTTCACCGATGAGGAGGCCGATCGCTTGATCGGTCATGCCGAGGCGGCCGATTTGCGACTGGTGACCACGGAAAAGGATCTGGCCCGGCTGAAGGGCGGGAAAGGTGAAGCGCTAGCGCGCCTGCGCGAGCGCGCCGAGGCGCTGCCGGTGATCCTCGACTTCGACAATCCGACGGCGGTTGGCGAGATGATCGACGAACTCGGCCGCAAGATTGCGATCCGCGTCGGCTAGAGCAATTGCCGGAAAAGCGGAGTCCATTTGTCCGTCCGAAATTGCGACAAGAGCAAAGAGTTAGAGCGGATCGGCGAATCCATCGAACGACGGGCCGCTCTACATCCTGCCCGTTTCCTGGAAACGCTTCAGGGCGACGGCCGCGTCAGCATAGGCCTCCTGGCGTGCCACGCTCCAGTATCTGAGTTCGTCGAGGCGGATCGGGACGCCGGTCACGGCGCAACGCACGAAGCCGCCCGGCGACAACACCTGAAAGTCGCCGTCGAGATAGCGCACCCGCGCCTCACCGCCGGGGCCCGACCTGTCGATACGGTTCATCATCCCTTCACTCCGCCTTGCCCGCTGACCATAGCGGGGCCGGCCGGCGAGGCAAGTCTGTCCGCGCTTCGCCGCGCGGCCTATTGGTTGAACAGCTTCGGCACGAGCTGCTTGATGATGTCCTCGGGCTTGGCGGACGGCTGGTCCGGCGCCGACTTGCCATTCGAAGACGAGGGGCCCTGATTGCCGTCACCGCCGATGATCTTGCCAAGCCCGCCGCCAAGGTTCTGGAGTTGCTGCAGCGTCTTGTTCGGATCCTGCAGGATCTTGTCGAATTCGGGAAGGAACTGCATGCGGTCCCAGGAGCCCTGGATCTGGAAGGGCAGGGTCAGCCCCTCCATGTCCTTGCTCCCGCCCTGGCCCTGGAGCGAGGCAACGATCTTCGGCTCCAGGCGATAGGCGATCGTCCTCTTGCCGATGTCGACCGTGCCGCTTCCCTTGGCGCGCACGAGCGGGCCGACCAGCTCAAGATCCTGGTTGGAGAGAACGCCATTCTTGATGGTGAAGCTGCCGGTAAGGCTGCTGAAGTCGGTCTTCTCGTTGCCGCCGCTCGTCGCGCCTGCGATCAATGACTGGACTGACAGGCCGCGCAGGAACTTGGCGATATCGACCCCGCGGATCGCGCCATCGCGGAATTCGGCCGAGCCCTTGCCCTGCAGGTTGGAGGCAAGGGCCGCCTGGCTGGCGCCAGCACTCTGCAGGTCGAAGGAGACCGCCCCGGTGCCCTCGACCCGGCTGAAGCCGATGGCATCGGTAAGGAACGGGCAGGGCCGACAGCCCGCTCAGCTTGAACGAGGCGGAGATCGCCGGCGTTGCCGCCGCGCCATCGATGGTCAGCGCGCCCGTGCCCTTGCCCGAATAGAGCGAGATGTCGGAGAGATCGGCGGTCAGCTTGCCGCCGGAGAGCTTCACGGACAGGGCCGTCGGGCCGATCTTCAGCTTGTCCGCGATGATCTTGTCGGCCTTGAGGTTGAGGCCGGCGTCGACTGCCGTCAGCCCGCCGAAGTCGATCTTCGCCTTGCTCCAGCCGCCACCGCCGCGGCCGGTCGGCGCGCCCGAGGCCGCGAGATAAGGCGTCACGTCCGAGAACCTTCATCGACAGGCCCGCCGAGATCGACGGCTTCGCCGCCGAAGGACACCTTGCCGGTGCCGATGCCGCTCGACTTGTCGAGCGTGAAGGCGGCCTTGTCGAAGGAGAAGGAGTCCTTGGCGAGCGCCACGCTTCCCTCGATCGAGAAGGCCTGCAAGCCACCGCCGGATCCGATCGGATGGCCGATCCAGGCGAGCAGATTGCGCAGCGAGGGCGTCGAAAGGCTGATCTTGCCCTGCCGAGCCCGCCGAGGCCGGCCTTGCCGTCGAAGGCGACATCGACCCGCTTCGACCGTGGCCTTCAGCGATCACCTCGCTCGGCTTGCCGCCGATGAGCGCCCGCATGTCGGCCGTCGCCGGCGACATCGAAGCGCTCGCCGCGCCAGGTCGAGCCCGCCGCTCGCCGAGACCGGCGAAGACAGCGACTTGAAGGAGGCGGTGAGATTGATGTCGTCGATCTCGTCGGCCGTCTTGTCGCCACCGACCGTGCCGGCGAGCCCGAGGCCGGTCACCTTGCCCTTGTCGAGCGAGACCTTGCCGCTGGCGTCGAGATGGTCGGTCAGCGCCTGGGTTGTCGCGCCGCTGGTCTTGAAGGCGACGTCGAGACCGGCACGTGCCGGTCACCGGCACCGAGACCCCGGCGAGCTTCATCAGGCCGGCGAGGTCGAGCCCGTCCATCTTGACCGAGCCGCTGATCGTCGGCGTATCGCCCTTGGCCGCGATCGACAGCGATCCCGATCCCGGCGCGCCGTTGACCGTCACCTGGCGGATCTTCGCATTGAGCCCGCCATCGGCGATTGTGACGTCGAGGCCGAGATCCTTGAGCGCCACCTTGCCGACCAGGATCGCATTGGCGGTGACGTTGATATTGGCGTCGAACTTTGCCAGCGGCGACAGGTCGATCGCCGTGCTTCCGCTCCCCTTGTCGTTCCCACCACCACCCGAGGCAGGGCCCGTGAAGGTCGCCGTGTCGATCGTGTCGGCCGCAAGCCGCATGCCGACGCCCGGCCGCGCCCTGTCGGTCGCGATGATCGCGCCGCCGGTGAAGCTGTTGCCGCCGAGGTCGACCGAGAACTGATCGATCTTGGTCTGAGCTGCCGCTCGACATGTCACCTTGGCCTTGACCGAAAACTTGCCATAGGCCGGTGCGTCCGGAAGGTTGACGTTGAACAGGCCGGCGAGATCGCGCAGCGAAGCACCGCCGGCTTCGGCGGTGCCGGCGAAGAGCGCATCGCCGCCCATCGCCGTCCCCTTGATGGTGACGTTGGCGACGTCGCCGGCAAGGCTCAGGTCCATCGGCAGGGCGCTGAGCTTGTTGGGGTCGGGCAGGGCGCCGATGGTCAGGTCGAGCTTCTCGGTCGCGCCCTGCCAGGTGAAGCTGCCCTCGACCGAACCACCCGCCTTCGGCGCCGGCGGAGCGATCGTCAGGTTGATCGCGGTCACCGTTGCCGCGGCGCCGTTGCGGTTGTCGCTGGAAGTCGATGCTGCCGTCCTCGATGCGGATCGTGCCGATCGAGAGCTGGTCGAGCGTCGTCAGAGCCTCATCCGCCGGTGAAGCCGCCGGCGCGGCCGCGGAGGCCGGGCCGTTCGCATCCTGTGTCGATTTGATCAGATCGTCCATGGACTTAGGCGCGGTTTCCGGAATCGCCTCCGGAAGGCGTGGCCGCCGTCATCGTCCAGTTGCTCTCGCCGTTGGCGCCGATCGCGTAGACGATGTGCGGCTTGACGATGGTGATCGCGTTGATGTCGACCTTGCCGGACAGCAGCGGCAGCAGGCTGAGGCCGAAGGACACCGAATTCGACCGAGAAGGCCTCGCTGTCGCCGGTGACTCCCGGCAAGCCCAATTCCTTCCGCCGAGAGGTGCGCGCTCGGCAGGACGCTGATCGAGATCGGCCCGTCGATCCGGGCCTTGCGCCCGGTTGCCTGCTCGATCCGCGTGATCAATTCGCTCTTGATCGTATCGGTCGGAATGAAGAAAGGCACCGCGACGGCGGCAAGGCCGACGAGGACAATGATCGCGACGAGGGCGATGATGAGCTTTTTCAGGATCGGTCTCCTGTGTTTGGTTCGCACGGTCTGGCCGTCAATTCGTCGTTTCCGAAACGAGGCGGCGCTGTCTAGCGGCGGCCGAACAGACGCTCGATATCGGCGAGCTTCAGTTCGATATAGGTCGGCCGGCCGTGATTGCACTCGCTGGCATTGGGGGTCGCCTCCATTTCGCGCAGCAGGGCGTCCATCTCCGCCGGCTTCAGCCGCCGGCCGGAACGGACCGAGCCATGGCACGCCATGGTCGAGGCGACCCGGTCGAGCCGATCGCGCAGACTGGCCGTCCGGTCCCATTCGGCGAGCTCGTCGGCAAGGTCGCGCACCAGTGCCTCGGCGTCGACGACGCCGAGCATCGACGGCGTCTCGCGCACGGCGACCGCGCCCGGCCCGAAGCGCTCGATGACGAGGCCGAGGGCGGCAAGCTCGTCCGCCTGCTCGACCAGTCGGTCGACGTCTTCGGCCGGCAACTCGACGATTTCGGGAATGAGCAGGATCTGGCGGGCCAGGCCGTCGGCATCGATCGCCGTCTTCAGCTGCTCGTAGACGAGACGCTCATGGGCGGCGTGCTGGTCGACGATGACCAGCCCGTCCTCGGTCTGGGCGACGATATAGTTCTCGTGGATCTGGGCCCGTGCCGCGCCGAGCGGATGGGCGATCGCGGCCTCCTCGGCCTCCGGCTCGGTCGTCGAGGCCGGCGCGGCGGAGGGCGTCGCCACGGCGAAAGCCGCCTGCGGCGTGTCCGGCGAAGCCATAGGCGACGCCGTCCGCTGGATAGGCGGGCGAGCGCGGCCGCCATGCGGCTGCCGGCGGACGCTGCGGCCGCGCGGCGGCCGGCCGGAAGGCGGCGATGGTCGCGCTCGCCGCCGTGGTCGAGGAGCGCAGGCCCGAGCCGGCGAAGGCCTCGCGCATCGCCCCGACGATCAGCCCGCGTACCAGGCCGGGATCGCGGAAGCGGACCTCCGCCTTGGCCGGATGGACGTTGACGTCGACGAGCCGCGGGTCGAGGTCGATGAACAGCGCCGCCACCGGGTCGCGCCCGCGCTTGAGGAGATCGGCATAGGCGCCGCGCAACGCGCCGATCAGTTGCCTGTCGCGCACCGGCCGGCCGTTGACGAAGAAGAACTGCATCAGGCTGTTGGCGCGGTTGAAGGTCGGCAGGCCGGCGAAGCCGGTCAGCCGCACGCCCTCGCGCATCGCATCGATGGCGATGGCATTGTCGCGAAAGTCGGACCCGAGGATCTGCGCCAGCCGCGTCGACCTCGGCGCCGGCGCCTTCGACCGCCGGATAGTCGGTCTCGCGCCGGTCGCTGCCGGCGAGCGAGAAGCGGATCTCCGGATGGGCCATCGCCAGCCGGCGCGACGATATCGGTGATCGCGTTGGCCTCGGCGCGTTCGGATTTCAGGAATTTCAGCCGCGCCGGCGTCGCGAAGAAGAGGTCGCGCACCTCGACCTGTGTGCCCTGCGACAGTGCCGTCGGGCGCAACGGCTTCGATCCTGCCGCCTTCGACCCCGATCTCGAAGGCGTCCTCGGCGCCGGCAAGGCGCGAGGCGATGGTCAGCCGCGACGACGGCGCCGATCGACGCCAGCGCCTCGCCGCGAAACCCCAGGCTCGATATCGCGTCGAGCCCGCCGTCGAGCTTCGAGGTGCAATGGCGCTCGATCGCGAGTTCGAGGTCCTTCGGACCCATGCCGCCGCCATCGTCGCTGACCCGGATCAGCGACGCGCCGCCGGCGGCGGTGACGACCTCGATCCGTCGGGCGCCCGCATCGACGGCGTTTTCGACGAGCTCCTTGACGACGCTGGCCGGCCGCTCGACCACTTCGCCGGCGGCGATGCGGTTGACCATGTCTTCGGAAAGGCGGCGGATGGGCATCGGCTTGATTCCTCGCGCGGCAAGTTTGACGGATTCGCCCCGGCCGAGAAAGAGCAGCTACCCAAACGCCAACAGGAATCAGGCTGGGCTCACCAGCATCTGCGCGCATCGCTCGGCGACGCCGGGCACGAAGCTGACTCGCTGCCGGGCATCGTCGCCCAGCCGCCCTTCTCGACGAACGTATCCTGCTGATAGGAACTGACGGCCTTCAGTTCCTCGAGCTTGGCGGCGGCATCGGTCTGCAGGTTGAATTGCGCCACGCAGATCGGGGCGAGCGCCGTGATGACGGCCTGGCTCGAATTGGACTTCGCGGTCTGCGCCGCGCTGCCGCCGGTGACCCAGCCGCCCCAGGTGAAGCCGATGATCGCGAGCGCAACAGCCCCGCCGGCCGCGCCCCAGAGGGCGGGCTTGATCTCTACAGGCATCTTCATGTTGGAAGCCTTTCGATAACGGCAGGGAAATCCCACCAGCCGTCACCATAGCACGTTGATTCCCGAGACCGGTCACAATCGGCCCGCGAACGGCTCAGCCGGTGCCGGCGCGTTCGGCGAAGCCCCATGCGACCTGGGCAAGCGGCCCGACCTGATCGGCCATGGCGGCGGCATTGGCGTTGGCCGCCGTACCGTCGCGCACCCGCCCGACGATGCCCTGAAGGATCGCCGCCATACGGAAGAAACCATAGGCGAGATAAGCATCGAGGTGCGGGCCGCACGGCGAACCCCGTCCGCTTCTCATAGGCTTCGATATAGGGCAGGAGCGCTGGAATACCGAGTGCCGCGAGATCGAGCCCGACCAGGGAGCCGGTTCCGGCGCCGGTGGGGGAGGGCGGCATGTGCCATTGCATGAGATGGCCGGCGAAATCGGCGATCGGATCGCCGATGGTCGAAAGCTCCCAGTCGAGGATGGCGGCGATCCGCGGCCGGTCCGGCGCCAGCACCAGATTGTCGAGGCGATAGTCGCCGTGGACGATCGCCGTGTGCGCTTGCGGCGGGATGGCCTCTGGCAGCCAGGCGATCAGACGGTCCATTTCGCGAATCGTTGCCGTCTCGGAGGCCCGGTATTGCTCCGACCAGCGCCGCACCTGGCGGGCGACATAGTCGGCGCCGCGCCCGAAATCTCCGAGGCCGAGTTGCACGGGGTCCTGACGATGAAGGCCCGCCAACGTCGCGTTCATGGCGTCATAGGTGGCTGCGCGCTCGGCGGGGCTGGCGTCCGGCATCGAGGGCACCCAGATCACGCGCCCCGCGACGTGTTCCATCACGTAGAAGGCGCTGCCGATGATCGAGGGATCTTCGGCGAGGTGCAGCACCTTCGGCACCGGCAGGCCGGCGCGTCCCAGTGCCTGCATAACCCGGAACTCGCGGTCGACGGCATGGGCCGAGGGCAGCAGCTTGCCCGGCGGCTTACGCCTCAGCACATAGATGCCGGACCGCGCTTCCAGCCGATAGGTCGGGTTCGACTGGCCGCCCTTGAACTGGCTGACCGAGATCGGTCCGGCGAAGCCCGGCAGAACGTCTCCGAGGTAGGCGGCCAGACGCGCCGTGTCGATTTCCAGGCCCGGCGCCGGCGGCTGGGTGCCCGAAGAATCCTGTTGCCGGTCGATCCGCGTCGCGCTCATGCGTCCACGAAGAAGGCGAGGAGGGCGGCGAGCGTGGCCTCGGGGTTCTCCTCGGGGCAGAAATGGCCGCCCGCAATGCTCGTGCCGCGCACGTCCTCGGCCCATTCCTTCCATACGTCGACCGGCGTCTCGTTCGCGCCCGGCGCGATGCCGGCATCGCCCCAAAGGGCAAGCAGCGGCGCGGCAATCTTGCGGCCGGCGGCCCGGTCGGCGGCGTCATGGTCGAAATCCGGCCCGGCGCCGGCGCGATAATCCTCGCACATCGCATGCACACGACCGGCATCGCGCATCTGCGCCCGGTAATGCGCCAGCGCGCGCGGGTCGAAGGCGGACAGGTTCCGCGACGCCGTCCAGCTTGCCAGCGTGTGATCGCAATAATAATCGGGCGCGCCGCCGATCAACCGCTCCGGCAGGGGCGCCGGCTGGGCGAGGAACATCCAGTGATAGATGCCGAGGCCCGTGCGGCGATCCAGACGGTCCCAGTATTTCCAGGTCGGCAGGATGTCGAGCACCGCGATCCGGCTGACGGCGTCCGGATGATCGAAGGCCATGCGATAGGTGACACGGCCACCGCGGTCATGCCCCGCCACGGCAAAGCGGTCATGGCCGAGGCGTCGCATTACGACGACGAGGTCCGCCGCCATCGCCCGTTTCGAGTAGACGAGATGTGCCGCGTCCGAGGATGGCAGCGAACTCGCGCCATAGCCGCGCAGATCGGGAATGACGCAGGTGAAACGGCGCGCCAGGTCGCCCGCCACCCGATGCCACATGACATGGCTTTCCGGATAGCCGTGAACGAGCAGCAGCGGCGGCCCGTCGCCGCTCTTGCGCAGATGGATGGTCGCCCCGTCGCCCTCGACATCGAGGGTCTCGAAACCAGGAAAGAGGTCGGCAGGCCCGCTCATGCCGCCATCATGCGGCCGGTCCTGGGCGAGGACAAGCGGGCGGCCTATCGCCCCACGGCGCGAAAGCCGATGTCGCGGCGACAGAAGCCCGCGGCGAAGTCGATGCGCTCGACCGCCTCATAGGCGCGGATCTGCGCCGCCGCGATGGTCTCGCCACGGGCGGTGACGCCGAGGACGCGACCGCCGCTTGCGACCAGCGCGCCGTCGCGCGTGGCCGTTCCGGCGTGGAAAACCGTTACGTCCTCCAACGCCTCCGCAGCCTCGATTCCACTGAGCGGACAGCCCTTCTCATAAGCCCCCGGATAGCCGTTGCTCGCCATTACCACGCAGAGCGCCGCGTCCTCGCTCCAGGCGGCTTCGACAGTGTCGAGCCGTCCCTCGATCGAGGCCGTCAGCAGGTCGATCAGATCGCTGTCGAGCCGCATCATCAGCGGCTGGCATTCCGGATCGCCGAAGCGGACATTGTATTCGATCAGTTTCGGCCCGGCGGCGGTGATCATCAGCCCGGCATAGAACACGCCGCGAAAGGGCGCGCCGCGTGCCGCCATGGCGCGCACGGTCGGGCGGATGATCTCGTCCATGGTCCGCTCGATCATCGCCGCGGTCATCACCGGCGCCGGCGAATAGGCGCCCATGCCGCCGGTGTTCGGTCCCGTGTCGCCATCGCCGACGCGCTTGTGATCCTGCGCGGTGGCGAGCGGCAGGACATGCGTGCCGTCGCGACAGCGCAAAGAAGCTCGCCTCCTCGCCGACAAGACATTCCTCGACCACCACTTCGCCATCGCCGCCGGAGAAGCAGTCGTCGATCGCCGCCAGCGCTTCGTCCACCGTCGCCGCCACCGTGACGCCCTTGCCGGCGGCGAGCCCGTCCGCCTTGATGACGATCGGCGCGCCTTGCCGGCGTGCATAGGCCTTGGCAGCGTCCGCCTCGGCGAAGCGCTGATAGGCGGCGGTCGGGATGCCGGCTTCGGCGCACAGATCCTTGGTGTAGCCCTTCGAGCCCTCGAGTTGCGCTGCCTCGCGCGTCGGGCCGAAGGCGGCGATTCCTGCCGCCGACAGGTCGTCGACGATGCCGGCGACGAGCGGCGCCTCCGGGCCGACGACGACGAGATCGATCGCTTCGCTCTTGCAGAAGGCGATGACCGCCGCGTGATCGCTGATGTCGAGGGGCACGAGGGTTGCGCACTGGCCGATCCCCGGATTGCCCGGCGCGGCGAAAAGCCGGGTGAGTTTCGGAGACTGGGCGAGCTTCCAGGCAAGCGCGTGCTCGCGTCCGCCGGAACCAAGGAGAAGAACCTTCACGGCAGCGCGCATCCCTTGAAAAGCGCAGGGCGGGAGCCTGTATGTTGTGGCACACAGGCGGTGCGCTCCGCGCTATAAGGCCCCATGGCGCAAGACTCAACCATGTCCGATCCGAACGCTGTCGCCGATGCCGTGCGCGGCAACTGGTTCGACCGCCATCTGCCGCCCGGCGCCAGGCCCTATGCGCGTCTGGCCCGTCTCGACCGGCCGATCGGCTGGTGGCTGCTCTTGTGGCCGTGCTGGTGGTCGGCGGCGCTTGCCGCCGATGCCGGCGGCCGCGCCTATCCCGATCCCTGGCATATCCTGCTGTTCTTCATCGGCGCCGTTGCCATGCGCGGCGCCGGTTGCACCTACAACGACATCGTCGACCGCGACCTCGACGCCAAGGTCGCGCGCACCCGCTCGCGTCCGATCCCGAGCGGCCAGGTCACCGTCTTCCAGGCGAAGATCTTCATGGTCGTCCAGGCGCTGATCGGCCTGCTTGTACTCATCCAGTTCAACCGCTTCGCCATCCTGCTCGGCATCGCCTCGCTGGCGACCGTCGCCATCTATCCCTTCCTGAAACGGGTGACCGACTGGCCGCAGCTCGGTCTCGGCATTGCCTTCAACTGGGGCGCGCTGATGGGCTGGGCCGCCGCCTTCGGCCGGCTCGATCTGGCGCCGGTCCTGCTCTATGTCGGCGGCATCCTGTGGACCATCGGCTACGACACGATCTACGGCCATCAGGACAAGGAAGACGACGCGCTGATCGGCGTGCACTCGACGGCGCGGCTCTTCGGCTCGCGCACGCGGCTTCTGTTGGTGCTGTTCTATTCCGGGGCGACGGTGCTCTTCGCCGCCGCCTATGGCGCGGCCGGCGTCGGACCGATCGCCTTTGCCGGCCTCGCCCTCGGCGCGACCCATCTCGGCTGGCAGGTCGTCACCCTGCGCGCCGACGATCCCGACCGCTGCCTCATGCTGTTCCAGTCCAACCGCGATTACGGCTGGATCCTGTTCATTGGACTATTGGCCGATTGCTTCGTCCGAGCTGTTTAAGGACCTAGTTCCGGGCGGTGATTTCCCGTCCGTCCAACCGTTCCGTTTGCCCCCGCCGGCCGACCTTCCGGCGGGTCAGGAAGCGCGGCCGCCGTCCGGCGAAGAAGGAATGACGCCGCCGCGGCTTGGGAAATGCCATGAGCGGGCCGCTGGTCCGGTCCGGCCGCCTGCATGACGCTGCCGTCCTGCCCGACGACCAGAAGCGGCAGGTTCAGCGCTCGTCCCCAGGCCTGCCAGTCCGCTGCCACCTCCTCGGGTTCGTCGGCCATGATCAGCGGCAGGGTTAGGCCCGGATCGCTGTGGCGCAATTCGACGAAGACCCGGATTGCCCCGGCATTGTCGACCGGCTCCATCCGCACCGCCACGCCCTCGTAACTGGTCAGCGGAAGGTCGAGCGTGATCGGAACGCCCGTCCGTCCCTGACGGCGTACGATGGCGTGCTCGCGATCGAGCATGATCGCTGCCTGCGCCGCCCCGCCAAGCACGGCGGAATAGCGCAAGGGCAGATTACTGGGGTCGAGCCGGAATGCCCGGCTCGACCCGGCGGAGGCTCCGCCGGCCACTGCTGTTTGATGCCTCAAAACACACTCCCCGCGGGTCCGGTTTTTGGTGGACCTCACTTGATGCCGTCACCATCCCATATCGGGCTTGGTATCGGCTTAATCTGCGCGGTTAAATTTGAGTGATTTCGCTAAGGGTTAGCAGCAGGTCACCGGGTTAGGTTCACAGAACCTTGCCAGGATTGAGAATATTGTTCGGATCATAGGCGGCCTTGACGCGGCGCATCAGGTCGAGCTCCAGCGGGCTCTTGACCGTCGGCAGCAGGTCGCGCTTCAGCCGGCCGATGCCGTGCTCGGCGGAAATCGAGCCGCCGAGCTCGGCGACGATGGCATGGACCGCCGCGTTGACCGCACCCCATTGGGCGATGAAGTCGGCCTTTTCCATGCCGACCGGCTGGCTGAAGTTGAAATGGATGTTGCCGTCGCCGAGATGGCCGAAGGGAACCGGCCGCACGCCCGGGATCATTTCTTCCACACGCGCCGAGCCGCGCTCGATCAGTTCCGGCACGGTGGCAACCGGCACCGAGACGTCGTGCTTGATCGAGCCGCCCTCGTGCTTCTGCACCTCGGACATGCCTTCGCGCAGGCGCCAGATGTCGGCCGCCTGGGCAAGGGTTTCGGCGCGTGTGCCGTCCTCGACGAGGCCGGCCTCGGAACCCTCGACGAAGATCGTCTCGACCATCGCCTTGGCGTCGTCCTCGGAGCGGGACGAGGAGACTTCGACAAGCACGTACCAGTCATGCGGCTCAGCGAGTGGATCGCGCGCGCCGGGCAGGTGGCGGGTGACGAAGTCGATGCCGATGCGGGGGATCAGCTCGAAGCCGGTCAGCGCTTGCGCGGCGACCCGGCGGGCGATTGACAGGAGCGCCAGCGCTTGTGTCGGGCTCTTCAGCCCGATGAAGGCGACGCACTGGCCGAGCGGTCTGGGGAAAAGCCGCAGCACCGCCGCGGTGATGATCCCAAGCGTACCCTCGGCGCCGATGAAAAGGTCCTTGAGGTCGTAGCCGGTATTGTCCTTGCGCAGCGTCCTCAGCCCGTTCCACACCTCGCCGGAGGCAAGCACGACCTCGACGCCGAGAACAAGCGCGCGGGTGTTGCCATAGGCGAGCACGCCCGTGCCGCCGGCATTGGTCGAAAGGTTCCCGCCGATCGTGCAGGTCCCCTCCGAGGCGATCGAAAGGGGAAACAGCCGGTCGGCCCCGTCGGCCGCCGCCCGCGCCTCGTGCAGCGTGACACCGGCCTCGACGATCATCGTGTCGCTGGAGGCATCGACGTCGCGGATACGCTTCAGCCGCGCCAGCGAGACCACGATCTGACTGCCGCTCTCGTCCGGCACGGCGCCGCCGACCATGCCCGTATTGCCGCCCTGCGGCACGATCGCCGTGCCGGTCTCGTTGGCGAGCTTGAGGATCGCCGAGACCTCCTCGACCGTGCCGGGCCTCAGCACCACCGGCGTCTTGCCATGGAACAGCCCGCGCTGCTCCTCCAGATAGGGCACCTGGTCCCGCGGCGCGGTCACCGCGTTGGCGGCACCGACGATCTGGACGAAACGGTCAAGGAGTTTGCCATCTGGCGGCGAGGCGGGAACAGTCATCCATCGGATATTAGTGCGCCGCGCCCGCCAAGGGCAATTGGTCATAGACCGCCTCGGCGATCTTCAGGAGCTTCACCCGGTCCGCCGGCCCGGTCAGCGCATAGCCGCCAGGTCCGTCGATCCAGTAGAACGTGCCGTATCCGCCCGATTCCTCGTAGCGGAAGGCGGTGGCCTGCGAGGTGTCGGAGCGCGCGACGAACAGCGTGTAGCGCTCGCCGCTCCGGCCCTCATACATCAGCATCGCGCCCGGCTGGCCGTTCACCGGGACGAGGCGGCCGCCGAGCAGCTTCAGGCCGTCGCCGGAAAGGTCCGGCGCCGAAATCCGGAAATCGAGCCGCTTCGACAGCCAGTTGACGAGATGCGTCTCTTCGTTGGCGCCGACCTCGACTGGGTGGCGCACTTCCGAGACATAGACGCGGTGAGCCGCGATTCCCTCGTCGCCGATGCGCGCGGCGTTTCGCAAGGCGCCCGAGCCGAAGGCCGGGACGCCGTTGATACCGGCAAGCCAGCCAGCGCCAAGCCCGACCACCAGCGTGATCGATGCCGCGGCGAGACTGCTCCATCTCGGGCGGAAGCGCCGCCGTTTGAGCGTTCTGGCGAGCACCGGTGGCACGGGCTCGTCCAGGACCGGATCAAGCGCGGCCCGCAGCAGGGCCGTCTGCGCCTGCCAGGTCTTAACCTTCGTCCGGTCTTCCGGATGCTCGGCGAGCCACGTCTCGACCGTCGGCCGCCGCTCCGGCGCGATCCGGTCGTCGGCAAAGGCGACGAGATCCTCCTCGGAAACGGTTGGGGCGACGTCACTCATTTCACTCTCCGAAAGGGGACGACGGGCGCGCCCTCAAGGCGTTGCGCCAGGGTTGTTCGTGCCGCGTGCGATTCGCGACATCACCGTCCCGACCGGTATCGCAAGGATCTCCGCCGTCTCGGCATAGGTGAAGCCCTCGACCGCCGTCAGCAGCAGCGGCTGCAACTGCTCCTCCGGCAGGGCGGACAGGGCCGCCGTCAACGCGATCCGGGTCGCCGGATCGGCATCCGCCGTCCCCACGCTGTCGGTGAACACCGTTGTCACCGGCTGTCGTCGCCCGGCACGCAGGCGCGAGCGTCCGACATTGGTGAGGATCGCGAACACCCAGCCGGTCAAATTGCCGCCTTGGAACTGGCGCTCCCGGTCGAGCGCCAGCACCAGGCAGTCCTGGACGATATCGTCGGCGGTGGCGCGATCGCCGACGAGCCCGCGCGCATAGCGTCGCAAGGCGGGGATGAGGCGCGCGAGTTCGCGTCGGTCGATCGCCATGAGGTCGCCGGCAATCCTCCCGTGTCGACGATCGGCAGCCGCGGCCGGCCGCCTCTTTCGTCAGGGCGTCGCGATGTGCCAGACGCCACCGACCATGTCCCCGGTCACGTCGCCGGGCTTGCTGTCCTTCACCCAGAGATAGAGCGGCATGCCCTTGTAGGCCCACATTTTCTTCATCGCGCCGTCCTTGTCGGTGACATCGACCATGGTCCAGTCGCCCTCGGCCATGGCGCCGGAGTCGGCGAGGAAGGGCGGCCAGGCGGCGATGCACTTGCCGGTGCAGGCCGAGGCCGTCTCGCCCTTGGTGTCCTTGTCGAAGGTGTAGAGCGTCATGCCGTTCTGGTCGGTCAGCACGGTGCCGGCGGAGGTGTCCATGGTCTTGGCCGGGCTCATGGCGAAGGCGGCGACCGTGGTCAGAAGCACGGCTGCGGCGCCGATGGCGATGCGAATCATTGGGTTCTCTCCCTGTGCGGATTCGAAGGACGCGCCCGGCAAGAACCGGTGTCCCACTCCTGTAAACGCCCCTGCCTACCGGTTTATTCCCACGCGCCCGGTCTTTTTCGCGCAACGCGCGCTGCGCCGCGCCTTGAAGCGGGTCTCGCCCTATGCGATAGAGGCCCGCCGCCGGGCAGGAGTGAGCGAAAACAATGACCAGCGCAGCCGGATTGATGCAGGGAAAGCGCGGCCTCATCCTCGGTGTTGCCAATAATCGGTCGATTGCCTGGGGCATCGCCAAGGCCTGCCGCGACCAGGGCGCGAACCTGGCGCTGACCTATCAGGGCGATGCCCTGAAGAAGCGGGTCGAGCCGCTGGCCGCCGAGCTTGGCGCCCAGGTCGTCGGCCATTGCGACGTCACCGATCCGGCGACCATCGACGCCGTCTTCGCCGAAGCCGCCAAGCATCTGGGCGAGCTCGATTTTGTCGTCCACGCCATTGCCTTTTCCGACAAGGACCAGCTCGACGGCCGCTATATCGAGACGACGGCGGAGAACTTCTCCAAGACCCTGCTGATCTCCTGCTATTCGCTGACGGCCATCGCTCAGCGCGCCGAGAAGCTGATGCCCAATGGCGGCTCGATCCTGACGCTGACCTATTACGGTGCCGAGAAGGTGATGCCGCATTACAACGTCATGGGCGTCGCCAAGGCGGCGCTCGAGGCGAGCGTGCGCTACCTGGCGGTCGACCTCGGCGGCAAGAATATCCGCGTCAACGCGATTTCCGCCGGGCCCGATCAAGACGCTTGCCGCCTCGGGCATCGGCGATTTCCGCTACATCCTGAAGTGGAACGAGCTCAATTCGCCGCTGAAGCGTGCCGTGACGATCGAGGAAGTCGGCGATGCCGGCGTCTATTTCCTCTCCGACCTGTCGCGCGCCGTCACCGGCGAGGTCCATCACGTCGATTCCGGCTATCACGTCGTCGGCATGAAGGCCGTCGACGCCCCGGATATCGCCACCGTCAAGGACTAGGCCGTTTCGAGCGGTGATCCGCGTTCCCGATGACCGCTATTCCGACCATCGTCTTCGTCCGCCACGGCCAGACCGATTGGAATGCCGAGGGGCGTCTCCAAGGGCAGCGTGACATCCCGCTGAACGCGCTCGGCCGCAGCCAGGCGCGTCGCAATGGCGAGACCATCGCCCGGCTCCTGCCGGAGGCCGCGACCTTCGACTTCGTTGCCAGCCCGCTTTCCCGCGCCCGCGAGACCATGGAGATCGTCCGTGGCGCCATGGATCTGCCGACCCGGCGACTATCGCCTCGACGACCACCTGCTCGAATTGACCTTCGGCGAGTGGGAAGGCTTCACCTATGACGACATCGGCGCCAGCCGGCCCGGCGCCATCGCGGCGCGCGAGGCGGACAAATGGGGCTTCCTGCCGCCCGGTGGCGAGAGTTACGCGATGCTGTTCGACCGGATCGCGCCTTGGCTCGACGCGATCCAGCGGCCCTCGGTGGTCGTCGCCCATGGCGGCGTCGGTCGGGTAGCACTGGTGAAGCTTCTCGGCCTCGAGCGGGCCGAGAGCGCCTTCACCGATTTTCCGCAGGACAAGGTGTTTCTCTGGCGTGACGGCGAGGGCACCTGGCTCTGATCGTGCGGCGACGGTCGGCCGCCTTCCCGGGAAGAGGGGCGCATCACGGATCGTTTGACGCCCGTTCGCGCCTTGCCTAGAGCAAGGGCAGGAAACGGGAAGGCGCCTTTCAATCCGAAATGGCGTCAAGAACAATGAGCTACGGCGGATCAGCGTTCCATCGAGCGACGATCCGTTCTAGAACCGAGCCCTCTGGAGCCTGTGGGCCATGTCGCACAATACCTTCGGCCATCTTTTCCGCGTGACCACCTGGGGCGAGAGCCATGGGCCCGCGCTCGGCTGCGTGGTTGACGGCTGTCCACCGAAGATCCCGATTTCCGAGGCCGAGATCCAGTTCTGGATGGACAAGCGCCGTCCGGGCCAGTCGCGCTTCACCACCCAGCGACGCGAGCCGGACGCGGTGCGCATCCTCTCCGGCGTCTTCGAGGACGAAGCCTCCGGCCAGTTGCTGACCACCGGCACGCCGATCTCGCTCTTCATCGAGAATGTCGACGCCCGCTCCAAGGACTATTCGGAGATCAAGGACTCCTACCGGCCGGGCCACGCCGATTTCACCTATCAGGAGAAATACGGCATCCGCGACTGGCGCGGCAGCGGCCGCGCCTCGGCGCGCGAGACCGCCGCCCGCGTCGCCGGCGGTGCCGTCGCCCGCAAAATCGTGCCGGGTCTCATCCTGCGCGGTGCGCTCACCCAGATCGGACCCCATGCCATCGACCGCTCGCGCTGGGACTGGGACGAGGTCGACCGCAATCCGTTCTTCTGCCCCGATCCCGAGACGGTGCCGGTGTGGACCGAGTTCCTCGACGAGACCCGCAAGAGCGGCTCGTCCGCCGGCGCCATCATCGAGGTGATCGCCCACGGTCATCCGGCCGGCCTTGGCGCGCCGATCTATGGCAAGCTCGACCAGGACATCGCCTCGGCGATGATGTCGATCAACGCCGTCAAGGGCGTCGAGATCGGCGCCGGCTTCGCGTCCGCACGCCTGTCGGGCGAGGAGAACGCCGACGAGATGCGCAACGGTCCCGACGGCAAGCCGGTCTTCCTGTCGAACAATGCCGGCGGCATCCTCGGCGGCATCTCGACCGGCCAGCCGGTGGTCGTCCGCTTCGCGGTCAAGCCTACCTCCTCGATCCTGACGCCCGCGCCGCACGGTGACCCAGGCCGGCGTCGAGACCAATATCTCGACCAAGGGGCGCCACGACCCCTGCGTCGGCATCCGCGCCGTACCGATCGGCGAGGCGATGCTCGCCATCGTCCTGGCCGATCACTATCTGAGGCATCGGGGTCAGGTTGGCTGACCGTGCCAGCCCCCCGTCACAGGTGACCGGCATCATGACGAGCGACGAGATGCACGCCGTAGCGGAGGCCATCCGCGCCTTTGAGCACGGAGAGATCGTTGTCGTCACCGACGACGACGATCGCGAGAACGAAGGCGACCTGATCCTCGCCGCCGTCCATGCGACGCCGGAGAAGATCGCCTTCATCATCCGCCACACCAGCGGCATCGTCTGCGCGCCGATGACCCGGGAGCGCGCGCGCGCCCTCCACCTCGATCCGATGGTCGCCGACAACGACGCGCCGATGAGCACGGCCTTCACCGTGTCGGTCGATGTCCGCCACGGGCTGACGACCGGGATATCCGCCGAGGAGCGCTGCAATACGGTCCGCGCGCTGGCCAACCCCAATGCCGGTCCCACCGATTTCGTCCGCCCCGGCCATGTCTTTCCGCTGATCGCCCGCGAGGGCGGTGTGCTCATGCGCTCCGGCCATACCGAGGCGGCCGTCGACCTCTGCCGTCTCGCCGGCCTTGAACTGATCGGCGTCATCTCCGAACTGATCAATGATGACGGCACCGTCATGCGCGGCCCTGACGTTGCCGCCTTCGCCGCCTCGCATGGGCTCCGTCAGGTCTCGGTTTCGGATCTCATCGCCTATCGCCAGCGCAGCGAGAAGCTGGTCGAGCGGGTCGGCGAGACGCAAGTCGAGACGACTGCTGGTCGGGCGCGCGCCATCGCCTATCGCACGCAATGGGACCAGACCCAGCACCTGGCGCTGGTCTTCGGCGACATTGGCGACGGCAGGGACGTTCCGGTGCGCCTCCACCGCGAATTGGTGCTCACCGACGTCTTTGCCGCCGACGCGCCCCTTGACCGCGTCGTGAGCACCATTGGCGGCGGCCGCGGCATCATCGTCTATCTGCGCGAGGGCTCGGTCGGCGTCGGCCATGACGGCACCCGGCCGCGCGACGCGGTCGCTGTCGAAGGCCACGAGGCGACGCGCGAGCGCGAGTGGCGCGAAATCGGCCTCGGAGCGCAGATCCTGCGCGATCTCGGCGTCACCTCGATCCGCCTGATGGCCTCGCGCGAGCGCCATTATGTCGGCCTGTCGGGCTTCGGCATCGACATCGAGGCGACGGATATCCTCGACTGCTGACCTACCGCTCGAACGCTGCCACGACCTCGATCTCCGGCGACCACAAAAACTGGTCGACCGGCTGCACGCGGGTGAGGCGATAGCCGCCGTCAATGAGGATGCGCGCGTCGCGGGCGAGCGTCGCCGGATTGCAGGAGACGGCGACGACCTTGGGCACCGACGAGGCGGCGAGCGATTCGGACAGCGCCCTGGCGCCGGCGGCCGGCGGATCGAACACGACACCCTGAAACGTGTTGAGTTCGACCGGCGCGGGGGGATTGACGAAGAGATCCCGCCGCCGGGTGGTCACGGGCTTCAGCCCGCGCGCATGGCGGATGGAGTCCTCGAGCGCTTCAGCAGGTCCTTGTCGCCCTCCATCGCGGTCACCGGCGACCGCTTGGCAAGGGGCAGGGTGAAGGTGCCGATGCCGGCGAAGAGATCCGCGACCGGCCCGGCATCGCCGACTTGCCTCAGGACCTCGCGGGCCAGCCGGGCTTCGGCCGTCGCGGCCGCCTGGACGAAACCGCCCGGCGGCGGGAACAGCGCGCCGCCGCTGGTGGCAATCTCGGGGCGGCGATTGACGAAGATCGTCGTGCCATTGACGCTGAGCCGGGCGATGTCCTGCTCGACGCCGAGGGCACCGAGTTCTTCGAGGACAGTCCGGTCGACCCGTCCGCCGCCGTCGAGCGCGATGTCGAGACCATTGTCGGCTCGGACCACCGTCAAGCGCGCGCGCCGCTTCGGCCGCGCGGCGATTTCTGCGATACGACGCAAGAGCGGTAGACGGGAGACGATCGCGGTCTCCAGCACCGGGCATTCCTCGATCGGCACGATCTCGTTGGCGCCGCGCCGATGGAAGCCCATGACGGTGCCTTTTGCCGTCTTCATCGCCGACAGCACGGCACGCCGGCGGCTTGCGGGCACGATCGGCACGATCGGCTCGACCGGCGCCGCGATGCCGTGGAGGGCGAGGCTCTTTTCGACCACGGCACGCTTCCAGGCGTGATAGGCGCGAGCCTCCATATGCTGCAGCGCGCAGCCGCCGCAGGTGCCGAAATGGCGGCAGGCCGGTGCCACTCGGTCGGGGCTCGGCCGCAGGATCTCGACGACGCGGCCGCGCGCCTCCGTGCGCTCGATCGAAACGTCTTCGCCGGGCAGGGTGAAGGGCACGAAGACGCGCCGGCCGTCGATCTCCGCGATCCCGTCGCCGCCCGCGCCGAGTTCGGCAATGGTCACGGTCTCAGCCATGGCGGGCGCCGATGAGGAATTCGTGATTGCCGTCGCCGCCGAGGATTGGCGAATCGAGAACGCCATCGATCTGCCAGCCGATTTCCGTCCCGAGCCAGTCCGCGATGTCGTCGGCCGCGCCCCTGGCGAGCCCGGCGTCGCGTACGATCCCACCCTTGCCGAGCCCGGCGCGCCCCACCTCGAATTGCGGCTTCACCAGAAACACGCCCCAGGCATCCTCGGTCGCCAGATGCAACGCCGCCGGCAGGGCGAGCTTCAGTGAGATGAAGCTGACGTCGGCGGTGATCGCCGAGACCGGCTCGGTGATGCGCGGCTCCGGCAGGTCGCGCGCATTGACGCCTTCGAGATTGACGACGCGCGGATCGGCGGCAATGCGCCGGTGAAGCTGCCCCCGGCCGACATCGACGCCGAAGACCCGCCGCGCGCCACGTCTGAGGAGCACCTCCGTGAAGCCGCCGGTCGACGCGCCGATATCGAGCGCCGCCAGCCCCTCGGCCTGGTAGCCGAAGTGGTCGAGCGCGGCGATCAGTTTCAGGGCCGCCCGCGAGACATAGCCTTCGGCCGGGTCGTCGATGGCGATGATCGAATGCGCGGCGACGGTCAGCGCCACCTTGGTCGTCGGCGCGCCGTCGACGGTGACATGGCCGCGCAGGATAGCGTCGCGCGCCCGCGCCCGGGTCGTCGCCAGGCCACGCTCGACCAGTGCCATATCGAGCCGCTTTGCCGCGTCCGGCGGCTGGAATCTTGTCATGGCGATGGTATCGCGGCTGCCGGCGATCCTGGCAAGTCTTGCGCTACAGGAAGCAGCCGACGAAGGACGCGGCCAGCATGTCGAAATAGACCAGGCCGCCGTAGCGCAGCCAAAGGACGGCACCGACGCCGGTGAGGGCGACGCCGCCAAGAGCGATCGCGATCTTCGGTGCGCGTGTCATGATGCGACTCTAGCACAGCGCCGCGCGTCCCGGGATGGGGAGAGGAACGCCGCGGCCGGAGCCGCGGCGCTCGTGTCAGGAATTGTCGATCAGGCGGTGCAGCTTCTTCATCACCGTATTGGTGTCGTCCTTGTAGTCGACGGCGCTGGTGAAGACGCCCTTGTCGTTCATCAGGTAGATCGATGCGGTGTGGTCCATGGTATAGCCGCCACCGTCGAGCGGCACCTTGCGAGCATAGATGCGGAATTCCTTCAGCATCTTGTCGATCGCCGGTCGCGGGCCGGTCAGCCCGGTGATGCGCGGATCGAAGGCCTCCAGATAGGCGGCCATCTGCTTCTGCGTATCCCGCTCCGGATCGACGGTGATGAAGAAGACCTTCAGCTTGTCGCCGTCCGGCCCGAGCTGCTTCAGCCAGTCGCTGATGTCGAACAGCGTCGTCGGGCAGATGTCCGGGCAGAAGGTGTAGCCGAAATAAAGCGCCGAGGGGTGTCCCTGCAGCGCCGCTTCGGTGACCGTGTTGCCGTTCTGGTCGGTGAGTTTGAACGGCCCGCCGATCGTGGCGCTGGCAACACCGGAAAGCCCGCTATTGCCGCCCTTCTGCCACTGATAGGCGATCGCCGCCACGGCGACGCCGAGGACGACGACCGCGGCCCAGGCGACGAGCCGGATGACGCGAAGGCTCTTCATCGCTACTGCCCCATCTTCATATTGCCCGTGTCACCGCCTGCCTTGCCCTTCGGGCCGCTCGATCCGATGGCCAGCGTATGGAGGAAGGTATCGACGCTGCCGGCCTTTTCGAAGGTCAGCGTCACCGGCACGTGCTCGCCGAGCTTGAAGCCCTTCTTCAGGTCCATGAACATGATGTGATAGCCGCCGGGGGCAAGGGTGACCGATCCGCCGGCCGGGATCTCCAGCCCGCCCTTTACGGGACGCATGGACATTACCCCGTTCTTGACGGCCATTTCGTGGATCTCCGACTTGCCGGCAAGGGGCGTCGCCGCGCCGGTCAGGCGGTCGGGCGCGGAGCCCGTGTTGGTGATCGTCAGGAAGCCGGCCCCGGTCGGCGCCATGGGCGGCGTCGCCCGGGTCCACAGGTCGGTGATCTCCAGCGAGCCGAGCTTCACGGAGTGGGCGAGGGCGGGACTGGCAAGGAAGATGAGAGCCGCGCAGGCGGCCAGAAACGTGCGAAACGTCATGAGTATTCTCTCGGTTGATTGGGCGCGTCGTCGGCCGGGCCGGGCACGCTCGGACTGATCTTCTGGGCGTAAGGCGATCAGGCGATGCGTGGAGGGCCGCGCGGGCCCTGTGGCCGGATGAGACGATCCGTCGAGAGAACGATGCCGGACGGTGCCGGTGTGACGACTTCCGCCACCCGTGCCGGTGGTTGCGGCAGGAGAGGAACCGCGATGTCGGCAACCGGCGTGGTTGCGATGCCGAGACAGCCGAGAACGCAGCAGGCCGGCAGATGCTCTTGACCCGATCCGCCTGCCGCTTTCTGTTGTGCCGCGCCGAAGGCGCAGATGACCGGCCCGTTGCCGTCCGCGGCCAGCGCCAGCATGCCGCCGTGGAAGCCGCCGACAAAGGCGTTGATCAGCAGGAGGAAGGCCAGCGCCCGCGCTAGCGAGCGCCCGTCCGGGCCGCGCAAAAGATGAAGAAACGCCCTTTGCATGGCCGCCTTCTATCACGCGCGGGCCGAAGCGGGCAGTGTCATGCTGCCGCGTTGGTGTCCTGGTCGGCGTCCGCGGGGGCGGGATCGGCGGGCGCGGCGACCTCCGGGTCATCGAGATCGAGCGGTTCCGGCGAAATGACACCGCCGACGACGGCTGTCGCCGCGAGGTCGAAGTCGGTCTTTTCGGCGCTCGACAGCGTCGCCCGGGTCCTCAGTCGCGTGACCACGAAGGCCGCAAGGGCCAGTTGGACGGTGGCCGTGAACAGGAACAGGGTGGAGGTGCCCAGGCGGTCCATCATTGCCGCGGCGATCAGCGGGCCGACCACCGAGCCAAGACCGTTGGCAAGCAGAATGCCGGCGGCGGTTTCCACATAGGTGCCCTCCTGCGCGTAGTCGTAGGCATGAGCGGCGGCGATCGAATAGGTCGGCAGTGTCGTCACGCCGAAGAAGAAGGCGAGCGCGAACCAGAGCACCCCGGAAACCGGCACGAAGGCCATGACAAGACCGATAGCGGCCGCCGCGCCGAGCAGCGAGACGAGGACCACGCGGCGGTCGATCCGGTCGGAGATCCGCCCGGCCGGCCACTGCGACAGGGCGCCGCCGACGACGGCGACGCTGACGAAGACGGCGGCCGCGCTGGTCGACAGGCCGGCGCCGATCGCGAACACCGCGCCGAGCGACCAGAAGGCGCCGTTCGCCACCCCGATCAGGGTCACGCCGATGATCCCGACCGGCGACGATCGGTAGAGCGCGCGCGGGCGGAAATGCACCAGCGTGATCGGCGCGGGCTGGGCCGAGCGGGTCAGCGCGACCGGGATCGTTGCCAGCGAGATCGCCATGGAGGCGATGGCAAAGAGCGCGAAATCGGTCGGCGGAAAGAGGGTCACCGTGAGCTGGCCGACGGTAATCGCGGCGAAGTTGACCACGATATAGGCCGACATGATGAAGCCGCGTGTCTGGTTGGTGGCGCGGTCGTTGAGCCAGCTCTCGATGATCATGTAGATGCCGGCGAGCGAGAACCCCATGATCGTGCGGAACGCGATCCAGGCGGGGAGGTTGACGAATACCGCCATACCGATTGTCACTGTCGCGGCGAGCGCGACCAGGGCCGCGAAGGCGCGGATGTGGCCGGCCCTGAGGATCATGAAGGGCCCGGCGAGACACCCAAGCACGAAGCCGACGAAATAGGACGATCCGATGACGCCGATCTGGAATGCGTTCCAACCCTCCAGTCCCGCGCGAAGCGGGACGAGGGTGAGCTGCAGTCCGTGGCCGGCGAGCAGGAAGGCGACGCCGAGCAGGAGTGATGATACGGGGGCAAGGATCTTCATGACCCGCGACCAAGAGCCGGCACCGCCGAATGTCAAGGGCACAAGGGCGCCCGCGGTCGCAATGTCCACGGTCGGGGCCGACGATCCGCTCAGGGTGACCGCAATTCCAACGATGAATTGAGGCCGTCAGGCGCGCCGTATGGCCGCGGCGAGTTCCGCTTCGCTGCGGCCGAGCGCCTTGAACACAGTGGCGACGATGCCGGCGGCATCGAGTCCAGCCGCCTTGTACATCGCCTCCGGCTTGTCCTGGTCGACGAAGCGGTCGGGCAGGACAAGGCTGCGCACTTTCAGGCCCTGGTCAAGCCGGCCGCTGCGCTCCAGATGGGCGAGCACATGGCTGGCGAAGCCGCCAATGGAGCCTTCCTCGACCAGCACCAGGACTTCGTGCTCCCGCACAAGGCGATCGATCAGGTCCGTATCGAGAGGCTTGGCGAAGCGTGCATCCGCGACCGTCGCCGGCAGTCCATAAGTGTCGAGTTCCTCGGCCGCCTTCAGGCATTCGGCGAGACGCCCACCGAAGGAGAGCAGAGCGACCCTGCCACCCTCGCGCAGGACGCGGCCCTTTCCGATTTCCAGCGGCCGGCCTTCTTCCGGCATCTCGACGCCGATGCCCTCGCCGCGCGGATAGCGGAGCGAAGAGGGCGCGTCGTCGATCGCCACCTGCGTCGCGACCATGTGGACGAGTTCCGCCTCGTCCCCGGCCGCCATCACCACGAAGCCGGGCAGGCAGGCGAGATAGGTCGTGTCGAACGAGCCGGCATGGGTCGCTCCGTCGGCGCCGACAAAGCCGGCCCGGTCGATGGCGAAGCGCACTGGCAGGCTCTGGATTGCGACGTCGTGGACGACCTGGTCGTAGGCGCGCTGCAGGAAGGTCGAATAGATCGCCGCGAAGGGCTTGTAGCCTTCCGCCGCCAGGCCCGCGGCGAAGGTCACGGCGTGCTGCTCGGCGATGCCGACGTCGAACATGCGCGTCGGGAAACGCTCGGCGAAGAGATCGAGCCCGGTGCCGGCCGGCATTGCCGCGGTTATGCCGACGATGCGGTCGTCCTTCTCCGCTTCGCCGATGAGGCTCCGTGCGAAGACCTTGGTGTAAGCCGGAGCGTTGGAGCCGCTCTTGGCCTGCTTGCCGGTCACCACGTCGAAGCGGCTGACGCCATGATACTTGTCCGCCGAATTCCTCGGCCGGCGCGTAGCCCTTGCCCTTCTTGGTCACGACATGGACGAGGATCGGCCCGTTGCGCGTGTCGCGGACGTTCTTGAGCACCGGCAGCAGGTGGTCGAGATTGTGCCCGTCGATCGGCCCGACATAGAAGAAACCGAGCTCCTCGAACAGCGTCCCACCGGTCCAGAAGGAGCGCGCGAATTCCTCGGTCAGCCGCGCCCGCTCGCGGAAGAAGCGCGGGAACAGCTCGGCGATGCGCTTGCCGAGGCTGCGCATCCGGCCGATAGGTGCGCCCCGACACCAGCTTGGCGAGATAGGCCGACATCGCGCCGACCGGCGGCGCGATCGACATGTCGTTGTCGTTGAGGATGACGATCAGGCGCGACTTCAGATGGCCGGCATTGTTCATCGCCTCATAGGCCATGCCCGCCGACATGGCGCCGTCGCCGATGACGCAGATGACGTTGTTGTCGCGCCCTTCCAGGTCGCGCGCCACGGCCATGCCGAGCCCGGCCGAGATCGAGGTCGAGGCATGGGCGGTGCCGAAGGGGTCGTATTCGCTCTCCGCCCGCTTGGTGAAGCCGGACAGCCCGCCGCCCTGGCGCAGCGTGCGGATACGGTCGCGCCGGCCGGTCAGGATCTTGTGCGGATAGGCCTGGTGGCCGACATCCCAGATCAGCCGGTCGCGCGGCGTGTTGAAGACGTAGTGGAGCGCCACGGTGAGCTCGACGACGCCGAGCCCGGCGCCGAGATGCCCGCCGGTCACCGAGACCGCCGAGATCATCTCCTGCCTGAGCTCGTCGGCAAGCCGGCGCAGATCGGCTTCCGGCAGGCGCCGAAGATCGTCCGGCGTGTTGACTTGGTCGAGCAGGGGGGTATCCGGGCGGTCAGACAATGGGGTCGTCCGTGGGAAAGGGTGACTGCGACACTTACACAGCCGCCGGTCTCCGTGCAATGCAACCGTGGCCTCGTGATGGCGCGAGGGGAATGCCCGTTAATCCTCGGTTAGCCATGTCAGCATCGCCATGAACCGGGAGAACTGCGATTCTCCCAATCTTCCCCGGTACTTGGATTCGATCCGCCGCTTCACCACATTGGCGTCCTCCAGGACCCGCAATCCCGCCTGCGTAAAGACCACGATCCGGCCGCGCCGGTCGTCGGGGTCGGGCTGGCGCGCGACGATGCCGTCGGCCTCGAGCTCGTCGATGAGCTGTTGCACTGCCTGCTTGGTGAGCCCCATCCGCTTGACCAGCAGCGCCTGTCGGATTCCGTGATGGCCGATATGCGGGATGAGATTGGCGCGCGCCTCGGCGAACCAGGCATGGCCCATGGCGATCATGCCGGCGTCGAAATCGGCCTTCCATCGCCGCGACGCTTCCCACAGCCGGTAGCCGACATGGTCGAGCACTTCGGGGAAGGCGGGCGCATCGGCATCTTCTTTTTGGTCAAGCTTCTTGACCAATGACTCGTCTCCATTTATAGTCAAGCGACTTGACCAATAACCTCATCGTCGCCGCGCCGCAAGCGGCCGGCCCAATCGGGCGAACCACGTAGGAGATCCTCCATGCCGATGATCCAGCCAAGCCAGGCCGCCACCTTCGATCGCGGCAATACCGTCTTCACCGGCCTCGCCGCGCCAAGCCGCGGCGCGCGGGAAAATGCCGTCTGGCGCGTCCGCGTCGGGCCGGGAACCGAAGCCGCTGACTCACCGCCTGACCCGCGAGGAGATCATCGTCGCCACTGCCGGAAAGGCGCGGGTCATGCTCGACGGCAGCGAGCAGGATTTCGCCGCCGGCAGCGCGATCATCATTGCCGCCGACACCGACTTCGCCCTCGCCAATCCGTTCGAGGAGGTTTTCGAGGCGGTGGCCGTCCTGCCCGTCGGCGGTCAGGCGATCATTGGCGCCGATGCGCCCTTTACGCCGCCCTGGGCCGAGTAGGGCGGCTCAGCCGGGCAGCGGAATGAAGTCTTCCTCGTCGCCGAACACCTTGTCGAAGCGGCCCTCGCGCCAGTCGGCCTTGGCCGCCTCGATGCGCTCCTTCGACGAGGAGACGAAGTTCCACCAGATGTGCCGCCGTCCGTCCATCGGCTCGCCGCCGAGCAGGATCAGCCGCGCCGGCGTCACCGCGCGGATGCCATGCGGTTCGCCCGGCCTGAACACGATCAGCTTCTCGCCCTCGAACGTGTCGCCGCCGACCGTCGATCGTTCCTTCGGCCAGATACGCGCGCGCTCCTCGTGGGTCGCGTCGAGCGGCAGCGCCGCGCCGCGGCAAGCGTCACGTCGCCGAAGAACATCTCGCGTGAACGTCTCCGACCGGCGCCCGTCGCCGTAGAGCGAGCCGACCGCCAGCCGCACGCGTCGCGCCATCGCCGGAAATCACCGGCAGGGTCGTCGCGTCCGTGATGGGAGAAGATGCGGCGCCGCTTCCTCATGGGTCTTCGGCAGCGCCACCCAGGTCTGGAATCCGTGCGAGCGCACCCGCTTGCCGTGGCTCTCCACCGGCCTGCGTTCGGAATGGGCAATGCCGCTTGCCCGGCCGTCATCCAGTTGACGTCGCCCGGCCGGATCGGCTGCTCGCTGCCGATGCTGTCGCGATGGACGATCTCGCCCTCGTAGAGATAGGTCACCGTTGCCAGCCCGATATGCGGATGCGGCCGCACGTCGAACTGCTCGCCCGAAATGATCTCGGCCGGACCGAATGGTCGAGAAAGATGAACGGCCCGATCATCTGCCGCCGGGCGGCCGGTAGCGCCCGGCGCACCTCGAAAGGCCCGATATCGCGCAGGCGCGGAACGATGATCGTTTCTATTGCATCGGCGGCGCTGGCGTCGCCAAGGGCGGGGTCGGGCAGGGGAAGCGGGCGCATCGGAACCTCCGGACGAAGGTGAGGGAGACAACGCGCAATTAGGTTCGAAATCCGCCGCGACAAGCGACGGCCGGGGCGCGTCCGCTATGCTTCGCCGTCGAGCGGCTCGGTTCCCTCCGGTTTGCCGTCGGCGCCGACGCGAATCTTCTCCACCCGGGCCTCGGCCTCGCCGAGCAGCTTTTCGCAATGCTTCTTCAGCGCTTCGCCGCGCTCGTAGATGGTGATCGATTCGGCGAGCGGCACGTCGCCCCGCTCCAGCCGTCCGACGATCTGCTCCAGCTCGGCCAAGCGCCTTCTCGAAGGTCATGTCGGCGATCGGCGGGGCTTTTTCGGCCATGTCGTCGTCCTCTGTTCTTGGTCGCGGGCTCACGCCTTCATCAGCGTCGCCACATGGGCGGCGGCCGAGTCGGCGAGGCCCTGCAAGATCATAGCCGCCCTCGAGCACGCTGACGATGCGGCCGCCGGCGGACTTGTCGGCGATCTCCATGAGTTCCGTCGTCGCCCAGGCGAAGTCGTCCTCGTTGAGATTGATATTGGCAAGCGGGTCGCGCCAATGCGCGTCGAACCCGGCCGAGATGATGACCAGATCCGGCGAGAAATTGCTCAGCGCCGGCAGCACCATGGTCGTGAAGGCTTCCCGGAACTCCGGGCCGCCCGAGCCGGGATCGAGCGGCGCGTTGAGGATGTTGCCGACGCCGGTCTCCGACGGCGAGCCGGTGCCCGGATAGAGCGGCATCTGATGGGTCGAGGCGTAGAGGATCGTCGGGTCGGACCAGACGATCGCCTGGGTTCCGTTGCCGTGATGGACGTCCCAGTCGACGATCGCCACCCGTTCGGCGCCATGGGCCGACTGGGCGTGCCGGGCCGCGATGACCGCGTTGTTGAACAGGCAGAAGCCCATCGCCCGGTCGCCCTCGGCGTGGTGGCCGGGCGGGCGGATCCGCGCAGAAGGCGTTGGTCGCCTTGCCGGTCATCACCTCGTCGACGGCCATGCACGCGGCACCAGCCGCATAGGTCGCCGCCAGATAGCTCTGCGGCGACAGCGCGGTGTCGGCATCGACCCGCACCATGCCCTCGGAGGGGGCGGCATCGCGGATCGAGGTGATGTACTCGGGCAGGTGCGCCGTCGCCAGCACCGTCTCGTCGACCGGGCTCGGCTCCTTGCGGATGAGGGAGGCGAAACGCGGGTCGGAAAGCGCCTTCCCGATCACCCTGAGGCGATCCGGCCGCTCGGGGTGGCCGGGGGGCGTGAGGTGCTCCAGATAGATCGGATGCGTCACGTAGAGCGTAGGCAAGCGGCTGATCTCCTCCCCACCTTGTTGCTCGCGCCGGCCGGGCAAGTCAAATCGCCCCGTCGCCGCGCGGTCGGGCCGCCTGCCGGCACGCGCCGCCGAATGGCGTCAATGCGCCATCAGCACCGGCAGCGTGGTTTCCGCCAGCAGGTGGCTCGTTGCTCCGCCGAAGATCATCTGGCGCAGGCGGCTCTGGGTGAAGGCGCCCTTGACGATCAGGTCGCTGCCGATCTTCGCCGCTTCTTCGATGATCGCCGCGCCCGCGGAACGGCCTTCGCGCTTGACCGTCAGCGTGTCCGACAGCGATTCCGTTGCGCTTGAGATGACGCGCGACCTCCTCGCCGGTCGGACCCGGTACGCCCATGCCTTCGACGGTCAGCACCAGGATGCGGCTGGCGCGCTTGAGGATCGGCATGGCGAAGGCGATGGCGCGCGCCGACTTCGGTGCTGCCGTTCCAGGAGATAGTGACGACCTCGCCGATCCGCTCCGGCGCCTGCGGCGGTGCGATGAGGATCGGGCGGCCGGTCTCGAACAGGGCGGCCTCGAGCGTGCTCATGCGCGGCCCGGTAAGGGCCGTGCTCGGCCGGCCGAGGACGGTAATGTCGAAGACGCGTCCATAACCGCCGAGGTAGTCGTTGCCCGAGGGATTGCGGCTGTTCCAGGCGAATCCGGAATTCGACTCCGGATCGGTTTGCCGGGTCATCTGATGGGCGGACATCGCCGATTCGAACAGACGATGCGATTCTTCCGCGATCGCCTCCTGGTCCTGGTGCAGCATGTCCGTCGGATAGAGCACCACCCCGCCCACGGCCTCCGGCGCCATCATGACGTTCACTTGAGGATTGAGGGCGAAGCCTTCGAGATAACTGTCGAATCTCTTCGCGAGCAGGCACGCCGTGGCCAGGCTCGATTCGATCAGATCGTTATGTTCCACCGGAACGAGGATCGTCTTCATGGGTCACACCATTTGGATCACATGTGAACTCGGGTGATAGAGTACATGATTGATATGCTTCCTGCCTTGCCCTTCGGCCAACCACTTTCCGCTAGATGACAGACCCCGAGCGTCAGCCGACGCAAGTGACCGATCCGGGATTGGGCGTCTTCCTCTCTCTGTTCGCCTCGATCATGCTGCCGATGTTCCTCGCGATGGTCGACCAGACCATCGTCGCGGCGGCCCTGCCGGCCATCGCCGGCGACCTCGGCGGTGCCGAGCGGGTCTCGTGGATCGTCATCGCCTATCTGATCGCCGCCACGATTGCCTCGCCCGTCTATGGACGACTGGGCGATCTGCTCGGCCGCAAGCGTCTGATGTATGTGGCGCTGGCGGTGTTCATCGGCGCCTCGCTGATCTGCGCGCTGTCGAACGGGATTCTCATGCTTACCGCGGGGCGTGTCCTCCAGGGCCTCGGCGGCGGTGGCCTCATGACCCTCTCCCAGGCGCTGATCGGCGAAACCGTGCCGCCACGCGAACGGGCGCGCTACCAGGGGTTCCTGGCGAGCGTCGCGGTGTTCTCGACCGCCTTCGGCGCCGTTGCCGGCGGCCTCCTGACCGAGCATCTCGGCTGGCGCTCCATCTTCTACGTCAACCTGCCCATCGGCCTCCTCGCGATGTTCCTGGTGCGCCGCCTGGAGGTGCGCGTGCCGAAGCCCGAGCCCTTCCGGTTCGATCTGCTCGGGCTCGGCCTCTTCATCGTCTTCATCACCTCGACCCTGGTGATGCTCCATCAGATCCAGGACCTGACCAATGTAGCGCTCCTGCCGGTTCTGATCCTCGGCGCACTCGGGGTAGCAGCTATCCTGCTCCTACTGTGGCAGGAAAAACATGCGTCGCAGCCGCTCTTCCCGATCGCGGTTTTTCGCCATCCGACCATCTGGCGCTGCGATCTGATGGCACTCGGCCATGGCGCCGCGCTCGTATCCCTGATCACCTTCCTGCCGATCTATTTCCGTGTCGGGCTCGGATCGAGCGCCGGCGAGATCGGGCTTCTTCTGCTGCCGGTCACCGCCTGCGTGCCGATCGGCTCGATCCTCACCGGTCAGATCGTCAGCCGCACCGGCCGGTCCGCCATCTTTCCATCCGTCGGCCTCATTCCGGCGATCCTGTTCATGGTGGCGGTCGGCGTCTTCCTGGAAGATCTCAACGCCACGCAATTGTCGCTCCTGCTGGCGATTTCGGCCCTGTTCATGGGAACCGTCATGGGCGTCGTCCAGGTGACCGTGCAATCGGCCGCCGGCCTCGGCATGCTCGGCACCGCCGCCGCCTCCGTGCAGTTCTCCCGCTCCATTGGCGCTGCCGTTGGCACGGCGGTCATCGGCGTCGTCATCTTCGCCGTCATGACGATCCTCGATAGCGAAGCGGCGAAGATGTTCGCCGCCATGCTCCAGCATGGACCGGAGGTCCTGTCGACGCTGCCGGAGGCCGCGCGGTCCGCGATCCCGCGCGAGATCGCGGTTGCCTTCCGCGCTGCCTTCTTGACCATTGCCGCCTTCGAGTTCGGCGTCATGGTCCTGGCATGGACGTTGCCGCTGCGCCGGATCTGACAAGGCCGCGCCGGAAGGCGACGCGGGCATGCAGAACGCCGGCGGCCCGACCCGATGGCGCATATCGTCTGATCATCCTGGACGGGAAGGGGGGGGTTGGACCTCTGCCGCCAATCGTGCGAAGGTCGACCATCCGCTTCACGGGTAATCAGCATATCGGGAGCGGCGATTCCGATGAGCGACTCCGACACAAAACCCCGCGTCAAGGTCAGGCCGAAGACCGAACGCCCGCGTCTTCACAAGGTCATCCTGGTCAATGACGACTTCACGCCGCGCGAATTCGTCGTGGTGGTGCTGAAGGCCGTCTTCGGTATCAGCGAGGATCAGGCACTGCGCGTCATGATCACCGCCCACCAGCGCGGCGTCTGCGTGGTCTCCGTCTATCCCCGCGACATCGCCGAGACCAAGGCGACCGAGGGAACCGACGCCGGCCGCAGCGCCGGCTATCCGCTGCTCTTCACCACCGAGCCGGAGGAATAGGCGGTTGGGGCGGCGCGCGGAGCAATTGCAGGAAAAGTGGGCACCACTCTTCCGTCCGAAATTGCGGTGAGAACAAAGCGTTGGAGCGGGTCTGCGATTCCATCGAACGTTGATCGGCTCTAAAGGGTCTCGACCTCCGACAGGGTGAAGGTGCTCCCGGTCGGGTTCTCGCCGATCACCAGCGAGGTCTCGCTGGCGAAATGGTAGGGCGGCACGGGCAGGTTCAATGGCGCCGGCACGCCCTGGAAGACGCGCCCGGCCAGGTCGTATTTCGACCCGTGACACGGGCAGAAATAACCACCGGGCCACTCCGGCCCCATCGCGTGCAGGTCCGGCTTGAAGTCGGGAATGCATCCGAGATGGGTGCAGATGCCGACCAGGACGAGGAATTCCGGCTTGATCGAGCGGGACCAGTTCTTCGCATAAGCGGGCTGCTGCCTCTGGTCGGAATTGGGATCGCGCAGCCGATCCAGCAGGTTCGGATTCTTGAGTTCCTTCAGCGCCGCGTCGGTGCGGCGGACGATGAAGATCGGCCGCGAGCGCCAGCGCACCAGCACCTGCTGGCCGGGTTCGATCTTCGACAAATCGACCGTCAACGGGCCACCCGCCGCAAGAACGCTGGCATCCGGTTCCATCTGGTCGATAAGCGGCCATGCTGCGAGCGCTGTGCCGACGACGGCCATTGCCCCCGTCGCGATGTAGAGGAAGTCGCGTCGGTTGACGTCTTTCCGATCGGCTGTCTCGTCGCTATCGCTCATGGGGGCCTCGCCGTGTTCCGTGTTCCGTCGCGCCACGCGCCGACCGCCCTGGGCTCTGCTCCAAGCGCTCAAGGCAGCCGAACTGTCGGTGAACGTCCGGGACGTCAGGTCGGGTGCGTCGGCAAGAAAGCGCCGACGGCGTGTCGCGGCGATCCGAGCCGCCTCGCGGTCGGCCCGCGCGCCAACCGCACCCTCGATTCTAGGGCTGCTCCGGCGGCTTTGCAGGTGCGTCCTTTTGTCGGTCGTGCATGGGACCGAGCGGCGCCGGCGGCGGCGGATCGTCGGGAACGAAGAAGTCCGGCGTCAGCGCGACGCTCGGATCGACCCGGTATTTGTCGAAGTCGGTCTCGCCTTCGCTGGCGAGGAAGCTGTCGTCGATGAGGAAATGGCCGGTGAAGGCGGCCGGCTTCAGGAAGACGCGGCAGGCGGCGTCCGCCATGATCTCCGGCTTGCGGCTCGAACGCATCATCGCCTCGCCGCCAAGGATATTTCGAATCGCCGCGGTCGCGATGGTGGTGCGCGGCCACAGGGCGTTGACGGCGATGCCGTCGGGCTTCAGCTCCTCCGCCAGTCCCGAGCACGCAGATGCTCATGCCAAACTTCGCCAGCGAATAGGCAAGGTGCGGCGCGAACCATTGCGGCCGCATGTCGAGCGGCGGCGAGATCATCAGGATGTGCGGGTGCGCGCTCTTCGCCAGGTACGGGATGGCGTATTTCGAGACCATGTAGGTCCCGCGCGCATTGACCTGGTGCATCAGGTCGAAGCGCTTCATTTCGGTGTTGGCCGTGGTCGTCGGGCTGATCGCGGACGCATTGTTGACAAGGATATCGAGCCCGCCGAAGTGGGCGACCGTCGCCTCGATCGCACCGGCCACCGCCGCCTCGTCGCGGATATCGACTTCAAGCGGCAGCGCCGTGCCACCGGCGGACTCGATCGCCGCCGCCGCGGTATGGATCGTGCCCTCGAGCTTCGGATGCGGAGCGACCGTCTTGGCGGCGATCGCCACGTTGGCACCCTCGCGGGCCGCACGCAGCGCGATCGCGAGACCGATGCCGCGCGAGGCGCCGGTGATGAACAGCGTCCTGCCGGCCAGCCCCGTCATCTTCAGCGTTTCCGCTCGATGAATTCCCTCAGCGCGTCGCGCGCCTCGCGCGAATGGAGAAGCTCGCCGAAGGCGGTCGCCTCCTGGTCGATCCGCGTCATCACCTCGCGTCGGTCGCCGAGAAGCAGTCGGCGCCCCACGCGCACAGCTTCCTGCGGCTTGGCGGCGAGCGCCCGGGCGGCGGCCATGCCTTCCTCCTCGACTCGCTCCGGCGCCACGACGCGATTGATCAGTCCCGATTCCCGCGCCCGCGCAGCATCGAACTGTTCGCCCATGACCAGAAGCTCGAAGGCGCGGTGATAGCCCATCAGCTTCGGCGCCAGCAGCGTCGAGGCCGCCTCCGGCGACAGGCCGAGATCGGCGAAGGGCGCGGAGAAGACCGACCACTCGCTCGCCACCACATAGTCGCAGTGGAAGAGCAGCGTCGTGCCGATGCCGATGGCGAGCCCGTCCACCGCGGCGACGATCGGCTTGTCGAGCGTCGCGATGGTCTTGAGGAAGCGGATCACGCTTTCGTCGATCACACCTTCCTCGGCGAAACGGCCCAACTCGACGATGTCGGTGCCGGCGCAAAAGATGCCCGGCATGCCGGCGAGCATGAAGGCACGGACCCGCGAATTGCCCTCGCCGAACGTCAGCGCATCAGCCGCCGCGTCGTACATCTGCAGCGTCAGAGCGTTCTTTTTCTCGATCCTGTCGAAACGAATGGTCTGAACGCCATCGCTCGTCTCGACCGCTACATTCTCGTTCATGCTGCCCCTTCCGCCGCCCCGATGTCAGTCGTCTGTCACACGCTTCGCCTGTATCTACTCTCGACCGTCCAGCCACGCCGCGGACGCCGCCTCAAGGGCCTCGGCGCCCTCTATCACCGTCATGGCAAGCGCCGCGGTCTCGGCGACCATGGTCTCGGCGAAATAACGCGCCAGGGCCACGAAACCGTCTTCGCCGTCCTCGGCCTTTGCCCGCATCGCGCCGCGGGCAAGGAGCCCGCCGCCGGTGGCGAGTGCGAACAGTCGCAGATAGGGCGTCGCACCTGCCAGCGCCGTGCTTCGCCGGCCGTCAGCGAGTGCCGCCTGCAGGAAGCCGGTCGCCTCGATGAGACTCGTCGAGGCCCGAGGCAAGCCGCTCCCCCATGCGACCGAAATCGGCCCGGTTCGCGCCCTGCACCGCGCGCACGATTCCCGCAAGCTCATCGGTGAAGGCCCGCATCGCGGCGCCGTCAGCCAGCGTCAGCTTGCGTGTTACCAGGTCGATCGCCTGGATCCCGTTGGTGCCCTCGTAGATCGCGAAGATGCGGGCGTCGCGCAGGTACTGCGCCGCGCCCGTCTCCTCGATATAGCCCATGCCGCCATGCACCTGGATGCCGCGCGAGGCGACCGCGATGCCAACATCAGTGGCGAAGGCCTTGGCGACGGGCGTCAGCAGGCTCGCCCGGTCGTGCCAGCGTTCCCGCTCGCTGGGCGCGGCGTGGCGGCTCATGTCGATCGCTTCCGCGCAGGCATAGGCGATGGCGCGCGCCGCCGCCGTGGCGGCCCGCATGTCGAGAAGCTCCCGGCGCACGTCCGGATGGGCGATGATCAGGCTCATCGCCTCGCCGCGCGTGCCCGGCGCGCGTCCCTGCCGCCGCTCGCATGCATAGGAAAACGCGTGCCCATAGGCACCGGCTGCGATGCCGACGCCCTGCATGCCGACCGCCAGCCGCTCCGCATTCATCATGGTGAACATGCAGGCAAGGCCGCGATGCGCCTCGCCGATGAGATACCCGATCGCGCCGTCGCCCTTCTCGCCGTAGAGCATCACGCAGGTCGGCGAGGCGTGCAGGCCGAGCTTTTCCTCCAGCCCGCCACAGGCAACGTCGTTGGCGCCGGCCAGCGAGCCCTCGGCGTCGATCAGGACTTTCGGCACCAGGAAGAGGGATATTCCGTGCGTGCCCGCGGGCGCGTCGGGCAGCCGGGCCAGCACGAGATGGATGATGTTGTCGGTGAAGTCGTGCTCGCCATAGGTGATGAAGATCTTCTGGCCGAAGATCCGGTAGGTGCCGTCGCCGGCGGGTTCGGCCCGTGTCCTCAAGCCACTGAGGTCGCTGCCCGATTGCGGTTCGGTCAGGTTCATCGTCCCCATCCATTCGCCAGAGACGAGACGGGGGAGGTAGCGCTTCTGGATTTCGGGCGGTGCGTGCGCGGCCAGCGCCTCGATGGCGCCGGCGGTGAGCATCGGGCCGGTGGCGAAGGCCGCCGCCGCCGCGTTCCAGATTTCCTGGACGGCAGCCTGCAGCATCACCGGAAGGCCCTGGCCACCCCACTCGGGTGGCGCGCCGATACCGTTCCATCCGGCCGCGGCCCATTGGCGATAGGCGTCCGCCCAGCCCGGCGGCGTCGTCACATGGCCGTCGGCGAGGCGGCATCCGACCGTGTCGCCGACCCGGTTGATCGGGGCGAGTTCGGCCCCGGCGAAACGGGCGGCTTCCTCGACAATCGCCGCGACCGTATCGGATGTCAGATCGTCGAAGGCGCCGGTGGCGAGCACCGCGTCCATCCCGACGATGCGGTTGAGCGTGAAGCCGATATCGGCGATCGGCGCCTCGAACGCCATGGTCCCTCCGTTGCGCAGCCGCTTGACGCGGTCTCGGTGCGCGGTGACAACCTCCCCGGACCCCCATATGAGCGTCACGGGGGTGAACCTATGGCACGTATGAGGCGGATTTGTCTCACATTTTCAATATGGCGGATGATGCAGGCCGGCGGCAGGGACTTGCCGCGGCGGTCGCGGCGCTGCGCGCCGGCAGGCTTGTCGCCATGCCGACGGAGACAGTCTACGGCCTCGCCGCCGATGCGACCAGCGGGACCGCCGTCGCTGGCATTTTCAGCGCCAAGGGCCGCCCGCGCTTCAATCCCCTGATCGTGCATGTCGCGAGCTTTGAGGCGGCTAACCGCATCGCCGAGTTCCCCTCGATGGCGATAAAACTGGCGGAAGCCTTCTGGCCGGGTCCGCTGACCATGGTCATGCCGAAGCGGCCCGACAGTGGCCTCGCGGACCTTGTCACGGCCGGCCTCGATTCGGTCGCGATCCGGGTGCCGGCGCACCCGGTTGCGCAGGAGCTGCTCGCCGCCGCCGGCCTGCCGCTGGCCGCGCCGAGCGCCAATCGCTCCGGCCGCGTCAGCCCGACCCGCGCCGCGCACGTTGCCGCCGATCTCGGTGATCGGGTCGCCTGCATTCTCGATGCCGGCCCAACGACGGTCGGGGTCGAATTCGACCATCGTCGGCTTTGGCGGGCAGGGGCCCGTATTACTGCGGCCGGGCGGTCTCGATCGGGCATCGATCGAGCGCGTTCTGGGCGTGCCGCTCCGCGATCCGGTGCCGGATCCGGAGCGCCCGGTGGCGCCCGGCATGCTCGCTTCCCATTATGCGCCGACGGCTCGCCTGCGGCTGGCAGCGGAGGATGTGCGGCCCGGCGAGGCGCTTCTTGCCTTCGGACCCCTGCTGCCGCGCGGTGCCGCCGATGCCGTCGCCACGGTCAATCTCAGCACAGCCGGCGATCTCACCGAAGCCGCGGCCAATCTTTTCGCCGCTCTCCATGAGCTCGACGGCAGGGCCGGGACGATCGCGGTCATGCCGGTGCCGCCGCAAGGTCTTGGCGAGGCAATCAACGACCGTCTTGCCCGCGCGGCCGCCCCGCGTCCCACGCGCGAATAGGGGAGAAGGACCGCCCCGGGCCTGCGGCCTTGGCATCCCGGTGCGAATGCGCAGAAACTCCGCCGGCAACGGGCCGATCGGGAGGGAGCCGATGCGTCGGACGTTACTGTCCGTATTCTGTCTTCTCGCACTGGCCTTTGCCGCCGCAGGCCCGGCGAGCGCCAAGCGCCTGGCGCTGGTGATCGGCAACGACGCCTATTCGAATCTCCCGGTCCTTCAGAAGGCGGTCAACGATGCGAAGTCCGTCGCCGCCACCTTGCAGGACATCGGCTTCACCGTCTTTCTCGGCGAGAACCTGACCCGCCGCGAGACCAGCCGCAAGGTCGCCGATTTCGAGAGCGCGATCGCGCCCGGCGACGAGGTCGTGTTCTTTTTCGCCGGCCATGGCGTCGCCATCGGCGGCGACAATTATCTCATCCCCAGCCGACATGCCCGAGCCCCAGGCCGGCGAGCAGGATCTCGTCAAGGACGAGGCGCGCTCTGTCAGCAGCCTGATCCAGCGTATCCAGGGGCGCGGCGCCGCCTCGACCATCCTCATTCTCGACGCCTGCCGCGACAATCCCTTTGCCGTCCGGCGGCACGAGGAGCATTGGCGGCGGTCGCGGTCTGACGCGCGTCGACGCGCCGACCGGCGTCTTCGTCCTCTTCTCGGCCGGCATCGGCCAGACGGCGCTCGATTCGCTCTCGAACGCGATCCGAATCCCAACTCGGTCTTCACCCGCAAGCTCCTGCCGCTGCTCGAGACGCCGGGCCTCACCCAGGTGCAGCTCGCCAAGGAGCTTCAGGAGCAGGTCAGTTCGCTCGCCGCCACGGTCCATCACCAGCAGCAGCCGGCCTATTACGACCAGATCATCGGCGACATTGTCCTCAAGCCAAAGCCGGAAGAGGTCGCCGCACCGGCGTCGGCTCCCGCGCCGGCGGTGCCGCCACGCAGCAAGGCGGCGGAGGCCTGGCTGGCGATCGAGGGAACCGCCAGTCCCGGCGTGCTCAACGCCTTCATCGCCAACTTCCCCGACAGCGTCTATGCGGATTTTGCCCGCGCCCGCCTGAAAGAGCTCGAAGCGCCGCCACCCGAACCGCGCAGCGCCGCATCGCCGCCAACGCCAGAGACGCCCGCCCCGGGGCGACGTCGCCAACGCGCCGCCCGCGATGGACCGAGGGCGACCTGATCCGCGCCATCCAGGCCGGACTCAATCAGCTCGGCTGCGACGCCGGCCCGGTCGACGGCAATTGGGGACCGAAAAGCCGCGACGCCGCGCAATCCTTCGTCCGCAATACGCCAAGGTCTCGGTCGATCCGTCGCCTCGCAAGACCTGCTCGCCGCGCTCCAGCTCGCACAAGGGCGAGATCTGCCCGCCGCCGGCCCCGGCGCCACCGGCGCGCAAGACGGCGGATGTGCCCGCGGCCAAGGCCCAGCCCGAGCCCCTGCCGAAGACGCGTGTCTTCAACAATCCGACGATCGCCGGCCTGCCAGTCGACATCTGCCGGGTACCGCTGAAGGAGTGCCACGGCGAGGCCGCGCAGGCCTGGTGCCGCAGCAAGGGCTACAGCAAGGTCACGCAGTCGCACTACGTCATCTTCCCAGAGACCAAGTTCATCGGTGCCGCCGGCACCTGCAAGCCGCGCGGTCTCATCGTCTGCGGCGGCTACTCGGTCATCGCCTGCGCGAACTGACCGACGCCTGGCTCAGGCGTGCATGCGCGCGCCCTTGGTGATCTTGTCGACGATCTTCTTCTCGGCGCGAAGGCCGATGCCGACCACTTTGGCGTCGTCCGGCCCCCATTCGGCGAAAACGGCGCGATTGGCCGCGTCGTGACCGGTGGCGAACATATCCTCGATATAAAGCGCTGCGCTGACGCCGCGTTCGAGGCTGCGGCGATGCACCCTGGCGATCGTCTCGGCATCGGCGGAAAGCACGATCACCGGCTGGATCGACAGGCTGCCATAGGCATTGCCCTCGCGGTCGCGATAGGGCTCGCCGATGATCTCCGGCGCCGCGCCGACAATGCCGCTCATCAGGAACGCGGTCACATTCAGAGCTTGCCAGGAGAGCAGGTTGTCTCGCAGAACGAGAGCGATCTTGGTGTCGAACATGGGCCGTCCGTCAAAGAGGGGCTGGAACCGGTTTGCAGAGCGACAGGCTGAACACCGAGGCCTTTGCGGGTCTTGAACGTTTGAGCGGCGCCGAGATGCGCAACCGCATCCACGCCGCGCCGGCCTCGCCCGGCATGGAGCGGATCGAGGCGCGGTTCCGCGGCCCGACCTTCGCCCCCCATCGCCACGACACCTACGGGCTGGCGATCACACCTGAGGGCGTCCAGACCTTCCACTATCGCGGTGCCCGGCGCTACAGCCGACCCGGCCAGCTCGTCATCCTCCACCCGGACGAGGTCCATGACGGCGGAGCCGCGACCGACGATGGCCTGCGTTATCGCATGCTCTATCTCGAGCCCGCGCTGCTGCGGCGCGGGCTTGGCCGCGACAACGCGCCCTTGCCCTTCGTCGCCGATCCGGTGGTCAGTGATGCGGACCTGCGCGTCGCGCTGATGGCTGCGGTCGGGCCGCTCGACGACATGCTGGAGGATCTTCTCGTCGACGATCTGGTCGGCGCCCTGGCGCGCGGCCTTGCCCGCCATGCCCGTCAGGAGGTTCGCGCCCTCGGCCCGCTCGCCGTGCGCGCCGGCTACGAGGCCCGCGACTATCTCGCCGCCAACGCCAACCGCGCCGTCCGTTCAACGGAACTTGAGGCGGTGACCGGCCTCGACCGCTTCGCCCTCAACCGCCACTTCCGCGCGCTTTTCGCCACCAGCCCGCACCGCTACCTGCTCATGCGGCGGCTGCAGCGGGCACGCGCCCTGATCGGCGCTGGCGAACCCCTTGCCGAGGTCGCCGCGGCGACCGGTTTCGCCGATCAGAGCCACCTGACGCGCCATTTCAAGAAAGCCTACGGCCTGCCGCCGGGACAATGGGCGCGCATGATCGCGGCCGATGCGGAGAGGGCGGCTTGACAGGGAGTTATCTCAGCACCAAGCACAGCCTCGCCTTGGTATCACGTGACTTGGGGCGGCAATGTCTTCGGCGCTCTACCAACCCTGTCTACTACAATGATAGCGCCCCTTGTTCGGGCTCGTCGACGCGCAAAACACCCAGCAATTGCCAGACTTGCGGCCGTTTTGCTTGATTCCCGACGGCGAAAAGCATGCCCCGGCGCGGGTATTCCACGTTGAAGGTCTCGTCCATCCATTCGAGCGTTTCCTTCTCGGACTGCCCGCGCCGCCTCCCATTATAAAACATGGCATAGGCCTCCCAATCGCCATTCTGGAAGTCGTGACGTGCGTCGTCGGCGAATTTGTACCGAAATTCAAAAGGGCACGGTTCAAGGGCGGCAAGTTCTCTATCCAGAAGAGAAGTCTGGCGAGCGGCAATTTGAAATGCTTGCCGTTCTTCTTCGATCTCAATTTGTGATTTTCGTTTGTGTATGAACCGAGTATCTCTCGGTCTGATCAACGCTAGTGAATGTCCTCTGTCCTTTGCTGCATTGATTGAGGGCAAGACGTGTGGCTCCAAGAATTGAGCTCGCTCAGCGGGACGCAGCGCACCGTCAGACGTGCAGGCTTTCTTCGTGAACCCGGCAACTTTCGAAACGCTTGTCGCGTGTTGGAAGAGAGTAGCGAAAACTAACCCAGTCCCAGCGACTAAAGCTACTTTCCCCGCGCAGATGGCGGAATCGCACTGGAAAAAGCCGCTTCCACTCGCCCCGCACGGTGATGCCCGCGCAACAGACAGTCTCGCCGTAGGTCTTGCTAGGCTGCGGTAGCGCCTTCACGAGAATTGTAACGCGGGACTCCAGAGGAGTTATCGGCATGACAATTCAAGCCGTCGCCGCAGAGATCGAATACGTCGAAACCGACACCAGCCATCTCGTCTGCAACGATGGATCGATGGCAATTCGTTGGATCGCGTTCGAAACACATTAAGCAAGTCGGCTCTTCCCCAGCCAGCTCGACTAGTTCTTTCAAAGAAGCCTGTGCGCAGTCCGACTCAAGATGAGCTTCATAAATATCACGAAACTCCTGGTAAAGTCCGGCGCGTGCGGCGTCCCTTCCCGGTTTAGGATCCCCCAACGCGACAAAGTGCCTATATCCGATGCCCTCGGACGCTAGCCGCGCAGCAAGCGACTTCTTGGAAAAGCCCTTCTTTCGAGAGATTGGAACTGCACGAACATCTGCCAAGCACCCGATCCCGGCAGCCTTGAGCGCCGCTACAAAACGTTCGATATCGGTGCCTTCGTACCCGATAGTGTATACGGCGCTCATGATCGCTCCCGGCTTAGTCGTATTCAACAGTTACAGAAGATGCTTGTGTCTGGCTGAGCAAACAATCGGCTAATTCCTCGCGGCCATTCGCGATCAATTGACAAAGACTAAGGTCAGGGCGGGCAATTCCTCAGCGTGCCTTATGCCTCGGATTCCTCGCTGCTCGCCTGGTGCTTGCCGCTCTGGCGCCATGTCTTCATCAGCGCCTCCAGCTCCTTGTCGCCGCCTTCCGGCAGCATGACGCGAAGCGTCACCAGCAGGTCGCCGCGCGCGCCGCTGAACTGCGGCAGGCCCTTGCCCTTGAGCCGCATGGTGCGGCCGCTGTTCGAATTGGCGGGAATGGTCATCGTCACCGGCCCGTCCAGCGTCGGCACCCGCGCCTTGCCGCCGAGCACGGCGGTCTCGATCGGCACCGGCACGTCGGCGCGCAGCACCGTCCCGTCGACACGGAAGACCGGGTGCGGGACGAAGTCGACCGTCACCAGCGCATCGCCGGCCGATCCGCCACGCGCGCCGGGCCGGCCCTGGCCCTTCAGCCGGATCACCTGGCCGGGCTTGGTACCCGGCGGAATTGCCACGTCGACGGTGCGCCCGGTCGGCAGGTCGACCCGCGCCTTCTCGCCGCTGACGAGTTGCTCCAGCGTTACCGCGACCTTGGCGGAAATATCCTCGCCGCGTGCCGTGCGTGGCCGCGCGCCGCCGGCGAAGCCGCCGCCCGTGCCACCGCCACGACCGAGGCCGCCGAGGATATCACTGAGGATGTCGTCGGCATTGAACGCCTCCGCGCCCCCGCCACCGCTCGACCAGCGATAGGTCTGGCCGCGCGCGCCGCCGCCCGGCCCGCCCGCGGCTCGGCCGCCGCCGAACCCGCCAAAGCCTTCGACGCCCTGGAAGCGCGGCTTGCCCTCGGCGTCGATCTCGCCCCGGTCGAACTGGCCGCGCTTGGTCTTGTCGCCGACGATCTCATAGGCGGAATTGACTTCCGCGAAGCGCTCTTTGGCCTTCGGATCGTCCTTGTTCTGGTCCGGATGGTGCTTCTTGGCGAGCTGACGGAAGGCCTTCTTGACCTCGGCCTCGCTCGCTTTCTGGCTGACGCCTAGAACTTGGTACGGATTGCGCATGATTCGGACAATAGCAACGGATTGCGGGCACGGAAATGCGACCCGGCACCCATCATATGGGTTTGACTAGGAATAAATTCCAGTCGCTCCAGGCCATTGCAGCAACAGTGGATACCCCTTTTCCGTCCGAAAGTGCGCCAGAAAGATCCGTCGGAGCGGATCGGCAATTCCGGGGAACGGTGCCCGCCTCTACAGGAACTTGGTGTCGTCCGGCTTGGCGTCGTAGAGACCCCAGGAGCCGTCGCTCTTGCGGCAAAGGGTGGCCTGGTAGCGGCGGATGCCGCGCATATCGTTGATCGTGGTGGAGAAGTCGCGACAGAGCGCGCCGCCGCGCGAAGCCGCCGCTGTCGGCGGAAAGGATTGTGCCCTCTGAGCCGGTCGAGGGGTTGGACCACTCGACCGCCTCGGCCGATTTGTCGGTCGGGATGCCGACCACGGCGCGGCGGACCGCCTCCCAGTCGGCAGGCATCACCCCGTCGCTGATCCTGGCGGCCGCGAGCAAGGGGCCGTGCGATCGGATCGATGAGGTCTGCAGGCCCGAGTCGATGGGCATGCCGGGAATGGTCATGACCCCGCAACCGCCAAGGGCCATCGCGCCGGCGGCGACCATGGCCAGGCGCGCGCATCGCGCCAAGTGACGGAATCTTCTCACATCGCTATACAATGAACCCAACGACACGCGTCGGTACTCCTGGAACGCCGCAGAGCCCCCTCCACGCAGGGCTACAGCATCGGATATTTTCGTTAATGAGTCGTGACTTGCTCGATACAGCGGACCCGTTTTCTCTGTTCGCCGACTGGCTTGAGGAGGCCAAGGCGAGCGAGCCGAACGATCCCAACGCCATGGCGCTCGCCACCGTCGACCCCGACGGTCTGCCTGACGTGCGCATGGTCCTGCTCAAGGGGGTCGATGCCGCGGGCTTCGTTTTCTACACCAACTACGAGAGCGCCAAGGGCCGCGAGATCCTGGCGAGCCGCAAGGCGGCGCTGTGCTTCCACTGGAAGAGCCTGCAGCGCCAGGTGCGGGTGAGGGGAGAGGTCACGCCCGTCACCGGCGCGGAGGCCGATGCCTATTTTGCCAGCCGTGCCCGCGGCAGCCGCATCGGCGCCTGGGCGAGCAGGCAGTCGCGACCGCTCGAATCGCGCTTCGCCCTGGAGAAGGCGGTGGCGAGCTACACGGCGAAATATGCCGTCGGCGAGATTCCGCGTCCGGACTACTGGTCCGGCTTCCGCATCGCCCCGGCCCAGATCGAGTTCTGGCGCGCCGGCACCTTCCGCCTGCACGATCGCGTCGTTTTCAAGCGCGCCGGCGACGGTTGGGAAAAAACGCTGCTCTATCCGTAGAGCAGTTGCAGGAAAAGTGGTGACCACTTTTCCGTCCGAAATTGCGGTAAGAACAAAGAGTTAGAGCGGATCAGCGATTCCGTCGAACGATGATCCGCTCCAAAGCCTCACGAGGCCGCCGGATCCGGGTCTTCGTCCGCTTGGCTCTCGCCCTGGGTCGCCACCACCGCCGTCTCCTCGCTGAGCGCCCGTGCCTCCCGCTTTGGCGGGGTGAGCGGGATAGGCGTCGGCTTGAAGAGATGCCGGCCGGCGGCCAGGCCCTCGGTCTGTTGCAGGCCCAGCCGGTCGCGATCGCGCTGGCGCACATCGGCGATGATCGCCGCCGCTTCCTCGGCGGTGGAGCCGAGCGCCCGAAGTGCCGCCTCGCCGAAGGCCATCGCCGATTCGAAGGTCTCGCGGACCTCGTAGGCGACGCCGGCGCGTCTGAGGTTGAGCGTATGGCCGCGGTCATAGGCGCGCACGAAGAGCTGGGCGAGGGGGAATTCCGAATTGACCAGTTCGACGATGTGGTCGGCATCCGCCCGGCCGTCGACGCACACCGCGATCAGTTCGGCCTCGCCGGCGCCAGCGGCGCGCAGCACGTCGAGGCGAGTGCCGTCGCCATAGTAGATCTTGAATCCGAACCGGCCGGCGACCCGGATCATGTCGGTGTCGGCGTCGATGATGGTGACGTCGTGGCCGCGGGCGAGCAGCGCCTGGCTCGCGACCTGGCCGAAGCGTCCAAAGCCGATCACAAGCGCCGTCCCGCTCAGTCCATCCGCCGTCTCGATGCCGTCCATCGCCTGTGCATCCACCCGTACAAGGCGCTTGATGAGCGCCGGCGCGAGCGGTGTGAGCGCCATGGAGACGATGACGGCAGCGTTGAGAAGCGCCGCATCCGTCCCCTCAAGCACGCCGAGATCGGTCGCCGTGGCATAGAGGATGAAGGCGAATTCGCCGCCCTGGGCAAGCAGCAGCGCGAGGCGCACGGCGTCGTTGTGACGATTGCCGAACAGCCGGGAAACGCCATAGATTCCAATGGCTTTGACGGCCATGAAAGCGATCACCAGCGCTCGCCACGAGCGCCCATGAGCGGCCGATCAGGGCAAGGTCCAGCGACATGCCGACGCTGAGGAAGAAGAGCCCGAGCAGGAGCCCGCGGAAGGGCTCGATATCGGCCTCCAGTTCGTGGCGGAAGCTCGATTCCGACAAGAGCACTCCCGCCAGGAACGCCCCCATCGCCATCGACAATCCGCCCGCCCGCATCGCCAGCGCGGCACCCAGAACCACCAGCAAAGCCGCGGCTGTCATGACTTCCCGCGCCCGCGCCTCGGCGAAGATGCGGAACATCGGGTTGAGCAGGAAGCGACCGACCGCGATGACCCCGACGATAGCCGCGACCGCCGTCCCCACCTGCACCCAACGCGAGCCCTCGCCGCCGGTGTTGAACGGCGCCATGAACGCGACGATGGCCAGCAGCGGGACGATCGCCAGATCCTGGAGGAGCAGGATCGCGAACACCTTCTGGCCGTGCTGTTCAGTGGTCTCGCCGCGCTCCTCCAGGATCTGCATGACAATCGCCGTCGACGACAGCGCCAGCCCCATCGCGGCGACGAAGGCGACCCTGGAATTGAGCCCGACGAGGACGCCAAGCCCGGTCAGCAGCGCGCCACAGGCGATGACCTGCGCCAGGCCGAGACCGAAGATGTCGCGACGCAGCGCCCACAGGCGCGAGGGCTTCAGTTCCAGCCCGATGACGAAGAGCAGCATGACGACGCCGAACTCGGCGACGTTGAGGATCGATTCCGGATCCCGGAAGAGTTTTAGCCCGAAGGGGCCGATGGCGATGCCGGCGGCGAGATAGCCGATGACCGAGCCGAGGCCGAGCCGCTTGAAGATCGGCACGGCGATGACGCCGGCGCCGAGCAGGGCGACGGCATGAACGAGATCGGCACCGCCCCCCTCAGCCGCCATGCGCGACCCCGCGTGAAATCAGGTCGTCGTGCCGCCGACCACGAGTTGGTCGATCCTGAGCGTCGGCTGGCCGACGCCGACCGGCACGCCCTGTCCATTCTTGCCGCATGTGCCGACGCCCGGATCGAGTTCCATGTCGTTGCCGACCATCCTGACCCGGGTCAGCGCGTCCGGCCCGTTGCCGATCAGCATCGCGCCCTTGATGGCGGGGCCGATCTTGCCGTTGGTGATCTTGTACGCCTCGGTGCAGGAAAAGACGAACTTGCCGCTGGTGATGTCGACCTGTCCGCCGCCGAAGGAGACGGCATAGATGCCGTCCTTGACCGAGGCGAGGATCTCGCCCGGATCGTCCTTGCCGGCGAGCATGATCGTGTTGGTCATGCGCGGCATCGGCGTGTGGGCATAGGACTGGCGGCGGCCATTGCCGGTCGGCTTCATGCCCATCAGCCTGGCGTTCTGCCGATCCTGCATGTAGCCGACGAGGATACCGTCCTCGATAAGCGTGGTCGAACTGGTCGGCGTACCCTCGTCGTCGACGGTTAGTGAGCCGCGCCGGTTGGGCAGCGTCCCGTCGTCGATGACCGTGACGCCGGGGGAGGCGACGCGCTCGCCCATGAGGCCGGCGAAGGCACTCTCCTTGCGGCGGTTGAAATCGCCCTCGAGCCCGTGGCCGACCGCCTCGTGCAGCAGGATTCCCGGCCAGCCGGGGCCGAGCACGATATCGAAGGTTCCGGCCGGCGCCGGGATCGCGTCGAGATTGACCAGCGCCTGGCGCAGCGCCTCGTCGACCGCGCCGTGCCAGCTATCCTCGGTGATGAAACGGTCGAAAAGCTCGCGCCCGCCCATGCCGTGCGAGCCCGATTCCTGTTTGTCGCCGTCGCCGACGACGACCGAGACGTTGACCCGCACGAGCGGGCGCACGTCGCGGACCAGCGTGCCGTCGGCGCGCACGATCTCGACCACCTTGAACGAGCCGGCGAGCGAGGCGGTCACCTGCTGGACGCGCGGATCCTTCGCCCGGGCATAGGAATTGATCGTTTCCAGCAACTTGACCTTTTCCGCGAAGCTCGGCGCGCCGAGCGGGCTCTCGTCGCCATAGAGCGAGCGGTTGGTTCCCTGCGGTGCTTCGGCATAAGAGCCGGTGTGGCCGGCCTTGACCGCCTGCACCGCGTCCGCGGCCCGCTTGATCGCTGGCTCGGAAATCTCGCCCGAATGCGCGTAGCCCGCCGCCTCGCCGGCAACGGCCCTGAGGCCGAAACCCTGGCTGGTATCGAAGCTCGCCGACTTGAGGCGGCCATTGTCGAACATCAGGCCTTCGGACTGGGAATATTCGAGATAGAGCTCGCCGTCGTCGGCACCGGCAAGCGCGTCGCCGACAAGGCGCTGCGCCTGCGTGCGGTCGAGGCCGGCGCGGTCGAGGAGGGAGTGGTTCTGATCAGTCATGGCCGTGGGATTCCCGAAACGGAGCGGAGCGGCTGTGCCGTCATGCGTCTACAGATAGGGCTGGTTCCGTCCACAGCCAAATCACGGATTGGCCGCCAAGGGAACCGGCGAAGAGTTGAATCCGGTCGGGCCGTCCGGCGCGAAGTCGGGCATTGAAGCGCAAGCCGGGCAAGGCGAGCCCGCTTCCGCCCGGCGGTGGCTCAGGGGAGTTGGTCGTAGCCTTCGCCGAAGCCCTTCAGCGAGATCGGGATGCCGATGCCTTCTTCCGGGGTCTGGAAGATGACGAAGGTCGCGGTCTTGCCGGTCTTCAGCTTCTCGAGGAGCTTGTCTTCGAGGATCACCTCGGCGACGCAGCCATTCGGCAGGCAGCGCACGAAGCCGGCGCGGCCGAGATCGGTGTCGTCGATCTTCAGGCCGAGGCCCGAGGGGAGCAGCACGCCGAGCGGCGCCAGCACCCGCATGATCTTGGCCTTCTTGTCGGCGGTCTTCAGCACGATGACGGTCAGGCCGACATTCTCGCGGTCTTCCGCCGTGACGAACTGCATGAGCACGCATTGTTCGCTCTGGGCGCCGGCCGGCGTGTCGCAGCGGATCTGCCAGTCGCCGTGAGTTCGAGCGCACCGGCGGTTCGCCCGGGGCAGGGGGCGCCACCGAGACAACCGCCTTCGGCACGTCTGAGGAGGCGCCGGCGGGCGGCGCCGACAGGCCCGAGGCCGAATTGGACGAGCCCGGCGACGACGAACCGGCGGAATTGTCCGTCTGGGTGAGATCAATCGGCTTCTCCACCGCGGTGCCCTCGCTGGTGGCGACTCGCGACGCCGTCGGAGACCGGTCGAACACGCCGAGGAAGAACAACGCCGCGGCAATGCCAATCGCCAGGACAAGGACCGCGACGACGGCTGCCAGGATCGGAACAAGCTTGCTTCTGCCGTAATCTTCCGGTTCGTCGTCGTCGTGCATCATATTGGCTGGCGTCTCACTAATTGCGGGTGTGGAACGGACGCAGGTTCAGGCGAAAAAGGTGCCGGCGCCGGGGTCGCGGCGTCCCTTGATGGCGGATGCGGCCAATGTCACCGAATCAGGCCTCCCGATTCCAACCATCTTGCCTCAAACCGCGCCCGGGGAAAATCCTGCGATATTCATGGGTTGCTGGTCGAACCGCATATCGCGGCGTAAATTGGGCGAGGGCGCCGTCAGGCGCGATTTGCCGCATCGGGCATTAATATCCTCCGTTGCGAGGAAAAACGGCTTGTGGTTTCTCTCTGGCGCGAGTTAGACCATAATCAATCGGTCGCATGGTCGGCTAACGTTCCGGCCGTATACTGCGGCGCATGACGATCCGCCCGCAAAGGCGCGGAAATCAGGAATCTCACCGGAGGCGCTGGGCGCCAACGGGCAGGATGGAGGGCAGTGGTGACGAAGGCGATCACGCGGTTTTTCGCGAGCTCCGCCCTTGCGGGATTGGCGTTCCTCCCCGCGGCGGGACCGGCAGCGGCCAACCCGAGCCCTTGGGAAATCGGACTTCAGCCGGCGGCGACGCCGATCATGGAGCGCATCCACAGCTTCAACAACTTGCTGCTGGTGATCGTCACCGCGATCGTCCTCCTGGTTCTGGCGTTGCTTGTCTACGTCATGGTGAAGTTCAACGCGCGCGCCAATCCGGTGCCGTCCAAGACCAGCCACAACACGCTGATCGAGGTCATCTGGACGGTCGCGCCGATTCTCATCCTGGTCGCGATCGCGGTGCCGTCCTTCTCGCTGCTCTTCGCCGAGCACGATCCGGCGCGGGCGATCCCGGGCTATGACGCCACCAAGGATCCGCCGCTCGTCATCAAGGCGACCGGCAGCCAGTGGTACTGGACCTACGAGTACCCGGACAACGGTGACATCAGCTTCGATTCGAACATGCTGCAGGACAACCAGCGGACCGACCCGGCGAACCAGCCGCGGCTTCTGGCTGTCGATTACCAGATGGTCGTGCCGGTCGGTAAGGTCGTCCGCATGCAGGTCATCGGTGCCGATGTGATCCATTCCTTCGCGGTGCCGGCATTCGGAATCAAGATCGACGCTATTCCGGGCCGGCTCAACGAGACCTGGTTCCGGGTCGACCGTCCGGGCATCTATTACGGCCAGTGCTCGGAGCTCTGCGGCCAGGCGCCGACCAGTGGCAACGACCTGCACGGCCACGCCTACATGCCGATCGCCGTGCGCGCCGTCAGCCAGAAAGAGTTCGACGCCTGGGCCGCCCAGGCTAAGAACGACCTCGACGGCGCCTACAAGACGCTGGCTGCGGCGATCAAGGCCGACAAGCAGAAGATGGCGGACGCGAGCCAGTAGGCGCGTCGCTCACGGATCAGAACGCAAGTCCGTTCCGCGGCGGCCAGGACTGAAGCGGAACGGAAACTCTCAAGGAGCAGGACCCATGGCATATAGTGCCGCTCACGATGCGGACGCCCACCATCCGACCGGGTGGCGCCGTTGGCTCTATTCGACGAACCACAAGGACATCGGCACGATGTACCTTGTCTTCGCGATCATGACCGGCGTGATCGGCGCGGCGCTTTCGGTCGGCATGCGCATGGAGCTGCAGGAGCCGGGTCTCCAGATCTTCGGCAATCCGGAGATGTTCAACGTCTTCACGACGGCCCACGGTCTGATCATGATCTTCTTCATGGTCATGCCGGCCATGATTGGCGGCTTCGGCAACTGGTTCGTGCCGATCATGATCGGCGCGCCGGACATGGCCTTCCCGCGCATGAACAACATTTCCTTCTGGCTGCTGCCGCCGGCCTTCGCGCTGCTGCTGATCTCGCTGTTCATGCCGAGCGCGCCGGGGTCCTTCGGCGTCGAGGGCGGCTGGACGATCTATCCGCCGCTGTCGACGACCGGCCAGCCCGGTCCGGCGATGGACTTCGCCATCCTTGCGCTGCATCTGGCCGGCGCCTCGTCGATCCTCGGCGCCATCAACTTCATCACCACGATCCTCAACATGCGCGCGCCCGGCATGACCATGCACAAGATGCCGCTGTTCGCGTGGTCGATCCTGGTGACGGCGTTCCTGCTGCTGCTGGCGCTGCCCGTTCTCGCCGGCGCCATCACCATGTTGCTCACCGACCGCAACTTCGGCACGTCCTTCTTCAAGCCTGACCAGGGCGGCGATCCGGTGCTCTTCCAGCACCTGTTCTGGTTCTTCGGCCACCCCGAGGTGTACATCCTCATCCTGCCGGGCTTCGGCATCACCAGCCAGATCGTCTCGACCTTCTCCAAGAAGCCGGTCTTCGGCTATGTCGGCATGGCCTACGCCATGGTGGCGATCGGCTTCATCGGCTTCGTCGTGTGGGCGCACCACATGTACACGGTCGGCCTGTCGCTCGGCACGCAGGCCTATTTCGTCGCCGCGACCATGGTCATCGCGGTGCCGACGGGGGTGAAGATCTTCTCCTGGATCGCCACCATGTGGGGCGGCTCGATCGAGTTCCGCACCCCGATGCTGTGGGTGATCGGCTTCATCTTCCTGTTCACTGTCGGCGGCGTCACCGGCGTGATGCTCGCCAATGCCGGCTTCGACTACGTGGTGCACGACACCTATTTCGTCGTCGCCCACTTCCACTACGTGCTGTCGCTTGGCGCGGTCTTCACCATCTTCGCCGGCTGGTACTACTGGTTCCCGAAGATGACCGGCTACATGTACAACGAGACCCTCGCCAAGACGCATTTCTGGGTCACGTTCATCGGCGTCAACCTCATCTTCTTCCCGCAGCACTTCCTCGGCCTTGCCGGCATGCCGCGGCGCTATCCCGACTATCCGGATGCCTTCGCCGGCTGGAACTTCGTGTCCTCGATCGGCTCCTACATCTCGGCCATCGGCCTGCTGATCTTCTTCTACACGATGTGGGACGCCTTCTCGAAGAAGCGGGTCGCCGGCGACAATCCCTGGGGCGTCGGCGCGACGACGCTCGAATGGCAGCTTCCTTCGCCGCCGCCGTTCCACCAGTGGGAGACGCTGCCCCGCATCAAGTGAGCCGACGGCGCGCAAGGCGCGCCGCCGACTTCCCGGGGCGACAGGATTGACATGGCCTACGTCGAACGCAGCGATCTGGAGACGGCAGTTTCCACCGACGGTGCCCTCAGCGGCACCGTCGGCGACTACATCGCGCTGCTCAAGCCGCGCGTCATGTCGCTCGTCGTCTTCACCGCCCTTGTCGGCATGATGATCGCGCCGGGCCATATCAACCCGGTCATCGGCTTCATCGGCCTTGCTCGCGATCGCCATCGGCGCCGGCGCCGCCGGTGCGCTCAACATGTGGTACGACGCCGACATCGACCGGCTGATGCGGCGCACGCTCTACCGGCCGGTGCCGATGGGCCGTCTTGCCGCCGGCGAGGCGTTCGCCTTCGGAGCCACCCTGTCGGTTGGCGCGGTCACGGTGCTCGGCCTTGCCACCAACTGGCAGGCGGCGGTGCTGCTCGCCTTCACCATCTTCTTCTACGTCGTCGTCTACACGATGTGGCTGAAGCGCCTGACGCCGCAGAACATCGTCATCGGCGGTGCCGCCGGGGCGCTGCCGCCGGTCATCGGCTGGGCGGCGGTGACGGGCACGGTCAGCGTCGAAAGCCTCGTCCTCTTCGCCATCATCTTCCTGTGGACCCCGCCGCATTTCTGGGCCCTGTCGCTGTACAAGGCCGACGACTACAAGCGCGCCGGCATTCCGATGCTGCCGGTGGTCTCGGGCGTCGCCGCCACCAAGCGGCAGATCCTCCTTTATTCGGTCATCCTCGCAGTCGCCGGGCTGGCTCCCGCGCTGATCGGCTTCGCCGGCTTCGCCTACGGCATTCTCGCCGCCGTCCTCGGGCTCATCTTCGTTGCCATGGCGTGGCGCGTCTATCGCATGGAGGAGGGCGACACGACCATGCGGCCGGCCCGTCAGCTCTTCGCTTATTCCATGCTCCATCTCTTCCTGTTGTTCGCCATGCTGCTCGCCGAACGCGGCCTCGCGGTTGTCGGACCGGTGGCATGAGCGAGGGATCGGTGACCATGGGCGATGACGGTGTGCGGCTGACCAACGAGCAGCGTCGTCGCCGCAGGGCGCGCTCGGTCGCGATCGCGCTCGCGCTGGCGGCTCTGGTGGCGATCTTCTATTTCCTCACAATCGCCAAGCTCGGCGGTCACGTGCTCGATCGCGCGCTCTGAGACGGGGACGATGAGCGAAGACAGCGACAAGGCGACCGGCAAGACAGGCAAGGCCAAGACGCCCAATCTCGGGCTGACCGCAGCCGTGTGCGTCGTGTTCGCCGCCGCCATGATCGGCATGTCCTTCGCCGCCTCGCCGCTCTACGGCCTCTTCTGCCAGGCGACCGGCCTCGGCGGCACGACGCAGACCGCGACCAAGGCGCCGGACAAGACCATCGACCGCTATGTCACGGTGCGTTTCGACGCCAATGTCGCCAACGGCCTCGGCTGGAGCTTCCGCCCGCTGCGGCGCTCCGTTGCACCTCAAGGTCGGCGAGACCGCGACCGTTGCCTTCGAGGCCGAGAACCGGACGGACCGGGTCAGCACCGGGCAGGCGTCCTTCAACGTCGCCCCCGATCTCGCCGGATCCTATTTCAACAAGATCGCCTGCTTCTGCTTTACCGCGCAGGACGCTGAAGCCGGGCAAGTCGGCTGAGTTGCCGGTGACCTTCTTCGTCGATCCCTCGATCGACGACGATCCCAACATGAAATACGTCGACACCATCACCTTGTCCTATACCTTCTTCCCGGCCGCCTCGTCGAAGGCGCCGGTCAAGCCGGTCGCCGCGATATCGGGCGCCGCGGGGGAGAAGCCGCTTTGATTGGGGAGCACTAGAAATGGCCGAGGCCCACGCCAAGAACCACGACTACCATCTTGTCGACCCGAGCCCGTGGCCGTTCCTCGGCGCGATTTCGGCTTTCGTGCTTGCCATCGGCACGATCAGCTTCATGCATGGCGCCTCGCTGCTGTGGACCGTTCCCGGCCTCCTCGGCGTCCTCACCGTATCGAAATGTTAGGTTGTGGGGACCTTATTTGGCTTTTTTTGCACTTGAGTTTATATCAGAAGATTCACTTGCGATTGACAGGTCTGTCTTTTTTAGCTTCCTAGACTCCCCCGGCGACTTATTTCTAGAACCTGTGGACTATGACAACGTCTGCACAACCCTTGGCGGTGATTTTCGAGATATCCTTTGAATCGCTGGAGGAACTGTCTTATAGTGCGCCGTCGGATATTACTCTGTTCGCGGTTGGCGCATACGAAGATCCAGATGGTACCTGCGCCACAATGGAAGTGCTAGAACTTATTTATGACTTCAAGCCGCCTGCGTCGATCCCGATAAAGGGTGTTAGCTATCTTGAGTACGGCCTCAATTTTGACGTTACGTATAA
>CAWEUR010000043.1:0-157138 GCA_963812285.1 uncultured Alphaproteobacteria bacterium | reverse complement strand
TGAGCGCAAGTTGGGCTCGGAGAACCTATGCCGTCCTTTTCGACCAGGGCAGCACAATCTTACCCAAGGCGCCCTTGAACAATGCTGCGGCCGATTTGGCGTATGGGACGAGTTGCGCGCGGACTTGTCGAAGGAGTTCTGTTCTGGCCTTCGGCGTTTAGTGGCCGTCTAGGTCAAGTTGCCGGTACCGAGGCGGCAATAGTTGCGTATCTCGACCATACCTCACGGCGAGCCCTTGACGCGCTAGGTATCCCGTGAATTTGTCTATGCGCTCGAACCGTCCGTTGTTGGACAAGAACTCGCCGCAGCGGCGATCAAGTGCCGAACAAGACGCAACTGAACCAAGTAGAGGGCAACGGGGGAGACGTATTGCTCTGGGCACTTGATCGCCGCTGCGGCGAGTCTCTTGTCAACAACGGACGGTTCGAGCGCATAGACAAATTCACGGGATACCTAGCGCGTCAAGGGCTCGCCGTGAGGTATGGTCGAGATACCGAACTATTGCCGCCTCGGTACCGGAACTTGACCTAGACGGCCACTAAACGCCGAAGGCCAAAACAGAACTCCTTCGACGAGTCCGCGCGCGAACTCGTCCCATACGCCGAATCGGCCGCAGCATTGTTCAAGGGCGCCTTGGGTAAGATTGTGCTGCCTGGTCAAAAGGACGGCATAGGTTCTCCGAGCCCAACTTGCGCTGACCACCCCACAAGCTCACCATACGCCGCGCGGCGGGTGATTCTCGACGCGTTCAACAATAATGCCCGCCGGCAATGGGAGGATTCCACGACCTTGGAGAACTGAGATGAAAGCGCTCGACATGATTACGCTGATCCTGATCATCATCGGCGGAATCAATTGGGGCCTTGTCGGTCTCTTTGACTGGAATTTGGTTGCGGTAATCTTCGGGTTCGCGCCCGTCCTTGTGAAGATCATCTACATCGTCGTCGGCCTCTCCGGCCTGTGGCAGATCGTGGTGCTGGTCCGCTCGATGCAGGGCGGGGTGGCGAGCTGACGGACGCCGTGTTCCGGCCGCCGACCGGCGCCTGCCGGCCGGCGACCGGTGAGGAAACGCCTTCCCCATCAGTCGGCCGCGGGACGGTCCCGAGGACCGCCGCGCGGGGGCTCGATCAATTGTAGACCGCGATCACGACGTGGGTCTTCGGGGTGACGGACATCGCCAAATTGCCATCGCAATGGCATGGCATCGAGGCCAGCAACGCCATCTCAATCTCCAGGCGGTCTGCCCGATTTCTCCACTCAGCCCCCAAGTAATCGGGGGCTCTTTCTTGGTATTTTATCCCGCGCACGGGCGATCGGCGGGGCTTTCCGAGGACGAGCCGCCTCTTCGTATCCGTGCAATGCAATGTCGGCTTCGATGTGCCCTCGGCGCGTCGATGGCCAACGCATGGGAGGAATACATGTACGTTCGAATGTTGAAATTGAAGCTCAAGAGTGGCTGCACGCGCGCAGACATGGAGGCAATGGCGGACTTTACCTATCCTCAGTATAAGGCCCAACCAGGTTTCGTTAGCGCGACGTTTATAATGTTTGACGAAAGCAAAGGTGAATGCGGCTCGGTTATCCTCTGGAAAACCAAGAGTGATGCTGAAGCAGGCGCCGAGAAGATCAAAGATTCTTTTGTTTATAAATTTGGTGATAAGCTGGCGGCCCCGGCGGACGCAGATATATTCGAGGTCTACGAACCAAAATAGTCCGATGAGCCGACGATCTGGTCGTCTGACTATCCACACGCGCCCCGCGAAAGCGGGGCGTTCTTTTTGGAACAATGGAGCCATGAGCAAAGCGCTCGACATCACCAACAACCAGGCTCAGGACTGATCGATCAAAGCCGGCAGATGACGGTGGCAGCGATGCAGATGGCCGAGAAGAAGATATGGGCGCATCGGTCATAGCGGGTTGCGATGCGCCGCCAGTCCCTGCGCTTGGCGAACAGGTTCTCAATCTTGTGGCGCTGACGGTAGAGAGCCTTGTCATAGGGGTAAGGCCGTTTCCGGCTGCGTGAGGACGGGATGCAGGGCTCGATGCCTCTGGCTTCGAGTTCCTCGCGGAACCAGGTGCTGTCATAGCCCCTGTCGGCGATCAGGCCGGCGGCCGGCGGCAAGGCGTCGAGAACGAGGCGAGCGCCCTTATGGTCGCTCATCTGGCCTTCAGACAGGACCATGATGATCGGGCGCCCATCGCCGTCGCAACCGGTGTGAAGCTTGGAGTTCAGCCCGCCTTTGGTGCGCCCGATACGATGGGGAACGTCCCCTTTTTGAGCAGGCTCGCCGCCGTGCGATGGGCCTTCAGGTGGGTAGCAACGATCATGATCCGCTCAGGTCTCGGCCCCTGGCCGGTCGTGGTCGAAATCTAAGACATCCAACTTCGACTGGTGAGAGGACGCAAAGGCCGCATGTGGTTTGCGCCGCCGCAGACATCACAAGGGGCGAGAGACGCTCTCCGCCGTCCTTGTCGTCGTCGGGCGCGGGCCGGGGAGCGGCGTCACTGGGCGCGGCGATGTTGATGGCTGGCCGGTTCAGATCGCCGTGTTGAGCAGGTGGATGATATCGGCGAGCGATCCGCTGCGATCGGGCTGCGCGGGTGTGCCAGGGTCGCGCGCCATGGTCGCGGCGCGGAGGGTCCCTTCGGGACGCTGCGCCGTGGCGGGCGTCTCGGGTGCCTCGATCAGGGCGCCGAGGAGATCGTCGGCGATGAAGCCGAGGGCGATGCTGGCGGCGGCGCGGGGCGTGATCTGTTGCATGGGTCTGGCTCCCTTCGATCCGACATGTGTCGAACCTGTGAGGAGAGCATCGCCCATGGCCGCCGAACGGGCGCTGAATGCGGCGTTTATCCGGGGTTAAGGGGAAGGCCCGCGCCCCTTGAGGGACGCGGGCCGGATCGTCAGGTGGCGGCGCGGTTCTGGCGGTTGCTGACCAGATCGTCGACGACGCCGGGATCGGCCAGGGTCGAGGTGTCGCCGAGATTGGAGAAATCGTCCTCGGCGATCTTTCGCAGGATGCGGCGCATGATCTTGCCCGAGCGGGTCTTCGGCAGGGACGGGGCGAACTGGATGAGATCGGGCGAGGCGATCGGGCCGATCTCCTTGCGCACCCAGCCGACCAGCTCCTTGCGCAGGGCCTCGTCGGGGTTCTCGCCGGCCATCAGCGTGACATAGGCATAGATGCCCTGGCCCTTGATCGGATGCGGATAGCCGACGACGGCGGCCTCGGAGACCTTGTCGTGGGCGACCAGCGCCGATTTCGACCTCGGCCGTGCCGAGCCGGTGGCCGGAGACGTTGATGACGTCGTCGACGCGGCCGGTGATCCACCAGTAGCCGTCCTCGTCGCGCCGGCAGCCGTCGCCGGTGAAGTAGTTGCCGGGATAGGCCGAGAAATAGGTCTGCACGAAGCGCTCGTGGTCGCCATAGACGGTGCGCATCTGGCCCGGCCAGGAATTGGTGATGACGAGATTGCCCTCGCCGGCGCCCTCGACCATCTGGCCGTTGGCATCGACGAGCGCCGGCTTGACGCCGAAGAAGGGGCGCGTCGCCGAGCCGGGCTTCAGGTCGGTGGCGCCGGGCAGCGGCGTGATCAGGATGCCGCCGGTCTCGGTCTGCCACCAGGTGTCGACGATCGGGCAGCGGCTGTCGCCGACGACGCGATAATACCACTCCCAGGCTTCCGGGTTGATCGGCTCGCCGACCGAGCCGAGCAGGCGCAGCGAGGCGCGCGAGGCCTTCTTGACGAAATCGTCGCCGGCGCCCATCAGCGCGCGGATCGCGGTCGGCGCGGTGTAGAAGATGTTGACCTTGTGCTTGTCGATCACCTGCCAGAAGCGGCTGGCGTCGGGATAGTTGGGCACGCCCTCGAACATCAGCGTGGTGGCGCCGTTGGCGAGCGGCCCGTAGACGATGTAGCTGTGGCCGGTGACCCAGCCGACATCGGCGGTGCACCAGTAGATGTCGCCCTCGTGATAGTCGAAGACATATTGGTGGGTGGCCGAGACATAGACGAGATAGCCGCCGGTGGTGTGCAGCACGCCCTTCGGCTTGCCGGTCGAGCCGGAGGTGTAGAGGATGAAGAGCGGGTCCTCGGCGCTCATCTCCAGCGGCGGGCAGTCGGCGTCGACCGTCTTGGCGAGCTCGTCATACCAGAAGTCGCGGCCGTCCTTCATGGCGACGTCGCCGCCGGTGTGGCGCACGACCAGCACCTTCACCTCGCCATGCGGCTTTTCCAGCGCGGCGTCGGTATTGGCCTTGAGCGGCACCTTGCGGCTTGCCGCGCAGGCCCTCGTCGGCGGTGATGACGAGATTGGAGCGGCAGTCGTCGATGCGGTTGCCGAGCGACTCGGGCGAGAAGCCGCCGAAGACGACCGAATGGATGGCGCCGATGCGGGCGCAGGCGAGCATGGCGAACGCCGCTTCCGGGATCATCGGCATGTAGATGGTGATGCGGTCGCCCTTCTTGGCGCCGAGCTTCTTCAGCACATTGGCGAAGGTGCAGACCTCTTCGGTGAAGCTGGCGATAGGTGATGTTGCGCACCGGCGCGTTCGGATCGTCCGGCTCCCAAGATGATGGCGGTCTGGTCGCCGCGCTTTTCGAGATGCCGGTCGAGGCAGTTGGCCGAGACGTTGAGGGTGCCGTCCTCGAACCATTTGATCGAGACGTTGTGCGGATCGAAGGAGGTGTTCTTGACCCTGGTGAAGGGCTTGATCCAGTCGATGCGCTTGGCCTCATCGGCCCAGAAGCCGTTCGGGTCGTCGACCGAGCGCTGATACATCGCCTTGTACTTCGCGTCGTCGATCCAGGCGCGCGTCTTCCATTCCGCGGGAACGGGGTGGACCTTGACGTCGGACATCGGGCTTCTCCTCGGCTCAAATGCTTGTGGTTGGCCACATTATGGAGAGAGGTTGGGGCACCGGCAACCATGCAGCCGGGTTTGGCGCTGCGGCCGATTCTCAAAGCACGCATGGGATTTCATCAGAGTCTTCATGGCGAAGGCCGGGGGCGCTATGATCGCGGCCGGAGCGCGTGAAGGAGACATGCCCATGCCCTCGATAAAGCCGCGCATGGTGGCGATCGTTGCCTGCCTGGTCCTGTTCGGGATGTCGCAGGCCGCGTCGGCGGACGATTTCTTCCCCGATTCCTCGACCACCTATGTCAGTCCGAGCGACCTTCAGGACCTCGACTGCTACGGGCTCTGGCACGCCCGCAACGAGATCTTCGCCCGCAACGGCTATCATTTCCGCACGGCGCGCGGGCAGGCCGAATTCGGCACTAGCGGCTGGACGTCGAATCCGAAGCTGAACGGCTACGAGACGCGCAACGTGTCGGCGATCCAGCAGGCCGAGCGGGCGAACGGCTGCCGCTAGTCCTAGAGCGGATCAACGTTCGACAGAATTGCTGATCCGCTCTAACTCTTTGTTTTCACCGCAATTTCGAACGGAAAAGTGGTGCCCACTTTTCCTGCAATTGCTCTAGTCTTTCAGCCCGCCCATCTTGCAGACGAGCTTCCACTCGGCGTCGGTGACCGGCTGGACTGAGAGGCGGGAGATGCGCACCAGGGCCATGTCGGCGAGGCGCTTCTCCTTCTTGGCCTGATCGAGGGTGACCGGCGCCGGCATGGGTTCGACGGCGGCGATGTCGACGCATTCCCAGGCGGGATCGGTCGAATCGGGGATGGATTTCCTTGACGACCTCAACGATTCCAACGATCTGGCGCTCGCCGCCGGAATGGTAGAAGAAGCCGCGATCACCCTTCTTCATCGCCCGCATATGATTGCGGGCGGCATAGTTCTTGACGCCGTCCCATTCCTGGCCGGCCTTGCCCTTCTTCACCTGATCGTCCCAGGACCAGGTTTCGGGTTCCGATTTGAACAGCCAATGCGCCATGGAGGGGGCCTTTCCTGAAAAGTGTGACCGTCAGGCTAGTCGCGCGACCGGATCGGGTCCAGCCGGAGGGGTGACGAGGGTATGCGCCTTCCTCCACAGGTCAGAGCAGCGGCAAGCTGGCCTCGGTCATGGCGATGCCGAGGCTCGGATCGGTGCCATCCTCGAGGGACCAGATCGTCGCCAGAACGACTTGCGCGAAGCACCAGCCGATCAGGCGGTCGCGGTCGAAGCCGAGCCGCTCGGCGAATATCGCCACGCGGCGAAGGATGATCCCGGAATTGGCGAAGAGGCGGGCGTCCTCGATCGGATTGCGCAAGCTGGCGCCGACTTCGTAGGCGGCTTCGCCGACGACGCCCTTGGGGTCGATCGCCAGCCAGCCGCGCATCCTCATCGGCAAGGATGTTGTAGTGGTGGAGGTCGCCATGGAGGACGCGCCGGGGTCCCTGGCTGGCGCAGAGCTCGCCATAGAGGCGCTCGGCGCGGTCGACCAGGCTGCCGGAAAGCCGGGGATCGCCGCCCGACCGGCGATGGCGCGCAAAGCCCTCGCCCAATTGCTCGACGGTCCTGAGGCCCGGCACGATATCGGCGCGGCGATGGAGCGCGGCGATGGTGTCGGCGACGATGCCGGTTGCCTGGTCGTCCTCGCCACGCCTGACGAGGGAGGTGAGCTCGGTGCCGGGCGTCGCCCGCTCGATGAGGATGCCGGCGTCGTCGCGCGCGAGGAGGCGGACGGCGCCGTCGCCGTCATAATGGGCGAGCACGTCGGCGGATTGCTGCTCGTCGCTGTTGGGGCCGAAGAGCTTGAGGACCGCCGGTGCGCCTTGGCGTCGGACGAAATAGAACCGTGCCGGCAAACGTCTCGATCGGTGCGCCGTCGAGGGTCAGGCCCCAGGTGTCGACAAGGCGCCGGGCGGTGTCGTCCATCCGGCTAAAGCACCTTGCTGCCGAGAACCCGCAACGGGGCATAGCCGAGGCCGAGCCATGTCGCCTCGGCGTCGGGGTTGCTTACACGCCATTTGAGTTCGACCCGCGACAGACTGCGCTGGCGGAACCAGTCCTCGGCGGCTGCGACCAGACGGCGGGCGATCCCCCGGCGGCGATGGCTCGGGTGGACGTAGCAGAGATAGATGTAGCCGACCTCGGCGTCGCTGTCGGGCGATTCGGTCGGGCGGATGCCGCCGAGAAGATGACCGATATCCTCTCCGCCGCGGCTGGCGATAAGGACCAGATGGCGCGGATCGGCGAGGATCGCGTCGACGTGACCGGTATGGCGCGTCGGCAAGGCCTTGTCCGAGGCAACGATGGATTCATCGTGCCCTTCGGCGCGGGCGCCCTTGCCGATCGCCAGGCCAACAGTGATCAGGGCCTCGCGGTCTTGCGGGCCGCCAAGGCGGATGGTGCAGGCGTCATCCATCATGTCCTCTCCGGTGGCGCATTCAATCCGCCTCGCGCCTGAGCGGACGGGTCATCAGCGCCCCGATGGCGGCTTCGACGGCGAGGTCGCCGTCGAGAATGGCGGCGACCGCCTCGACGATCGGCATGGCGACGCCCATCTCCCGCGCCAGGTCGCGGGCGACGCTCGCCGTGCCGATGCCCTCGACCAGCGGATGCGGCGCCGAGGGATCATGCCCCTCGCCGATCGCCAGCCCATAGGCGAAGTTGCGCGATTGCGGGCCGGCGCAGGTGAGCACCAGATCGCCGAGGCCGGACAGGCCCATCAGCGTCTCCGGCCGCGCGCCCATGGCCTCGCCGAGGCGGCGGAGCTCGGCGAAGGCGCGCGCGGTCAGGGCGGCAAGGGCGCTGGCGCCGAGCTTTCTGCCGGCGACGATGCCGGCGGCGATGGCAAGCACGTTCTTGACCGCGCCGCCGATCTCGACGCCGGTCATGTCGGTCTCGGCATAGGGGCGGAAGGCCGGGCCGGCGAGGGCCCGGCAGAGATCGAGGGCGAGGGCCTCGTCGGCCGCGGCGATGGTGACGGCGGTCGGCAGGCCGCGGGCGACGTCCTCGGCGAAGCTCGGCCCCGACAGGATCGCCGGCACGCAATGGGGCGCGACCTCGGCCACGACCTCGCTCATGCGCTTCCCCGTGCCGCGCTCCAGCCCCTTGGCGCAGATGACCAGTGGCGTGCCCGCGGCAAGATAGGGCTCGGCGATGGCGACGACGGCGCGCATCGATTGCGCCGGCACGGCAAGGAGGATCATGTCGGCGCGCAACGCCACCTCGATGCGGTCGGTCGCCGGGATGTGGCCGAGGCCGATACCGGGCAGGTAGCGCGGGTTCTCGTGGCGCAGGTCGATGGCTTCGACGGTTTCGTGGTCGCGCGCCCAAAGCCGCACGCCGCGGCCGGCGCGGGCCGCGACCAGCGCCAGCGCCGTGCCCCAGGCGCCGCCGCCAATGATGCCGACCGAGGCGATCATGGCCCGACTCCTGAGCTGCTCTCGCAATGCCGGCAGGGCATGATCGAGCCTGCCGGCGAGCGTGAGCGAAGGATCGTCGAGTCTCATCCAGAAGAAATCCATGCGGACGGGCGGGCCGCCGAGATCAGGCGTCTCGTCGGCGTGCGACCATGTCTCAGGCCATGACGTTCGCGGTGCTATCCGGAAGAAGTGCCGATGATGGACATGGCGGATGCCGTCCTGGTCGAAGACGTGATGCTGCGTGCCGACGAGCGCGCCGACATCGAAATCGGCGCGACCGAGTTCCTCGGTCAGCTCGCGCACCATGCCGACTTCCGGAGTTTCGCCGGGCTCGAGGGTGCCGCCGGGGACGAGAATCCCGACATCGGGGAACTCCGGCTCGCGAAAGACGAGAAGCCGTCCGGCGGCGACGACATAGCCATAGGCCTTGCCGCGTCGGCGTTCGGAGAGGCCGGTCATGCCTTGGCCCCCTTCGTGCCGGCGCCGATCATCGGAGCGGCGGTCTCGTCGAGCGGCCAGCGCGGACGGGCGGCGAAGTCGAGTGGGTCGGTGAGGCCGAGGGCGAGGCGCTCGGCCCCGGCCCAGGCGATCATCACCCCATTGTCGGAGCACAGCTTGATCGGTGGTGCGACAAGGCGGAAGCCGTGTGCCGCGGCTTCCTCGCTCAACGCGGCGCGCAGGGCCTGATTGGCGGCGACCCCGCCGGCGATGACGAGGGCGGGCATCTCAAGGTCGCCACCTTCCGAATCCCGGAACATCGCCATCGCGTGGGCGGCACGGTCGCGGACGACGTCGACGACGGCGGCCTGGAAGGCGGCGGCGAGGTCGAAAACGTCCTCAGGTGTGAGCGGCTCGACCGACTCGGCGGCGAGCCTCAGGGCGGTCTTCAGGCCCGAGAAGGAAAAATCGGCGCCGGGCTTGCCGTGAAGCGGGCGCGGCAGGTCGAAGCGGGCGGCATTGCCGGACGCCGCGGCCTTTTCCACTTCGGGACCGCCGGGATAGGGCAGGCCGAGAAGCTTGGCCGCCTTGTCGAAGGCCTCGCCGAGGGCGTCGTCGATGGTGGTGCCGAGGCGGCGATAGGCGCCGACGCCGTCGACGGCGAGGAACTGGCTGTGGCCGCCGGAGACGAGGAGCAGCAGAAAGGGGAAGTCGAGACCATCGGTCAGGCGTGCGGTCAGCGCGTGGCCTTCAAGATGATTGACGGCGAGAAGTGGCTTGCCGGCGGCCATGGCGATCGCCTTGGCGGTGGTCAGCCCGACCAGTACGCCGCCGATCAGCCCCGGCCCTGCGGTCGCGGCGACCGCGTCGATATCGGCGAAGGAGAGACCCGCGTCGCCGAGGGCCGCGGCGACGATCCCGTCGAGCGCCTCGACATGGGCGCGGGCGGCGATCTCCGGTACGACACCGCCGAAGGCAGCATGATCGGCGACCTGGGAGAGGACGACGTCGGACAGGATCCGCCCGCTGCCGTCACTGGTCCGTTCGACCAGCGCGGCGGCGGTCTCATCGCAGCTCGTCTCGATGCCAAGAACAATCATCGGGTTCCCTGATTGCCGGGTGGCCGCTTGCGGCGGGCCCCTCTTGGGACGCCGGGCGGGCCGCTGTCAATCGCGACGGCCGCGCCGGTGCGTAACCGGCAGACGGGATCGGCGTTGCTTGAATAGAGACCGAGCGTGACAGGCGCGCCGATCGTCGTCTTGCGCTTCGTCTTTTGGCCGGGCAATAGACTAGCGCGCGATTCGTGAGGCCCCAAAATTCGGACCCGTTCCCCCGTGAATTCCGTTCGCATCGGTACCCGCGGCAGTCCGCTGGCACTCTTTCAGGCGATGGAGACCCGTCGCCTGATTGCCGCGGCGGCCGGTCTCGAACCCGACGCTATCGCCGTCGAGACCATTCGTACGAGCGGCGACCGCATTTCCGACCGCCCGCTTTCGGAAGTCGGCGGCAAGGGGCTCTTCACCAAGGAGATCGACACGGCGCTTCTGTCCGGTGCGGTCGACATCGCCGTCCATTCGGCCAAGGACATGCCGACCGTGCTGCCCGACGGCATCGTCATCGGTGCCTGCCTCAAGCGGGCCGATGTGCGCGACGCGTTTCTCTCGTCGAAGGCGATGCGGCTTGCCGATCTGCCCGAGGGGGCCGTGGTCGGCACGTCGTCTCTCAGGCGCCGGGCACTGACCCTGAGGGCGCGGCCCGACATCAAGGTCGTCGACATGCGCGGCAATGTCGAAACGCGTCTCGCCAAGCTCGAAGCGGGCGTCGCCGACGCGACGCTGCTCGCCTATGCCGGGCTCATTCGCCTGGGCCTCGGCGATCGCGCGACCAGTGTCATCGAGCCGATCGACTGGCTGCCGGCCGCCGGCCAGGGCGTCATCGCGATCACCGCGCGGGCCGACGATCCGGACATGCTGGGCCTGCTTTCCAGGATCGACCACCGCGATTCGACGATCGCGCTTGCCACCGAGCGGGCCTTTCTCGGCCGTCTCGACGGCTCCTGCCGCACGCCGATCGGCTGTCTCGCGCGTGTCACGGTGGATATGCTCAGCTTCTCCGGCATGATCATCAAGCCGGACGGTCGGGTCTCGCATGCGGTCGCCCGTGGGGGCAGCGTCGCCGATGCGGAGCGGCTGGGTGCCGACGCGGGGGTGGAACTGGCCACCCGCGGCGGTCCGGACTTCTTTGCGACGGATTAGTTGATGCGTCTTCTCGTCTCGCGACCGCAGCCCGACGCCGGTGAAACGGCGACGCGCCTTCAGGAACTCGGCCACGCGGTCATAGTCCAGCCGCTGCTTACCATCGTCTTCGCCAGCGTTCCCGTGAACCTGCCGCGACCGGCGGCGATCATTTTCACCAGCCGCAACGCCGTGCGGGCGCTCGCCCGCTGGCCGATGGTGGCGGCATGGTGCGATTTGCCGGTCTTCGCGGTCGGCATGGAGACGGCCGCGGCGGCGCGCTCGGCCGGCTTCGCCGAGGTGCGGGTCGGCCTGGGAAATGCCCGCCAGCTCGGCGACCTCATCGAAAGCGAGATGGACCGGTCCGCCGGCGCCATCCTCTATCCGGCGCCGCGCGAGCCGGCGGGCGATCTGGTCGAGCGGCTGTCACGGCTGGGCTTTGCCATCGTGCAGATCGAGGCCTATCACAGCGAGCCGGCGAACGCGCTCGGCGCCGAGCTGACGGCGGCGCTGCGGGATGGGACGCTTGACGGCGCGCTCTTCTTTTCCCGGCGGACGGCGGCGACCTTCGGCGACCTGGTGCGGGCGGCGGACCTTGTCGGGGCGCTTGGCGATGTCCGCCTGCTGGCACTGTCGGACTCGGTGGCCGAGCCGCTGCAGGCGCTTGGCGGCGGCAAGGTGGCGATCGCCGCGCATCCCACGGCCGAGGCGCTTTTCGCGCTTATTTCCCCGGACCTTTGATCGCAGGCAGGCGCCTCCCCTGTGGTCCTTCGGCGAATCCTCTGTATAACCTCACCATAAGAGGGAGGACCCCGCAGGGATCCACGAGGACGAGAATGGCCGCCAACGAGGACGACAGCCCGGACTCCGCCGACAAGCGATCGACGCCGAAGCGCGACCGGCCGCCCCGCACGCCCGTGACCATCGATCTCGAGGCCGAAGAGGTGGCCGCGAAGCCCGCCGCGCCGGACGCGGCGTCGGAAACGGCCGCCGAAACCGCCGAAACCGCCGGAGTCGCCGAGACGCAGGAGCCGGCGAGCGACGCCGGGACGCCGGAAGAACCGGTGTCCGAGGCAGCGGCGAATGACAAGGACGATAGCCCGCCGGCCGAGCCTCCGGTTGCGGTGGCGGTCGCGCCACGCGGCCCGAGCTTCGCCGGCATGGTGGCCGCCGGCGTCATCGGTGCGCTCGTCGCGCTTCTCATCGGTTACGGGCTGCAGGCTGGCGGCATCCTGCCGGCGCCGGGCGGCGATACGGCCAGCGCGGCCCTGCAGAAGGCCAATGCTGCCAGCGGCGCCATTGCAGCGCTCGACAAGCGGGTCGCGGATGCCGAATCGACACTTTCCGGCTTGAAGGCGGCGAGCGGCGATGCCAGCGGCCTCGCCGGGCGCGTGACCGGCCTCGAGGCGGACCAGAAGGCGCTCGCCGACAAGGTGGCGGGCCTCGGCCAGGCGGCACCGGCCGAGAGCGGCACCAATGGCGGCGCCGACATGAGCGCCGTGCTCGACGATCTCACCGCCCGTGTCGATGCGCTGGAGAACAGCGCCGGCAGCGGCGCGGCAGCCGATACGACCGCCATCGACGGCCTCAAGTCACGGCTTGGCGCACTCGAGGCGAAGGTCCAGGGCCTGTCGAGCCGTCTCGACACGCTGGTCGCGGCGCAATCGCCCTCGGCCGCCAGCGACAAGGCGGCGCGTGCCATCGCTATCGCCACGCTGCGCCAGGCGGCGGCCAAGGGCGGCGCCTTCGCCGGCGACCTTGCCATGGCCGAGACGCTCGGCCTGGCGCCCGGCGACCTCGCCGCGCTGAAGCCGCTTGCCGAGAAGGGCGCGCCGAGCGTGGCCGCCCTCGCCGATGGGTTCCCGGCGGTGGCCGACAAGATCCTGGCGGCGAGCGACACGGCCGGGCCGAATGCCGGAATCCTGGCGCGCATGCTGGCGCGGGCGAAGAACCTGGTGACCGTGCGTCCGGTGGCGCCGATCCCCGGCAATTCGGCCGAAGCCGTCGTGTCGCGGATGAGCGCGGCGGTGCGCGGTGGCGACCTCGCCAAGGCGCTGGCCGAGCGCGAGGCGCTGCCCGAGCCGGCCAAGATCGTCTCCTCGGTCTGGGCGAGCGCGGCGAGCGACCGGGTGACGATCGACAAGCTCGTCGACAAGATCAGCGCCAGCGCCGCCGGCGGCGGCAACTGACGGGGCCGGCAAGATGGTGCGCGTCCTCGTCTATGTAGCCTTCGTCTTCCTGCTGGCGGCGGGATTTGCCTGGCTGGCCGACCGGCCGGGCGACCTGCTGATCACCTGGCAGGGCTACGAAATCCGGGCCTCGCTGATGGTCGCGGCGATCGCGGCGGCAATTCTCCTGGCCCTCATCGCGATCGTCTGGACGATCCTGCGCAGCCTTCTGCGCACGCCGCGCGCGATCGGCCATTTCGTCGGCGCGCGCCGGCGCGATCGCGGCTACCGGGCGCTGTCGACCGGCATGATCGCCGTCGGCGCCGGGGATGTGCGCACGGCGCGTCGCTCGGCCGACGAATCGCGGGCGCTTCTCGGCGAGGTGCCGCTGACCCTGCTCCTCACCGCCCAGGCGGCCCAGCTTTCCGGCGACGGCGACGCAGCGCGCAAGGCGTTCGAATCCCTGTCGGAGGGCAAGGAGACACGGATCCTCGGCCTGCACGGGCTCTTCGTCGAGGCGCGGCGCCAGGGCGAGCACGACGCCGCCCGCCATTTCGCCGAAGAAGCGATGCGGCTGGCGCCGCGGATCGGCTGGGCCGGCTCGGCGCTGTTCGAATATCAGGCGCGTGCCGGCGACTGGTCGGACGCGCTGAACACGCTCGACGCCAATACCCAGGCCGGCCTCGTCGACAAGAAGGGGGCGAAGCGCCTCAGGGCCGTGCTGCTCACCGCCATGGCCATGGAGCACGAGCAGGGCGAGCCGGAGGAGGCGCGCCCGCTCGCGCTCGAGGCGCAGAAGCTCGCCCCGGACCTGCCGCCGGCGGCGCTGATCGCGGCGCGCCTGCTCGCCCGCGACGGCAATATCCGCCGCGCGACGCGCATCCTCGAGGCGGCCTGGAAGGCGATGCCGCATCCCGAGATCGCCGACGCCTATGCCCATGTGCGGCCGGGCGATGCGGCGCGCGACCGGCTGAAGCGCATCCGCCGCCTCAACGAGCTGCGCGCCAACCACGCCGAAGGCGCCATGGCGCTGGCGCGGGCGGCGATCGATGCCGGCGACTGGATGGCGGCGCGCGGCGCCCTCGAAGGGCTGGTCCGCGCCGGGCCGAGCGAGCGCGTCTGCCTGCTGATGGCCGAGATCGAGGAAAAGGAGCATGGCGACCAGGGCCGCATCCGCGCCTGGCTGACCCGGGCGATCGGCGCGCCGCGTGACCCGGCCTGGGTCGCCGACGGCCATGCCTTCGACCATTGGGCGCCGGTGTCGCCGATTTCCGGCCGGGTCGACGCCTTCGAATGGACCGTGGTTTCCGAGCCCCCGTCGCCGCTCGCCGCGCTCGAGATTGGCGAGGAGCAGGACGAGCCGGAGACGCCGGCCATCCTGCCGCCCGAGCCGGACCGGCGCTCGATCTATGCCGAGGCCGCGGACGACGTGGTCGATATCGGCGAGGAACCGGAAGCGCCCACGCCGGAGCCCGCCCCCCGGCCCGTGACCGAACCGACGGCCGGGCCGAAAGCAGAGATGGCGGCGACGGTGACCCCGTCGATGGCGCCAGAGGCGGCAATTGAGGCGGACGCGGCTTCGGCGTCCGATGCGCCCTTGCCGGATGTCGAGCCGGAGACCGGGCCGGAGGAAAAGGCGGGCCCGACGCGAGCGCCGGACGATCCGGGTCCCGACCCCGCGGACGAGACATTGGAGAAGCCGGCGCGCCGCTTTGGCCTCTTCTGAGCCGCCCGGCATGTGCCGGACCGCTTGAATACCGGCGCGCTTGTGGCTATCAATGCGCGCACGTCAGCCGCCTTAGCTCAGTTGGTAGAGCATCGCATTCGTAATGCGAGGGTCGCGTGTTCGAGTCACGCAGGCGGCACCACTTCCCCCGACATTCTGCTGTTCCAACGCATAACCGTTCGACGGCGCGTGGTGATAGTGAGCATCGAGAACATACTCTTCGAGCGAGCGGTCGCGTGAGAAGTCTACACACCAGATCGACTGGCGAGCTTCTGGCTCTGCATGTTGCCATTATGGAAGAACTTCGAGCGCGCGACGTGTTACAGTCAGCGAACAATCCAACCGGCGACCTTGCTGAGTACATATTCTGCGCCGCATTTGGATGGGCGCAAGAAAGCAGAGAGAGAGGGGAGAGAGAGAGACAGGCAGGGAGCAGCAGCAGCAGCAGAGAGGGGAGACAATTCAGCCAAAGCGTTCGACGCGACGGACGACGATGGGACGCGGTATCAGATCAAGGGGCGGCGTATCCACCGTCGCAACAGGTCGCGGCAGTTATCCGCGATTTGCGACCTCGATGGTTTCGATTTCCTCGCTGCCATCCTGTTCGATGACGACTATCGGATCATGCGGGCGGCATTGATCCCGGCAGCCATTGTCCGGCACCGTTCGACCTATATCGAGCGCACTAACAGCCATAGGTTCCTATTGCGGGATGGAATATGGGACGCCGCTGGCGTCAAAGACGTCACGGACCGCTTGCGTGCGGTCGAGGGAGCTTAGGGCCGTCCCTGCCGTTCCAGCAAGGTCTCCACCAAGAAGGTCGCGACTGCCCCGGCAGTGTTTACGGCCAGGCTGGCATGGCGAGGCGAAGGCCTCACCGGCAATTTCCTCCACGCCCATGAGAATGCAGCCCATTGCGCAGCGTTCCGATGCCTTTCACGAGGTTCATCGCACCGCCGAGGATTGCTTTGATCGGTTCTTCCGTGTGCTGACTGGGCGCGAGGTTCAATGCCTTCGCAGCGTTCGCATAGAGTTTGGGCAGGTCGTCCTTATCCGTATAGGCTTCGCCAACCTCATCTAGTATGCGTTTCGTGACCGTCTCAAGCAGCGTCCGCGCGACGGTGATCGCACCTTCTGGGTCAGTGTTGCGACGAGCAAGCGCCTTCGCCCAAACGGCATGAACGCCTTCTGCGTCGAAGGTCTCCAAGGCGTCGGATGCCGCTTTGTCCCCAGGCGCACTATTCCGCCCCTCTAGGTGGTCCGTCAGGGGCGTGAATGCCTCCCCGATGATTTGCCTCCGTTCCGCATATGTGCCTGCCTCGTGCTTAATGAAAGGCCAGAAGGCGCCGAGGTTTCGATACGTGCGCACGAACTTTGGGAGCAGGTCCCGGACTACAGGATCGGCCATAAACTCTCGGCGCAGGTGCTCGTAGGTATGGTTGTCCGGCGAGCCACCCGTTGCTGCGGCAATCAGGATGCCTTCCATGATCGCGACCTGTTCGATGGTAGAAGCCGGAATGTCATCGAGGTCCATCATCTCAGTCCCGGCACATATCTCCGTTCTGCGAGTTGGGCGTTGTCCAGCACGCTACTGCGATTGCATTAGCACGTACGGTGGCACGTTTAGGGCTCTCGACAAACGATCGATGACGAGAACCGTTGGACTTCTCACGCCACGCTCAACACCGCTGATATAAGTCCGATGCAACTCCGTCTCAAAAGCAAGCTGCTCCTGGGACAAGCCGAGCTCCTCCCGAATCCTTCGCGTGTCACTACGGACTACTTGCCGCGAATCCATAGTGACATGCGACGAGGGATATTGACGTTGCCCCTAGACATCGCCCCCGGCACCGTCAGCCGGCGAAGCGGCCACCTCGCGGAATTGCTGTGGGGGGAGCGGGGACGTATTGTCGGCTTCCCTCTCTTTGATCCTCCCTCAGGACGACCGACATTGATCGACCTTGCCGATATCGAAGCCGCGCGCCGGCGCATTGCCGACTGGGTGCGGCGCACGCCCGCCCTGCCGCTCTCCCAGCTCCAGGCGCCGCTGCCGGGCGAGACGCCGGTGACGCTGAAGCTCGAATGCCTGCAGGTGACCGGCTCCTTCAAGGCGCGCGGCGCCATGAACCGGCTGCTCGGCGCGCCCTCGGGGCAGGCGGCAAACGGGATTGTCACGGCGTCTGGCGGCAATCACGGCCTGGCCGTCGCGCGCACGGCCTTCGTCGCCGGCGTGCCGGCGCGCATCTTCCTGCCGAAGGGCGTCTCGCCGGCCAAGGTCGCCAAGATGAAGGCGTGGAAGGCGGAGATCGAGATCGTCGGCGAGGTCTGGGACCAGTCGAACGAGGCGGCGCTCGCCTATGCCAAGGAGAGCGGCGCGATCTACTTCCATCCCTTCGCCGATCCGCTGGTCGTCGCCGGCCAGGGAACCGTCGGCCTCGAAGTGCTCGACGACCTGCCCGACATGGACGCGATCGTCATCGCCATCGGCGGCGGCGGGCTGATTTCGGGCATGGCAACGGCGATCCGGGCGCTGCGGCCGGATGTGCGCATCATCGGCGTCGAGCCGACCGGCGCGCCGACCCTGAAGGCGAGCCTCGATGCCGGCACGGTGGTGACGCTGCCGGAGATCACGACCAAGGTGCCGACGATGGCGGCGCGGCGGACCGACGAGCGCATCTTCGAGATCGTGCGCGACACGGTCGACGATATCGTCCTGGTCAGCGACGCCGAAATGGAGGCGGCCTCGCGCTGGCTGTGGTTCGAGATGGGGATCGCGGCGGACCTGTCGGGCGCGGCGGCGCTGGCGGCCCTGCGCCAGGGCATTCCCGGCCTTGCGGGAGCCTCGCATATCTGCGCGCTGGTCTGCGGGGCGGGCGCCGAGGGGACCGGCTGAGCCGACCGCCTGCAGCGCCGCAATTCCAGCGGAAACGGTCTCTAACGTGGGATCGGATGCGGCCGGGGATGCGGGGCCGATCGACGTTGCGCCGTCAGGAACGGTGGAACGGAAACGTGACCAAGGGGACGCGATGCGCATCGTCGACACCCACTGCCACCTCGTCTATCTCGACGCGCTCAGCTATCCGTGGCTCGAAGCCGTGCCGGCGCTCCATCGCGACTTCACCTTCGAGCGCTATCTCGCCGAGGCCCGGCCGGCCGGGATCGCCGAGACGATCCATATGGAGGTCGACGTCGCCGAGGTCGACATGGAGGGCGAGACCGCCTTCATCAGCGGCCTCGGCCTCGATGCGCTGATCGCCCCCTGCCGGCCGGAATCGACCGATTTTCCCGCCTATCTCGATCGGGTCGCCGCCAATCCGACGGTGAAGGGCTTCCGCCGCATTCTGCACACGCAGCCAGACGCGCTGTCGAGGGCGCCGCTCTTTGCCGAGAATCTGCGGCGCCTCGGCGAACGGGGCCTCACCTTCGACCTCTGCCTGCAGGCGCGCCAGCTTCCACTCGGCCTCGATCTCGCCAAGGCGTGCCCCGACGTGCAGTTCATTCTCGATCATTGCGGCGTACCCAACGTCGCCGACGGCGGGCTCGACCCCTGGCGCGCGGATCTCTCGGCGCTGGCGGCGCTGCCCAATGTCGCCTGCAAGATCTCGGGCATCGTTGCCTCCGCCGATCCGCTCGCCTGGACCGTGGACGATCTCAGGCCCTTCGTCGAGCACTGCATCGCGGCCTTCGGCTGGGACCGGGTGGTGTGGGGCAGCGATTGGCCGGTGTGCACGCTGACCGCCGACTTGACGCGCTGGGTGGAGGCGACCCATGCCTTGCTCGGCGGGACCGCCGAGGACGAGAAGGACCGGCTGCTTTGCCGCAATGCCGAACGGATCTACAAGCTCGCCTGACGGGTGGGCAAGGGAGGACACGATGCAGAGAATGGGAATGTGCCTGATGCTGAAGCCTGAGGCGGTGGCGGAATACAAGCGCCTGCATGCCGCCGTCTGGCCGGACGTGCTCGCACAGATCAGCGCCAGCAATATCCGCAACTATTCGATCTTCCTCAAGGAGCCGGAGAACCTCCTCTTCGGCTATTGGGAATATCATGGCACCGACTTCGCCGAAGACGCGGCGCTGATGGCCGAGAACAAGGTGACGCAGGAATGGTGGGCGGTGTGCTCGCCGCTGCAGGAGCCGTTCGACAATCGCGCCGAGGGCGAATGGTGGGCAATGATGGAAGAGGTTTTTCACCACGATTGAGCGTGCGCGAAGGCCGCGTCCGTGCGGTCCGCGTCGCCTTCCTGTCGCCGTGGAACCCGGGGGGTGGACTGGCGATTGGTCGCCCCGCCGGCTAGAACGCCGGCGACGCTGCGGCCCTCATCTCCCTTCCTGGGCGGCCATAGCCGGCAAAGACCGGCGGATCGTGCTAGCCTGTCACGCATCGCAAACGGCATCCGGCATCGGGTCGCGCATGCCGGGCGGGAAAGGTCGTCGAGATCGTGTCATCGGAGTCCGAGGAACCGCGTGGGGCAATGAAGATGGGAGACGCGCCGATCAAGTTGCGCGGACATCTCGGCCGCAACCGGCAGCCGACCCTGAAGACGATCTCCGAGATCACCGGCCTCGCCGTCACGACCGTCTCGCGGGCGCTCAAGGACGGGCCGGAGCTCAGCATCGAGACCCGCGCCCGGGTGCGCGAGGTCGCCGCCAGCTCGGCTATCGGCCGGACCGGGCGGGCGTGCGCCTGCGGACGGGGCGGACCTACGTCATCGGCCTCATCCTCGACCAGAACATCACCATCGCCGAGTTCGAGCGGCGCATCATCCTCGGCGTGTCGCAGGTGCTCGCCGAGACCAACTATCACCTCGTCGTCACGCCGCTGGTCAAGGGCGCCGACGTGATGGAGCCGGTCCGCTATTTCGTCGAGACGGCGGCGGCGGACGGGCTGATCTTCACCCATACCCAGCCCGACGACCCGCGCGTGCGCTACCTGCTCGAGCGCGGCTTCCCGTTCGTCTCGCACGGCCGCACCGACGCTCGGCCGTCGAACACGCCTTCTACGATTTCGACAATGAGCGGTTCATCGCCGAGGCGGTCCAGCGCCTGGTCAGCCATGGCCGGCGGCGGCTGGCGATGGTCGCGCCGCTCGGCGGCCTCACCTGCTTCCATCCACATGATCGACGGGTTCGACAGGGCGACGCGGGCGGCCGGCGTCGAGGCCTCGATCGTCGAAGGCGTCCACCTCGACAGCGAGCCGGACCGAATTCCGCAATGCCGCGGCGCGCAGACTCGCCTCGGAGCCGAATCCGCCGGACGGCATCATCTGCGCCAACGAGACGCGCTGCGTCGCGCTGATGGCCGGCCTGCAGGACGCCGGGCTCGCGGTCGGGCGCGACGTCGAAGTGATCGCCAAGGACACCTCCGACCTCCTCGACCACATCACGCCGCCGATCGATTCCTTCTTCGAGGACCTGATCTTCGCCGGCGAGCAGCTGGCGCAGCTGCTGCTGATGCGCATCGCCGGCGTGCCGATCGAGCGACTGCAGACCATCGCCGAGCCGCGCCTGCACCGCCGCACCGAGGGCCAGGCGCGGAACGAGGCGGTCCGTCGGAGCGTGACCGAGCCGATCTAAAGCGCCTGCTCGGTCTCGCGATCGAAGATGTGCACCTGGCTCATGTCGGCGTGGAGCTTCACGCGTATCGCCGACGCGAAATGCGCTCGGCCGTGGTCATGCGGCAGACGACCTCGCTCTCGCCGAGGCGCGTGAAGACCAGCGTGTCGGCGCCCAGCGGCTCGGCCAGCTCGACGTTCACCTCGATCGGCACGCGTGCCGCGGTGCTGCCTTCCTCCCAGACATTGGTGAGGTGCTCGGGCCGGATGCCGAAGACGACCTCGCGCCCGGCCGTAGGCCGCGGTAGCGGTCGGCGGCGTCGCGCGGGATCGGCAGGCGCGGGCCGCCGTCGGGCACGACGGCGAGGCCGTTGCCGTTGGCGGCGATCCTGCGCGTTGAGGAAGTTCATCGTCGGCGAGCCGATGAACCCGGCGACGAAGAGGTTTGCGGGCGACGAATAAAGCTCCTCGGGCGGCGCCGACCTGCTCGATGCAGCCCGATCGCGCAGGACAACGATCCGGTCGGCGAGCGTCATCGCCTCGGTCTGGTCGTGGGTGACATAGATGCTGGTCGCCTTGAACGCCATGTGCAGGCGCTTGATCTGCGTGCGCATCTCGACCCTGAGCTTGGCGTCGAGATTGGAGAGCGGCTCGTCGAAGAGGAACAGCCGCGGCTCGCGGGCGATCGCCCGGCCGATGGCGACGCGCTGGCGCTGGCCGCCGGACAGCTCCTTCGGCCGCCGTTCGAGATAGTCCTTGATCTGCAGGATCTCGGCGGTGCGCTCGACCACCTCGGCGATCTTCTCGCGCGCGGTGCCGCGCATCTTGAGGCCGAAGCCCATGTTCTGGCGGACCGACATGTGCGGATAGAGGGCGTAATCCTGGAACACCATGGCGATGTCGCGGTCGCGCGGCGGCGACGTCGTTGACGACATCGTCGTCGATGCGGATCTCGCCGCCGGTGACGCTCTCGAGGCCGGCGATCATGCGCAGGATCGTGCTCTTGCCGCAGCCGGACGGGCCGACCAGAACGAGGAACTCGCCATCCCTGATCTCGAAGTCGATGCCATGGACGACTTCGAGTTCGCCGTACTTCTTGAACAGCCGGTCGACGACGACTTGCGCCATGGTGCTTTTCCCAGATCGATTGTCGTTGCGTCAGTCGGTCGTCCGCGCTCGATCTTCCAGCTGCGGCACCTTGAACGGCAGGATGCGCATGTCGGCGGCTCGCGGCCGGCTCTTCGAGCAGGTCGACGGCCGCGCCGAGACGACCACGATCCGGCCGGGCGTCACCGACACGCTGCCGCGGCCGCCGGCCGGCTCGTAGACCCTGAGGATCAGGCCGCTGCCGTCCTCCGCCGGCTTGAGGGCGCTGAGGCCGAGCTGCATGCCGTCGATGCCGACCGCGGTCCAGCTCCGCTCGGCTCGGCGAGCGAGACCGGGCGGCAGAACAGCGGCTGGTTGAGGTCCTCGGCCTCGGCCAGCACGCCGCCGGTCAGCCAGTCGCCTGCATGCGGATAGAGCGCGTAGGTGAAGGACTGCCGGCCCTCGTCGGCGAGCGGATCGGGATAGACCGGCGAGCGCAGCAGGCTGATGCCGAGCTCGTTGCCGAGGGCATGGTGGCCGTATTTGCCGTCGTTGAGCAGGGCGACGCCGTAGCCGTGTTCGGAGAGATCGACGAAGCGGTGCGCGGCGACCTCGAAGCGCGCCTGCTCCCACGAGGTGTTGCGGTGGGTGGCGCGGCGGATGACGCCGTGGGCGCATTCGAAGGTCGCGTGGTCGGCGCGCACGGCCAGCGGAAAGCGCGCCTTCAGCAGGAAGCGGCGGTCGTGCCAGTCGATGTCGGTCTTGAACTCGACGCGCGCCGAATTCGCCCACAGCCGCACGCGTCTGGACGATCTGCTGTTGCGGAACTTGCGGACGATGCGGATCGCGGCGCGGTGCGGGCCCTCCTCGACGACCTCCAGCGACGACGGCGGCGATCTCCTCGCCGTTGCGGCCGTAATCGTCCTCGACGTCCCACGCATCCCAGTTGCGCGGCTTGTCGACATAGGCCCAGATCTGGTTGGCGCGGCCGTCGAGCGCCTCGCGCCCGGCGCGCTTGTCGAAGACGCTGGTCGAGCGTGCCGTCGTCGGCGAGCTCGACCCGCACCAGATCGTTTTCGAGCCGGTTCGGCGTGACCGACGAGGCCGGAGGCCGGCGCCGCATCGGTGAGCGCCAGCGGCGGTAAGGCCGGGCACGACCTCTGATGCCGGCGAGGACGCGAGCCGCCCTCGACCTTCTGGCCGCCGGGCAGGTCGGCGTCGTGGCGACAACGCGCAGGGGACGCGGCGACAGGTCGGGATTGACCACCAGCAGGCCCGGCTTGCCGCCGGCAGAGGCCGAGCGTGTCGGCCAGCGTCGAAAGGTGCTCGTCCTGCGCTTCGTTCGCCTGCAGCGACGACGATCGGCAGCTCCGCTTCGGCGCGCTCGTAGACCTCGCGGATGCTCGAGCCGGGCAGGATGTCGTGGAACTCGTTGCGCAGGACGATCCGCCACTGCGTCCTCGAGCGAGGCGGCCACCGGCGCGCCGAGCAGCGCCGCCATGCTCGCCAGCATCTCGGCGGCGATCAGCGCCCGCTCGGCCCGGCGGTGCAGGTATTTGGTACGGCCCTGGGTGGTCAGCGTGCCGCGATGGAGTTCGAGATACATCTCGCCGACCCAGACCGGCAGGTCGCCGGCGTCGGCATGTCGTGCAGCGCGCCGAACCACGTCGGCGACATTGACCGGCGCGCATCGCCGGCACGGCCGGGAAATCGGCCATCTGCCGCTGGCGCTCGAGCATCTCCTCGGTCGGCCCGCCGCCGCCGTCGCCGAAGCCGAAGGAGAGCAGGCTCTCGCGGTGCGTGGACCTTGCCGCGGAAGTTGCGCCAGGTCTCGACCGACGGCGCGCGGGCTGGTCTCGGCATTGTAGCCGCCGACCGGATTGTTGAAGGTGTGCGCCAGCACCCGGCTGCCGTCGAGCCCCTCCCACCAGAACAGGTCGAAGGGCATCCGGTTGGTCTCCGACCAGTTGACCTTGATGGTGAAGAAGTTGTCGACGCCGGCAAGCCTGCAGGAGCTGGGGCAGAGCGGGCGAGAAGCCGAAGCAGTCGGGCAGCCAGCAGACCGTGTGGCGGCGGCCGAAGGTGCGCTCGAAATAGCGCTGGCCGTAGAGAAGCTGGCGGACGAAGGATTCGCCGGTCGGCATGTTGGTGTCCGGCTCGACCCACATGGCGCCGATCGGCTCCCACTGGCCGGCCGCGACCCGCTCCTTGATGGCCTCGAACAGCTCGGGATCGTCCTCTTCGAGGAAGGCGTAGAGCTGCGCCGTCGACTGGTTGAAGCGGAAGTCGGGATAGCGCTCCATCAGGCCGATCACGGTGTGGAAGGTGCGGTTCGCCTTGCGCCGGGTCTCGTCGAGCGGCCACAGCCAGGCAAGGTCGATATGGGCGTGGCCGGTGACCGCCAGGCGCGCCCTGCTGCGGGTAGCGCTCGGCGAGCGCCTTCAGCCGCGTCGGTCAGCGCCTGCGAGGCGGCGGCGACCGACGGCGCGCTGCGTCGTCGTCCAGCCCGTCCGGCTGCGTCGGCAGGCCGTCGGGCAATTGCCAGATGCGCTGCTGCTCGGCGCGTCGACTGCACCCGGGCGACATAGTGTCCGGGTCGCGGATGGCCAGTCGAGTCGGGCGAAGGCGTCCTCGGCGGCCGACAGCATGGGTCGACGGCCTCGTGATCGCCGAGCGCCTCGGCGGCTCTCGACCACCTGGCGCAGGAGCAGGATGAAATCGGCGAGCGCCGGTCTCCAGCCAGACGAGCGCGCGTCCTGCCCAGACGGCATCGCGGTTGCGGCACGCCGAAGGGCAGGCGGGCGACGCATTCGGCTTCGAGCGGAGAACGCGCGTGCCTTCGAGCATGGAAGCGGCGGTGGTTGGGGTCGAGCGCGAAAGCGGCGCTGCTTGCCGTCGTCATAGGTCGAGGCGGACAGGCGCCCCTCGCCGCCGAGGTCGAGGTCGAGGCGGGTCTCCTCCAGCGGCCAGTCGGCCGGCACGGCGACATCGGCGCGAGCGGAAGGTGACGACGCCGTCGCGCGTCGGCCAGGGAGTGCCGTGCGCGATCGGCGCGCCGTTGAAGGTCCACCCGTCGAGCGTCCATCGCCTGGCGGACCGTCCATTGATCGAGCTCGATCAGCCGCTTGCGCAGGCGATCCATTCGCTGTTCGGGCAGTGAGTGACATGTTCTTCGTTCTTTCCTAGCCTGCGTAATCGTGACCGGGGCGCTTGAAGAGACCGCCGGCTTCTTCCGTCGCCGGGATCCTCGACGCGCCCTTCGGCGAGGTTGCGCAGCATCGCCGGGCCCCAGAGCGCGCGCGGCGGCACCGGGCCCCAGGCCGGGCCGGTTCATGCCCTCATAGCGATCGAAGATCACCGGCGGGCGCGCCTGCTGCTCTGACCTCGCGCGCCGAGTTCCGTTGTCGCCAGAGCGTCTTGGCCGAACCAGAGGTCCAAGGCGAAGCGATGGACGCCCTGATCCGTGTGGCGGTCGCGGCCCGAATAGACCGCCGGCTCGCCGCCGCCCCAGGCCATCTTCGGGCTGCGCAGAAGCGTCGGCTGCCAGAGCGTGTCGTTGACGGAATGGCTGTAGAAGTCGCCGGTGACGAGGCCGATATCGGCGCCGCCGAATGTCAGCCGCGACCAGCCGAGGAACGGCCATTCGGTCGGCGAGGGCTCGCGGTCGACATGGCCGCCGGCGAGCCCGTCGGTCCAGCCCGAGGGTATCGTCGGCCAGTCGCACCGGCATCTGCAGCAGCGTGAAGCGCTCGTCGAAATTGACCGTCGAGCTCGATCGCGACGCGCGGCTCGCCGCGATAGAGGCTGACCGTCCAGCCGATGCGCGAATGGCGGAGATGGGTGTCGAGCCGGGCGCGCACGCGCAGGGGACCCTGCTCCTCGACTTGCCACTCGGCACCGTCCAGCCGCCGCTCGATCGGCTCTTCCCAGCGATCGGTATGGAAGGTCCAGGTGTCGGTGGTATCGCGTCTGAGGTGAAGGCCGATGCCCTCAGGCCGAGCAGATTGCGTTCGGCGAAGCGGATCTGGCTGATGCCGCTCGGGGCCGAGGGCGACGGTGACCATGTCGTTGGACAGGGCCTGTGTCGAGGCCGACATCGCCCATTGCCTGCACGGGCTCGGGCGCGGCGTCATCGCGCACACGTGAACTGGCGGGCGGCGTGCGGTTCGATCCCGGCGGGGAAAAGGATGCGCGGAATCATCTGGCTCGATTCCGGCTGGATCTGCTGGAAGGGGACCGGCGTCTGCCGTTCTCGTCCGAGATCCAGCGGTCGCTCCAGTCGTCGAAGTCGAGATAGGGCTCCGCCTCGACATAACCGGCAAACGGGGTTTCACCGGTATTGATGACGACGATCTGCTGCTCGTCGACGCGCGGAAGCGCGCGGTAGGACCATCGCCGCGTCGCTTCGTAGATCACCTCCTCGCCGGCGATACGGGCGCGGCCCTGCATGGCGCGGACCGAATCCCAGGCGGAGGGGATCGAGGTGCCGGTCAGGATGTCGTGGAACTCGGTGAAGAGGAGATCGTCCCAGGCGTCGTCGAGGCGGGCGAGATGATCGGCGAGCGCCGCGTCGTCGTCGGCGAAGGCGCGTGCCGCCTCTTCCGCCTGGGCCAGCAGATGCCTCGCCGTGGCGCTGCGCGCTGCTTGATGTCGTGCATGACGCTGTAGCAGCCGGGGAAGGCATGCTGCAGTTCGGTCGTGACGACGGGCAGCAGTGTCGCGCTTGTCGGCGATCGCGTCCATGAAAGCGCTGCGGCGTCGAGAAGACGAGCTCGTGGCCGTCGAAGGCATCGCGTTGCTCGATGATCCACTCGATCATCGCCTTGGACGGGCCGCCGCCGTGATTGCCGACGCCGTAGAAGCACATGGTGTGGCCGAGCGCCGGATCGGCGCTCTCGATGGCGATCTCCACCTGGCCGGTGAGGTCGGCGAAATTGGCGACATAGCCCGGCTCGATGCGGAAGGCGACGACCTCGCCGCCGTTGACGCCGCGCCACACGAAGGTGTTGGCGGGAGAGCCGACCTGATGCTGCTCGGGACGGCGGAAGACGTAGCCGGTCATAGCCGTGGTCGGCGAGGATGTCGGGCAGCGTCGCGGTGTGGCCGAAGCTGTCGACGTTGTAGCCGATGGTCGGCGCGATGCCGAAGCGGTCGCGGAAATAGCGCTGGCCGTGAAGGATCTGGCGGTGGAGGCCGGCCATCGGTCGGCAGGTTGAGGTCGGGCTGGATGAACTGGCCGCCGGTGATGTGCCACTGGCCACGCTCGACGAGGGTGCGGATGCGGGCGAAGAGGTCGGGCCGGATCTTTTCGACCTGCTGGTAGAGCCAGGCCTCGCCGCGGGTGAAGATGAAGTCGGGATATTCGTCGCAGCGGTCGGCGGCCGAGGCCATGGTCGCGAGCGCCTCGTCGGCGCCCGCCTGCCACGGCCACAGCCAGACCGGATCGATATGGGCATTGCCGATCATATGGATGAGCATGGAGACCGCCCGGATGCCGCGGAACAAGGGCGTCAGCCTTTCACCGCGCCGGCCATCAGCGCGCCGACGATGAAGCGCTGCAGGACGAGGAAGACGATGACGGCCGGAACGATGGAGAGCACGCTGGCGGCGGCCAGGACCTGCGTCGAGGTCTGCTGGATCGGTGCCCTGGAAGTTGAAGATGCCGACGGCGATCGGCAGCAGCCGCGGCTTGCTGATCAGGATGAAGGGGACGATGAACTGCGACCAGCCGAGGATGGCGTTGAGGACGAAGGCCGAGGTGACGCCCGGGCAGGCTGAGCGGCAGGATGACCCGCATGAAGGCGCCGAAGCGCGTGCAGCCGTCGATCATCGCCGCGTCCTCGAGGCTCTGCGGGATGCCGTCGAGGAAGCCCTTGAGCATCCAGGTGAAGAGCGGCGCCGAGATGGCGATGTAGATCATGATCGCGCCGGCATGGCTGTCGGTGAGGCCGAGGCGGTCCATGTAGCGGTAGAGCGGCACCATGATGACCAGCGGCGAGATCATCTGGAAGGCCAGCAGGCCGATCATCACCAGGCTGCCGGTTGCGGAAGCTGGAAGCGCGACAGGGCATAGGCCGCCGGCGTGGCGAACAGCATGGCGCCGAAGGCGCCGGCGATCGCGAGCTTCAGGCCGTTCCACAGATAGGTCGGGAAAGAGCGGGTTGTTCAGCGCCGAGACGTAGTTCTCGATCGTCGGCATCATGCGGCCAGATGCGGATGTCGCTGACATAGATCTCGGCGGCGGTGCGGATCGACAGCGACAGCAGCCAGAGCAGCGGCCCGGCGAAGAACAGGCAGATCACCGACATAGGCGACATAGGTGCCGATGTCGGCGAGGAGCGTGCGCTGCGGGCGTGTTCACCGCTCAGGTCTCCTTCGGCAGCAGCCGCACATAGAACAGCGTGAAGGCCACGCTGATCAGGAGCAGAATGACGGCGAGCACGGCGCCGTTCGACAGGTCGAAATTGCGGAAGACGGTGTTGTAGGCATAGAGCGAGAGCACCTCGGTCGCGCGGCCCGGCCCGCCGCCGGTCAACGGCAGGATGAGGTCGAAGGTGTTGAGGGTGAAGATGCTGATCAGGATGGTGTTGATCAGCATGATCGGGCGGAGCTGCGGCAGGGTGATGTACCAGAACTGCTTGATCGCGGTGGCGCCGTCGACCGACGGCCGCCTCGTAGAGGCTGGCCGGAATCACCAGCAGCCCGGCATAGAGCAGGATCATGCTGAAGGCGGTGCCGCGCCAGACATTGGCGAGCACCGCCGACCAGATGGCGATGATGCGGGTCGGACAGCCAGGCGACCGGGATGGAGGCCGACCGAGCGCAGCAGCGCGTTGAGGAAGCCGTAGCTCGCCTCGTTGAACATCAGCTGCCAGACGATGCCGGCGGCGACGCCGGGCACGATCCACGACGACAGGATGATGATGCGCACGACCGAGACGCCGGGCAGGCGGCGCGTGACGCCGCGGCGCAGGGCGAGCGCGACCAGCAGGCCGAGGGTCAGCTGCAGGACGACGCTGGCGACGACGAAGATGAAGGTCGTCCACAGGATGCCGGGAAGGTCGGGATTGGCGGTGACCGCCTGATAGCTGGCGGTCGTGTAGCGGTAGTCCGGATTGAGCAGCGTCGCGTTGGTGAAGCTGTAGCGGATGACGTCGAAGCGCCGGATAGACGTAGGAGACGAACGAGAAGGACCGCCAGCGGCGCCAGCCAGACGAGCGGGTTCTCGCTCAGGCGCCGTCGCGACTTGACGCGTGCGGCGCCAGCGCCGACGCCGGCTCCGGTGGCAACGCTCATTGCCGCTCCCCGTCAGGACAGATTCGTCGGGCGCATGAACGGCGCCGGGCGGCGCACGGCATCGTGCGACCGCCCGGCGATTGGCGTCAGCCCTTGTTGTAGGCTGCCATCACCCGTGCCCACGCGTCGTCGAGCGCGGCGCCGGGCTCCTTCGAGCCGGACAGGACCTCACCCATCATGATCTGGATCTGGTTGGAGATCTCAGGATAGATCGGCACGCCCGGACGGGCATGGCCGTGGACGAGGTATTTCTTCAGCTTGGCGAAGTAGGGGTCCTGGAACTTCGGCAGCGAGTCGAACAGCGACTGCCGGGTCGGCAGGTCGCCGATGACCTCGTTGGCCGGGCCCATATAGACCTCGCGCATGACGTCGGCGCACATCTTCGACCTTCGCCGGATCCTTGGCGAAGGCGGCGACCGTCCAGCCGCCGGTGCCGGTCGCGCGCTCGTCGGGCGTCGGGCCGGGGAGCTCGGAGACCTCCCACTTGGCGAACTGGTCCGGCTTCATCGCTTCCTTGAGCTGGAAGTGCTGCCAGTGACCGCCGAAGAACATGGCGGTCGGTGCCGGCCAGCGCGGCGGCGTTGAAGTCGTTATAGTCCTTGATGGTGGCGACCCGCTTGGGCGCCGCGCCGCTGTCGACCAGATCCTTGAAGTAGTTGATCGCCTTCAGCATCTTGTCGCGGTTGGCGCCTTCGCCGAAGATCGGCTTGCCGCTGTCGTCGACCAGCTTGCCGCCCTGGGCCCAGAAATTGGCGAGCCAGTCGAAGGTCGTGCCTTCCCAGCGGCCGCCGTTGAACAGCACGCCGTCGACGCCCGTCTTCGAGGCGGCGAGCGCCGCCGTCTTCAGCTCGGTCCCAGGTCTGCGGCGCATCCTTGACGATGTCCTTGTTGCGATAGAGCACGCGCAGATCGGTGCCCCACCACCAGGCATAGATGTGGCCGTCCGGTCCGGTGATGCCGTCGCGGATGAAGGGGAAGAGATCGGCGATCTCGTCCTTGGTGAAATACTGGTCGAGCGGCTGCAGCACGCTTGTTCTTGATGAACAGGGCGAGCTGGAACGAGTCGACCGTCACGCAGTCGGGCGCGCGGCCGGCGCGGGCCTGCTCGAGCAGGCGGGCATGCTCGCCGCCGATATCCTGGCTGAAGAACTCGAACTTGATCTGCCAGTCCGGATGGTTCTCGGCGAACTTCTGCCAGACCTTCGTCGAAGGCGGCCTTCTGCTCGGGGCTCGGGCTGTTGGGCGACTGGTTCGGGTTCGCCCGCATGGTCAGCACGTTCGGCGCGTCGGCGCGGCCAACCCGATCGGTGGTGACAAGATCCTCGGCGCTGGCAGTGGCGACGGCGCTGACGAGCAGCGTCGATGCCATCAGTGCGGCTAGAAACGACTTTTTCATTCACTCCCTCCCGGTGGTTCTTTGATCGTGAGGATTGCGGTTCCTCAGACTGCAAGGACGCGACGGGCAGACCGGCAAAGCCACACCGACCTCGCAGCGTCGGGCAGGAGTATGCGAAGAAATTTCCGTTACTGCAACGTTACAGATTTCATATCTGCAACGTTGCATATGGCGAAGGCGCGCAGGGCGCCGGGGTGCGCTCGCGGTCTCTGCGGATGAGGCCGGGCGCGGCGCGGTGCGGGATTCCAAAGGCCGTCAGGCGAGGTAGCGTTTGAGGATCGACGCGCCCAGCGTGTACTTCGGATCGACCATGTTGCCGAGGCGGACGCGTCCGGCCTGGGTCAGGAGGAAATAGGCCTCCGCCTGGTCGAAGCCGTAATCGGCGACCAGCCAGCGCACCAGCTCGCGATAGGCGATGCGGGCAGCGTCCTCCATCGGGCGGCTCGATCCGATCGTCATGATCCGGGTCTCGTCCTCGAGGCGCGGCCAGGCGATCGGCCAGGTCTTGATGAGATCGACCTGGATCGTCGTGGTCGAGGCCATCTCGACGGCGACGCCGCACAATTCGCCGTCGCCCTGCGTGGCATGGCAGTCGCCGAGATAGATGTAGCGCGTCTTTGTGGTGGACGGGGAAATAGAGGATCGCGCCCGGACCGACATCCGGCATGTCCATGTTGCCACCCCAGTAATCGGGCTGCAGGGAGGTGATCGCCTCGATCTCCGGGCTGACGCCGAGCGTGCCGATGAAGGGCTCGTAGGGCAGGGTGATCCTGTCGTTGAAGACGATGCCGTCCTCGGTGACGTTCATCTTCTTGACCCGTTCGGGCAGGGGTGGGTGCAGCATGGCGGTGTCGCCGGTGCCGACCAGGCCGCCGAATTCGGGAATGAGGGCGGTGGTGCCGACCGGCTGGGGTCCGCGCGGCTTGATTGAGCGGATATGGATGGCGACGACGTCGCCTTTTTCCGCGCCCTCGACGGCGATCGGGCCGCATTGCGGGTTGAGGAAGGGGAAGTTCAGCAGGGCCGAAGGGCTGTCGTCCTCCGTCCGCAGCTTGCCGTCGAAAGCATCGACGGTTTCGACGGCGACAACGTCTCCGGGCGCGATCCGCAGGACAGGTTTGGCATAAGGACCATAGACATAGTGGAGGTCGCCCTGGTCGGCGAGCGTGAGTTGATGTGTCGCACCCGGCCGGCCCTTCGCCACCCCGCGCCGCGCCATGTGCGATGTCTCCTGCCAGCTCATTGTCATGTCTCCTCTTGCCATGGGCGGCGTCGCGCGTCGCCCATCTCCGCCATGGGAATGCGGTGCAGCATTCGCTGCGCCGCGATCGGGCGATGGTGCCCGCATGGAGCGCCGCCATCCCCGCGAAGGTGGACCAGGGACGCCATGGTGACAATGCGCCGGGCGGCCGCCGGGTTGCGCTGTGCGGTGCAAAATCGCGCCCCTGTGGTGTGTCGCCCTTGCCATGGCGCGGCGATCACAAAAGGGCGCCGACCTACATCTGACCGTCATGAAACCACGCCAGAGTGAAGTCTCTCCCGGTGAGGCCGCCTCGGGCACAATGTGCGAGGGGCGGCGGCGGCGGGAATATGCACGCGTGTGCAAAAAGGCGGTTTCGCTCCGTGAAAAATGGGGCATACTGGCAGTGCACACGTGCGCAATCGCAACTAGCCACGACCGAATTTGGAGGGTGGAATGATTTCGACTAGCCCGAAACCGCAGGGCTACCTGCAGCGAATGGCCAAGCACACGCTCGCCGCGGCGGCGCTCGCCGCGGCTGTCACCGTCGCGCCGGCGGCTCACGCCAAGGACGTGACCATCACCGTATGGGCCGGCGGCTCAGGCGATGCCGACCATTATCGTGTCGACGCGATCTCGATGGCTGCCGACTACCTGATGCGCCAGGAGGCCATCCACGGCAACGATCTCAAGATCACTGTCAAAAAGAAGAGCACGTTCAACGGCTGGGACGAGTTCAAGCAGGCTGTGACGCTCGCCGCCGAATCGGGAACGGCGCCGAACATCGTCGTCACCGGCCACGAAGACATCGCGCCGTGGGCCCAGTCCGGCCTGATCGTGCCGATCGAGGATTACGTCGATCTCGATTCCTGGCCGCTCAACGGCATCTATCCGAACCTGATGGAGATCGCTTCCTATCAGGGCACCGTCTACGGCGTGCCGCAGGACGCTGAGTCGCGTCCCTTCTTCTTCTGGATTCCGCACATGAAGGCGATCGGCTACAGCGACGCCGATATCGCGGCGCTGCCGGACAAGGTCCAGAAGGGCGAGTACACGCTCGAGAACGTTCTCGACGATGCCAAGAAGATGCAGGACAAGGGTCTCGTCGAAGCCCGGCTACGGCTTCTATCCGCGGGTCTCGAACGGTCCCGACTACTGGCAGTTCTACCAGAGCTTCGGCGGCGTCATCCAGGACAAGGAAACGGGTAAGCTGGTCCTCGACAAGGGCGCCATGACCCGCATGTACCAGTTCTTCGTCGATGCCGTCGCCAAGGGCGTCACCCGCAAGAACCACATCGGCACGCCCTGGGACCAGTGGTACCACGAGGTCGCCACCGGCGCGGCCGGCACCTGGGACGGTGGCACGTGGCACTATGCCCGCTACACCGGCAAGGAAGGGCTGAAGGACTTCTTCAACAAGATCCAGTTCACGCTCATCCCGGCCGGCAAGGGTGGCAGGGCCAACACGATCACCCATCCGCTTGTCTACCTGATCACCAAGCAGAAGGACGAGGACACGATGGCGATCGCTGCCAAGCTGGTCGAGCTCGCTTCGCAGCCTGAGATCAATGCGCTGCACGCCGTTCAATCGGCCCATCTCGGCATCAGCAAGGCGGAGAGCCAGATCGACTTCTATGCCGCCGACCGCTGGACCCGCGAGGCGACCGAGCGGCTCCTGCCCTATGCCAATGCCATGCCGAACAACACCGATTTCGGCCAGTATTGGGATGCGATGTGGAAGGGCCTTGAAGCGGCCTGGACCGGTCAGAAGACCCCCGAGCAGGCGGTCAACGACCTGGTGACGACCGTCCAGGGCTCGATCGGCGACGGCATCATCATCCGCTGATCGCCGACGCTTCGCGAACGGGTTTCGCCGGCGGATCGCTTCCGCCGGCGGATCTCCCGTACCGTCCATGCCGGAGATGTTGTCATGACATGGTTGCGCAGACACCTGTCGCGCTCGCAGGTGCTCGGGCTTGTGTTCCTCGCGCCGGCCCTGATCCTCGTCTTCATGTTCTTCCTCGTCCCCGTGGTGCTCACCGGAGTCTTCGCCTTCACCAATATGAGCACGGCGACCGGCATCAAGGGTGGCGCCTATGCGGTGACGGAAAACGCTCTGCACGATCTCAGGGACCATTACGGGCTCGGCGATCTCGCCGAAAAGCTTTCGGAAAGCACCTATACGGTCGATGAGGCGGGCCTCGCCGCGCTCAAGGACAGCGGAGACGCCTCTCCGGCGCTGCTCGACGAATTCAAACGGACCCTGCTCGGCAAGACCTTCGCCGACAATCGGGAGATGGAGCGCGCCATCAAGGACCTCAACAACCGGCCGCGCTCGATCCGCACGATCAAGAAGATCACCGAGATCTTCAAGCGTTCGGTGTTCAATTCGCGCTTCGACAGCAGGCAGGCGCTGCTATCGGCGGTCGCCGGCAGCGGCGTCAAACTGACGCCGAAGCAGGTCGATGCGCTGGCGGCGGCAACCTATACCGGCTGGTCGTGGACGACCGAGAACTTCAAGCGGATGTTCACGATGCCCGATACGACGCGCATCCTGTCGAACACCGTCTTCTACGTCTTCTTCACACTGATGATCTTCAATGTGGGCTTCGCGCTGTTCCTGGCGATCGTGATGCACTATCTGCCGGAGCGCCCCGCCGGCTTCTTCCGGGCCGTGTGGCTGTTGCCGCGCATCACGCCATCGGTGCTTTACGTGCTTCTGTGGAAGTGGCTGGCCTGGGACACCGGCTTCCTGTCGCAGTTTCTGGCGCCCTTCGGTGTCGCGCCGCGCAACTGGATGCTCGACACCTCCGCCAATGCGTGGACCTTCGTCTTCCTGATCAACGGCTTCGTCGGCGCCTCGATGGGCATGCTGATCTTCTCCGCCGCGATCCGGTCGATCCCGGACACGCTGTTCTATGCAAGCGAGGTCGACGGAGCGAGCCGCTGGCAGCAGGTGCGCATGATCATCCTGCCGCAGCTGCGCTGGCCGATCCTTTTCATCACCTGCTACCAGACGCTGTCGCTGCTCACCTCATTCGAGCACATCCTCGCTGATCGACCGACGGTGGGCCCGGCGGCACGACCGAGGTCTGGGCGCTGGCCGCCTATCATACGGCTCTGCGCAACTATGCCGGCAACCTGCAATACGGATACGGCGCGACGCTGGCACTGGTGCTGGTCGTCATCGGCGTGGCCCTGTCGCTGATCTATCTGCGCGTCTTCAATTTCGACGCCTTGATCGGCCGGCCGCGGATCGAGACCTGAGGAGCGCGCGATGTCACAGAACCGGCGCATCTGGCGTCTCCTGCTCCTCCTTGGAGTATTCTCGGCGCCGCTTGTGTTCATGTACGTCTACTTGTTCGTTGACACGATCAGCGCGTCGCCGCCGGGCACGCTTATTCCCAAGGGCTTCACCCTCGAACATTGGCAGTTCCTGTGGCACAGCCAGGGCGGGCGGCCGAGCATCTGGCTCGTCTCGTTCAACAGCCTGGTCTTCGCCGCGACGATGACCGTGCTCGACGTCAGCATCTCGCTGACGGCCGGCTACGCGCTGTCGCGGCTCAACCTTCCGTTTCGGCGCTTCTTCCTGGCCGGCATTCTGGTGCTTCACGCCTTTCCGACGATCACGCTGATCATCGCCATCTTCCTGATCCTGCAGATCATCGGTCTCTACAACTCGCTGATCGGCGTGATCCTGGTGAAGGCCTCGCTCGAAATCCCCTTCGGCATCTGGATCATGAAGGGCTTCTACGACACGGTGTCGTGGGAGATCGAGATGGCGGGCATCCAGGACGGCGCCAGCCGCTTCATGGTGTGGCGCAAGCTGGTCCTGCCGCAGGTCAAGCCGGCCATCCTGGCGCTCGGCATTTTCGCCTTCCTGTCCGGATGGAGCGAATACATCCTGCCGCAGGTGCTGGCGCCCAACAACAATTTCCAGGTCCTGTCGGTCTATCTGGCGTCGCTGATCGCCGACGACCAGCATTTCGACTTCGCAATGTTCAAGTCGGTGGGCGTCTTCTACGTCCTACCGGTGATTATCGTCTACCTCATCTTCCAAAAGCACCTGATGAACATCTATGGGGGCGGATCGAAGGGCTGATGCGTATCCTGATCGACCAATTCTCGAAGCATTTCGGAAACGTCAAAGCCGTCGACCGCATGGATCTGGAGATCCGCGACGGCGAGATGCTGGCGCTGCTCGGACCATCGGGCTGCGGCAAGACGACGACCCTGTTCGCCATATGCGGCATCCACCGCATCGATGGCGGGCGCATCCTGTTCGGCGACCGCGACGTTGCCGGCGTATCCCCGCAGGAGCGCAATGTCGGCGTGGTCTTCCAGTCCTACGCGCTCTATCCACACATGCCGGTCTTCGACAACATCGCCTTCCCGCTGCGGGTGCGGAAGGAGTCGGTGGCCGACGTCAAGCGCAAGGTGTCGGATATCGCCGACCTTCTGCACATTGGCGCCCTGCTGGAGCGCCGGCCGAACGAACTCTCGGGCGGCCAGCAGCAACGCGTGGCGCTGGCGCGTGCGCTTATCCGGCGCCCGCATGTGCTGCTCCTCGACGAGCCGCTCGCCAATCTCGATGCCAAACTGCGGCTGGAGATGCGGTCCGAGATCCGGCGGATCCAGCTCGAGACCGGGATCACCGCGGTGCTGGTCACCCATGATCAGGTCGAGGCGATGAGCATGTGCGACCGCATCGCGCTGATGGATACCGGGCGTCTGGTGCAGGTGGCGACGCCGGTCGATATGTACCGCAGTCCGGCCAATGCCTTCGCCGCCGGCTTCCTCGGCAATCCGCCGATCGTCTTCCTCGATGGCAAGGTGCGTGGCGGCCGGTTCCATCTCGATGGCGCCGATATGAGCGTGCCGCTGGTCGCTTCCGCCGCCGCGCTCGCCGACGGCACGGCGGTCAAGCTCGGCGTTCGCCCGGAGCACGTGCAGCCGGAAGGCGGCGCACCGATCAACGGCACCATCGCCTTCATCGAGACCCAGGGGCGCGAGAACCTCTACGACCTCAGGCTCGGCGACGGCAGCATCCTGCGCTCGATCCAGCCGGCGCGCGACGACATCCAGGTCGGCGATGCCGTCACCTGGGCGATCGACACGTCGCATCTCCTCGTCTTCGACGGCAACGGGGAGTGTCTATGAGCGGCCGCCGCGACATGGTGAAGGCGTTCAACTGGCCGGCGACACCGGCGCGCCCGCTGGTGATCGGTCACCGCGGCGCCTGCGCCCACGCGCCGGAGAACACGCTCGCCTCCTTCCGCGCGGCGAGCGAGCTCGGCGCCGACATGTGGGAGCTCGACGTGCGCCTGACGGCCGATGGCGTCTGTGTCGTCTCCCATGACGACGACCTGTCGCGCAGCTGCGGCGTACCGCACAAGATTTCCGAGATGACCGCGGTCGAGGTCGCCGGGACCGACGTGCCGACCTTCGTCTCGGTCGTCGCGCTCGCCCAAGAGCTCGGTGCCGGCCTCTATGTCGAGCTCAAGGGCGAGGGTACCGGCCAGATCGTGTGGCGCGAATTGATGCTGCGCCAGTTTTCCTTCGCGGTGATCGGTTCGTTCCAGGTGGACTGGGTGCGCGACTTGCGCGATAGCGGCTGTGACTATCCACTGTCGGTACTGGTGCGCGTCGGCGTCGATCCGTTCGCGCTCGCCGATCGTGGTGGCGCCGACATCATTCACCTTTGCTGGGAATCGGCCTCCGACAATCCCCAGACGCTGGTGACGCCGGCCCTGCTCGATCGCGCGCGGGCGCGCGGCCTCGAGGTCGTGCTGTGGCACGAAGAGCGCAAGCCTGTGCTCGCCGCGCTGGTCGCCATGCCGGTGCTCGGCATCTGCAGCGACCAGCCCGAGCTCCTCTACCCGTACGCGCCGGCGCCCGACCTGCCGATCGCGGTCTGCTGCCATCGCGGCGCCAATCACTTCGCGCCGGAGAACACGCTCGCTGCCGCCCGCATCTGTTTCGACCAGCGCGTCGGCTATGTCGAACTGGACGTGCACACGACCAGCGACGGTGCGGCGGTCGTCATTCACGACCCGAAGGTCGATCGCACGACCGATGGCCACGGCCCGGTCGCCGGCTTCACACTGTCGGAGATCCGGGCGCTCGACGCCGGGTCATGGTTCTCGCGGACCTATCGCGGCGAGCGGATCCCGACGCTGGAGGAGATGCTCGACCTGGCGAAGGCGTCCGGACAGGGACTCTACATCGAACTGAAGACGGTCGATCCGGCGCTGGTGCTGCGTCTGGTCAAGGCGGCCGGCATGTTCGAGCGCTGCTTCTTCTGGAGCGGGGACTTCGCGCTGATCCGGGCGGTCAAGCAGGTCGACCCGGGCGCCCGCGTCATGGTCCGCCGGCGCGACTATGCGACGCTCGACGCCATGTTCGCCGACATCTCGCCCTGGCTGGTGGAGTTCGACCCGCGCGTCGACGACCTGGCGGACATGGCCGAATGCCGCGGCCGCGGCGGCCTCGTCATGCTGCAATATTTCGGCGCCGACGAGGCCATCTTCGCGAAAATGATCGCGCTGAAGCCGGACATGATGAACGTCGATCGCGCCGATGTCTTCCTCAAGGCCTATGCGCGCATGCAGGCCGGGGCCGATCCGCATGCGGTCGACGGGGTGATGGAACGGCGCGCATGAAGCAGCCTTCGGCACGACGCGGCAAGACAGTGACATCGGTCGACGTTGCCAAGCTCGCCGGCGTGTCGCGTTCGGCCGTGTCGCGTACCTTCACGCCCGGTGCTTCCGTCGCGCCGGAGACGCGGCAGCGGGTGCATGACGCCGCCAAGGCGCTCGGCTACCGCGTCAATTATCTCGCCCGCAGCCTGACCAATCGGCGCTCGGACCTGGTCGGCCTCGTCGTCGCCGGCTTCGACAATCCCTATCGCGTGCTGCAGGTCGATCATCTGGCGCGCACGCTGCTCGAGGCGAATTTCCGCTCGGTGCTGCTGCCGACGGGCGAGGGGCACGACCCGTCGCAGGTGATCGGGCAGCTTCTGCACTATCACGTGTCCGGCGTGATCATCACCTCCGATGCGCCGCCAAGCGCCATTTTCCAGGAATGCGCCGCCCATCACGTGCCGGTGGTGCTCATCAACAAGGGCGACACCATCCCCTTCGTCGATCGGGTCGTCTCGGACAACGAGGCGGGCGGCCGGATCGCCGCCGAGGCTCTGATCGAACGCGGCTGCCGGTCACTTGCCGTGGTCGCCTCGCCGACGCGGTCCTATTCGGGCATGCAGCGGCGGGATGCCTTCCTCGAGCATTGCCGCACGCGCCGCATCGCCGCCACCGCGGTCCCGGTCGATGTCAACGACTATGCGAGCGGCTATGCCGTGGCGGCGGAGCTGGCGCCTCGCTCTTCGGCCTATGACGGCATCTTCTGCGTCAACGATTACCTCGCCTTCGGGGTCATGGATGGGCTACGAAGCGTCGCCGGCGACAAGGTGCTTCGCCGGATCAGGATGGTCGGCTATGACAACGTCCCCCAAGCGGCGTGGAAAGCCTACGATCTGAGCTCTGTCGACCAGCCGGTCGTCCCCCAGGCCGAACAGGCAGTGTCGCTGCTCATCGGCCGGATCGAAAAACCCAAGCGCCGCGCCATTCTCCGCGTGACCCCGGTCAGGCTGGTCGAACGCGGAACAACCAATGACGGACACTCAGCGGAACCCGATGGATCAGTCGTCTTCACCCATGCTTGATACACGCCTTGTGGCGGCGCGCGACGCGGCGCGCGCGGCCGGGATGCTCGCCCTCGACTATGCGACGCGGCTGAAGGACGGAACGCTGCGCATCGAGGCGAAGGGCGTCCAGGACTTCGTCAGCGAGGCGGACCAGGCGGCCGAGGATCTCATCCGCGCGGAACTTCTCGGGGCCTTTCCCGATGACGGCTTCCTTGGCGAGGAGCGCGGCACGACCGCGGGCTCGGGCGGTGGAACCTGGGTCGTCGATCCGATCGACGGCACCGGAAACTACGTCCGCCGCATCGACCAGTGGGGCGTCTCGATCGGCTATGTCGCCGAAGGCGTACGGCAGATCGGCGTGATCTACGATCCGACCCGTGATCGCATGTTCACCGCCACGCGCGGCGGCGGTGCCTGGCTCAACGGGGCGCGGCTCGACATCTCGACGCCGGCCGATCCGGCCTCCATGCTCGTGGTTCTCGGCTTCTCGCGGCGTCGCCCGATCGATCTCTATCTCGACCTGATCCGCCGGCTCCAGCGGGACAATATCGAGCATCGGCGTTTCGGCTCGGCGGCGCTTGGCCTCGCCAATCTCGCCGCCGGTCTCTACGACGGCTACATCGAGGCGCACATCAATCCCTGGGACATGATGGCCGGCGCGCTGATCGTCGAGGAGGCCGGGGGCACGGTGACGGGCCATGACTTCTGCGCCGACCTGAAGGTGGGCGGCCCGATCGCCGCCGGCAGGCCGGGGACGGAAGCGACCATGACGGCGCTGCTCGGGGTCGTCACCGCCGGCGAAGCGGTTTCCGAATAGGCCGGAACGGCGTTTCGGCCCCTCTCTCGGAAAACGCATATTGCACGCGATATTCGTTACGTGTAGGCTCCGCCCAATCGATGCGCCAGCCTGAGGTGGGCCCAAGGCGTCATCGTTGACCTGGGAGGAATTGATGACAATTCACTCGAAAGGTGCGCGTTCGTTCGCGCTGAAGGCAGCTGTCGTCTCGATGGCGCTTGCCGCCGGCATTGCCAGCGCCTCGGCATCCGACAACAAGATCGCCCTCATCCCCGGCGGCCCGCACCCCTATTTCGCGCCCTGGGAACAGGCGGCGGCGGACGCCAAGAGGGACTTCGGCATCGCCGCGGTCGACTTCAAGGTTCCGACCGACTGGAAGCTCAACCTGCAGACCGATCTGATCGAGAGCCTGGCGGCCCAGGGCTACAACGCCTTCGGCATCTTCCCCGGCGACGCGGTCGGCATCAACTCGACCATGGCCGAATTGAAGAGCAACGGCATTCCCTCCGCGGCGCTTGCCGGCTGCGCGCAGGACCCGACCGACGCCGCGTTCTGCCTCGGCACCGACGTGTTCAACTCCGCCTATATCGGCACGAAAGAGCTGATCAAGGCGATGGGCGGCAAGGGCAACATCGTCCACATCGCCGGCCTGCTGGTCGATCCCAACACGACACTGCGTGAGAAGGCGGTGGAGAAGGCCGTCGCCGAGACCAACGGTGCCGTCAAGCTGATCCAGACCGTCGCCGATACCGACGCGCAGGAAGCCGCCGACCAGAAGATCAATGCGCTGCTCGCCGCCCAGAAGGACCAGATCGACGGCATGATCGCCACCGCCTACATCCCATCGGTGGTCGCCTCCAAGTCGCTGCGCAATCTCGGCGACAAGCGGATCAAGTTCATCGGCATCGATGACGATCCGATCGTGCTCGCCGCCATCAAGGACGGCTTCGTCGCCGGCACCATGGCGCAGAACCCCTACGGTCAGGGCTATATCGGCGCCTATGTGCTCGACCTGCTGGCCAGCGGCACCTGCACCGTCAAGGACGACGCGCCGTGGATCAAGACGCCGCAGACGGCGCGCTTCATCGACTCCGGCACCCTTGTGATCAACAAGGACAACCTGACGAGCTACAAGGACGACCTGAAGAAGGTCACCGCCGACATCCAGAGCAAGTTCAAGTCGACCTACCTCAACTGCAAGGGCTAGGCTCAGCGATGCCTGCCTGATCCGGGGCGCTTCGGCGTCCCGGATCGTCATCCGGCCGGATTCGCCATCGGCGGGCCGTCGCGCGGCGGAGTGTGCGGAAGACAGCCATGAGCGATGACGTCGTCAGCGAAGCGCCTGCCCCGCGGCGGATCAATCTCGGCTCGCTGTTCGCCCGCTTCGGCCTCGTGGCGATCATCCTCCTCTTCTGGGTGTTCTTCTCCTCGCAGGCCTCCGGCTTCCTCTCCTCCTTCAACCTGTTCAATCTCGGCCGCGCGCTCGCGGTCGACATCATCATCGGCTTCTCGCAGATGGTCGTGCTGGCAACCGGCGGCATGAACCTCGCCGTCGGTGCGATCGGCGTATGCACGGTGATGATGAGCGGCTTTCTGATGCAGACGCTTGGCCTGCCGATCTGGCTCGCGGTCGTCGGCGCGCTGGCGCTGGCCGCGGCGCTCGGCTGGCTCAACGGCTACGCCATCGTGCGCACGGGCGTGAACGCCTTCGTCATCACCCTCGCCAGCGCCAACCTTTTCTCCGGCGCCATGCTTATCCTCACCAAGGCGGTGCCGCTCAACCGGCTGCCGCCGGAGGTTGGCGCCTTCGGCCGCATGAAGATCGCCGGCACGGTCTCGCCACTGCTGGTCGTTGCGCTCCTCGTCGGCGCGGTGCTCTTCATCCTCTTCCGCTACACGACGCTGGGCCGGCAGATCCTTGCCTCCGGCGCCAATGCCCAGGCCGCGGCCATGTCCGGCGTGCCGGTCGGGCGGATCACGATCATCGCCCACGCGCTTTCGGGCCTGCTCGCTGGCATCGCCGGCCTGCTGGTCGTCGCCCGTCTCAGTGCGGCAATGCCCTCGGTCGGCGGCGCCGACTGGTTGCTGCCCTCCTTCCTCGGTCCGGTGATCGGCGGCACGCTGCTGTCCGGCGGCTTCGTCTCTGTGGTCGGCACGGCGCTCGGGGCGCTGCTCGTCACCACCATACGCAGCGGGCTGCTGGTGCTGCAGATCGGTAGCTTCTGGCTCGATTTCTTCCTTGGCGTCATCCTGCTCTTCGCGGTGCTGATCGACCGCTATCGCAGCCTCTATGCCGAACGTTTGAAGGTGCGCCGGGCATGAAGGTGCTGCGCAAGCTCGTCATGGTCGAATGGTCGGGGCTCGCCGCCGCAATTCTGCTCGGCGGCGCCGTGCTCTCCTTCCTGGCGCCGAACTTTCTCACCGAGTTCAACATCTACGTGATGCTGCGCAGCTTCTGCGTCAGCCTGCTGGTCGGCTTCGCCCAGATGGTGACGCTCGGCGTCGGCCAGCTCAACCTGTCGGTCGGCGCGCTCGGCGGCCTGATAGCGATCTGCCTCGGCGGGATGATCGAGGTCTATCACGTCCCGCTCATCCTCGCGGTGCCGGTGGCGATCGCGCTCGGCGCGCTCGGCGGCGCGATCAACGGCTTCCTGACCGTGCGCACCGGCATCAACGGCTTCATCATCACGCTGGCGACGGCCTCGGCCTTCACCGGCATCAATTTCGGCCTGACCCGGTCGATCCCCTTCTACAATATGCCGCCGTCGCTGGTCGCCTTCGGCTCCGAGCGGATCGCGGCCTTTCCCTATCTGCTGATCGCGCCGCTGATCGTCGCCGCCCTGCTCGGCATCTTCTTCGCCCGCACCGTCCCCGGCCGGCAGCTCCTCGCCTATGGCGGCAACGCCGTGGCGGCCGAGCTTTCCGGCATCTCCAACCGGCGCACGATCGTGCTCGCCCACGGCCTGTCGGGTACGCTCGCCGGCATCGCCGCGATCCTTGCCGTTGCGCAGCTCGGCTCGGCCCAGCCGACCATCGGCGCCGACTGGCTGCTGCTTGTCCTTCGCCGCCCCGATCATCGGCGGTGCGGCGCTGACCGGCGGCTACATCTCGGTGCTCGGCACGATGTTCGCGGTTGTCCTCATCGCGCTCATCGAGAATGGCATGGTGCTCGCCAAGGTCGATCCCTACTGGGTCGAGTTCCTGCTCGGCGCCCTGATCCTCGCCGCCGTCTGGCTCAATCGCTGGCGCGCCGTGCGCACGGGAACGGACTAGCGCCATGCGGCTGCAGGTCGAAAATGTCAGCAAGGCCTTTCCCGGCGTCCAGGCGCTCGATTCGGTATCGCTGACGCTTCAGCCCGGCGAGATCCATGCCCTGATGGGCGAGAACGGCGCCGGCAAGTCGACGCTGATCAAGATCCTCACTGGTGTCCAGCCGCCGGATTCGGGCAGCGTCACCATCGACGGCAAGGCGATGTCCTTCCAGTCGCCGCGCGATGCGATCGCCGCCGGCATCAGTGCCGTGCACCAGGAGCGCAACCTCATCCCGCGCTTCACCGTCGGTGAGAACATCCTGCTCGAACGCCTGCCGACCCATGGCGGCCTGATCGACTACGCCACGATCAACCGCGAGGCGCGGCGTTATCTGGAGCTGCTCGACCGCGGTATCGATACCAGCGCCGAGGTGCGCACGCTGTCGGTCGCCCAGATGCAGATCGTCGAGATCGCCAAGGCGCTGTCGCTCGAAGCGAAGTGCCTGCTGATGGACGAGCCGACCGCCTCGATCACCGAGCACGAGACCGCGGCGCTGTTCGATCTCCTGAAGAAGCTGCGCGCCGACGGGGTCGCCATCGTCTTCGTCAGCCACAAGCTGGAAGAGGTCTTCGCCATCGCCGACCGGGTGACGGTGCTGCGCGACGGCAAGATCGCCGCCTCCGGCGAGCCGATCGCCGACATGTCGCGCGGCCGGCTGGTCTCGTTGATGATCGGCCGCGAGGAGCGCGCCGCCGTGCTCGGCAAGCGGGTGATCGACAAGGACAATGTCGTGCTCGAGACGAAGAGCCTGTCGACCACCCACGGCCATCGTGACGTCAGCCTGTCGCTTCATCACGGCGAGATCCTCGGCCTCTACGGGCTGGTCGGGGCCGGGCGCAGCGAGCTTGCCCATTCGATCGTCGGTGCCAGCGCCATCACCGGCGGCGCGGTGAGCGTCAAGGGCCAGCCCGTTCATATCAAGGACATGCACGAGGCGCTCGGCCGCCACCGCATCGGCTTCATCAGTGAGGATCGCAAGCAGGAGGGGCTGATCCTCATGCATTCGATCCGCGAGAATGTCGCGATCACCATCTGGCGGCGGCTCGCGGGCTTCCTCGGCCTTATCAATGCCGGTACCGAGCGCCGCGCCGTCAAGCCCTTCATCGAGCGGCTGGAAGTGCGCACGCCCTCGATCGAGCAGGTGGTCGGCAACCTCTCCGGCGGTAACCAGCAGAAGGTCAGTGTCGCCAAGTGGCTCGCCGCCAATGTCGAGATCCTGATCATCGATGAGCCGACCGTCGGCATCGACATCAAGACCAAGACCTACCTGCACGAGTTGATCGGCGAGATCGCCGCCGGCGGCGTCTCGGTGCTGCTGATCTCCTCGGACATGCCGGAAATGATCGCCGTCGCCGACCGGATCCTGGTCATGCACGACTTCCGGCTTGTCGGCGAGGTCGCCAACGATCACGACTACGACACGGTGAGCCAGGCGATCATGGGCTTCATCCATGCCGTCGAAGAAGCCTCGGTCGCGGCACAATAGGAGATCGGCATCCGGCGGATGCGGTAAGGACGCGACATGGCGAAGATCGAGCGGGTCGAGATCCTGATGGTCGACCTGAAGCCGAAAGTGAAGCGGACGGACGCCATCCAGGCCTTTGTCAGCCAGGAGACGCCGATCGTGCGCATCTTCGCCGACGATGGCGCGGTCGGCACCGGCTACAGCTACACGATCGGTACCGGCGGCCACGCGGTTGTCGAACTTCTCGCCCGCAACCTCGCGCCGCAGCTCATCGGTCGCGATCCGGACTATGTCGAGGAGATCTGGAAGGCGCTGTTCTTCCACACCCACGCGACCGCCGTCGGCGCGATCACGGCGCTGGCGCTTGCCGCGATCGATACCGCGCTGTGGGACATGCGGTGCCGGCGGTCCGGCCGGCCGCTCCATGTCGAGGCTGGCGGCGCGCAGCGCTCGGTGCCGGTCTACACCACCGAAGGCGGCTGGCTGCATATCGAAACGCAGGCGCTGGTCGAGGATGCGCTTGCCGGCCAAGGAGCGCGGCTTCGGCGGCTCGAAGATCAAGGTCGGCCGCAAGCCGTCGGAAGATGTCGCCCGCCTTTCGGCGGTGCGCGAGGCGGTCGGCGACGGCTTCGAGATCATGGTCGACGGCAATCAGGGCGCCGCGGTCGACGAAGCCATCCGCCGGGCGCGGCTCTACGAGCCGATCGATCTCGCCTGGTACGAGGAGCCGCTGCCGGCGGAGGACCTCGATGGTCATGTCCGGCTATCGAACTTCGACGTCCCTGCCGATCGCCGTCGGCGAGTCCCTCTACAGCCTCCAGCATTTCCGCGAATATCTGCAGCGCGGCGCCTGCAGCATCGTCCAGGTCGACGTGGCGCGGATTGGCGGCATCACGCCGTGGCTGAAGACGGCGCATCTCGCCGAATCCTTCAATGTCGCAGTCTGCCCGCATTTCCTGATGGAGCTGCATGTCGGCCTCACCGCCGCGGTGCCGAACGGGCGCTGGGTCGAATACATCCCGCAGCTCGATCGCATCACCACGACAGGCATGACGATCGAGAACGGGCGCGCCATTCCTTCTGACGAGCCGGGCCTCGGCATCGCCTGGGATTGGGACGCGATCGGGCGCATGCGGGTCGACGACGCCACGCGCGTCGTCAACTAGAACCGCGGCGGATCGGACAGATGGCGCGGCGACCACGGCAGAAGGACGGGAACGGGTCGCCGCCGCTTTACGAGGTGATCTATGCGGTCCTGCGCGACCACATCGTCGAGGGCAGTTTTCCGGCCGGCCTGGTGCTCGGCGAGGCGAGCGTCGCGCGCGCCTTCAACGCCAGCCGTGTGCCGGCGGGGGCAGCGCTGAAGCGCCTCCACAAGGAAGGCCTCATCCGCGACCATAATGGACGCGGCTACCTCACCGGCGGCAAGGCGGGAGACCCCGTCCGCCTGGAACTCGCCGAGGCGGGGCTGCGCCTGCCGGACTCGCTCGCCGAGGAGCTCAAGGTCCGCAATCGGCGAGAGCGTATCTACCCGGAGGTCGAGCATACCGTCGCCGCCTGCCTCTCCTATGGCCGCTTCCTTCTCAACGAGAGCGCGCTCGCCGATCATTTCGGCGTCAGCCGCACGGTCGCGCATGAAGTGCTGACCCGGCTCGAGCGTACCGGGCTCGTCACCCAGGACATCAATCAGCGCTGGTATGCCGGGCCGCTGACGATGGAGCTGCTGCGCGAGCACTTCGAGATGCGCTGGCTGCTCGAGCCGATCGCGCTCGAACAGGCGGCACCGCTGGTCTCGCTGAAGGAATTGAAGGCGAAGCGAAGCAGTATCGCGCGCGACCAGCGCGGCCCGCGCGAATTGGTCGATCTCGAGAGGCTGGAGCACGACCTGCATATCGACATCGTCCTGCGCTGCCGCAACGCGCAGCTCCGCGAGACGATCCGGCGGAGCCTGCTGCCGCTCATCCCGACGGTGCATTCGACCTTCCGCAGCCTGCACGAGACCGACGAGGTGACGATGATGCTGGGTGAGCATCGGGCGATCCTCACCCATCTGATCGAAGGCGACAGCAAGGCCGCGATGGCGGCGCTGGAAGCTCATATCAAGCGGTCGGTGGAGCCGAATCTGGCGATCCTGGAAAGCCTCGGTCCCGTGCCGGAGGCCGGCCTGCCGCCCTATCTGGTGCCGATCGAGGGGCGTGGCTGACCTGTCGCCGGCTCAAGGGCGGGCCGGTCCTGGAAACAGCTCCGTCCCCTTGACGAAATGGTAGGCGACGAGGCCGATCCACTCATGGGCGGCGATATCCGATATCTCGAGACCGTCGGCGATCGTGCGGGGGAGTTGCCACAGATGGCCCTTCTCGGTGCGGTAGTCGACCGGATAGGGGATGATCGGAAACCCGGCGGCGCGGAAGCAGGCGACGGCGCGCGGCATGTGATAGGCCGAGGTCACCAGAATCCAGCGCTCGCCCGGTTTCGGTTGGGCTACCTGCTTGCTGTCGACAGCGTTCTCGCAGGTATTGCGCGATTTCTGCTCCAGCGTGATGCGATCGGGCGCGACGCCGATCGACACCAGCAGATCGCGGCCAAGCGAGGATTCGGTCTCGATCTGGTCCGACAGCAACCGGCTGATCCCGCCAGACAGCAGCAGGCGGGCGTCCGGGAAACGTCGGGAAAGAGCCGCCGCGACGGTGAAGCGCTCGGCCGCGGGGTTGAGTGAGACGGTGCCGCGATTCGCCGAGACCTGAACGTCGACGGCGCCGCCGAGGACGACGATGCCCGTGATCGGACCCTCGATCTGTGGCCGCGGAAAACGGTCTTCCAGCGCCACGAGCGCGGCGCGTCCGGGCGGTAGCCAGCCGAAGAGGAGCAAAAGCGCGACCGCGGCGAGCAGCAGTGTGCGACCGGCGCGAGCACGGCGCGCGAGAAGCAGCAGGGCGCCGGCAACGCCGACCAGCGCCACGGCATTGGAGGGCTGGAGGAAGGATTCCAGCAGCTTCGAGACGACGAAGAACAAGGCGCGGGCTCCATGGTTCGCGAAGTCTGCTTCTGCCGCAGAAGGGTGAAGGCGCGGTTATTGTTGGCGCCGGGCGTCTCGACGGCGGCGCTTCGGTGCCTTAAGCCTTTACGCGGCGACCGGGTCCCCGGTGCCGGCCGGTATTTCGCCGGCAGAGCTTCCCTGCCGTTGAGGCTTCTTCATGACCATCCGGGGTTTTTCCTTCGACGGATTCCTGCTGGCGCTCGCCGCCGTGGTGGCCGTCGCGATCCTGCTGCCCGACCTTGGCGCGTCGGGCGGGTTGCTGCATGTCGACTGGATCGCGAGCTATGGCGTCGCCGTCGTCTTCTTCCTCTACGGGCTGACGCTGGCGCCGGAAAAGATGCGCCAGGGCGCGGCGCATTGGCGCGTCCATCTGACCGTGCAGCTCGCCACCTTCGTGCTCTTTCCGATCGTCGTGCTGGCGCTTCTGTCCGTCTTCGGATCGATGCTGCCGGCGGCGGTCGCGACCGGCTTCTTCTATGTCGCGGCGCTTCCCTCGACCGTCTCCTCCTCGGTCGCCATGACCTCGCTCGCCGGCGGCAACGTGCCGATCGCGATCTTCAACGCGACCCTGTCGAGCCTCATCGGCGTCTTCGTCACGCCATTGCTGATGGCCTGGTTTGCCTCGACCACGGGCGCGGCGATGCCGCTGCTGCCGGTCATCACCAAGGTCGTGCTGCTGCTCCTGTTACCGATCGGCGTCGGTCAGGTGGCGCGGCACTGGCTGGCTGGATGGGCAGGCCGCCATTCCAAGCCGATCAAGCTGGCCGATCGGGCAATCATCCTTGCCATCGTCTTCAATTCGTTCTCGAATTCGATGAAGGAGGGTATCTGGACCGGCCACGATGCCAGCCTGATCGTGGAGCTGATCGTCGGGGTCATCGGGATCTTCTTCATTGTCTACGGGATCCTGCAGATCCCCTGCCGGCTGCTTGGCCTCAACCGGGCCGACACGATCGCCTGCCTGTTCTGCGGCTCGAAGAAGTCGCTCGCGGCCGGCGTGCCGATGGCCAAGCTGATGTTCGGCACCAACCCGGCGCTCGGCCTGATCATCGCGCCGATCATGCTCTATCACTTCTTCCAGCTCGTCATCGTCAGCGTCATCGCCAACCGTTATCAGCGCACCGCGCCGGGCTAGATGAACGGCTGGATGCCGTCCGTTCATTGCGCGGCGATCCAGCGTGCGATTCCCGGCCAGTGCTCGGTCAATGTGCGGCCGCCCATGAACAGGCCGATATGCCCGCCGGGCACGGTCTTCTCGACAATCTGGTCCTTCGGGGTGCCGATATATTTCTTTGCATCGAGCACCTGCTCGGGCGTGGTGATGTCGTCCGAGGCGCCGGCGAGCAGATAGGCCGGGCAGGTAATCGCGCCGAGATCGAGGGTGCGGCCGAGGCCGACGAATGTACCCTTGGCGAGACGGTTCTCCTTGAAAAGCCGAGTGATCACCTGGAGATACCAGCGACCGGGGAGGTCGATCGGGTTCTCGTACCAGCTCTCGAAGGTCTCCTCCTTGGCGAGATAGGCGGGATCGTCGATGTGCTCGTAGAGGTCGACATGATCCTCGATGTAGTGCTGGGCCGGGTGCATGTCCTTCCAACCCTGGAGCATGAAGCGGCCGCGCATCAGCCCGCCGCCGAGGCCGACCAGTTCCTCGTAGAAGGAGGTCGGCGTGTCATGAGCCATGCGCTTGATCGGGCCGTTGCCGGCATCGGTGTCGATCGGCGCGCCGGCGAGGACCAGCGAATTGACCTTGTCGGGGAAGCGCGCCGCGATCATTGCCGCCACCCAGCCGCCCTGGCAGAGGCCGACGAGGTTCACCCGCCCGCCGAGATCGTCAATGGCAACAACGACATCGGCGAGATAATTGTCGATCTCGAGATCTTTCATATCCTCGGTGGCGGACTTCCAGTCGGTCAGGGCGACGTGGTCGAGGCCGTTGGCGAGCAGCGTCTCGATCAGGCTCTGGCCCTTGTGATAGTCGGCGATCATGGCGGTGTGGCCGGCATGGGGGGCGTCGACCAGGGTGGGGATGCCCTTGCCCGGTTTGCCGTAGTCGCGCAGCGCCATCGTCCTGAGATTCAAGCGGATTTCGTTCCTGGTGGCGAGCTTCGGACGGAGCTCGTCATGGATCCTGATTTCCTCGTCGACGAACTTCAGATTGCGGGCATAGAGCGCGGCGCCCTGCTCGGCGAGGGCGGCGGCCATGGCCATCGGCCAGAAGGCGGGAATGCTGTTGAGCGACAGTTCGGACGGCTTCACCGAGGGCTTGGACGGCATCACGACTCGCTTCGCGTTCTGGTGATGGGGGGGACGGGCGTGGGCCGGCATCATCGCCCGGGACGGCTTCATCCGGCAATACGGCCTTCGACACGGGCGAGGTGGTGGCCTCGCCAGGCGTGGCCATGGTCGAGCAGGCGATAGGTGCCGATCTTGATGAGGCTGGCGAGGCCGAAGGAGACCAGCGCATAGGCCCATACCAGCAGCGCCAGCGGCCATCCGGTGGGAGCCATGAACCAGCCATAGACGACGACCAGCGTGCCGACGAGCTGCGTGGTCTCGCAGGGCACGACGAGCTTCCAGCTCGGCAGCGGGCGCTGCCAGATCGGGCCCTTGTTGCGTGTCAGATAGATCGTCATGTGGCCGGAGACGAGGAGCTTGAGAAAGATCAGCGCCTGGACCGTCGGCTGGGGCAGGGCGAGATAGTCGCGCACGATCCAGAACAGGCCGAAGCTCTCGATGACGCCGTAGCCGCCGAGCACGGTAGCGATGGCGAGGACGCGGCCCATGTTCCAGCGCACCGGCCGCTCGGCGACCGACGCGTTGTCATAGGCGATCATCATGATCGGCAGGTCGTTGAGCAGCGCCAGCAGCACGACCATGATCGCGGTGACCGGATAAAAGTTGAAGATCAGGATGCTGGCGGTCATGAACAGCAGCAGCCGCATCGTCTCGGCGATCCGATAGATCGCGTAGCTGTTCATGCGCTCGAAGATCCGGCGCGCTTCCTCGATGGCCTTGGTGATCACCGAAAGGCCCGGCGCCGTCAGCACCAGATCAGCGGCGGCGCGGGCCGCATCCGTCGCCCCGCTGACGGCGATGCCGACATCGGCCTGCTTCAGCGCCGGGGCATCGTTGACGCCGTCGCCGGTCATGCCGACGATATGGCCGGCGCCCTGCAACGTCCTGACGATCTGGTATTTGTCCTCGGGCAGCACGCGGGCGAAACCGTCCGCGGCGGCGATCCGCTGAGGATCGGGGACGGTGCCGTCCTTGCCGAAGGCGGTCGCGGCGACGACGATGTTCTGGCCGAGCTTGAGCTGGCCGGCGATCTGCCTGGCGATTGCTTCATGGTCGCCGGTGACCATCTTGATGTCGACGCCCATCTCCCTGGTCTTGGCGATCGTCTCGGCGCAATCGTCCCGCGGCGGATCGAACAAGGGCAGAAGCCCGAGGAAGTGCCAGACTCCGGCGTCGTCGGTGCGGGCGACGCCCAGGGTGCGGAACCCCTTGGCGGCATCACGGTCGACGAGGGCGCCGATGGCCTGGCGCCCGGCGGCGTCGGGTGCGCACAGGTCGACGATGACCTGCGGCGCGCCTTTGGCGACCTTGAAGCGCTTGCCGTCGCGCTCGATGGTCGCCTCGGCGCGCTTCGACACCGGGTCGAAAGGCGTGAAGGCGGTCACGGCGTAGGCGTCGAGGCCGTCATCGGGCTTGGTGCCGGCGAGGATCGCGGTGTCGATGGCATCCGGCGCATCGCGACGCGAGGCCAGCCGGGCGGCGAGGAGCAGGTCGCCGGGGGTGACGCTCCCCAGCGGCTGCAAGTCGCCAAGGGTGAGCTCGTTCTTGGTGAGCGTTCCCGTCTTGTCGCTGCACAGCATGTCCATGCCGGCGAGCTCCTCGATCGAGACCAGACGCGAGACGATGGCCTTGAACCGCGCCAGGCGCTCGGCGCCGATCGCCATGGTCACAGACAGCACGGCGGGGAGCGCCACGGGGATGGAGGCGACCGTCAGGATGAGGGCGAACTGGATGGTCTCGATGACCGGGTCGCGACGAAACAGGGCGGCAAGGCCGATGATCAGGACGAGGCTGATGGTCACCAGAATGAGGAAGTTGCCGATGCGCAGGACCGCCCGCTGGAAATGCGAGACGCTGCGTGCCTCCTCGACGAGATGGGCGGTCTTGCCGAAATAGGTGTTCATCCCGGTCGCGGTGACGAGGCCGGTCATCTCGCCCTGCTTGGCGATCGATCCGGAATAGGCGTCGTCGCCGACCTTCTTGTCGACGGGGAGGGATTCACCGGTCAGAGCGGACTGGTCGACGCTGAGATAGGCACCCTCGACCAGCCTGATATCGGCCGGAACGATATTGCCGAGCGCCACGAGGATGAGGTCGCCGGGGACGAGGAGCCGGGCCTCGATGTCTTTCCAGGCGCCGTCGCGCCTGACCCGTGCCCTGAGGGCGAGGCGCTGCTTCAACAGGGCGATGGCGTTGTCGGCTTTCGATTCCTGCCAGAAGCCGACGCCGGCATTGATGAGCAGCATCATCAGGATGATGGTCAGATCACCCCAGTGACCGAGGACGGCCGACAGGATCGCGGCGATCTCGATCATCCAGGGAATCGGGCCCCAGAAGAAGCCCGCCAGGCGCTGCAGGGCGCTTACGTGGTGTTCGACCAGGGCATTTTCGCCGTATTGGGCGAGCCGGCGCGCCGCCTCGGCCTGGCTGAGCCCAGTGGCCGTATCGGGGAGATGGCCCAGGTCGGAGGGGCGGTGCGCCGTGTCGGCAACCTTCTCCTGCATGATCTCGGCCTCATGGTGCGGCTGCGGCACGTGGGATCGAACCGGCGTGCAGGCCAGCCATAAGGGGGAAATAGGCGCGGGCAGCGCGACTACAATCGGATTTGACGCGTGGTGGGCGTGGCGGCGGCGATTGACCGCACCCTGAGCGGCTCCCTATCATCGCTCGGCCTCAGAACGTGTCGTCAGCGGATTCCTCGTCCATGTGGCGGTGCCAGCCCCGGCCACGCCGCCGGCACCAGATCTTCTCCAAGAGATTTCCCCAATGAGCATCATCACCTACCTCACACAAATCGAATTCGGCGCCGGCGCTCTCAAGACGCTTGGCGATGCGCTCGGCGACCTTGGCGTCGCGCGGCCGCTGCTGATCTCCGACCATGGCGTCGCCGCGGCGGGCCTCCTCGACAAGGCGGCCTCCTTCTTGCCGGCGGGCGCGCCGCGCTTCCTCGACGTGCCGCCCAACCCGACCGAATCGGCGGTCGCGGCGGCGCTGGCGCTCTACAAGGCGGAAGGTTGCGACGGGCTGGTGGCGCTTGGCGGCGGCTCGCCGATAGACCTTGCGAAGGGGGTGGCGCTGCTCGCCACCCATGAGGGACCGCTCGAGCCTTACGCAATGATCTATGGCGGCGTCGGGCGCATTGGGCCGGTGGCGCCGGTGATCGCAATCCCGACCACCGCCGGCACCGGCGCCGAGGTCGGACGCGCGGCACTGCTGACCCTCGATGATGGGCGCAAGCTCGGCTTCATCAGTGCAAACCTCATCCCCAGGCGGGCGATCTGCGATCCCGAGCTGACGCTCGGTCTGCCGCCTTTCCTGACGGCGGCGACCGGGCTCGACGCGCTGTCGCACTGCATCGAGACGTTCCTGTCACCGCGCATCAACCCGCCGGCTGAGGCGATCGGCCTCGACGGCGCCGGCCGCATCTGGCGTAACATCGAGATGGCGGTTGCCGAGGGCGGCAACCTCCAGGCGCGCACCGAGATGATGATGGGGGCGCTGGAAGGCGGCCTGTCGTTCCAGAAGGGGCTCGGCGCCGTGCATGCGCTCAGCCACGCGCTTGGCGGGCTCAAGGAGCCGAAGCTGCACCATGGCACGCTGAACGCCATCCTGATGCCGCCGGTGGTGCGCTTCAACGCGCCGAAATCGGGCGACAAGATCGAACGGCTGGCGACGGCGATGGGGATCGCGGGAGACCTCGCCGACGCGCTCGACGCGCTCAATGAGCGGCTCGGTATTCCCGCCGGTCTCGCCACGCTCGGCGTCAAACGCGACGTCTTTCCCTGGGTGATCGAGCGCGCGCTCGCCGACCACAGCCACGCCACCAATCCGCGAGAGGCGAGCGCCGAGGACTACGGCGCCCTGCTCGAAGCGGTCATGCACTGACCCGGCCCGGAGCGGCGTTGCCCCCTCACTCGGCCGGACTGACCGACACGGGCGCCGCGGTGCCTTGCGGCGGCAGGGCCGACGGGCCTTCCACCCGGGGTGAGGGCTCGCGGCGCGGGCGCTCGGGGGAACGCCCTCGGGGCGTCGCACGGTGGAGGTTCGCATAGGATAGGGAGCCGGGATCGCGATGCGCCTGAGAGGCGCGGATGGGTCATGACTTCCTCGTCGGAAGCGATCCATCGCCACGATGATCAGGAGACAACCTTGCGAATCCTTGCCGCCGCCATCCTGCTATTGCCCATTCTCCTCTCCGGGCCGAGCGCCTCCGCGGCGGATCCCGTCGGCGTGCGAGTGCTTTCGGTCGCGGCGCCCGAGCGTGCCGCGCCGCTCGCGGTCACTCTCTGGTACCCGGCGGAGCCGGGCGGAACCCGCGTCGAGATCGGCACGAACGGCGTCTTTCAGGGCGTCGTCGGGCAGCAGGATGCGCCGATTGCCAAGGGCACCTTTCCGATCATCCTCGTCTCTCATGGCGGCATGCGCTCGGCGGCAAATCTCGCCGGCTGGCTCGACAAGGGCCTTGCCGATGAGGGCTTCGTCGTGGCCGATGTCCATGCATCGAGGCTTGGACCGGATGATGCGGACAAGGCGCCGGCCGAGATCTGGAAGCGCCCCGCCGACCTCTCCGCCGTGTTGACGGCTGTCGAGAACCATCCCGAATTCGCAGGCCGCCTCGATCCGGCGCGGGTCGGGGCGGTCGGGTTCTTCCTCGGCGGCACGGCGGTGCTTTCGCTAGCAGGCGGGCAGCTCGACGCGGCAAAATATGCCGGCACCTGCGACAAGGCCGGAGGTGGCGCCGACTGCGCGTGGTTCGCCCATGCGGGGATCGACTTGCATGATGTCGATGCAACAAGGATCGGACGTTCGAACCGCGACCCGCGCGTGAAGGTCGCGATCGCGGTCGATCCCGAACTCGGCGATGCCTTTACGCGGGGGAGCCTCAGCGCGCTGACGATCCCGGTAGCCGTGGTGAGCCTCGGGCGCGATGTACCGGACTCCGGTCTCGCAGTACCGACGATCGGACACGAAACGGTGGCCGAGGCAAATGCCTATAGCGCATTCAGCCTTTGCAAGCCAAAAGGCGCTGCCATTCTCGCCGAAAGCGGCGCGGAGCCGGAGATTTGCCGATCGGACGGCAAGATCGGCCGGGTGCGAATCCATGCCGAACTGGTGGCACGCATCGTGGCCCTCCTGAAACCGCGGCTCGCCGCCGATCCGTAGGTCTCCTCCTGCCCTAGGAGCAATTGCAGGAAAAGCGGTGTCCACTTTTCCGTCAGAAACTGTGATAAAAAACAATCAACTTGGGGCGGATCAATGATTCCGCGAAACCATGGTCCGCCTAGCGCCGTCGGCCTGGTGTCGGCAGGTTGGCGCTGATGGTGCCGGCGGTGGCGATGACGGCCAGGCGCAGGGTCTCCATATGGGCACGGCCGGCGCCGGCGAGATAGGGCGTGCTGAGGGCGGCGAGCACGGTGCCGTCGCGGTTGACCACCGGCGCGGCGAAGGCGTGGATACTCGGCGCGTATTCGCCCTTGTCCTCTGCCCAGCCCTGGCGGGCGATGCGGTCGAGCTCGCCCCCCAGCCGCTCGCGGTCGGTGAGGGTGCGGTCGGTGTAGCGCGGCAGTTCGCCGCCAAGCCGCCGCGCTCGTGCCGCCGGGTCGAGGCCGGCGAGGAGCACTTTGCCGGCGGCGCCGGCATGGAGCGGCAGGCGCTGGCCGGCGGTCACGGTCGGAGCGTATTCGCGCTTACCCTCGATGGCGGCGAGCACCAGCAGACCGCCGCCGTCGATGATCGAGATCTTGCAGCCCTCGCCGGTTTCCGCCGACAGGCGCTGAAGATGGGGCAGGGCAAGGCGGGCGAGGTCGAAGTCGTGATCCTCCGGCGTCGCATGGGCGGCGAGCGCCAGGAGGCGCGGCCCGAGCCGGTAGGCGCCATCCTCCGAGCGGCGCACCATGTCGTGCGCCTGCAGCGTGTTGAGGATGCGATAGACCGTGGTGCGCGGTAATTGGAGCTGGTTGACGAGATCGCGGATGGTCGCGCCGCCCGTTCGCCGTTCCAGCAGGAAGAGCACGTCCATCATCCGGTCGATGACCGGTATGCGGTGCTTGGCCAGCGCCGCCTGGCTCTGCACATCGTTCATCGGCTGCCTCGGCATTCGTTCCGGCGGGACAGGCAGCGTGTCCCGGGCGCCGGCCCGGCACGCCTTTCCGCGCCTTCATGGTGTCGGCGCGCGACCCGGCGTGCGCCCGAAGCCGGTTTAGCAGTCGAATCTGATCAGGGAAAGTTCATATGTGAATATGCCGGACGGAGCGGCGGCATGATCCGCCGCCCCCCGTCGCGCGTGAGCGTGGCGGCCTACGCCGCGTCGCGGGCCGCCCAGAGCAGGCCGCGCTTGAGGATCGTGCGCATCTCGGGCACCTCGAACTCCTTGGTGACATGGCCGAGCGAGGAATAGAAGACCCGGCCCTTGCCGTGGTGGCGCTTCCACACGACCGGCATGACGACGCCCTCGATCCACGGCGCATGCTCGCCGGAGAAGGTGGTGGTCGCCAGCACCTCGTTCGAGGGGTCGACATGCATGTAGTACTGCTCGGAATGGTAGGGGAAATCCTCGATCCCCTCCATGATCGGGTCGTCGTGCTTGAGCACGTTGACCCGGTAGTCGATGACGTTGCCGGGATGGGCGACCCATTGTCCGCCGCACATGAACTGGTACTCGACCGCCTCGCGGAAAGAATCGCACATGCCGCCGTGATAGCCGCCGAGGCCGACGCCGCCCCTGACGGCCCTGGACAGATTGTCGAGCTCTTCCTTCTCGATCTTCGACATGGTGTAGATCGGCACGACCAGGCTCATGTCGGCGATCGCCGGATCGGCGAAGGCTTCGGTCGTGTTCTCGACATAGACCTTGAAGCCTTCCTCCTCGAGCATGGTGCGGACGATCCCGGCGCCCTGCTCGGGCTCGTGCCCGCTCCAGCCGCCCCAGACGATCAGTGCCTCGCGCATGTTTCATTCCTTCTCGTGATTTCGGTGTCGCCGGCGCGGCTCAGTCCAGCATGCCGGGCGTCAGGTCGGTGGGCAGCATGGCCGGCCGCTCGGGCCGGCTGTCGATGGTGATATGGGTACCCGCATCGGAGGAGCGCTGGAAGGCCTCCATGACCTCGAGGACGTGAAAGGCGAGGTCGCCGCTCGCCCGGTGCGGGCGATCGTTGCGGATGGCATGGGCCATGTCGGCGACGCCGATGATGCGGAAATTGCCGTTGGCATAGGGGTGCTCGGTGACCGCGCCGCGCCAGTTGGTCGCCGCGGCATTGGCCATCTCGATCTGGCCGCCGAAATGATTCGGGTCGGGCACGCTCATGGCGGCCTCGCTGCCGTAGATCTCGATCGGCCGATGGTCGTGGCGGGCGACGTCGAAGCTCATGGCGATGGTGATGATGGCGCCGGAGACGAACTCCATGGTGCCGGTGACATGGGTGGCGACCTCGACCGGGATCTTGGTGCCATTGAGCGGCTGGCTGGTGACGAGGCGCTCGGCGCGCAGCCGCGAGGTCATGCCGGCGACGCGCTTGACGGGGCCGAGCAGGTTGACCAGCGCGGTGATGTAATAGGGGCCCATGTCGAGCATCGGACCGCCGCCGCGAAGATAGTAGAAGCCGGGATTGGGGTGCCAGCGCTCATGGCCGGCGGTGCCGAAAAAGGCCGTTCCGGCAATGGGTTGGCCGATGGCGCCATCATCGATCAGCTTGCGGCAGGTCTGGTGGGCGCCGCCGAGAAAAGTGTCCGGGGCACAGCCGATGCGCAGGTTCCGGGCCTTGCCCGCTTCGACCAGCTTGCGTGCCTCGTCGACGGCGATGCCGAGCGGCTTTTCCGAATGGACGTGCTTGCCCGCCGCCAGCGCCTTCAGGCCGACCTCGACATGGGCGCCGGGGACGGTGAGGTTGACGACGATCTGGATCGCCGGATCGGCGAGCAGGTCCTCGACGCTTTTTGCCGGTATGCCGAATTCGGCGCCGCGGGCGGCGGCGACGTCGGCGTTGAGGTCGGCGACGGCGCGGATGTCGAGGATGGGAAAGAACCGCGCCGCCTTGAGATAGGCGCCGCTGATATTGCCGCAGCCGATGATGCCGATTCCGATAGGCTCCACGTCCTCTCCTTCGCTGTTCTTCAATCGTTGAGTTGCGGCCGCGCCGGGCCGGTCGTGCTCCAGGGCGCGCCATAGAGGTCGCGCAGGGTCATGGCGGCGGCACCGCGCGCCCAGATCGTGTCGCCCCAGTCGTGGGCGACGATCTCGGAGATGTCGGCAAGGCTCGGCGGCGTGAAGCGCGCGACGGCGGCGCGCAGCGGGTCGAGCAAGCGCTCGCCGGCCGAGACCGTCGCCCCGGCGAGGATCACCTTGGGCGGGGCGAAAAGGGTGATGAGGTTGGCGATGGCGAAGCCGAGCGCGTCGCCGATCATGCGATAGGCCGAATTCGATCTCGGCGTCGTCGGCGCCGGAACGGATGGCGTGGCTCGCCTCCGAGACGATCGCCTCCAGGCGGGTCGGCGTGTTGTGGCCGTTGGGCGGGCGGACGAGGAAATCGCCGAGATCGGGGCTGAGGCCGCCGGCGCCGCGGAACAATTCGCCCTTGTGCATGATGCCAAGACCGAGATTGCCGGCGATGCTGACGACGAGAAAATCGTCGAGGCCACGACCATGGCCGAACCAGTGCTCGGCGAGGGTGACGAGATTGGCGTCGTTGTCGACGGTGACGGCCATGCCAAGACGCTGCGACAGCTTCGCGCCGAGCGGCACGTCGGCCTCGCGGAAGATTGGGCTCTGGCGGCAGCGACCGGAGGCACGCTCGACAATGCCGGGCAGGCCGACGCACACGCCGCTGACCGCCGCCATTGTGAGGCCGGCATCGGCGACGCAACGGCGCACCCCGTCCTCGACCAGGTCGGCGATGACCGAAACCGGCTGGCGGTCGATGCGAATCGGCAGGGACAGGCTCTGCAGGACGTCGGCGCGGAAATTGGTGACCGCCACGGTGATCTGGTCCGGTGCCAGCTTGGCGCCAACGACGAACGCGGCGTCGGGATTGAGTTCCAGCATCACCCGTGGGCGGCCGCGCGTGGCATCGCGCAGGGCGCCGACCGGGCGCGGAATGATCAGGCCGTCGTCGAGCAGCGCCGCGGTGATCGCCGACACGGTCGTCGGGCTGAGGTCGGTGCGCTCGGCAATCTCAACGCGGGAAATCGGGCCGAATCGGCGGATCGCGTCCATGACGTGGAAGCGATTGATCGCCCTCATGAATTCAGGGTCGGCTGTCTTCATGGCGAAAGCGAACTCGACTTCTCGACCGCGTGGTTCCGGCCGCTTTTCCAGACGAAAATTTATCACGCGACCCGGATTTAATGCCGTGCTTTCTTACGAGCAGAGATCGGGTCGCGCAAGCTGGAACGGCTCTGGATCGCGGAAATCGCCAGATATCGATGTCGCGGGCGGCGGCCGGCCTTGACAGCACCGCGGACAGCGCGCTTATTTTGTACGCATCAAGGAAAAAAGCCTTTGGGAGGGTGATACGATGAAAATGCAGACGAACCGGCTCGTGCGACGGGCCGCGGCATCGGCGGTGGCGCTGATGATCCTCGGTGCCGGCGTGACCAGCGCCTCCGCCGTGGAGATCAAGTGGCTGCACCTCCAGAACAACCCGAAGACGCTCGGGTCTGGAAGGATATCGCCAAGAGCTACGAAGCCCAGCATCCCGACGTTACAATTACCTTCCAGTTTCTCGAGAACGAAGCGTTCAAGGCGAAGCTGCCGACGCTGCTGCAGTCCAACGATCCGCCCTCGATGTTCTACACCTGGGCCGGTGGCGTGCTGAAGGCGCAGAGCGACGGCCGGTTGCACGACCGACGCCGACAGGATGCCACAACGCCGCCTGGCGCAAGTCCATCGAGCGCCGCCGCGGTCGATTCCATGACCTTCGATGGCAAGGTGTGGGCGGCGCCGATCCAGTCCGGGTGGTGTCTTCTTCTATAACAAGGCCCTGTTCAAGAAGGCCGGGGTCGATCCGGTCTTCGATCAAGACCTGGGACGACTTCCTGGCGGCCGTGAAGAAGTTCAAGGAGGCCGGAATCACGCCGATCGCGTCGGTGGCGGCGACAAGTGGCCGGTGCACTTCTACTGGTCGCTATCTGGCCATGCGCGATCGGCGGCAAGGATGGCTTCGCAGCGGCCAAGGCGGGCGAGGACGGCGGCTTCACCGCGAGGCCTTCATCAAGGCCGGCGAGAAGCTGCAGGAGCTCGGCAACGCTCGAGCCCTTCCAGGACGGTTGGCTCGGCGCCACCTTCACGACGCCGCCGGCCATTTCGGCGACGGCAAGGCGCGCTCGACCTCGATGGGCAACAGCTGCATGCACCGCAGCAGGCCAAGAACGCCACTGACGGCAAGGGCCTTTCCGACGACGAGATCGGCATCGCTTCCCTTCCCGCCGGTGAAGGCGGCAAGGGCGAGTCACCGACGACGCTCGGCGGCATCAACGGCTGGCTGGTCACCGAAGCCGCGCCGCCCGAGGCCGTGGAGTTCCTGAAATACCTCACCGATGCCGAAATAGCAGGACATGCGGCGGAGAAGACGGCGTCTACATCCCGCGTGGCCAAGGGATCGCGGACAGCATCAAGACCCGAGCCAGCGGAGGCCGCCGATCAGATCGCCGAGTCGACCTGGCACCAGATCTTCTTCGACCAGGATCTCGGGCCCGGATGTCGGCCGCGTGGTGAACGACATGTCGGTCGCCGTCGCCGCCGGCGAGATGTCGCCGGAGGAAGCCGCGCAGAGCGATCCAGGACGCCTGGGACAGTAATAAGGCATCGCGGCAGAGGACGCCCGGCCGCTGCGCCGGGTCCCGCCGCCTCACACGCGCCAAGAGAGGCCGCGAGAGGATGGCCTGACACGCCAGCCCCTCGCGATGCGCGTCACGCCGCAATCGCCGCGACCGGCGGGCCTGACCGACCGCTGCTCATCTTCCTGCCGCCGGCGCTCCTCCTGTTCACGGTCTTCGTCATCCTGCCGATCGGCGAGGCCGGCCTGGTACTCGCTTCTACAACTGGAACGGCTATCGGCCTCCGACCGAGTTCGTCGGCCTGCGCAATTACGTCCAGCTCCTTCGGCCACTCGGTCTTCCACCGCGCCGTCCTCAACAATTTCCTGATCATCGCCGTCTCGCTCTTCGTGCAGCTGCCGCTCGCGCTGGCGATGGCGATGCTGCTTGCGAGCGGCTGATCGGGCGCGGTCGTCTTCCGGATGATCTTCTTCCTGCCCTACATGCTCGCCGACGTTGCCGCCGGCCTGATCTGGCGCTTCATGTTCGACGGCGATTTCGGCCTGTCTGCCGATCTTCGTCGCAGCCCTGCTCGGCGACGACGCCGTTCCTGCTCGCCGACCGGACTGGGCCATTCCGGCCGTGCTGATGGTGATCGTGTGGAAGTATTTCGGCTTCCACATGATGCTCTACATCGCCGGCCTGCAGTCGATCGACCAGCAACCTGCTACGAAGCCGCGCGACATCGACGGCGCCATCGCGCTGGCAGCAGCTTCCGGCTGCGTCACCGCTGCCGCTGCTCGGCGCCGATCGATCCGCATCTCGGTGTTCTTCGCGCTCGTCGGCTCGCTGCAGCTCTTCGACATGATCATGCCGCTGACCGGTGGCGGGCCGCTCAACACCACCCACACGATGGTCTCCTTCCTCTACCACTTCGGCGTCGTGCGCATGAAGGTCGGCTTCGGCATCGCGCCGTCGGCGTCGTGCTGTTCGTCATCTGCGTCGACCGTCGCCTTCAGCTACAAGCGGATCGTTCATGCGCAATGACTGAAGCATCGCCGCCCCTACCGTCCAGCGACGCTCCGCACCGACATCCGCGGCGACGGAGACGGCCGCGCCGCTGCGGCGCTCGGCCGACTACCTGTCTCATGCGTCCTGTCCTCGTCGCCGGCATCGTGCTGGTTCCGCTGCTCGCCACGGCGCTCGGCGGCTTCAAGTCGCCTTGGCGAACTGCGCGTCAATCCGTTCGGCCTGCCCGCACGTCTGGCACTGGCACAATTACTGGCGACATCCTGGCGAGCGCCCGCTACTGGCAGCTGCTGCGGCAATTCGCTGTTCATCGCCGGCGTCGACCGTGGTGCTGACGCTGGCCGTGCCGGCCATGGCGGCCTTCGCCTTCGCGCATCTGCAGCTTCTTCGGCGCGCGAATTCCTGTTCAACTACCTGCTCCTCGGGCTGATGTTCCCGTTCGCCACCGCCATCCTGCCGCTGTTCATCACGCGTTCGCGATCTCGGCCTGCTCGACACCCATTGGGGCGTGATCCTGCCGCAGGTCGCGTTCGGGCTCGGCATGAGCATCCTGCTGTTCCGCAACTGCTTCCGCAACATGCCGAGCGAACTGCTCGACGCCGCGCTTCGTCGACGGCTGCGGCTATCTGCGCTTCTTCTGCCACGATCCCGCTGCCGCTCTCGCCGGCCGATCCTGGCGACAGTCGCGGATCATCTCCTTCGTCGGGAGCTGGAACAACTATCCTGCTGCCGCTGATCATGCTCAACACGCGATGCCGATACCCATGGCCGCTCGGCATCATGGTCTACCAGGGCGAGTACATGACCGACTGGCAGCTGATCCTGGCCTTCGTGACGCTGACCATCCTGCCGACGATCATCGTCTTCTTCGCTGCCCAGCGCACATCATCGCCGGCCTGACCGCGGGCGCCGTCAAGGGCTGAGTTCCAACCCGACGGACGGGCACGCCTCCGCGGCGGCGATTGCCTGCCGCGGGGCGCTCCGCTATGGTTCGGGTCAGAACCAGCGGCGATGCTTTAGCGATCGACTGGACATCCAAAATAAGCCCTGTGGGAGGACGAACTATGTTGAAACGACAGCTGTTTTTTGCCGCGGTCGCGACGCTGGCGCTTTCGGCGGCGACAAATGCCGCGGACGCCAAGATGAAGATCGGCTTCCTGCCGGGCGTCGTCGATCCATTCTATCAGGTCATGGAAATCGGCGTGAAGAAGGCCGCCGCCGACCTCGGCATCGACGTGGTTACGCAGGTGCCGCCGACCTGGGGCGTCGAGGCGCAGACACCGCTTCTGAACGCCATGATCGCGCGTGGCGACCTCGACTACATCATCACCGCGCCGGTCGATAAGGACCAGATGGTCGCGCCGCTGCAGGCGGCTCTCGAGGCCGGCATCAAGGTGATCACCGTCGATACCTTCCTTGGCGACGGCGACTACGTCAATGGGCCGGTCACGTTCCCGATCAGCTATATCGGCTCGGACAATGTCGAGGGCGGACGCATCTCCGCGCGGGGCCTTGCCAAGGCGATTGGCGGCAAAGGCATCGTCTACATCAACTCGACCAACCCGAATGTGAGCTCGGTCGAAGGCCGCGAGAAGGGCTTCAAGGAAGAGATGGCCAAGGATTATCCGGACATCACGGTGCTCGGGCCGGACTACAATCTTGACGATGCGAACAAGGCGGCGCAGCAGACCGCCGCGGTGCTCCAGCAGCATCCGGATCTGGCGGGCGTGTTCGGCACGAACGTGTTCAGCGCCCAGGGCGCCGGCAATGCCGTCGTCAATGCCGGGCTCGGCGGTCACGTCCAGGTCGTCGCCTATGACGCGACCAAAGCCGCTATCGAGTTGCTCAACAAGGGCGATGTCACCCTGGTTCTGGCGCAGAAGCCGTTCGACATGGGCTATATGGCCGTCGAATTCGCCGCAGCCGACGCAGCGGGCGTGACCAGCCTGCCGAAGCGGGTGCAGACCGGCTTTGCCATCATCGACAAGGACAACGTCAAGGATCCGAACTACTCGCGCTTCATCTACAAGGCGCAATAGACCGATCCTGACGTGCCACGTTTCCCGGGCGGCGCGACGCGCCTCCCGGGTTCGCTCTTGCCGCCCAGAGCTTGGAAGTGAACCTGTTTGGCTACGGCCTGACGCGAATACCGGCGAGCCGGCTCCTACGCTCAGGGCGCCGGATGATCCTGACGCTCAGCCGTCTGTGGGCGTGGGCATTCCTCGCCGTGCTGATCATTTTCTTCGTGATCGCGGTGCCGATCTACAATGGCGGCTCGGTCAACTTCCTGACCGTCCGCAACTCGCAGAACATCCTTCTGGCGATTCTGCCGGTCCTGCTTCTCGGACTCGGCCAGACCTTCGTCATCATCGGCGCCGGCATCGACCTCTCGGTCGGCTGGGTCATGAGCCTCGGGTCGGTGCTGTCGGCACTGGCGATCAGAGGCGCCTTCAATGCCGGTATGCCGCTGTTTCCCTCGGTGGTCATCGGCTTCTGTCGCGGCGGTCGTCGGCGCCGGCGTCGTCGGCCTGATCAACGGCAGCATCATCGCCAAGCTCAAGGTGCCGGCCTTCATCGTCACCCTCGGCTCATCCTTCATCGTGCGCGGCGTGGCGCTGCTGATGTCGGAAAACACGACCGTCATCGGTCTGCCGGCCGGCATCCGCGGCTACGGCAACGAGGCGCTCTTCTATCTGATCCGAGGTGACGGCGGCGGCCTCTATTTCCTACATCCTCCGCCCGAGCTGACCGGCGAGCTCCTGCGCCGTATGGACCGCATTCTTTCCTATCCCGTGCTCATCACGGCCGTGGTGGTGGCGATCGCGATGTTCCTCCTGCACAAGACGCAGTTCGGACGGCACACCTATGCGATCGGCGGCAACATGGAAGCCGCTCGTCGCGCCGGCATTCCCGTCGACCGGCGGGTCATCACGCTCTACGTGCTGTCGGCGGTAACGGCCGGCATTGCCGGGTTCGTGTCGACGCTGCGCTTCACCGCCGGCTCGGCGGTCATCGGCGATCCGTTGCTGCTTTCCTCGATCGCCGCGGTCATCATCGGCGGCGTCAGCCTCTTCGGCGGTGCCGGCACGATCATCGGAACCGTCATTGGCGCCCTTATCATCGCTGTGTTGACGACCGGGCTCGTGATGCTCAACGTTCAGGCGTTCTGGCAGTTCATCGTGGTCGGGATCGTCGTGATCGTGGCCGTGCTGATCGACCAATCGCGCGAGCTGATCGTCGGTCGCACCAGTAGAACCGGACCACCGACGTGAGCGAACCGATCCTCTCCATCCGCAAGCTGGTCAAGCGCTTCGGCGGCCTCACCGCTGTGAGCGAGGTGAGCTGGGATGTCTATCCCGGCGAGGTCGTCGCGCTTCTCGGTGACAACGGCGCGGGAAAATCCACCCTGATCAAGTGCGTCTCGGGGGTCTACCAGGCGGAAGGCGGAGACATCTATTTCGAGGGACGTCCACGCCATTTCGCAACACCGATGGATGCGCGCCAGGCAGGCATCGAGACGATCTATCAGGACCTGGCGCTCGCCAATAACCTCGACGTCAGCGCTAATATCTTCCTCGGCCGCGAGGTGAAGCGCCATCATCTCGGCGGCTTGGTGAACACGCTCGACGAAGCGACGATGCTCGCCGAATCGGAGGCGGCGCTCGACAAGCTCGAAATCCACTTCCCCAATTTGAGGCAGCCAATCGAAAGCCTTTCGGGTGGGATGCGCCAGGCGGTCGCCATCGCGCGCGCCGTCTATTGGGACGCCAAGCTGATGATCATGGACGAGCCGACCAACAATCTCGGCGTACCTGAGCAGCAGAAGGTGTTGGAACTCATTCGCAAGCTGCGCTCGGAAGGCGTGCCGGTGATCCTCATCACCCATACGCTGCCCGACGTCTTCGCCGTCGCCGACCGGCTGATGGTCATGCATCGCGGCCGCAAGGTGACGGAGAAGAAGGTGGCAGAGACCAGTACCGAGGAACTGGTCCAGTATATGGTCGGCGTCCGGGACGATACGCGGGCGGCCTGAGGCCGGCGAATCCGGCGACACCTCCCTGTTTTGATGGAACACAGATATGGCTCTTGATCTCGGCTCCCCCGTTCGCAAATGGGTGGCCCTGCCGACCCATCGCAACTGGCTGTTGGCGGCTGCTGGCGACCTTCTCGATTTCTTCGAAGGCGCCAGCGTCAACCCGAAGGGTGGCTTCTTCGATCTCGACGAGAACCGGAAGCCCCTGCCGGCGACGCCGCCGGCCGATACCGGCTGGCCGCGCGGGCTCCATTCCACCACCCGCATGGTCCATTGCTTCGCCGTTGCTCATCTGATGGGCCGGCCGGGCGCCGAGGCGATGATCGATCACGGCATGGACTTCCTGTGGAACGGCCATCGCGACACCGCCCATGGTGGCTATTTCTGGAGCGTCGGCGACAACGGACCGATCGAGGCCACCAAGCAGGCCTATGGCCATGCCTTCGTGCTGCTCGCCGCCTCGAGCGCCAAGGTGGTCGGCCATCCGGACGCCGACCGGCTGCTCGACGACGTCTCGAGGTGTCCTGATGGAGCGCTTCTGGGACGATGATGTCGGTGCCTCGCGCGAGGAATTCACCGCCGACTGGCAGCCGCTCAGCGCCTATCGCGGCCAGAACTCCAACATGCATCTGACCGAGGCGTGCATGGCCGCCTTCGAGGCGACGGGTGACGGAAAGTTCCTGACCATGGCCGAGCGCATCGCGACGCTGATCGTCAAGACCCATGCGGCGGCGACGGGCTGGCGCCTGCCGGAGCATTTCACCGAGGACTGGGTGCTCGACAAGGATTATTCGGGCAGCCCGATGTTCCGCCCCTTTGGCACGACGCCGGGCCACTGGCTCGAATGGGCGCGGCTGCTGGTGCAGTGCTGGCAACTCGGCGACAAGCGTCAGGCGTGGATGCCGCAGGCAGCCGAAAAGCTCTTCCGCCAGGCCTGCGCGGAGGGCTGGGACAAGGAGAAGGGCGGCTTCTACTACACGCTCGACTGGGAGGGCCGGCCGCGCATCCGCGACCGCTACTGGTGGCCGTGCTGCGAGGGGATCGGCGCCGCCGCTTTCCTCAACGCCCATCTCGAGGATCCCTTCTACGAGGAATGGTACCGGCGCATCTGGGACTGGACGGCGAGCTATCTGATCGATCGCGAGACGGGAAGCTGGCGGCCGCAGGTCGACGCCGACCTGAAGCCGTCGAGCGACCCGTTCTTCGGCCGGCCGGACATCTATCACGCGCTGCAGGCCTGCGTGATCCCGCTGCTGCCGGCGACGGGCAGTGTCACGCGCGGGCTGGCCGAGGGCGCGCTGGCATGACAATGGCCGAGCTTCTCAGCCTCGACGGCAAGGTCGCCGTCATCACCGGCGGGGCCAACGGCATCGGGCTTTCTGCCGCGACACTGATGGCCGGCGCCGGCGCCCGGGTGATGATTGTCGACCGCGACGAAGCCGCCGGCGCGCGCGCCGTGGAGGCGGTGACCAAGGCCGGTGGCAGGGCCGAATCGGTTGCCGTTGACGTCACCGACGAGGCGGCGGTCGAGGCGCTCTACGCAGGAGTCGCCGAGCGCCACGGGGGCATCGACATCGCGGTCAACAATGCCGGCATCGCCATCCGCAAGCCCTCGGTCGAATTGCCGCTCGAAGAATGGAACGCGGTGGTCTCGGTCAACATGACCGGCGTGTTCCTGTGCGCGCGCGCCGCGGCGCGGCACATGATCGAAGCGGGCAGGGGCGGCGCCATGGTCAACACCGCCTCGATCATGGGGCTGTCGGGCGGCGGGCTCTATCCCAACATCTCCTACCAGACGACCAAGGGTGCGGTAGTCAACATGACCCGGGCGCTCGCCGTCGAATGGGCGCCGCACCGGATCCGGGTCAATGCGGTGGCGCCGACCTATGTGCGCACGCGGCTGATCCAGCCGCTGCTCGACCAGCCGGACCTCGTTGCCAGGATCGAGGCGATGACGCCGCTCGGGCGCCTCGCCGAGCCGGAGGAAGTGGCGGCGGCGATCGTGTTCCTGGCAAGCCCGGCCGCGGCGATGGTCACTGGCCACACCCTGCCGATCGATGGCGGCTTCCTGGCGCAATAGACTCGGGCAGAATTGAGGACGTAGCGGCGATGGCGGTGACAGGCATTGGCGGGTTCTTCTTCCGGGCGCGCGATCCGCAGGCGTTGGCCGATTGGTATCGGATCCATTTCGGCATTGGCGCGCGCGGCGAAATGATCTGGCGCCAGCAGGCAGGGCCCACGGTATTCATGCCCTTCGCGGCCGATACCGATTATTTCGCTGCCGACAAGCAGTTCATGGTCAATCTGCGGGTGGACGATCTGGACACCCAGCTGGCCGGACTTCGCCAGGCGGGCATCGAGGTGCTTACCGATCCGAGCTGGGATACGCCGGAAACCGGTCGTTTCGCGCGCGTGCATGACCCGGAGGGCAACGCGATCGAGATTTGGGAGCCTCCGCCGGACTAGAGCGCGCCAAGCGGACCGCTCCCCCACGGGCGTGAAGGCAAGAAAGAGTCTTCCTTTTCTGAGGAAAAGGGTAGCCGCTCAGGTCCCCTAATAAGCGAATTGAAATTGCTATACGGCGAGATAGTCGGCGCGGATTTCCTCATTGGCGAGGACTTCGCTCGCCGCACCGGTGAAGACGACTTCGCCCATGTCGAGGATGACGGCGCGGTCGGCGAGTTGCAGCGCGGCGATGGCATTCTGCTCGACAATGATGGTGGTGATACCCAGCGCCTTGACGCCTTCGAGGATACGCTCGATCTCCTGGACGATGACCGGCGCCAGACCCTCATAGGGCTCGTCGAGGAGGAGGAGCTTGAGGTCGCGGGCGAGCGCCCGGGCAACCGCGAGCATCTGCTGCTCGCCACCGGAAAGCGTCACCGCCTCCTGGCGGCGGCGCTCGGCGAGGCGGGGAAAATGCTCATAAATGCGCTCGAGCTCCCAGCCCTTGGGCGGCGCCACCTGGGCGAGGACGAGGTTTTCCTCGACGGTGAGGCTCGGAATGATGCGGCGGTCTTCCGGTACGAGCTGGATGCCGGCCCGGGCCGCCTCGAAGGACTTCAGCGGATGGATCGGCTTGCCGCCGAGAAAGATCGTGCCACGACGCAGTGCCGGGCTGGCGGCGCGGGCGATGGTGCGCAGCGTCGAGGTCTTGCCGGCACCGTTGCGGCCGAGCAGGGCGACGATCTCACCTTCCTTGATATCGAAAGAGACGCCCTGGACGATGTAGCTCTCGCCGTAATAGGCGTGCAGGTCGTTGCAGGAGAAATAGGCGGTGCCAGTCTCACGCGCCGCGACCTCGCCGGTCGACGCCGCTGAAGAGGCAGAAAGCGCGTCTGGCATCGCCATATCGGCCGTCATCGTCATTCGTGAACGCCCCCGAGATAGGCTTCCTGAACCTTCGGATCGCCACGGACCTCGTCCGGTGAACCTTCGGCGATTATGCGCCCCTGGGCAAGTACCGTGATGCGGTCTGCCAGGCTGAAAACGACATGCATGTCGTGTTCGATGATGATCTTGGTCATGCCGCTTTCCTTGATCTTCTTGAGGAGATCGATGGTGCGGTTGGTGTCGAGACGCGACATGCCGGCGGTCGGCTCGTCGAGCAATAGCAGGCGCGGATGCTGGATCAGCCCCATGGCGAGCTCGAGACGGCGCTTGTCGCCGCGCGACAGGCTGGCGGCTTCCTGATCGTGTTTGGCGTCGAGACCGACATCGGCGATCATTGCCTTGGCCGCCTCGCGGATCGCGGTTTCGCGCGAGACGTTCTTCCAGGCATTGACGGTGAAGCTGCCGTCGCGCTTGGCGAAGGCCGGGATCATGACGTTCTGCAGGACGGATAGCTCGGGGAAGATCTCCGGCGTCTGGAAGACACGGGCGACTCCGAGCTGGTTGATCTCATGAGGCGAATGGCCGGTCAGCGTGCTGCCGTTGAAGATCACCCGGCCGCTATCCGGCTTGATGCGACCGACGCAGACATTGAGCAGCGTCGACTTGCCGGCGCCGTTGGGGCCGATGATGGCATGGGTCTGGCCTTGCTCGACCTGCAGGTTGATGTTGCTGAGCGCGTGCAGGCCACCGAAGCTCTTCTGCACATTGTCGACGTGAAGGACGATGTCAGTCATCGGCGCTATTCCGCTGGCTGGATCTTTTGAGAATTGCGGGCGTTGCCTGCGTTGCGGATCAGACGCACGAAGCGACGAACCCCTTCAACCACGCCACCGGGCAGGAAGATGACGATCAGCATGAAGAGCATGCCGAGGGTGAGGTGCCAGCCGTCGCCGACGAAAAGATTGGCGATCGGCACGGCGATCTCGCGGACGGTGTCGGGCAGGAAGGAGAAGGCGTTCGACAGCGTGTGCTCGTTGAAGGCGGAGAAGATATTCTCGAAATATTTGATGATGCCGGCGCCAACGATCGGGCCGATCAATGTGCCGGCGCCGCCGAGAATGGTCATCAGCACGACCTCGCCCGAGGCGGTCCACTGCATGCGCTCGGCGCCGGCGAGCGGGTCCGTGGCGGCGAGCAGCGCGCCGGCAAGGCCGGCATACATGCCCGAGACGACAAAGGCGGCGAGGGTGTAGGGGCGCGTGTTGAAGCCGATATAGTCCATGCGCACCTGGTTCGACTTGATCGCCTTGAGCGCCATGCCGAAGGGCGAGCGGGAGATGCGCAGCGAGACGTAGAAGGCGATGATCAGGATGACGGCGCAGAGATAGAAGCCGTCATAGCCGGTCGTCCTGACGCCGAAGAGATGCGGCGTCGGCAGCGTGTCGGTGATTGGCGCGCCGGCGAGGTGATCGAGATAGCGCGGGTCGCTACGCACCAGCTTCAGGCCGGTCTCGCCATTGGTGATCGGGGTGAGCACCGAATAGGCGAGATTGTAGGACATCTGCGCGAAGGCGAGCGTCAGGATCGAGAAATAGATGCCAGTGCGGCGCAGGCTGACATAGCCGATGACCAGGGCAAACACGCCAGCGAGCAAAGTCGAGACGATGATCGCCGGCAGAACATTGACGGTGAGGAGCTTGAACGACCAGACAGCGGCGTAAGAGCCAACGCCAAGGAAGGCGGCGTGGCCGAACGACAGATAACCGGTCAGGCCGAAGAGGATGTTGAAGCCGATGGCGAAGATGCCGTAGATGGCGAATCGCTGAAGCAGGTCGGGATAGCCGGCGCCGATCGGCGTCAGCCAGATCGGCATGGCAAGCACCGCAACAGTGAACACCACCATCAGGATCAAGTCGTTGCGGGCGGTTGGTGCGGTCGTGTTCATCGGCTCACGACTCCATCATGCCGCGCCTGCCGAGAAGGCCGCGTGGCCGCACCAGCAGGATGACGACGGCCACCAGGTAGACGATGATCTGGTCGATGCCTGGGAAGATCGCCTTGACCTCGTTCATCGAGGCGAAGGATTGCAGGATGCCGAGCAGGAAGCCGGCAAGCACCGCGCCGCCGAGCGATCCCATGCCGCCGACGACGACCACGACGAAGGACAGGACGAGGAAGTCCATGCCCATATTGTAGTTGGGCGGCACGATCGGGGTGTACATCACGCCGGCGAGGCCGGCGACGACCGCGGCGATACCGAAGACGACGGTGAAGCGGCGCTGGATGTTGATGCCGAGAAGACCGACGGTCTCGCGGTCGCGCATGCCGGCACGCACCACCATGCCGTAGGTGGTGAATTGCAGGAAGGCGAAGACGCTGCCAATGATCAGCGCCGAGAAGGCGAAATAGATCAGTCGCCACCAGGGATAGACGACGCCGGCGCCAAGACCGATCCAGGCGCCGATATCGGCGCTGCCGGCGACAATTGGCGGAGCGGGCACGGGAATCGGGTTCGCGCCGAACCAGACCTTGATGATTTCCTGGAGGACGATGGCGAGGCCGAAGGTGACCAGGATCTGCTCGGCGGCCGGCCGCTTGTAAAAGAAGCGGATCAGGCCGCGCTCCATGGCGAGGCCGATCACCAGCATGATCGGAATGGAAAACAGGATCGACAGCGGTACGGCGTAGTCGATGATCGTCTGGCCGGCGTCGCCGAACCAGATCTTCAGGTAGGGCACTTCCTTGAAGGCGTCGAAGAACTTGACGCTCTCGTCCTTGACCTTGTCGGACAGCGTCAGGATCTGCTGCAAGGTGACGGCGCAGAAGGCGCCGAGCATGAAGAGGGCGCCATGGGCGAAGTTGACGACGCCGAGTGTTCCGAAGACCAGTGTCAGGCCGAGGGCGATCAGCGCATAGGCGCCCCCCTTGTCCAGGCCGTTCAGCAATTGAAGAACAATCGCGTCCAACATATTTTCACCCTGCGCGATCGTAGCGTGTTCAGGCTACCATGACATCTGGCCGCCCGAATGCGATATCCGGGCGGCCGCTCGAGTCTTGCCTCAGGCCTCAGGCCGGGATGTAGGGGCCGAGCTCGGCCTTGCCGTCCGGATTGAACGCCTTGATGTTCGGGTCGTATTCGACCTGAGCGCGCGGGACGATCTTGACGACCTCGAGAAGGTCGAACTGGCTCGACGGATTCTCCTTGCCGCGCACGACCAGCACGTCCTTCAAGCACTGGTGGTCTTCGGCACGGTACTCGGTCGGGCCGTTGCCGAGGCCGTCGAACTCGAAGCCTTCCAGCGCCTTGATCACTTCCGGCGGATAGAAGGTGCCGGCCGTCTCGACGGCATTGGCATAGAGCAGGGTCTGCGCGTAGCAGGTCTGCGCCGCCTGGGAAGGCGGGTTGCCATATTCGCCGCCGAAGGACTTGACGAAGGCGTGGCTGGCCTCGTTGTCGAGCGACCAGTTCCAGTTGGTCGTGCCGAGAATGCCCTTGATCGCGTCGCCGGCACCCTGGGCCATCAGACGCGAGAAGAGCGGCACGACGATCTCGAACTTCTTGCCGTTGGCCATCTTGTCACGCAGGCCGAACTGGACGGCCTGGGTCAGCGAGTTGACCATGTCCTTGCCGTAGTGGTTGAGGATCAGCACGTCGGCGCCCGAATTGAGGACCGGCGTGATGTATTGCGAGAAGTCACCGGCGCCGACCGGAGTCCGGACCGCGGCCGCTGTCTTCCAGCCGAGGGCTTCGGTGGCGTTCTTGATCGACTCTTCCTGGGTCCAGCCCCAGGTGTAGTCGCTGGTCAGGTGATAGGCGACGCGATCCTTGCCGTATTCCTCGCCAAGGATCGGGCCGAGCGCCTGACCGGACATGTAGGCATTGAAGAAGTGGCGGAAGCCGTAACGCCGACGATCCTTGCCGGTGGTGTCGTTGGAGTGGGTCAGGCCGCACATGAAGATAATGCCGGCTTCCTGACACAGGGACTGAACGGCGACGGCCACGCCGGAGGACGAGCCGCCGGTGACCATGATGACGCCGTCCTTCTCGATCATGCGCTTGGCCGACGCACGGGCCGCGTCCGACTTGGTCTGGGTGTCGCCGGTGACGAACTCGACCTTCTTGCCGAGGATGCCGTTGCCCTTCAGATTCGACGGCTTGAACGTGCTCAACATGCCGCCGTCGCCCTCGCCATTGAGGTGCTTCACGGCGAGCTGATAAGCGCGCAATTCGTCGGCGCCTTCGTCGGCATAGGCGCCGGTCTGGGGCACGTTGAAGCCGAGCGTGATGCTCGAGCCCGAGGTGGTCTTGGGATAGTTGCCGATCGGCATTTCGTCGGCCCAGGCATGGCGGACGAAATGCAGCGGCGCGATGCCGGACAGGCTGAGCGCGCCGATGCCGGCGGAAGTAGCGAGCGTCCCCTTGAGGAGCGATCGCCGCGAAACTGGCGTGATCAGCCGTGGTTTGCGGTCAGTCATTGTGTCCTCCGAGCGTTTCCTGTTCGTCGGGGACGGGACTTGGTTCCCGTAGGCTCTTCTTCGCCCCGATGGGGGCAAACTCGCCTGTCCGCGCAAAATGGTCAATAATTAGCTGATTTTATTCATGTTTTTTGTAAAATACTGGACAGAGGAGAAAGAAATCTGTAAATTCCTCACAACAGGAGAGGGAATTCGCCGCCTATGGCGCGCGCGCCGATCGGTCTACGCATCAGGCAACGCAGGCAGGAAATCGGCCTCACCCAGACGGCGCTGGCCGCCCGGGCCGGCATTTCTCCGAGCTATCTCAACCTCATAGAGCACAATCGCAGGGCGATAGGCGGGGCCCTGCTCAATCGTCTTGCCGCTGCGCTCGACCTCGACGGACGGGCCCTGGCGGGCACGGAAGAGGCGCGCATGATCGCCGAGCTCGCCGAGATCGCCGCCGATCCGGCCTTCGCCGGCGGGCCGATCAGCGCCGAGGACGCCGGACCGATCGTGGCAACGAGCCCGGTGGCGGCGCGCGGCATGCTCACCCTCTATCGCGCCTTCCGCGAGATGCGGGCGCGGGCCGATGTGATCGGCGAGCGGCTCGGCGAGGATTCCTTCGTCGAGCAGACCAGCTACGACATCCTGACCCTGACGACGACGATCCGCTCCTTCTCCGGCATCCTCAAGGAGTATGGCGACATCAGCGAGGCGGAGCGTCGGCGCTTCGTCGAGGCGCTGGCGGAGGAGAGCGAGCGCCTCGCCGCCCAGGCCGGCGCCATGTTCGACTTCATGAGCGGGCGCAGCACCCGTCGCCCGCAGCCCTCGCCGCGCGAGGAGGTCGAGGACTTCGTCGCCGACCGGACGAACTACTTTCCGCGGCTGGAGGCGGCGGCCGAATCCTTCCTCGCCGAGACCGGCGCGCGGCGGCTGACGATCGAGACGCTCGGCGAGCGGCTGGCTACGCGCCACGGTGTCGGCATTGTCTGGCGCGATGCTGACGAGATGCCGGGTGCCGATTTCTTCTTCGACGAAAAGGCCCACCAGCTCGTCCTGTCCGAGGGGCTTTCGGAGGCCGCGATTCGCTTCCGGCTCGTTCGGCTGATCGGCGAGATCGAGCATCGCGGGCCGATCGACACGCTGATCGGTTCGGCCAATCCGTCCTCGGCCGAGGCGGCGGCGAGCCTGCGCCGGGCGCTGGCCAATTACTACGCCGCGGCGGTGGTCATGCCCTACGAGCCGTTCCGCGTGGCGGCGGACGAGGCCCGCTACGACATCGGGCGGCTGGAACGGCGCTTCGCGGCAAGCTTCGAAGAGGTCTGCCATCGCCTCGCGACCCTCAGCCGGCCGGGCGCGGAAGGCGTACCGCTGCATTTCGTCAAGACCGATATCGCCGGCAACCTGTCCAAGCGCTTCAGCGCCTCCGGCTTGCGCCTGCCGCGCTATGGCGGCGCCTGCCCGCGTTGGATCCTGCATCAGGCCTTCGCTTCTCCCGGCCGGATCGTCAGCCAGGTCGCCGCCCTTCCCGACGGGGATACCTATCTCTTCGTCGCCCGCACCAGCGACGGCGCGAGCGGCCAGGAACGCTGGCAGAGCTACGGCGCGGTGATGATCGGCGCGAGCCTCGCCCATGCCCGGCAGTTCGTCTATGCAGACGGTATCGACGTGACCTCGGCGGCGATCGTCGCGCCGGTCGGCGTCACCTGCCGGCAATGTCCGCGAGATGCCTGCGCCCAGCGCGCCTTCGAGCGGGCCTTGGTTCCGGCCGATACGGCCCCGGCGAGCCCGTCAATGACATCGGCGTGATCTCGCCGTATCATCACCGACAAAAAGGCAACGCCGGAACGGTCCGGCCGATTGTCCAGGGGAGGGTGGCGTGTCGCATAGATTCTCGTCGCCGAGGATGAGCGTAACCTCGTCGAGGCGCTGACCTTCCTGATGAGGCGGGCCGGCTTCTCGGTCGACGTCGCGCGCGACGGGCCGAGCGCCGTCGACATGGCGCGGCGCCTCAAGCCCGATCTCGTCATCCTCGACATCATGCTGCCGGGCTGCGACGGCTTCGCCGTGCTCGAGGCGTTGCGCGCCGATCCGGCGCTCGCCGCGACGCGGGTCATCATGCTGACCGCCAAGGGGCGCGAGGACGACCGCAACAAGGCGATGGCGCTCGGCGTCGACGACTATGTCACCAAGCCCTTCGCCAACAGGGACGTGATCGCCCGCGTGCGCTCGCTGCTCGGTGCGCCGACATGAGCGGGGGGCGGACGCGATGATGACGCCGATCAACCGTCTTGCCGATCGCTCGCTCGCCCTGGCGATCGCCGCCTTCGCGCTGCTGACGCCACCGGTCATCCTCATGTTCAACGCGCCGGTCATCATAGTCGGCCTGCCGCTCCTGCACATCTATTGCTTCACGGTCTGGCTGGGCGCGATCGTCCTCGGTGGACGCCTGGCGATGCGACTGCGCGCGATCGACGAAGGGATGACGCCGCCCGATCCGACCCGGCCGACCAACGTCGACGGATGAGCCATGTTCGACACGCGGCTCGTCATCCTTGTCGCTCTCGCCTATCTCGGGCTGCTCTTCGCCATCGCCTATTACGGTGACCGGCGCGCCGAGTCCGGCCGCAGCCTGATCCGCTCGCCGGTCGTCTACACCTTCTCGCTGGCTGTCTATTGCACGTCGTGGACCTTCTACGGCGCGGTCGGCACGGCGGCACGGCGCGGCATCGAATTCCTGACGATCTATACCGGGCCGACGATCGTCTTCCTCGGCTGGTGGTTCCTGCTGAGGAAGATCGTGCGCATCAGCAAGAGCCAGCGCATCACCTCGATCGCCGACTTCATCGCCTCGCGCTACGGCAAGAGCGCCCTCCTCGGCATGCTGGTCACCGTCATCGCCGTCATCGGCACCATGCCTTACGTGGCGCTGCAGCTCAAAGCCGTGTCGACCAGCTTCGCGGTACTGGTCAGCTATGACCGCCTCGGCGACGTGGTCTCGGCATTCCGGCGCCGACGCTGCTTTCCGACGTCGCGTTCCTGACCGCGGTCGGCATGGCGGTCTTCGCCATCCTGTTCGGCACGCGCCATATCGACGCCAACGAGCATCATGAGGGCATGGTCGCGGCGATCGCCTTCGAATTCCAGCGTCAAGCTGTTCGCGCTGGTGGCGGTCGGCATCTTCGTCGTCTTCTTCCTCGACACCGGCCGCGGCGGCGGCCGCCGTCGACATCTCCAGCGCCCGGGCGCTGGAGAACGTTCTGCGCCTGCCCGACAACGACGCGGCGCGCTTCACCACCATGACCCTCCTGTCGATGGCGGCGATCGTCTGCCTGCCGCGCCAGTTCCACATCGCCGTCGTCGAGAACGTCAATGAGCGGCACCTTGCCACGGCGTCCTGGCTGTTCCCGCTCTATCTGCTGCTGATGAGTCTCTTCGCGCTGCCGATCGCGGCTGCCGGGCTGACGCTGCTGCCGCAATCGCGCCAATCCCGGATTTCTACGTCCTGACGGTGCCGATCGCCCAGGGCCATCACGGCGCTGGCGCTGCTCGCCTTCATCGGCGGCCTGTCCTCGGCGACGGCGATGGTGGTGGTGGCGGCGATCGCGCTGTCGACGATGCTGTGCAACGACTTCATCATGCCGCTGCTCCTGCGCATCCCCTGGCTGAAGCTCGGGGCGCGAGGCGATTTGACCCGACTGCTCCTCACCATCCGCCGCCTCGGCATCTTCGCGGTGCTGCTGCTCGGCTACGCCTATTATCGCCTGACCGGCGAATCCGGCCCGCTGGCGCAGATCGGCCTCGTCTCCTTCGCCTCGGCGGCGCAGTTCGCGCCGGCGATCATCGGCGGGCTCTACTGGAAGGGCGGCACGCGCAAGGGCGCCATCGCCGGCCTCGCACTCGGCTTCTGCGTCTGGGCCTATACGCTGCTGGTCCCGCTGCTCGCCCGCAGCGACTGGATCGATGCTTCGGTGCTTGTCAACGGGCCGTGGGGTGTGGCGCTTCTGCGGCCGGAGGCGCTGTTCGGCCTCGACGGCTGGGAGCCGCTCACCCATGCGCTCTTCTGGAGCATGGCGGCGAACATCGCCGGCTATGTCGGCGTGTCGCTGTTCTCCGCCCAGGACACGCTGGAGCGCATCCAGGCGTCGGTCTTCGTCGACGTGTTCCGCCGCCCGGCCAACGAGGTCCAGGTGTGGCGGCGTTCGGCGCCGGTCGACGATCTCTACCAGCTCCTGCAGCGCTTCATCGGCCGCGACCGGGCGCGGCGCGCCTTCCAGGACTATGCCGAGCGGCGCGGCCAGAAACATGTCGCCCGCGAGGAGGCCGATGCGGATCTGATCGCCTTCGCCGAGCGGTTGCTCGCCGGCAGCATCGGCGCGGCCTCGGCCCGGGTCATGGTCGCCTCGATCGCCAAGGGCGAACTGCTTGAGGCTCGACGAAGTGCTCGAGATCCTCGAGGAGACCCATCAGGTCATCGTCTACAGCCGCCAGGTCGAGGAGAAGTCGCGCGAACTCGAGCGCGACCGCGCAGGAGCTGACCCGCGCCAACGAGCAGTTGAAGGAGCTCGACCGGCTGAAGGACGACTTCCTGTCGACCATCAGCCACGAATTGCGCACGCCGCTCGCTTCGATCCGTTCCTTCTCGGAGATCCTCGCCGACGGCGAGGCCCTCGATCGCAATTCGGCGCTGCGCTATCACGCGATCATCGGCAGCGAAACCCAGCGGCTCACCCGGCTGCTCGATTCGATCCTCGACCTGACCCGGCTCGAGCAGGGCCAGGCCGACTGGCGCATGTTGGCGATCGACCCGGCGACGACCCTCGAGGACGCGGTGGCGGTCGCCGAGGGGCTCTTCAGCGATGCCGGCGTGGCGCTGGAGACGCGCATCGAGCCGTCCGGGCGTTTGCTGCACGCCGATCGCGACCGGCTGATCCAGGTCTTCATCAACCTCCTGTCCAATGCCGCCAAGTTCTGCGATCCCGACAACGGCCGCGTGACAGTCTCCGGCCGGCCATATGAGGAAGGCTATCTGATCGAGGTCGGCGACAATGGCGAGGGCATCACGCCCGCCGACCAGGCGCTGATCTTCGAGAAGTTCGCCAAGGCGCGCGAGCGCAATACCGGGCGGCCGTCGGGCAGCGGTCTCGGCTTGACGATCTCCCGCCATATCGTCGAGCATCATGGCGGATCGATCTGGATCCGCTCGCCGGCGGGCGAGGGCGCCACCTTCTGCGTCTACCTGCCGGGGATCGGTGCCGCCGATCGCCAGACGGTCACGATGGCCCCCGCCGTCGCGGCCCTCGACTGACCCCCCCGCCGCATTCCGGCGCCAAGCCCGGGCATCCGCCCGAGGGAGCATTTCATGAGCAGAGTTTCCATCGGCCTTGACGAAGGCCTCAACGATTATCTCGTCCGCAACCAGGCGCCGGAGCACCCGGTGCTGGCGAAGTTGCGCGCCTATACGGCGAAGATGCCCAATTCGGGCATGCAGATCGCGCCCGAACAGGGACAGCTCCTCGCCTTCCTGGCGCGGGCGGTCGAGGCACGCCAGACGCTGGAGATCGGCACCTTCACCGGCTACAGCGCGCTGACGATCGCGCTCGGCCTGCCGGCTGACGGCAAGCTCGTTGCCTGCGACGTCAGTGACGAATGGACGAGCGTCGCGCGCACCTACTGGCAGGAGGCGGGCGTTGCCGACAGGATCGAATTGCGCCTCGGTCCGGCGATCGAGACCCTTGCCGCGCTCGAGAAGGAAGGCGCCGCCGATCGCTTCGACTTCGCCTTCATCGATGCCGACAAGACCGGCTACGACGCCTATTACGAAGCAGTGCTTCGGCTGGTGCGGCCGGGCGGCATCATCGCCTTCGACAACATGCTGCAGAATGGCGACGTCGCCGATCCGAAAGCGCATGGCCCCAGCGTCGAGGCGATCCGCGCCCTCAACGCCAAGATCGCCGCCGACGAGCGCGTCGACCGCGTCCTCGTCCCGGTCGGCGACGGCATGACCTTCGTCAGGCGCCGCGCTTAGGCCGCGCGGGGAGAAGGGGAGCGACCTCGTCGCAGAGAGGCGGGACCCTCACCCGGATCGCCTGAGCTTGCTGACGCTCGTCTAGGCGATCCGACCTCTCCCCGCCGGGGAGAGGTGATGTTTGCTACTCAGGACCAGGCCGCATCACGCCATGCCGGATGGGTGGCGTCCGGTATCCAATTTGGATCCGGGCGGCGCTATTCGCTTGGTGGGGTCACCATGCGGCCGGTGTCGTTCGACTCATAGGCCGCTTCGGCCAGCGCGAAGGTCTTGAGATTGTCGGCACCGGAGGTGTCGGCATCCTTGCCGGCGCGGAAGCGCTCGAGGAGGTGACGGCAGGTGATCAGCACGCTCTCCTGCGCCACGTGCCAGGGGTGCGAGGTCCAATGGAGGAGCGGCGTGCCGAGATCGGTGGCGGTCACCTCGCCGTCGACGGTGACCTCCATGACGAAGCCGGGCTTGAGGACGATGGCGCCTTTCGGCCCCTCGATCTGGATCATGGTCTCGGGGAAATGGTCGGGCAGCTTGCGGCTCTCATAGGTCGCCTCGACCACTGAGACCGCGCCTGAGGTGTGGCGCATCATGAAGGTCGCCGTGTCCTCCGCCTTGACCTTTGGATTGCGGCGCTGGGTCTCGCAGGAGACGCGGGTCACCTCGCCCATGAGGACCCGGGCGACGTCGAGGACATGGATGCCGAGGTCGAGGATGACGAGGCGGTCCTCGTTGTAGAAATAGGGCTGGCCCGAATAGATATCGTAGCCGGTGCGGAAGCTGATCCGGGCCCAGCTCGGGTCGCCTATGATGCCGGAGTGCAGCGTCTCGGCGAGCTTCATGAGTGGCGCCTGGAAGCGGAAGTTCTCGTGGACGGCGAGGAAGACGCCGGCCTCGCGCGCCGCGCGCACCATGGCGACACAATCATCCCAGCCGGGTGCGAAGGGCTTCTGGACGATGGTCGCGACGCCCTTGCCGACCGACATCTCGACCAGCATGCGGTGGGTGTCCATGCGGGTGATGATGTCGAGGAGGTCGATCTCCTCCTTCTCCAGCATCTCGGCGGCATCGGTATAGACCTTGGGGATGCCGAATTCCTCGGCCTTGGCCTTGGCCTTTTCGGCGTCGAGATCGCAGATCGCGACCACTTCCACGCCTTCGGAGGCGAGGTCCTGCCAGGAATGAAGATGATTTCCGGAAAAGAAGCCGCAGCCGATTACGGCCACGCGCGTCGTCTGAGCCACGTGGATGTCCTCCCTCAGGTCTTGGGCGGCAACTTTCCGGACAAAGCGCGGCGGGGTCAAGCGCCGTGGGCGGGGTCATTGCCGTTTGCCCTTGTCCGCCGCCGCTCCTAGATTGGGGCTCGAGATTCAGCCTCGCCGGCGCACCGGCGGCGCATGCCGGGAAGAGACAGCATGGACCACGACGCAATCCGCCAGGTTCTTCAGGCGATTCCGCTTTTCGCGGAGGTGCTCGACAAGGTTCATCTCGAAATGCTCGTCGCCAAATGCCACGAGTTCGACTTTCCCGCCGGTGCGGTATTGATGACGGAAGGCGATTTCGGCGCTTCCATGTTCGCCATCGTTTCGGGCTCGGTGACGGTGTCGGTGACGGATTCGGGCGGCAGCGAGCATGGCGTCGCCGCGCTCTATGCCGGCGATGTGGTCGGCGAGATGTCGCTGATGACTGGTGCCAGGCGCAACGCCACGGTGATCGCCCGCACCGACGTGGTGGCAATCGAGATCACCAAGGTGGCGCTGGAGGAGATTCTCAGCCGGGCGCCGGACCTGATCGGCGCCTTCGGTACCGTGCTGGCGAAGCGGCGCGCCGAGCTGGAGCGCATCGCCGCCGATACCGAACCGACCTCGATCATCGACCAGATCAAGCGGTTCTTCCCCTCGGTCTTCGAAGGCAAGGCGTCCTGAGGGCGCCAGGAGGCCGATGGCAGTCCGCGCCGGCCGACTTTACCTCATCCTCGTCGTCGTCCTCATCGCCGGCGCGGCGGCCCTGCGCGTCGCCGATCCGTTCTTCGTCCAGGCGCTGCGCCTGATCGCTTTCGATTCCTACCAGAAGCTCGCGCCGCAGGCCTACGATCCCAACCTGCCGGTGCGCATCGTCGATATCGACGAGAAGTCGCTGGCGCGGATCGGCCAGTGGCCGTGGCCGCGCACAACCATGGCGGCGCTGCTGAAGAAGCTGCAGGACGAGGGCGCGGCGACTGTCGTCTTCGACGTGCTGTTCTCCGAGCCGGACCAGACCTCACTGGAGGAGGTGATCAAGCACCTGCCCGAGAAGGAGGCTGCGGCCATGCGCCCGGCGCTCGCCGGTGCGCAAAGCCACGACTTGGTCTTCGCCGATGCCATCGCCGCGGCGCCGACCGTGCTCGCCACCGCCCTCGTCAACAACCGGACCGGCGGCAAGGAGATCGCTCCCAAGGCCGGCTTCGCCATCGCCGGCGACGATCCGCGTCCCTTCATCGCCAATTTCACCGGTGCGACCGGCAACCTGCCGATCCTCGACGCCAAGGCGGCCGGCATCGGTGCGATCAACTGGATCCCCGACCGCGACCAGGTCATCCGCCGCATCCCGCTGGTCTACCGGGTCGGCAACCAGATCGTGCCGGCGCTGGTCGCGGAGGCCCTCAGGGTGGCTCAAGGCGCCAGCACCTTCGTGCTCAAGGCCTCCAATGCCAGCGGCGAGACCGCGTTCGGCGAGCAGACCGGCCTCAACCACATCAAGATCGGCGGCCTGGAAGTGCCGACCGACAGCGACGGAGGTATCTGGCTGCGGTTCCGCCCGGCCAATCCGAGCGCCTATATCCCGGCCTGGAAGGTGCTGGACGGCGGCAATGATCCGGGCGAGGTCGCCGGCAAGATCATTCTGGTCGGCACCAGCGCGCCGGGACTCATCGACCTGCGCGCGACACCGCTCGATTCGGCCATTCCTGGCGTCGAGATCCATGCCCAGGCGATCGAGCACCTCCTGTCGGGGCGCTCGCTTACCCGGCCGGACTACGCCCTGGCGCTGGAGCTGGCGATCCTGATTTTCCTCGGCGTCGCGGTCAGCTTCGTGTTGCCGCGCGTCTCGGCCGGCGGGTCGGCCCTCATCGGCCTGTCGGTCATCGCCCTGCTTGGCGCTGGCGGTTGGATCGCCTTTCGCTATGGCGGCCTTCTGCTCGATCCGACCTATCCGGCGCTGTCGCTGTCGATCCTCATCGCGGCGGCGACCTTCCATGTCTATCGCCGGGTCGAGTTGCAGCGCGGCGCCATCCGTGACGCCTTCGGCCATTTCGTCGCGCCGGCGGTGGTCGACGAGCTGATCGCCCATCCGGAACGGCTGGAGCTCGGCGGCGAGGTGCGCGAGCTCACCCTGATGTTCTGCGACGTGCGCGACTTCACGGGCCTTTCGGAGCGCATGAACGCGCAGGAGCTGACGACCTTCATCAATGGCCTGCTGACGCCGCTCACCGATATCGTGCTGGAGGCGCGCGGCACGATCGACAAATATATGGGCGACGCGATCATGGCGTTCTGGAACGCGCCGCTGGAAGATCCCGACCATGCCGGCCATGCCTGCGAGGCGGCGCGGCGCATCGTCGCCCGCATGGAGACCCTCAACGCCGAGTGGCGGCGGCAGGCCGAGGCGGCGGGCCGACCCTACCAGACCGTGCGGATCGGCATCGGCCTCAATACCGGGATGTGCTGTGTCGGCAATCTCGGCTCGGCGCAGCGCTTCGACTATTCGGCGATCGGCGACGATGTGAACATCGCCTCGCGTTTCGAGGGGCTGACGAAGCTCTATCGCGTGCCGCTGGTCGTCGGCGAGGCAACGATCGGGCGGCTGGAAGCGGCCGACGTACTCGAGCTCGGCCTGGTCCGCGTCAAAGGCCGCAACCAGGCGGGGCGGGTCTTCACGCTCGCCGATGTCGTGGGGCTGGCGGCGGATCAGGCGGCGCGCCTGGCGCCACTTCACGAAGGCCTGCTCACCGCCTATCGCGCGGGAGACTGGGCGGGCGCGGCCAAGGCGGCGGCCGATTGCCGGGCACTCGGCATCGGCGGGCTCGACGCCTTCTATGCCGCCTATCTGGCGCGGATCGCCGCCTGTCGCGCAGCCGCGCCGGCCGCCTGGGACGGGGTCGACGCGGCGGAGACGAAATAGGCTGTGACCGAGTTCACTGCCATGATCGGTATGTCGTGCGAGGCTCGGATGGTGCGTGTCGACGGGAGACGGACGTGAGTGACACAGTCGTGGCTTTGATCGCCGTCCTTCTGGTTCTGCAGGTCAAGCACTTCATTTTCGACTATCCGCTGCAAACGCCGTATCTGCTTTACAACAAAGGCACTTACGGGCATCCGGGCGGCATCATCCACGCCGGGCTGCATGCGCTGGGGACGACCGCGGCCTTCCTCGTTGTCGCGCCGGGGCTGGCGCTTGGCGCGGCCATCGTTATCGGCGAGTTCCTGTTCCACTATCACGTCGACTGGTCGAAGGAGCAGATCGTCCGGCGAGCCGGCTACAAGGCCGACCAGCGGGCGTTCTGGTGGGCGATCGGCGCCGACCAGATGGTCCACCAGCTCAGCTATCTCGTGATCGGCGGTCTTCTCGTGCTCGGCTGAGCCGGTGTCCTCACGCCGCGCCTTGCGGCGGGGCGGCGGTGCTGTTGCGCAGCAGGATCGAGCAGGGCAGACGGGTGTGGCGCGGTGGCAGGGCCGCGCCGCCGGGCGCCATCCGGCGCAGCAGTTCCTCGGCCGCGTGCCGGCCGATCTCCGCCCGTGGTTGCAGTGCCGTGGTGAGACCCGGATCGTACATCGCCGAATAGTCGATGCCGTCGAAGCCGGCGACCGAGACGTCGCCGGGGACGGAAAGGCCGGATGCCTTGACCGCGCCGATGAAGCCGATGGCGATTTCGTCACTGGCAGCGAAAACGGCTGTCGGCCGCTTGTCGAGCGCGAGGAAGCGTTCGGCGGCGCGCTCACCGGCGACGAAATTGAAATTGCCCGGCCAGATCAGATCCGCCTCGACCGTCAGCTCCGCCGCGTTCAGCGCGTCGCGGAAGCCGGCGATGCGCTCCTGCGCCTCGCTCGTGGCGGCCGGCCCGGATATGTGGGCGATCCTGCGGTGGCCGAGCGCGATCAGGTGCTCGGTCATGGCGCGCGCTGCTTCGCGATTGGCGACTTCGATCAGCGACAGCGTGTCGAGGTGGGCGATGCCGCGGCAGGCGAGCACGACCGGTACGGTGCGGCAGGCGGTGGCGAAATCGCCCTCCATTTCCTTGCCGGTGAACAGCAGTACCCCGTCGACAAGGCCGTCCTCGATGAGGCCCGTGTAGCGCATCTCGCGCTGCGGGTCGTCGCGGGTGTCGCCGAAGATGACATTGTAGCCGGCCGCGACCAGGGGGGCCTCGAGGCCGTTGATGACGGTGCTGAAATAGGTGTGTCCGAGGGCCGGGAAGAGCGTCAGGACGATTTCCACCGCCGCCCGCGCGCAGGACTCCTCTCGCGCTCCGCCGCCGCGCCGCTGAACGGCGCGCCAACGGGCGCGGCCCCGGTCTCGCCAGCTTCGCGCAGCAGTGCCGGCGCAGTCCCTGAGAGTGTCTGTTTGATCACGGGCGGCCCCCGGCTTCCCGCCATCTTGGCGATGTTTGCCGGAAGGTTAGGCGCCGTTCGATAACAAATAGTTGATTGGATCGTGAAAAACACGCATTGCGCGCGGTCAGGTCGCCGGCAGGCGGCGACCGGCTGTGCCGTTCCTCGGCTTGGCGATGGATGTGGTCTTCTTCGCCACGCGCAGCCTCAGAGGCCTGACGCTGTCGCGCACGATCAGCTTGCAGGGCAGGCGCAGCCGCGTCGGCGGCAGGTCGGGCGCGTCGCGGGCCATGCGCCTCAGGAGGTCGCCGGCGGCGGCGCGGCCGAGCTCGGCGCGCGGCTGGTGCATGGTGGTCAAGGCGGGATCGATGACGATCGCCGAATTGATGTCGTCGAAGCCGACGACCGAGACGTCCTCGGGAATGCGGATGCCGGCATCGCGCAGGGTCTTGATGAAGCCGATGGCGGCGTCGTCGGCGGCCGAGAAGACGGCGGTCGGCCGGTCGTTGCTGGCAAGGTAGCTCTTGGCGGCCGAGACGCCTGTCTCGAAACGGAAGCTCGATCCCCAGACGAGGGCGTCGTCGCGGGCGATGCCCGCGGCATCCAGCGCCTGGAAATAGCCGGCGCTGCGCTCCTGTGCCTCGATATTGGAGCGGGCGCCGGCAATATGGGCGATGCGCCTGTGGCCGTGCTCGATCAGATACGCGACCGCGTGCTGGGCTGCCTGGCGGTTGGCGACGTCGAAGATCGACAGCGTTGTGTCGCCGGGGATCTCGTTGCAGACGAGCGCGATCGGGATGCCGTCGGATTCGAGGGGGTGGCCGTGGTCCTCCGGCAGCCGGCCGGTGAACAGGATAACGCCATCGACCTGGCCGCCGCGGATCAGGCGAACATAACGACTTTCCTTTTCCGGCCGGTTGTCGGTGTCGCCGACGATGAGACCGTAGCCGGCGTCGGAGAGGGTGTCTTCCATGGCGTTGAGGATCGGCGTGAAGAAGGTGTTGCTCATGCCCGGCACGAGCGCCAGCACAATGCGGGTCGTCCGCGCCCTGAGGCTGCGCGCGGCGACATTGGGCGTGTAGCCGGTCGCCTTGATGGCGGCGAGCACCGCTGCCCGCGTCTTTTCGGTGACCTGATGGGGCGCGGCGAGGGCGCGGCTGACCGTGGCAGTCGAAACGCCGGCCTGGCGCGCCACGTCGACGATGGTCGCGCCGCGACCGCGGTTCGAGGAGGACGCCCGCCGTCCTTGCCCTGCCATGACTGTGAGCGCTCCCTCGGTGCGAAGATCGGCCGCCGCCGCTCCGCCTGATGTTCGTCGCCGACGGCTTGTTGACATCGACGGGTCTTCGGCTAAAGTCAATGTAATCGATTACAAGGGCTTGGGGGAGGCCTGATCGGCTCTTCCTCGCAAAATGGCCCGTTAGGGATCGGCGCGAATCGCGCCGCGACTGGGAGGAAGGTAATGAAGCACATCACGACTCGAATTCTGGGTGCGACCGCCATGGCGGCGGCGCTGATGGCGCCGACTTTCGCCTCGGCGACCGATCTGGAGGTCATCCACTGGTGGACGTCGAAGGGCGAGTCGGCCGCGGTGGCCCAGTTCGCCAAGGCGTTCGACAATGACGGCCAGGGCGACCACTGGGTCGACAGCGCCATCGCCCTCGGCGAGACCGCGCGTTCGACGATCATGCAGCGCATCCTGGGCGGCGATCCGCCGGGCGCGGCGCAGTTCAATCCGGGCCGCGAATATGAGGAGCTGATCAAGAACAATCAGCTTCTGGCCCTCGACGATGTCGCCAAGGCGGGCAACTGGGCCAAGGTGATCCGCCCGCAGCGGATCCAGGGCGCCTGCCTGGTCGATGGTCACTGGTACTGCGTACCGGTGAACATCCACTCCTGGCCATGGGGCTGGTACTCGAAGACCGCCTTCGCCAAGGCCGGTTTGGCCGAGCCGCGCAACTTTGACGAGTTCGTCGCCGATGCGCCCAAGCTCAAGGAGGCCGGGATCATTCCCTTCGCCATCGGCGGCGACGGCAATGGCTGGCAGATCCGGGGCGCTTTCGACCAGATCCTGCTCACCGAGCTCGGCATCCCGCAGCGTGACCAGATGTACGGCAAGAAAGACCTCGACATTGCCGGCGGGGCCGATGTCCTGAAAACCCTCAAGCAGTTCAAGGCGCTCAAGCCGTTCACCGACGAGGGCTATGCCAACCGCAACTGGAACGACACGACCAACCTCGTGATCACCGGCAAGGCCGGCCTGCAGATCATGGGCGACTGGGCCCGTGGCGAGTTCGCGGCGGCCGGCATGACCGGCGTCAAGGACTATGGCTGCATGATCGGTCTCAACGAGGACAAGCCGATCGTGACCACCGACGGCGACGTGATCGTGTTCCCGAAGCAGAGTGATCCGGCCGTCGAGGCCGCCCAGAAGCGTCTCGCCGCGCTGCTCATCAGCCCGGCCGTCCAGGTTGCGTTCAACAACGCCAAGGGCTCCATGCCGGTCCGCGGCGACGTTGACATGGCGAGCGCCGATCCGTGCATGCAGAAGGCGCTGAAGGCTGTCGAGGACCCGGCCAAGATCGCCACCGGCGTCCAGCGCTTCATCAACGAGGACACCAATAACGAGCTGAACTCGCTGATCACGCAGTACTGGTCCGACGACTCCATGACCGCGGAAGTCGCTCAGGCGAAGTTCGTTGAGATCCTGAAGAACGCGGACTGATCGACATCGTCAGGAGGCGCTGGCCGGACCATCGGCCGGCGCCTCTGTCGTTGCCGGGTCATCGGACCCGGTTGACGTCGGCCAGCCGCCGACCGATCGTGGCCGAAGCCTTTCAAGGTAACGGCCGCCGTCGGCGCCCAATGGCGGGCCGGACGGGGACCTGAACACCGGCTGCATGTGGGGCGGCAAAGGCATGGCGGAAGCGCGAAGGCGGCGATTCAAGGTTCAGGCGGTACTCGGCACCCTGCCGATGATCGCGGTCGGTGTCGGCGTCTACGTCATCGGCATCGCCTTCACTTTCTACTGGTCCTTCACCAGCTCCAAACTCTTTCCCAACAGCCACTTTGTCGGCCTGCTCCAGTATCGGCGCCTGTGGGACAGCGACCGCTGGCTGATCGCGGTCCATAACATCTGGATCTTCGGCGGACTGCTGATCGTCTTCAATCTGGTCTTCGGCTACCTGCTCGCGGTCTTCATGGATCAGCGCATCCGCCAGGAAGACCTGTTCCGCTCGATCTTCCTCTATCCCTTCGCCATGTCGCTGATCGTCACCGGCCTCATCTGGCAGTGGATGCTCGACCCCAATCTCGGCATCGAGCAGACGCTGCATCGCTGGGGGTGGACGAGCTTCCATTTCTCGCCGCTGGTCGATCCGCACACCGCGATCTACGGACTCGTGCTCGCCGGCATCTGGCAGGGCTCGGGCGTGACCATGGCGATCCTGCTCGCCGGCCTGCGCGGCGTCGACGCGGAAATCTGGAAGGCCGCGCGTGTCGACGGCATCCCGACCTGGCGGGTCTATCTGTTCATCGCCCTGCCGATGATCCGCGGCGCGCTGGCGACCGCCTTCGTCCTGCAATGCGTCGGCGTGGTTCGCGTCTATGACCTGATCGTCGCGATGACCGGCGGCGGCCCCGGCATCTCGACCAGCATGCCGGCGGTCTACGTCATCCAGATGATCACCAGCAGCCAGAACGTCGGCCAGGGCATGGCGGCGGCGATGATGATGCTCCTGCCGATCGTCGCCGTGCTGGCGGTCGGCGGCTTCTTCGCCTGGCGGCGCAATCGCAAGGCGAGGGCAGCGGCATGAGCGCGAGTGGAGCGATGGCGAGCGACGCAGAAGCGGTGGCGCGCTGGGGCGTCGAGCCGAGCGGGGTCAAGCCGCGGCGCTTCTCGCCGGCGCGGCTCGGCATATATGGCTTCCTCGTGATCTCGGCGGCCTTCTTCCTGATCCCGCTCTACGTGATGGTGGTGACTTCGCTGAAGACGATGCCGGAGATCCGTCTCGGCCATCTGTTCAGCCTGCCGCATATCTGGACCTTCCAGCCCTGGATCGATGCCTGGCTGCATGCCTGCACAGGGCGCGACTGCTACGGGCTCCACCCCGGCTTCCTCAATTCGGTCAAGATCACCGTGCCGAGCGTCATCATCTCGATCGTCATCGCCTCGATCAACGGCTACGCGCTCTCGTTCTGGCGCTACAAGGGCGCCAACATCTTCTTCGGTCTGCTCGTCTTCGGCGCCTTCGTGCCCTATCAGGTGGTCATCTATCCGTTGATCATCGCGGCGCGCGAGGCCCACATCTTCTCGCACCCTGGCCGGCCATCATCATCGTCCACACGATCTTCGGCATGCCGATCCTGACGCTGCTCTTCCGCAACTACTACGCCTCGGTGCCGATCGAATTGTTCAAGGCCGGCCGCGTCGACGGGGCCGGCTTCTGGCAGATCTTCTTCCGCATCATGGTGCCGATGTCGGTGCCGATCACGACGGTCGCCATGATCCTGCAGGTCACCGGCATCTGGAACGACTTCCTGTTCGGTATCGTCTTCGCCGGGCGGTCGAACTGGCCGATGACCGTGCAGCTCAACAACATCGTCAACACCACCACCGGCGTGCGCGAATACAATGTCAACATGGCCGCGACGATCCTGACCGCGGCCGTGCCGCTGATCGTCTACTTCGTATCCGGACGCTGGTTCGTGCGCGGCATCGCCGCCGGCGCCGTCAAGGGTTAGGCAATGGCAAGCGTTTCGATCAAGAAGCTCGGCGTCTCCTTCGGCACCCTCAAGGTCCTGCGCGATCTTGATCTCGACGTGGCGGAGGGCGAGTTCGTCGTGCTGCTCGGGCCGTCCGGCTGCGGCAAGTCGACCCTGCTCAACGCGGTTGCCGGCCTGCTCGACGTCGACGCCGGCCAGGTATGGATCGGCGGCAAGAACGTCACCTGGGAGGAGCCGAAGGACCGCGGCATCGGCATGGTGTTCCAGTCCTACGCGCTCTATCCGCGCATGACCGCCGAGGGCAACCTGACCTTTGGCCTGCGGGTGGCGCGGGTGCCGAAGGACGAGATCGCCAAGCGTGTCGCGCGCACGGCCGAGCTGCTGCAGATCGAATCGCTGCTCCAGCGCAAGCCGTCGGAGCTCTCGGGCGGCCAGCGCCAGCGCGTCGCCATCGGCCGGGCACTGGTGCGCGAGGCCGACGTGTTCCTGTTTGACGAGCCGCTGTCCAATCTCGATGCCAAGCTGCGCACCGAACTGCGCGTCGAGCTCAAGAAGCTTCACATGGCGCTCGGCTCGACCATGATCTACGTGACCCACGACCAGATCGAGGCGCTGACGCTCGCCGACCGGGTCGCGGTCATGTATCAGGGGGTCATCCAGCAGCTCGCGACGCCCAAGGAGATCTATCAGCGCCCGGTCAACCAGTTCGTCGCGAGCTTCGTCGGTTCGCCGGCGATGAACTTCGTCAGCGGCGAGTTGACCGTCAACAGCGACCCCGCCGTGCGCTGCGCCGACGGCGTCAGCATCAGCCTCGCCGGCTACCAGTTCAACGGAGAGCCGGTGTCCGGGCGCAAGGTCACGCTCGGCATCCGTCCGGAGCAGATCCACATCAACACGCCGCCGCCCAATTCGACCGGCCTGCCGCTTGCCTTGACCCTGATCGAGCCGATGGGGGCGGACAGCCTCCTGTGGGGCGCGATCGGCAAGGAGTCGGTTTCCATCCGCGTCGGTCCGGACGACGTCCACAAGATCGGCGAAAAGGTCGAGGTCTATTTCCAGCCGGGCCTTGCTTCTGTATTCGATGCCGAGACCGGCGAACGTCTCTAGCTGTCGGTCAAGCCCCTCACTCCCACGGAACCGAGAACATGCCGAACTACCGCATCTCCTACCAGCTCTACAGCGCGCGCAAATTCCCACCGATCGAGACCCATATCGAGGCGCTCGCCGCCATCGGTTACGATGCGGTCGAGCCCTATGGCGGGGCTTTCGGCACCGATCCGGCCGGCTTCCGCAAGAAGCTCGACGCCGCCGGCCTCGCCTGCCCGAGCGCGCATATCTCGCTCGCCGATATCGACGCCAGCCGCAGCGCGGTGATCGACACCGCCAGGACGCTCGGCCTTGAGGTCGTCATCGTACCGGCGATCCCTGGCGATCAGCGCAGCAAGGATGTCGACGGCTGGAAGGCGCTGGCGGCCAAGCTCACCGAGCATGCCGCCGGCTTCGCCGAGGCCGGGCTGAAGTTCGCCTGGCACAACCACAATTTCGAATATGTGCGCCTGTCCGACGGCTCGCGGCCGATCGACCACCTGATCGGCGCGGCCGGCGTGCTGTGGGAGCCGGATATCGGCTGGATCGTACGCGCCGATGCCGACCCGAAAGCGGAGATCGCCGCGTCGTCCGACCAGGTCATCTCGTTCCACATGAAGGACGTGCGCAAGGACGATTCCAATGAGGAGGACGGCTGGGCCGATGTCGGCCACGGCGCCATCGACTGGCAGGGCCTGTGGCCGGTGATCTCGGGGACCGGCGCCGACCTGCTGGTGGTCGAGCACGACAATCCGTCCGACTGGCGTCGCTCGGCCGAGCGCTCCTACGCCCATGTCGCCAAGCTGGCCGGCAGAGGGGGCGCCTGATCATGGCCCGTTTCACCTCCATCGGCCTCGTCGGCTGCGGCGTCATCTCCGAAGCCTATCTGAAACTGTCGAAGCTCTATTCCGGTATCGAGATCGTCGCCTGCGCCGATATCGTTCCGGCCGTCGCCAAAGCGCGGGCCGAGCAATATGGCATCCGCGCGCTGACCGTTGACGAGATGCTCAAGGACGAGGAGATCGCCGCGGTCGTCAACCTGACGGTGCCGAACGCGCATTTCGACGTCAGCCACGCGATCCTGACCGCTGGCAAGCATGTCTATTCGGAAAAGCCGCTGGCGCTCACCGCCAGGCAGGCCAAGAAGCTCGTCGCCGAGGCCGACAAGCGCGGCCTCAAGCTCGGCGGCGCGCCGGACACCTTTCTTGGAGCTGGCGGCCAGACGGCGCGCCGGCTTCTCGACAAGGGCACCATCGGTAATGTGATCGGTGGCACCGCTCACGTGATGAGCCACGGCATGGAGCACTGGCATCCGAATCCGACCTTCTTCTTCCAGCCCGGCGCCGGCCCGATGTTCGACATCGGTCCCTATTACCTGACCGCGCTGGTCAATCTGCTCGGGCCGGTCAAGACGGTCACCGCGATGGCGGCCAAGGGCTTCAGCCACCGCCTCGTCACCGCCGAGGGGCCGAAGAAGGGCAAGAAGATCCGGGTGACGACGCCGACCACGATCAACGCGGTGCTCGAATTCGTCAGCGGCGCGCAGGTGACCGTCGGCACGAGCTGGGATGTCTGGCGCCACGGCCATTCCAACCCGATCGAGCTCTATGGCTCGGAGGGCACGATGCTGGTGCCCGATCCCAACTTCTTCTCCGGTATCGTCTCCTATTCGGACAAGAACGGGGCCTATACCGAGGTCGACACGTCGGACGGGGCGTTCGGCGCCGCCAACTGGCCCGAGGCCAAGCCGGCTCGCGCCAATTACCGCATGCTCGGCGTCGCCGATCTGATCGACGCGGCCAAGAAGGATCGCGAGCCGCGCTGCTCGGGCCGGCTCGCAGCCCATGTCGTCGAGGTGATGGAATCGGTCCTCAGCTCGGCCAGCGAGCAGCGCTTCGTCAAGATCCGCTCGCGCGTCGAGCGGCCGGCGCCGCTGACCGCGACGGACGCCCGCCGGCTGGCGAAGAAGAGCAAGTAGGCGCACCGGGGCATTCGCAATGGGAGGGGCGTCCGCTGGATCCCCTCCCGGTCTTCCCTCGGGCAAGGCTTGAGAAGAGCTTCCCGGCAAAGATCGATATGGATTGATGCCCTTGGCGGTTAGCCGGCGCGGGCCTCTTCGGCGGCGCGGCGGTAGCGGTCGCGGCCGTTCCTCAGATGGACGCGCATGGCCCGACGGGCACTGGTGACGTCGCCGTCGACGATCGCCTTGGCGATGACCTCGTGTTCGTGGTGGACGCGCTCCATGTAGAGCACGCGCCCGCTGGCGTCGGTCTGGCCGACCTGGACGCTGCGTCGCGGAATGATCAGCCTCCCGAGGAAGCTGAGGAAGGACGAGAAGTTCGGATTGCCGGTCGCGGCTCCGATGGCGGCGTGGAAGTTGAAGTCGGCGTCGATCGCCTCGTCGCCGGTGGCGATGGCCTTGGCGAAGGCATCGGACGCCTCGCGCAGGCGGGCGACATCCTCTTCGCCGCGCCGCTGGGCGGCAAGGCCGGCGGCCTCGACCTCGACGCAGATGCGCAGCTCCATCACCTCGAGCACCTGGTCGATCGATTGCAGCCCTGCCGGGTCGATGCGGAAGGGGCGCTTGCGCGGGTCGGCGGCAACGAAGGCGCCGGCGCCCTGTCGCGTCTCGACCAGCCCCTCGGCGCGCAGGGCCGCGATCGCCTCGCGCACCACCGTGCGGCTGACGCCATAGGCGCGCATCAGCGCATGTTCGGTCGGCAGGCGGGTGCGCGGCGGCAGATTGCCGGCGACGATCTCGTCGGTCAGGCGGCTGATGAGGTCAGCCGTGAGGTTGCGGTGCGGATGGGGCGCGTCCGGCATCTTCGCTTCGCTCGCCATGTCAATCCTCATCCCCCGCGCGCCGGCATCGGTCGTCTACAAATCCATGCCGAGGGATCTCGAGCCGGACGTTCAAATTACGAAGATCGGGGAATACGTCACCGGCACCAAATCCGCCAGCCTTGCCGCCCTTGCGCCGCGACGTGGTTGTCGTACAACCATTCCGCCCGCGGTCATGGACCGGAATCGCAGGACAAACCGAAAGACGCTGATCGAGGACCGCAAGCCGAGCGGCGCGGCTCTGCCGTAATGCCCTCGCGCGCAACCGCATTCCCAAGGAGAAGGACTTCCCATGAAACGTATTCTCATCACCGGCGCCGCCGGCGGCGTGTCGGGCATGATCCGGCCGATCCTGCGCGCCGACTACCAGTTGAGGCTCTCCGACCGGGTGCCAGTGGCGGATCCGGTCGCGGGCGAGGAGGTTGTCCAGGCCGAGCTCGGCGACATGGCGGCGCTGCGCAGCGCCGTGTCGGGGGTCGACGGCATCGTCCATCTCGGCGGCTTCTCGGTCGAATCCAACTGGCAGACAATTCGCGACGCCAATATCGAGGGCGCCTACAATCTGTTCGAAGCGGCGCGGCTCGAGGGCGTCAAGCGCATCATCTTCGCTTCGAGCAACCATGCCATGGGCTATTATCCGCGCAGCCAGACGATCGGCCATGACATCACGCCGCGACCGGATTCGCGCTACGGCCTCAGCAAGGCCTTCGGCGAGGCGCTCGGCAGCCTCTATGCCTATAAATACGGCGCCGAGGTGCTCAGCATCCGCATCGGCAATGTCGCCGCCGAGCCGGTTGACGTCCGCCGGCTGGCGATCTGGATCAGCCCGCGCGACCTCTGCCAGTTGATCCGTATTGGTCTGGAGCGGCCCGGCATTCGTCATGAGATCGTCTTCGGCGTGTCGGGCAACAAGCGCGCCTGGTACGACAATTCCAACGCGGAACGCCTCGGCTACAAGCCCGAGGACCACTCGGAGGACTATGCCGAGGCGATCCTTGCCCGCGATTCGGGCGTTTCGGGTGACGACCGCGTCGATCTCAACCAGGGCGGCGGCTTCTGCGCGGCGGAGGGATCGTGAGGCGCTGGAGCAATGGCAGGACAGGTTGAGACCACTCTTCCGTCCGAAAGGTCAGCAAGAACAAAGAGTTAGAGCGGATCAACGGTCCCGTCGAACGATGATCCGCTCCAAGGGTTCGTTTACCATCCACATGAGTTGCACAGGGATGGCGAATGCCCGTCGGCCGCCATGGAATCGCGGAATTCCGCGCCCTTGTGCGGGCGCGCGACCCATGGTCGGGCGGGCACCCCTCGACATGTTGGCGCAGGGGTGCCGTTCGCTCTTGCAAGGCATTGGCGGCGTACGTAGAATCGGTTTCATCGGTGATTCGATATGTCGAACTCACCGGAGGGATTCGTAAGGCGTTTGAAGGAGGTTATGTTTCCACCGGTGTTTTTGGGATAATGGCCTAAGTTTTTTCGAACTGGTTCGTCCTTAAGGTTATTGGCTCAGCGTTTTTAGCGGGCGCAGGATTTTTGCAAGGCTGTTCGAATCTATCGAACGCGAATGGAACGCCGGCCTCGGGCCGGCGTTTCGCATTTAGGAGCTGTGTGTCGTTCAGTCCGACTGGAAATCCGCGGGCGGCTTTTATATGAACGCGCAGGGAGTTCAGCATGATCGACGCCATCAGGCACTTCTTGTCGGAACTGACCGGCGGGGAGGACACGGCCAGGTTCGACGATGATGGCTATCGGCTCGCGGCCGCTGCCCTGCTTTTCCATGTCACTGCCATCGACGGCGTCGTCTCCGACGACGAGCGCGTCTTGCTCGCGGACCTGCTCAAGCGGCGCTTCGGTCTCGACGACGCCGGCACAAAGGCGCTGATCAGGGCGGCGGAGGAGGCCGACCAGGAGGCGGTCGACCTCTATGGCTTCACCAGCGTCCTCAAGCGCCGCCTCGACGAGACCGAGCGAGAGCGCATCATCGAGATGATGTGGGAGCTGGTCTTCGCCGACGGGACGATTCACGAATTCGAGGACAATCTCGTCTGGCGGGTCTCGGAGCTCCTCGCCGTCTCTTCCCAGGCGCGGATCCGGCTGAAGCAGGTGGTCCGCGACCGCTCGCAATGAGGGGCGTGCGACCGGCGGGCTGACGCGCGGCGGCGAGAAGGCTTATAGTATGGCACGACTCGTGCTTCCAACCGACGCCGTCATGCCGACAAAACCACCAATTCTCATGGTCCTCCACCAGGAGCATTCCAGCCCTGGCAGGGTCGGCCTGCGCCTCAAGGCGCGTGGCTATCCGCTCGACATCCGCAAGCCGCGTTTCGGCGATCCGCTGCCAGAGACGCTCGCCGGCCATGCCGCCGCGGTGATCTTCGGCGGACCGATGAGCGCCAACGATACCGACGACTTCATCCGCCAGGAGACCGACTGGGTGTCGGTGCCGCTCGCCGAGGGCGCGCCCTTTCTCGGCCTCTGCCTCGGCGCGCAGATGCTCGCCCGCCATCTCGGCGCCGCGGTCCGTGGCGCGCCGGAGGGACGGTCCGAGGTCGGCTTCTTTCCCCTGAGGCCGACCGAGGCGGGACGGCGGCTCATTCCCGACTGGCCCGATGTCGTCCACCATTTCCATCGTGAGGGCTTCGACCTGCCGGCGGGGACGACGCTGCTTGCCGAGGGGGATGTCTTTCCCAACCAGGCCTTCTCCTACGGGCCATGCGCCTTCGGCATCCAGTTCCATGTCGAACTGACGATTGCCATGGTCAACCGTTGGACCTCGCGCATCGGCGAGCGCGCCAAGCTGCCCGGCGTACAGAAGGCGGAGAAACATTTCGAGGGCCGTGCCCTGCACGACTGGAAGACGCAGAGCTTCCTCGACCGCTTCCTCGACCTGTGGCTGGCCCGCGATACACGCCTCGAGCGCGATACGCGGGTCGCCGCCGAATAGGCGACCGACAGGATCGCCGACCACACCGCGCGCCGCCTCCGCCTCTCGCAAAATGCAAGCGTCGTTGCAAAATGCGACGCAGTGGTCGTTACCAGCGTCTTAAGACGATCGATAAATTGAGATTCAAACTGGAATCGACACCAGATATGGGGCCGATCACTGGTCCGGCACTTGGCAAGGACCTTGCGACACTGTTGGCACGCTGACCTTTCGGTTGTGCGTTGTCAGCGAGACCTGGGCGGGGGAGGGCGCATGCCGTCGACCCCCGGCATTGTCCTCCCCCGTCCCAGTCGATCCCGTTCCCCGGAAAATTCGTTGGTTCAGCCGACCGGCACCGTCGTTGCCAGTGAAGGACGGGCGCCGATGCGCGCGCACCAGTCGGCAAGCTGTGTGCGGCCCTTGCGCCAGCCGAGATCGCCGAGGCGGAAATCGAGATAGCCGAGGCCGCAGGCGACCGCGATGGTGCCGATGTCGATCCGGTCGCCGAAGCTCTCCGCCATCTCTTCAAGCGCGTCGAGTGCCGAGACGACCTTGGCGACCTGCCCGCTTTCCCATGGCGCCGAGCGCGCGCCTTCCGGCCGCAGTGTACGCTCATAGCGCACCAGCAGCGCGGCCCCCATCATGCCGTCGGCAAGCGCCTGAAGGGTCAGCGCCGTCCAGCGCGCCGCGCCCTCGGGCGGCACGATCGACCCGCTGGCGAGCGCGTTGAGGTAGTCGCAGATGACCCGGCTGTCATAGAGGACCGTGCCGTCTTCGGTCACCAGCGTCGGAACCTGTCCGAGCGGGTTCCTGGCGACGATCGCCGGATTGCGCTCGATCGGATGGGCCGGGCTCGTCAGCTTGTCCATACGGTCGTCGATGCCGAGCTCGATGGCGGTCGCCATGACCTTGCGGGTGAAGGGCGAGGTGGGGGAGAAATAGAGCGTGAGCAAGAGGCCCTCCTGGTCGGGAACGGAGGCGGCCCGAGGCCGCGGGCGGAGCCTCTCAGGATTGGCGATGGCGTGCAATGGTGGCCGAAGCGCCGCCGGCGCGCCGCGCTCCCTTGTCGCGGCGGGACGGCTCCGCTATCCCGGCAGGGGCCCAGCGCCTGAGGAGTTCCGCCCGTGTCGTCATCCACCATCGTCCGTCTCGTTGCCCGCCAGATCCTCGATTCGCGCGGCCGCCCGACCGTCGAGGCCGATGTCATCTTAGAGGACGGGACGCTCGGGCGGGCGAGCGTGCCCTCCGGCGCCTCGACCGGGCGCTACGAGGCGCATGAGCTGCGCGACGGCGATGCCGACCTTTTCGAGGGGCGCGGTGTGCTGAAGGCGGTCGCCAATGTCGCGGACGAGATCCAGGCGGCGCTCAGCGGCCGCGATGTCGTCGACCAGCGCGGCATCGACGAGACATTGCGCGAGATCGACGGCACGGCGGATCTCAGCCGGCTCGGTGCCAATGCGGCGCTGGCCGTCTCGCTTGCCAGCGCGCGGGCGGCGGCGCTTCTCCGGCGCGAGCCGCTGCATGTCTACCTCGCCGGGCTCGACGATGATTTCGCGCCCTGCCTGCCGCTGCCGATGATGAATGTGCTCGAGCGGTGGCGCGCATGCCAATCGCGCCATGGACTTTCAGGACTTTCTTGCCGTGCCGGTCGGCGCCTCGACCTATGGCGAGGCGCTTGCCATGCTGGCGCGCCTGCGCTCGGCGGCGGCGGAGGTGATGGCGCGCGAGGGCCTGTCGATCCTGCTTGCCGACGAGGGCGGTCTCAGCCCCGGCTATGCCAGCGCCGAGGCGGGGCTCGACCTGATGATGCGCGCCTTCGAGGCGGCGGGGCTGGAACCGTTGAAGGACATTGCCATCGCGCTCGACGTGGCGGCGAGCGAATTGATGGAGGAGGGCAGCTACCGTCTCGCCCATCAGAGCCGCCTGCTGAGCGGCGGCGCCATGGCGGCGCATGTCGGCGATCTCTGCCGCTCCTATCCGATTGTCTCGGTCGAGGATCCGCTTGGCGAGGACGATTGGCAGAGCTGGCAGGATTTTACCCGTGACGCCGATGCGCTGCAGATCGTCGGCGACGACCTGTTCGTGACCAATGCCGACCGGATCGGCCAGGGGATCGCGCGCGGCGTTGCCAATGCGGTGCTGATCAAGGTCAACCAGAACGGCACGCTGACCGGCACGCTCGATGCCATGCAAGTCGCCCGCAAGGCCGACTACGCCTGCGTCGTCTCGGCGCGCTCGGGCGAGACCGAGGATTCTTTCATGGCCGATCTGGCGGTGGCGACCGGCGCCGGCCAGATCAAGATCGGCTCGCTGCGCAATTCCGAGCGGCTCGCCAAATACAATCAGCTTGCCCGCATCGCCGAGTCCGGCGACCTGCCCTTTGCCGGGCGCGCGGCGCTTGCCGGGGCGGCCGGCCGACGGGCGCGCTGACGCCTTTGCGGGCGTGCCGGAGCCGCCTCGCGGCATCTATGAACGATCTGTAACCCAGGCTGACAGCCAGTTGTCAGCTAGTTCCTGAGATAGTCGCGACAAGGATGGTCGTACCACGCGACCGCCACAGTCAGCTCAGGACACGTAGACCCGTGAAAAAGATCGCTCTCTCGCTCTTCGTCGTCGCTGCGTCCGGCGCCTATGTCTGGGCGCAGCCGGCGCGCAAGCCGGTCGACAGTTTCCTCGACGGGGCGGCGGTCGGCGCCATCTCCCGATCTGGGAGCATCGCCACCGCCACACCGGCCTCGGCAACCTCGGACACCAAGGCTACCGCGCGGCTGGTGCCGATGGTCACCCTCGATACGGCCCCGCCGCCACCGCCGCCCGCATCCCAGCGGCCATCGACGGTCGCTCTGGCGCAGCCCGATGCCGCGCCTCAGAAAGCACAAGCCCCGGCGAAGCCCGCGGCCGAGACCGCGCTTTCCTTCGCCGATGCGCCGCCGCTGACCCAGGCACCGCTGCCGACGCAGGATCCAGCACCGGCGCCGCAGCCGGTGGCATCCGGCCCTGTTGTCAACGTTCCGCTGCCCCGGCTGCGGCCACCGCACACGGTCGTTGCGTCATTGTCGCCGCCGTCTCGACCGGCACGGTCGGTGCGGCCGACGATCGCCCCGACGCGCGTCGCCGCCGTCCAGTCGGGCTTCGCCGACGGCACCTTCACCGGCCCCTCGGTCTATGCCTATTACGGCCGCGTCCAGGTCCAGGCGATCATCCAGAACGGCCGGCTGGTCGCGATCAAGATGCTCGACTATCCATCCGACCGGCGGACCTCGCTCTACATCAACCGGCAGGCCCTGCCGATGCTGCGCGACGAGGTCATCCAGGCGCAGAGCGCCAATGTCGACATGATCTCGGGCGCGACCCTGACCAGCCAGGGCTTCATCCGCTCGCTGGCCGGCGCGCTGCGGAAGGCGACACGGGCCTGAGGCCATGCGCGAGACGCGGATCATGATGGGCATGCCGATCACGGTCGCGATCGGTGTGGCGCCGGACGGCGGGCTGCTCGAAAAGGTCTTCGCCTATTTCGAGGCCGTCGATCGGCGCTTCAGCACCTACAAGCCGGACAGCGAGATCAGCGCCATCAATGACGGGCGCGTCCGCGCCGCCGACTCCAGCGCCGAGATGCACGAAGTGCTGGCGCTGGCCGAGCGGACCGCGGCCGAGACCGGCGGCTATTTCGATATCCGCGCCTGCGACGGCCGCCTCGATCCTTCCGGCATCGTCAAGGGATGGGCGATCCGCAATGCCGCCGCGCTTGTCGCCGAGGCCGGCGTCCAAAACTATTTCGTCGATGCCGGCGGGGACATCCAGTCGGCCGGGCATAACGAGGATGGCGAGGCCTGGCGGGTCGGCATCCGCAATCCTTTCGCCATGGACGAGATTATCAAGGTGATCCGCCCCGAAGGGCGCGGCGTCGCCACGTCCGGCATCTCGGCGCGCGGCCAGCATATCTACGATCCGCATCGGCGCGGCGAGCCGATCGTCGATGTCGTCAGCCTGACGGTGATCGGCCCGGACGTGCTCGAGGCCGACCGCTTCGCCACCGCCGCCTTCGCCATGGGCAGGGCGGGAATCCACTTCATCGAGCAGACGCCGGGTCTGGAAGGCTATGTCGTCGGCCGCGACGGCCGCGCCACCATGACCAGCGACTTTGAGGCTTTCGTTGCGCCATGACCAGACTGATCGACCGGTTCCTCGACCACATCACCATGTACCGGCTGGTGCTCTACTATCTGATCGCGCTGATCGTGACGGCTTTTGTGCTCGGCTATTTCGGCATCATCGCGCACGACCCGACCTCGATCGTCTTCTCGACGGCGCTGATCCTGGCGGTGTGCTTCGTGGCCAACCGGGTCTTCGCCCGCGTCTTCGCCGTGCCGGCCAACGCGGAATCGGTCTATATCACCGCGCTCATCCTGGCGCTGATCCTCGACCCGGTGAAGGCAACCGACCTGCGCGGAATCGGCGTTCTGGTCTTCGCCTCCGTGTGGGCGATGGCATCCAAGTTCATCTTTGTCATCGGCCGCAAGCACATCTTCAACCCGGCCGCCTTCGGCGTGATCCTGCCCGCCTTCCTCCTCGATCAGCCGGCGACCTGGTGGGTCGGCGGCAATATCGCGCTTCTGCCGGTTGTGCTGATCGGTGGTGTGCTGCTGACGCGCAAGCTGCAGCGCTTCGATCTCGTCGTGACCTTCATCCTGGTCGAAATCGCTACGATCATCGCCACCACCGATCCGTCCGGTGTTGGCATGGCACTGTCGGAGAGCCTGCTGCACTCGCCGCTCTTCTTCTTTGCCTTCGTCATGCTGACGGAACCGTTGACCGCGCCCACGGGTCGCTGGCAGCGGCTTGCCTTCGGCGCGCTGGTCGGCTTCCTGTTCTCGCCCAACATCCACATCGGTACGTTCTACCTGACGCCCGAACTGGCACTGGTCGCCGGCAACCTCTTCGCCTATGCGGTCGGCCCGCGCGGCCGGCTGGTGCTGACGCTGGAGCGAATCGAGCAGGCGGCGTCCGACGCCTATGACTTCGTCTTCTCGACCGACCGGAAGTTCGCCTTCGAAGCCGGGCAATATCTCGAATGGACGCTCGACATGCCGCGCTCCGACAATCGCGGCAACCGGCGCTATTTCACGCTGGCCTCGGCGCCGACCGAGGACCAGGTGCGGCTCGGCGTGAAGTTCTATCCCAAGGCAAGCGCCTTCAAGCGCGCGCTCGGCGCGATGGAGCCGGGCGATACGATCCACGCCGCGCAGGTCGCCGGCAGCTTCACCCTGCCGTCGAGCCGCAAGAAGAAGCTCGTCTTCGTTGCCGGCGGCATCGGCATCACGCCCTTCCGCAGCATGCTGCAATATCTCATCGACAACGGCGAGGCGCGGCCGATCACCGTGCTCTACGGCAATGAGCGGTCCGAGGACATCGCCTATCGCGACGTGCTTGATGCGGCCCGGCGGCGGCTCGGCATCGAGACCTACTATGCCGTGGCGCGCGACGCCGAGCGCGGCCAGTATCCGGGCTATATCGATGCGCGCCTCATCCGCCACGCTGTCCCCGACTACCGCGAGCGGACCTTCTATATCTCCGGCCCGCAGCCCATGGTCGTCGCGCTGCGCAAGGTGTTGCGCTCGATGGGCGTGCGCCGCTCGCGCATCAAGGTCGACTTCTTCCCCGGCTTCGCCTGAGCCGGACGGGCCGGCTGCCGGTGCGCCTCACTTGAGGCGCATCAGCCGGTCCATGGTCATTTCCGACAGGCTGTTGATGCCGAGCATTCCCATGTCGCGATCGACCTCGTCGCGCAGGAGCTTGAAGGCGTGCAAGACGCCGGGCGCCCCGGCAACAGCGGCGGCGAACATGAAGGACCTGCCGAGGAAGACGAAGGTGGCGCCGAGCGCAATTGCCTTCAGCACGTCCGAGCCGCGACGGATACCGCCATCCATCATCACCGGAATGCGCCCGGCGACGGTCTCGGCGATCTCGGGCAGGGCGCGCAGAGGCGCCGCCGTTCCGTCGAGTTGCCGGCCGCCGTGATTGGAGACCATGATGCCGTCGGCGCCGCTCTCCACGGCGATCCTGGCGTCCTCGGCGGTCATGATGCCCTTGATGATCAGCCGACCCTTCCAACGTTCGCGGATGAGCGCGAAATGGGACCAGTTGAGATGGTCCTTGGCGCCGAAATGGCGGGCGACGCTGCGTGACAGGATCGGCGGTCCCCGGTCGGCCGAGGAATTCTCGAAATAGGGCATGCCATGGCGCAGAAAGGTCTTGAGGAAGGTGTTGATCGTCCAGTTCGGGCGGATCATGCCGTCCCATGCAAGGCGCAGCGACGGGTTGAGCGGCGCCGAGAAACCGTTGCGGATGTTGTTCTCGCGATTGGCGACGACCGGCATGTCGACGGTCAGCACCAGCGTGCCGAAGCCGGCGCGCGCGACGCGGTCGACCAGCGCCAGGATCCAGTCGCGCTCGCCCGGCAGGTAGGCCTGGAACCAGCTCCGCGGCGCTTCCTTGGCGACATCCTCGAGCCTGATCAGCGAGGTGCCGCTCATGATCATCGGCATGTTGGCCTCGGCCGCCGTGGTGGCGAGCACGAGATCGCCGCGATAGGCGGTCAGCGCCGCGAATCCGACGGGCGCGATACCGAAGGGCACCGCATAGGTATGGTCGAAGAGCGTCGTCTCCTGGCTGCGCTTCGATACGTCGACGAGGATGCGCGGCCGGAAGGCGTATTCGGTGAAGGCGGCGCGGTTGTCCTCAAAAGAGGCGTTGGTCTCGGAGGCGCCGGCGACATAGCCGAAGATCGGCCGCGGCAGGTGGCGGCGCGCCATCTCCTCGAAATCGTCGAGTGCCAGGGCCTTGCGCAACTTTCGCGGGACGCCGCGCCGGGCGGTTGGCGACAGATAGTCGTTGCTCATAGGGAGGACGGCATCGGTATGTCGCTAACATATTTCGGCACGTGGTAGCCGCGCTGGACCGAGGGACGCTCGGCCATCGCCAGATACCAGCGCCTGACATTCGGAAAGTCGTTGAGGTCGATCCGGTGCCATTCGTGGCGCGAGGCCCAGGGCCAGATGGCGAAATCGGCGATCGATAATTCGTCGGCGACATAGGCACGGCCGGTGAGCCGGCGGTCGAGCACGCCGTAGAGGCGCTGGGTCTCCTTGGCGAAGCGCTCCTCGGCATAGGCTGACAGGCCCGGATTGTTGCGCAGGAAGTGGTGCGCCTGGCCGAGGATCGGGCCGAAGCCGCCCATCTGCCAGTTCAGCCATTCAAGCACCTTGAAGCGGGTCTTGGTTTCGCTCGGCAGGAAGCGGCCGGTCTTCTCCGCCAGATAGGTGAGGATGGCGCCGGACTCCATCAGGCTCAGCCCGTTGTCATTATCGACGATCGCCGGGATCTTGTTGTTGGGGCTGATCGCGAGGAAGTCGGGCGTGAACTGCTCGCCTTTGCCGATATCGACGGCAATCGCGCGATAGGGCAGGCCGAGTTCCTCCAGGAAGATGGAGACCTTGCGGCCGTTGGGGGTGGTCCAGGTGTAAAGATCGATCATTTCGTGCCTCCTGTCAGGGCCGGCGGGCGACATTGCCGCTGCGCTCGGGAAAACCGGCGACCGCGAAGCAGGTCTCGGCCAGCACCGCGACGCCGTCCTCGATGGTCTTGCGGTCGGGCAGGGCGAAGCACAGCCGCATGAAGCCGCGTGCCGCCTCGCCGTCGCAGGACCATTCCGGCCCGGGGTTGAAGACGACACCGCGCGCCGCCGCCGGCTCGACCAGCCGCCGCACGTCGAAATCGTCCGGGAATTTCAGCCAGATATAGATGCCGCCAGCGGGCGGGACGATCTCGACCGTGGTGCCGAATTCGCGCCGGACCGCTTCCAGCATCGCCTGCTGCTTGTCGTGGAGCGCGGCGACGAGGCCCTCGCGGTGCGGGAAGAAACCGTCCTTGAGGAACTCGGCGACGACCATCTGGTCGAGCGCGCCGGTGCCACTGTCGTTTTTCAGCGCCGCCATCTGGCGGATCACCGTGGGATCGGCGACGGCATAGCCGATGCGCAGCGCCGGCGCGAGCGTCTTCGAAAAGGAGCCGATGTGGATGACCTGGCTTGGATCGAGCCCGAAGAGGGCCGGCGGCGCCTCGAGGCTCCAGGTGAGGTCGGCGTAGCACTCGTCCTCGAAGATCGGCACGCCGTAATGGCTGGCGAGCCCGAGAAGACGATGGCGCCGCTCCAGGCTGAGGATGCTGCCGGTCGGGTTCTGGATGGTGGGGATCGTGTAGATGTATTTCGGCGTCTTCCCCGCGCGGCTGAGGTTCTCGAGCGTCTCGCCGAGGCGGTCGACGTCGATGCCGTGATCGTCGAGCGGCGCACCGACCACCTCGACGTTGCGTGCGCGCACCTTGTTGAGCGCGCCGGCATAGGTGCGCTCTTCGAGGATCGCCGTGTCCCCCGGTTCCAGGAGCAGCGCGTTGACGAGATCGAGGCCCTGGCCGGAACCGGAGGTGACCATGACGGATTCGCGGGCGACGTCGATGCCGCGTGTCGCCTTGAGCTTGGCGGCGATGCCGTCACGTAGGGGTTCGAAGCCGAGCGGGCCCTGGCCGAGATTGTAGAGGGCGATCTGCGGCCCGTATTGCTTGAGCGCCCGGGTCGCCGCTGCCGCCAGCACATCCGAGGGAATGCGCTCCGGCGCGTTGTGGCCGCCGATGAAATTGTATTTCGGAAAGCCGGCCCATTCCGGGACCGCCGGCGGCAGCCCCGGCCGGAATCGGCCGGCATGGGCGAAGGATCGCGGCGGAACTGCAGTCATCTTGGCCTCCCGGAACAAGCGCGCGCGCCGGACGGCGGCACGTTCCCTCCCGGGGCGCGGACCTGCCGAACGAGCCGATGGACCGGCGCCTGTCGCCGATCGCCGTCAACCGATTGGAGAGACCGGAACGGTCCAGAAGGGGTGAGCGCCAGATCGACACGAACGCGGCCGATTGTCCAGACCGGATCGGCGATTTCAGGTGCGGACCGGCCGTCGATCGCTCGCGATCAGTCCGGCCAGATGCGAAGGGATTCGATTGCCCCGTTGCGGGCCGTGTTCGGGTCCGGCTCGGCCAGCCTGCCGGCCGCCGCGTCGGCGATGACGGCGCCGAGACGGTCGCGGACAATTCCGGCCTGTCCTTCGTGGAGGTTGCAGGGATCGAGCTGAAAGTAGTTCCGGTCGATCTCGTCGTCGCGCACGATCACCGGCGGATCACCGGTGGCAAGGGCCGCGGCGATGGCAAGGGCGCTGGCGCCGGCGCGTGTCGCCTCGACATCGACCTGAAGCCGGTCGAGCGGGTTGCCGGTGGGGTCGGGGACGATCTTCGCGGCGATGCCGGGATGGCCGGCGAGGACGCCTTGCCAGAGCTCCAGCGCCGCCCGTTCGCGGGCACGGATTCTGGCATGGTCGCGGGTCTTCCAGGCGTCCAGCGCAGCGATTGTGCCGGCAATGCCTTCCTTGCCGACCTTCATGCCGCGGCCGATGCCGATGTTCTGCATATAGGCGGCGCGGATCAGTGTCTTGGCGCCGGCAAGAATGCCGGCAGTTGGCCCGCCGAGGAACTTGTGGGCCGAATAGATGACGATGTCGGCGCCGGCGGCGAGGAAGCCGGTGAGGTCGTATTCGGATGCGGCGTCGACGATGACCGGCACGCCGTGGGCGTGGCAGATCTCCACGAAGCGCTTGAGGGGGATCTGGCCGTAATCGACGACGTGATGGGAGACGACATAGAGCGCGGCGGCCGTGCGCTCGGACAGGGCGCCGGCGAGCTGATGGTCGAGGGCCTGAGTCGACTGGCCGACCGGCCGGACCCGCGCGCCGGCGAGGCGGATCGCCTGGTCGATCGGGGCGCCATAGTCGCACAGATGGCCAAGCTGAATGGCAACCTCGTCCTTCATGCCGGTTGCGTCGGGAAGCTGCTGCACCTTGGCCGGGTCGGCGCCGGTCATGGCGCCGGCGATGGCGATGGTGATGCCGGCGCCAGAGGAGGCGGTGACGCAGCCGGCCTCGGCGCCGGTGGCTCTTGCGATGGCGGTGCTCGCCTTGCGCTGGAGCTCGTTGACGGAAACGAATTGCGACAGGATCGCCGCCACTGCCGCTCGTGCTTCAGGCACGACGATGGAGGCGCCGAGCGAGGTCATGGTGCCGGAGACGTTGATGACGGGGCTGAGCCCCATGCCCTCGTGGTAGCGGGGCCAGCCTGGCGTGTCGGTTGTCATGGTTTCAGCCCGCCTCGTCGACGGCGACCACCGCCTCGATCTCGACGGTGATGCCCATCGGCAGAGAGCCGACGCCGATCGCCGAGCGCGCATGGCCGCCGAGATGGCCGAAGAGCGCTTCGAGCAGGTCCGAGCAGCCGTTGATCACCTGTGGGTGTCGGGTGAAATCCGGTGTGGCGTTGACCATGCCGAAGAGCTTCAGCACCTTTCTTACCCGCGAGAGGGCGCCGAGCTCGTCGCGCAGGACCGTCACCAGGTTGATGCCGACCAGCCGGGCGTGGTCATAGGCCTCTTCGGCGGTGACGTCGGCGCCGACCTTGCCGGTCAGGAACGTGCCGTCGGCGGTCAGCGGGCCCTGGCCGGAGACGAAGAGCAGCCCGCCGTCATGGGCGGTGTTGGCGAAATTGGCGATCGGCTTCGGGGCGGCCGCCGGCAGCTCGATCCCCATCAGTGCCAGGGTTTCCTCGGGCGTCGTGCCGCGCGCGATGGTCTGAGGGGTCTTGCCCATCATGTCTCCTTGGGTCCTCGGGATGGACAGGGGAGCGGTCCGCCGCGGCGCTGTCAATGATTAGCAGCGGCGTCCGGCTTGGCCTTGTCCGGCCAGGGACAGACCGGCACGGTCTCGTCCGGCGCGATCGGTCCGAGATGGGCGAGGATGCCGGCATAGGCGCGGTCCCGCGGCGCGTAGACGAGTAGGCTGTCGCCGGTCTTGCCGTTCGGACCGGCGGCGGTGAGGCGGAGGACCAGCGTGCCATCGGTGTGGAGCGTCGCCGAGCCGATCGCGGCGCAGCCTTCAGCATGGGCGGGAAGAATTGCCGCCAGAAGGGCGAGCGTCACGCCGCCGATTGTCGATGGTAAGCCGCCGATCACGAGGTCCGTCCTCCAGGGCGCCGAAGCGCGGGCATGGTCGGTCAGCGGAAAGAAAGAGAACGCGCCAGGACGAAACGAGACCTGGTGGAGCCGAGGGGGATCGAACCCCTGACCTCCGCATTGCGAACGCGGCGCTCTCCCAGCTGAGCTACGGCCCCAGTCGCGTCTTGAGCGACGGCGCCATTTACGGTTTCGGTCAAACCCCTGTCAAGCACATGCCGCCGGTTCGGCACTGGCGAAGGGGCGGGCGCACGAAAAAGGGCGCGGGAAGCGATCCCGCGCCCTTCTCCGAAATATCTGCCTCGCGTCCTAGCTGCGGCTGTTGCCGAAGAGGCGGAGGAGCATCAGGAACAGGTTGACGAAGTCGAGATAGAGGCTGAGGGCCCCCATCACCGCCTTGCGGCCGGCAACCGTGCCGTCGTCGCCGACATAGTACATTTCCTTGATCTTCTGGGTGTCGTAGGCGGTCAGGCCGGTGAAGACCAGAACGCCGATGATCGAGATCGCGAACTGCAGCGCGGTCGAGTGCCAGAAGAAGCCGACGATCGAGGCGATGACGATGCCGATCAGACCCATGAACAGGAAGGAGCCCATGCCGGTCAGGTCGCGCTTGGTCGTGTAGCCCCAAAGGCTCATCCCGCCGAAGGTGGCGGCGGTGATGAAGAATACCTGGGTGATGCTCGCCATGGTGTAGACGAGGAAGATCGAGGAGAACGTTACGCCGAGCAGCGCCGCATAGGCCCAGAAGGTGCCCTGCGCCGCGCCGACGCTCATCTTGTTGATGCGGAAGCTGAGGAAGAAGACCATGCCGAGCGTCAAGAGCATCAGCACCCAGGTCAGCCCGCCATAGAGCGTCGCACCGAAGCTGGTCAGGTAGAGGCCGTTGCCCACCACATGCTGGGTCGGCGTGCTCGATACCGAGAGCGCATAGGCGCCATAGGCGGCCACACCGGTGATCGCCAGGCCGCTGGTCATGTAATTGTAGACGCGGAGCATGTGGGCGCGGAGACCTTCGTCGATCGCGCCTGCTGCGCCCGCCGCGCTTCTCGACGCGGTCGCGCCGAAACGTGCCGGCTGGTTGTCAAAATTCGCCATCGATTTACCCTCTCTTTGCTCACAAGGGAGCCTGTCCGTGAACGGGCGGAACCCGCACCCCGACATCTGTGGGATCAATATGGGCTTTCCCGGCCCACGAAACAAGCCATTCACGGCCGCAGGCAGGGGACATGACCAATCGTTAATCTCTTACAAATTCCTCAGGATCGGCGCCGCTTTCTCGCCGAGAACCCGCCAGGTGCCGGCCAGGCCGAAGCCGAGGGTGAGCACAAGGCGCAATCGCGGCGGCGCCGAGCGCCGGGCCGGCGAGGAAGGCGAATCCGATTTCCATCACCTTCGTCAGCACAAACCAGGCGGCGAGCGAGCCGGCGATCAGGCCGAACAGCGCCGTCACCAGCCCGAGCGCCAGAAACTCAAGCGAATAGGCGGTTATCAGGCGCCGGCGAGTGGCGCCGAGGGTTTTCAGGATGACCGCGTCATGGACCCGCTGGCGGCGTCCGGCGGCGAAGGCGCCACCGAGCACCAGGATCGAGGCGGCCAGGGTAATGGCGGAGGCGCCGCGCACCGCCCAGCCGATCTTGGTGGTGAGCGCGTCGACCGTCTCGACCGCCTCCTTGACGCGCACGGCGGTGATCGCCGGGAAGGTGTCGGTGACCTTCTTCATCAGCGCCAGCTCTTCGGCCTCGGTCCCCCCGTCCGGAAAGGCAAGGGTGGCGAGATTGGAGAAGGGGGCGCCGGCGAAGGTGTTGGGCGAGAACACCATGACGAAGTTGATCGACAGGGACTGCCAGGTGACCTCGCGGAAATTGGCGATGGTCGCGGTGATTTCGCGGCCAAGTACGTTGACGGTGATCTCGTCGCCGATCTTCAGATGCAGGCCCTTGCCGGCCTCCGATTCGAAGGAGACCAGCGGCTTGCCGTCATAGTCGGGCGGCCACCACTTGCCCTCGGTCAGCTTGGTGCGCGCGGACGGCCTGGCGGCATAGGTGATGCCGCGGTCGCCATGCAGCACCCAGCGGGCATTGGGGTCGGCCTCGACCTTGTCCGCCGGCACGCCTTTGACCGCGACCAGCCGGCCGCGCAGCATCGGCGCGACGTCTAGCTTGGCCTTGGGCGCTTCCTCCGCGACCAGCGTCTCGAAGGGGGCGACGTCGGCTTTCTGGATGTCGAGGAAGAAGAAGCTCGGCGCATTGGCGGGGATCGAGCCGATCAGCTCGCGGCGGAAATTGCCGTCGATGAGGACCAGCGCCACCAGCAGGGCGAGCCCGAGGCCGAGCGACAGGACGATGGAGGGTGTCAGAGCGCCGGGCCGGTGGATGTTGCCGATGGCGAGGCGCACGACGGTCGATCGCGCCCGCGGCAGGCGGCGGGCGAGCCCCATGATGCCGCTCGCCACCAGCCTGAGGAGGACGAAGGCGGCGAGCGAGGCGATGACGAAGACGATGGCGATCCGCCGGTCGAAGGCGAGGCCGATGGCAAGTCCGGCGAGCGCGAGGCCGACGAGGGCGGTGGCGGCGATGTAGAACGGACGCGGGCGCTGGGCGGAGGGGGCGACCTGGTCGCGGAAAAGCGCCGTCGGGCGCACCTCGCGCGCCCGCCCGAGCGGCAGCAGCGCGAAGGCGAGGGCCGTCGCCAGCCCGTAGACCGCCGAGAGCGCCAGCTCCAGCGGATAGATGCCGGCGACCTCGACCGGGAAGACGCTTCTCAGCAGCGCGCCGGCAATAAACGGGATGGTGGCGCCGAGCGCCAGGCCGATGACGATGCCGAGCGCGGCGAGGACGATGATCTGGATCAGATAGACGGTGACGGTGAAGCCGGCCGGCGCGCCGAGGCATTTGAAGGTGGCGATGACGTTGCGCTTGCCCTCGAGATAGGCCGAGACTGCATTGGCGACGCCGACGCCGCCGACGATCAGGGCGGTGAGGCCGACCAGGGTCAGGAACTCGGCGAAGCGGTCGATCGTCCGCTTCAGGCCGGGAGCGGCGTCCTCGCGGGTGCGGACCTGCCAGCCGGCCTTGGGAAAGGCGTTTTCCGCCGCTGTCGCGACCTTCGTCAGCGTGGCGCTGTCGGCATTGCCGGGAAGCCGCACCCGGTAGTGCCAGTTGATGAGGCTGCCCGGCTGGATCAGTTTGGTCGCCTCCAGCGCGGCGCGGCTGATCATCAGGCGCGGCCCGAGCGCGAAGCCGCTCGCCAGCCGGTCGGGCTCGTTGGCGATGGTGCCGGCAAGGGTGAAGGTGGCTGAGCCGACCTTGATGCGGTCGCCGAGCTTCAAATTGAGCCGGGTCAGCAGTTCCGGGTCGACCAGCGCGCCGAAGGTGTCGCCCCGTGGCTTCAGCAGTTCCGCCGCCGCGCCGCCGCCGGTGACCGTTACCGTGCCGAAGAGCGGATAGGCGCCGTCGACCGCCTTGACCTCGACGAGGGTCTGGTCGGCGCCGTCCATGCGCCGCGCCATGGCGCGCAGGGTGGCGATCTCGGAAAGCGTGCCGAGCTTGTCGAGATAGGCACGCTCGGCGCTGTCCGCCTGGCGCTGGACGAGGGTGAGCGACAGATCGCCGCCAAGAATCGCGCGTCCCTCGCGGGCGATGCCGTCGGTCATCCCGCGGGCGAGCGAGCCGACGCCGGCGATGGTCGCAACGCCAAGGATGATACAGGCAAGAAAGATCCCGAAGCCACGCAAACCGCCGCGCAGCTCACGAAAGGCAAACCGGCCGGCAACGGCAAGGCCCGGACGGGCGGGCTGGAAGGCAGCAGCGTTCAAGGGCCTCGCTCTCGCGGCCGGAGGAGCACAGGCCGCAATGTAGGGAGAGAGGCGGCGAGCATCCAGTGGCGGCGGCAATGTTCGCAGGGCAAGCGCGCACTGGCGGGTCACCCGGGCGACGCATTTGGCTCCGGCCGGAGCGACAGGCGAGGCGCGCTCCGATCTCCGTTACACGCCGCGCCCAGCAATCGGGTGACGCGCTCGCAGGCGCGCGCTACTTTCGGCGTAATGAGCGAAATGGAGGCAGGGGCCATGAGCACGCCGATACGCGGATTCGCCAGCCTTGCGCGGCGAAGCGCCGAGGAGTGGCGCCACGGCCGCGCCGAGATCACGCAGATCACCCGCGTCGTGCCCGACGAGGTCGCGATCGGCATCGCCTACGACAAGCGCCCGCATGTGGTGCTGATGGCTACGCCGGTCGAAGTCGAGGACCTCGCGGTGGGCTTCTCCCTGAGTGAAGGTATCGCGACGGCCGCCGATATCGCCGGGATCACGGTGGAGGAACGCGCGGAGGGGATTGCCGTCGACGTGACGCTGACGCCGGCCGCCCGCAAGCGCCGCGCGACCTGGCGCCGGCGCTCCATGGAGGGGCGCTCGAGCTGTGGCTTGTGCGGTGTCGAGCGGCTCGACAAGGCGCTACGGCCCTTGCCGGCGCTGGCCGATAGTCTCGTCGTCCGGCGCGCCGCGATCGGCCGCGCGCTCGCCGGTCTCGAGGCGGCGCAACCGCTTGGCCGCGAGACGCGCGCCATGCATGCCGCCGCGTGGTGCGAGGCGGATGGCGATATTCTCGACCTGCGCGAGGATGTCGGCCGCCACAACGCGCTCGACAAGGTAATCGGCGCGGCGGCACGCGAGGGGCGCGATCCGGCCGGCGCCTTCCTCGTCGTCACCAGCCGCTGCTCCTACGAGATGGTGGAGAAGGCGGCGACCGCCGGCGTCGCCCTGCTCGTCGCCATCTCGGCGCCGACGGCGCTCGCCATCCGCAAGGCCGAGGAAGCCGGGCTCACCCTCGTCGCGCTCGCCCGCGACGACGGCCACGCCATCTTCACCCGCGCCGATCGGGTGATCGACGTGGCCAGCGCGACGGTGCGCGCATGAGCGACGATACATCCGACCCACTGAAGCCCTATGACGCCCCGGCGGGGGGCTGGGGATCGCTCAAGGCGGTCGCCGACGTGCTCGCCGACCAGACGATCGTCGATGGCGCCCAAGCCCTGTGGCGCGCCAACAAGCCGCAGGGCTTCGACTGTCCGGGCTGCGCCTGGCCGGACCCGAAGCACACTTCGTCTTTCGAGTTTTGCGAGAACGGCGCCAAGGCGGTCGCTTGGGAGGCGACTGCGAAGCGGGCGACGCCGGACTTCTTCGCCGCCCACCGGGTCTCCGAGCTTCTCACCTGGAGCGATCATGACCTGGAAGATGTCGGCCGGCTGACCGAGCCGCTCGCCTATGATCCGGATTCCGACCGCTACCGGCCGATCCGCTGGGACGAGGCGTTCTCGCGCATCGGCGAGACCCTGCGCATCCTCGATCCCGACAGCGTCGAATTCTATGCCTCGGGCCGGGCCTCCAACGAGGCCTGCTTTCTCTACGGGCTCTTCGGCCGCGTCTACGGCACCAACAATTTCCCCGACTGCTCGAACATGTGCCACGAGCCGACCAGTGTCGGCCTGCCGGATTCGATCGGTGTCGGCAAGGGATCGGTGTCGCTGGAAGACTTCGACAGATGCGACCTGATCCTCTCGGTCGGCCACAATCCGGGCACCAACCATCCGCGCATGATGTCGACGCTCAGGTCAGCGGCGAAGCGCGGCGTGCCGATCCTCGTCTTCAACCCGATGAAGGAGCGGGCGCTGGAACGCTTCGCCAATCCGAAGGACCCGGTCGAGATGGCCAAGGGCGAGGGGACGGCGATCGCCTCGCGCTATTACCAGGTCTCGATCGGCGGCGACGTCGCGGCGATGAAGGGCATCATGAAGGCGCTGCTGGCGTTGGAGGCCGAGGCCAACATGGCCGGCAAGGCGCCGGTGCTCGACCATGCCTTCATCGGCGCCCACACCGCCGGCTTCAGCGAATTGTGGGCGGATCTCAACCAGACGTCCTGGGAGGTGATCGAGCGCGACAGCGGCCTCAAGCAGGCCGACCTCGAGGAGGTGGCGCGGCTCTATGCCAAGGCGAAGTCGGTCATTCTCTGCTACGGCATGGGCATCACCCAGCACCGCTCCTCCTCGGCGGCGGTGCAGCAGCTCGTCAATTTGCTGCTCCTGCGCGGCAATATCGGCAGGCCCGGCGCCGGCATCTGTCCGCTGCGCGGTCACTCCAACGTGCAAGGCGCGCGCACGGTCGGCCTTGCCGAGCGGCCGCCGGAGGCGCTGCTCGATTCGCTTGAGGCAGTCTTCGGATTCAAGGTGCCGCGCCACCACGGCCACAATGTCGTCGAGGCGATCGAGGCGATGATGTCCGGCAAGACGCGGGCGATGATCTCGCTCGGCGGCAATGTCGCCGTCGCCGCGCCCGATCCCGAGAAGACGTTTCCGGCGATGCGCGGCCTCGACATGACCGTCAACATCGCCACCAAGCTCAACCGGACGCATCTCCTGTGCGGCCGTCAGTCCTTCCTCCTGCCCTGTCTCGGACGCACCGAGATCGACGTGCAGGAAAGCGGCGAGCAGGCGGTGACCGTCGAGGATTCGATGGCGATGGTGCACGCCTCGCGCGGGCGCAAGAAGCCGGCCTCGGATACGCTCCGTTCCGAACCGGCGATCATCGCGGGCATCGCGGCGGCCACCCTGTCCAATTCGCCCGTCCAATGGGCGTCCCTTGTGGACGACTATGACCGCATCCGCGACCTCATCGAGAAGGTCTTCCCCGCCGCCTTCGCCGACTACAACAAGCGCATCCGCAAGCCCGGCGGCTTCCGCCTGCCGTTGCCGCACGCGGAGCGCAAGTGGCTGACATCAAACGGAAAAGCGAACTTCATCGTTTACCGGGCGGATGGAGAGGAGAGGCGAGGCGAGGGCGTTCTGGTGCTCACCTCAGTGCGCAGCCACGACCAGTACAACACCACGATCTACGGAAACCGCGACCGCTACCGCGGTGTCAACGGGCAACGAGATGTGGTGTTCGTCGGCGCGCAGGACCGCGAGATATTGGGGGTAGTACAGGGTGACAGGGTCGATATCGAGAGCGCCTATGACGGCGAGACACCCCGTCGCCTGAAAGGCTTCACGGTGGTCGCCCGCGAACTGCCCAAGGGCTCGATCGCGGCCTATTACCCCGAGGTCAACCCGTTGGTTTCGTTGAGTTCCCGCGACAGGCGAAGCGGCACGCCGGCCTACAAGTCGATCCCCGTGCGGCTCATTGCGACAGCCTCCAGGACGGGCTGATCCTCAGGCACGATCCGCCCCGAATGCAGGCGGATCATCCGGTCGGACCGCTCCGCCAGCGCCAGGTCGTGAGTGACCAGAACCAGCGTCATTCCGCGGTTTTCCTGGGCTTCGAAGAGCAGGTCGGCGATCATCGCGCCGGTGGCCTCGTCGAGGTTTCCGGTCGGCTCGTCGGCAAGCAGGATCGCCGGCCCCGGCACCAGCGCCCGGGCGATGGCGACGCGCTGCTGCTCGCCGCCGGAAAGCTCGGCCGGATAGTGGCCGAGCCGATCGCCGAGCCCGATCGCGACAAGCTCCGCCTCGGCGCGGGCAAAGGCATCGCGCGACGCCGGCAAGCTCGAGCGGAACGGCGGTATTCTCCAGCGCCGTCATGTTGGGAATGAGGTGGAAGGACTGGAAGACGATGCCGATCGAGCGGCCGCGAAGCCGCGCCAGGGCGTCCTCGTCGAGCGCCGTGATATCGGTGCCCGACGACCGACATCCGCCCGGATTGCGGGCGCTCCAGCCCTGCCATGGCCATCAGCAGGGTCGACTTGCCGCTGCCCGACGGACCGGCGAGGCTGAGCGACTTGCCGCGCCCGACCGACAGGCTGACGCCCTTGAGGACATGGACTTCGCCGGCGCCGGTGCCGAGGCGGATATGCAGATCTTCGCAGTACGATGGCTGGATCGGCCACGCATCCGGTCCCTATATAGACGTCTGTGCACCGCGCCGGCGCATGAAACGCAGATATGGTGGCAAGGACGTGTCGATCCAGCCTTTTCGTCTTCTCCTGGCCGGTTTTGCCGCACTCGCGGGCCTTCTCGCGGTCCCGGCGGAGGCCGCGCCGATACGGATCGTCGCCCTCGGCGACAGCCTGACCGCGGGCTACGGCCTCGGCGCCGGCCGATTCCTTCACGGCCCAGTTGCAAGCGGCGCTGAAGGCGCGCGGCCACGATGTCGACGATCGTCAATGCCGGCGTCTCCGGCGATACGGCAAGCGACGGGCTGGCCCGGCTCGACTGGTCGGTCGGACCGGACGCGCAAGGCGGTGATCGTCGAACTCGGCGCCAATGATGCGCTACGCGGCATCGCGCCGAAGTGACCCGCGACGGCGCTCGACAGGATCCTCGCCCGGCTCGCCGAGCGTCACCTGCCGGTGCTGCTTGCCGGCATGTCGGCGCCGCGCAATCTCGGGCCGGAATACGCGCGCCGAATTCGATCCGATCTATCCGGATTTCGCCGAAGAAATACGATGCGATCCTCTATCCCTTCTTCCTCGATGGCGTGGCGACGAAGCCGGACCTCAACCAGGCGGACGGCATGCATCCGAACGCCAAGGGGGTCGCGGTGATCGTCCAGCGGATGGTGCCCTCGGTCGAGGCGCTGATCGCCAGGATCGCGGCGGGGGAATGACGGGATTCGGTCGTGAAAATGCGATTTCGGGGCTTTACATGGGGCCGTTGGACGCCCGATCCTTGGCTGTCGACGCAGCACGGAGCCTGACCATGCCGCGCCTGTTTACCGGCATCGAGATCCCGGCCGATCTCGGCGAGAGATTGTCCTTTCTGCGCGGGGGTTTACCGGGCGCGCGGTGGATCGACCGCGAGAATTATCACCTGACTCTGCGGTTTGTCGGGGATATCGACCGGGTGGTCGCGAACGAGATCGCGCATGCGCTCGATCGGGTCCAGCGAAGCGGATTTCAGTTGCGATTGGAAGGACTTGGCTCCTTCGGAACGCGCAAGCCGCATGCAATCATCGCGCGGGTGGCGCCGACGCCGGCGCTGACAGAATTGCAGGCTGAGCATGAGCGTATCCTGCAGAGAATCGGTCTGCCGCCGGAGGGAGCGCAAGTATACGCCGCACGTGACGCTGGCAAGATTGCGCGGCACGACAGGTCGTGACGTTGCCGATTACCTGTCGCTGCGCGGCGGGTTCTTTTCAGCGTCGTTCGATGTGAGCCGATTTGTTCTATTTTCCTCGAAGAACTCGACCGGTGGTGGACCATATATTGCCGAGGCGGTGTATCCGCTTGCGGAAGCAGCCTGAAGGGAGGCTGCCGATGGCCGGCAAACTGTCGCCGCAAGACCTGGATAAGGCGTTGAAAGACTTGACGAAATGGCGCCGTGCCGAAGGGCGCGAGGCGATCGCCCGGTCCTTTGCCTTTGCCGACTTCAATGCCGCCTTCGGCTTCATGGCGCGGGCGGCGCTGATCGCCGAGAAGATGGACCATCATCCAGAATGGTCCAATGTTTACAACAAGGTAGAGGTGACGCTGACCAGCCATGACGCCGGTGGCGTGACGGAGCGGGACATCGCACTTGCCGCCGCCATGGACAGGATCGCCAGCGCGGTGTGACGTTCAACTTGTACGGCCTTTGGCCGTCACCCATGTACGGTTCTGAACCTGACGGAGGGTTTGATGGACGAGATTCTGTACGGCGAGGTTCTGGGGCCGGAGGAAGACGAGGAGACCCGCGCTCAGCGCGTTCGCCGTCGGTTCTGGAAGACGCTGCGCAAGGCCGCCCGCGCCATCCCCTTCGCCGACGAACTGGTCGCGGCGTATTATTGCGCCCTCGACCCGGCGACGCCGCAGCGGGTGCGGCTGATCCTGCTCGGGGCGCTCGCCTATTTCGTCCTGCCCTTCGACGCGATCCCCGATTTTCTTGTCGGCGTCGGCTTCACCGACGACGCGACGGTGCTGCTCGCCGCCATCACCATGGTGCGCGGCCACATCACGCCCGTCCATCGCGAAGCGGCGCGGCGGGCGCTGGCCGAAGAGCAGGAGGGCCGCGGCGACACGTCGGCACGCGGCTGATTGTGGTGATGTCCCGCCGACTTCGTTGTGGGGAAAGCGACCACTTCCCGGCGCTTTTCGGTCGCCAAATCACATTCTCGTCGATTTTGCGGTAAACGGTGCCGCGAATCGGGACTTTGATTCTGAGGCAACACGGGGCGCGGGGCCTTTCCCCACAGCACGGTTCACGGAATAGTAACCTCGGCGGGCGAATTTTAACCAAGGTTTCACCGTAAGCACGCGCATTTTGGGGCCGGCTCCCTCAACGGCAGACCGGTAAGAGGACAATGGAAGCACGGACGCTCGTCTTGGCCGCTACAATTCTGACCGCCGCAACGGCGATGACACCGGCGCAAGCGGCGACCAGTATAGGATCGTTCAATCAATGGAACGCCTATACGTCGAACGAGAGTGACGGCAAGATCTGCTTCGTCGCCTCGCAGCCGCAGGATTCGAAATACTCGCAGCGCATTTCCGGCCGTGATCCGGCCTTCTTCATGGTGACCCGGATTCCGGCGAAGAAGGTGATCAACGAGACCAGCACCATCATCGGCTATCCCTTCAAGGACGGCTCGAAGGTGACGGTGGATGTCGACGGCACCAAATTCACAATGTTCACCGACAAGGACAGCGCCTGGATCGAGGATCCCTCGCAGGAGCCGGCGCTGGTCGAGGCGATGAAGAAGGGTCATTCGATGACGGTCAGCGGCACCTCGCGCCGCGGGACGACCTCGACCGATACCTATTCGCTCTCCGGCATCACCGCCGCGATGAAGAAGATCACCGACGAGTGCCCGTAGACCGGGCTGGCCTGTTGTTTCCGCCGGCCGGCGTCGCGGGGTCGGCGCGTGAAAGCGAGCCTGCCGCTTGAACCCGACGGCTGTCGGCGCGCGTCACTCGAACGGCCATCCGGCGCCCGGCACCGGTACCTCGACAGACAGGATCCGGCCGTGGCCGGCCATCTCCGACATCCGGTCCATGCCGAACCAGGTCGCGGCCGCGATATAGAGGGTGCGTCGGTCCGCGCCGCCAAGCATGCAGGCGAAGCCGCCGCGATCGAGCCGAACCTCGCCGAGTAGTTCACCGCCTGCGCGGACGCGGCGGCAGCAGGCGTTCGGAACGTCGGCGTACCAGATCGCGTCTTCCTGATCGAAGCAGATGCCGTCCGGCGGCCCTGGCAGGTCGGCCCAGACGTGACGGTTCGCAAGATGACCGTCGGCAGCGATGTCGAAGGCGGTCAGCCGGCGTCCCCAGCTTTCGGCGCAAACGAGTGTTCGGCCATCGCCGGAGATCGCCATACCGTTGGGAAACTCGAAGCCGCTCGCCTCGGTCTGGACCGTTCCGTCGGGACGGATCAGCAGGATATGGGGGCCGTTGACGTAGATCCGTCCATGCGCGTCGATGACGATCTCGTTCCAGGCGCCGCCATCGCCGAGCGGAGCGAAGCGGACGAGCGTGCCGTCGTCCTCGAGGCGGAGCAGATGATCCTGCCCCGCGGCGACGACGAACATCGTGCCGTCGGGGGCAAAGTCGAACGACAGAGGCGGCGCCGGCGCATGGGTCGCGACGTGTGTCTTTCCATCGTCGTCGAGCGTCAGGATTTCGCCTACGGTCCAGTCGGCAAACCACAGGCGGCCGTCATGCCAGCGCGGCGATTCGAGAAGTCCGCGGCCGGTCAGGATCGCCTTCGGCTTGCCGCCCATGGCGTCCGGATTGTCGTTCATGTCAGGCCTCATGGGCTGTGTGGCGGGAGAAGAGCAGCGCGATGTAGCGCTTCAGGTGGTCGATGCTGTCCGAGGCGATCTGTGCGCCGCCGCTCGCCTTGGCGAGAATGAAGGCGCCCTGAAGGACGGCCTGGGTGTGGAGGGCGAGCGACTTCGCCGTCCATTCGGGTGCCATGCCCCGTTCCCGCACTGCCGCTTCGATATCGGCCTCCAGCGTCTCGGCGTGGCCGGAGATGCTGTGATCGCAGGCATCGCGGATGGCGGGACTGGTCTGGAAGGTCTCCTGGACCAAGGTGCCGACGAGACAGGTGAACGCTGGCACGCTGCCGCGCAGCAATGCCTTGCGGAAATCGAGATAGCCGAGCACGCGATCGAGCGGATCGGCGTGGTCGTGATAGGGCGCGGCGGCGAAGCGGGCGCCGGTCGTCTCGGACCAATGATCCGCGGCCGCGACGCCCAGGTCTTCCTTGCTCTTGAAATGATGGAAGAAGGCGCCCTTGGTGACGCCTGCGGCGGCGCAGAGCTCGTCAACCGTGGTGGCGGAATAACCCTTGGTACGGATCACCGTCAGCGCTGCATCAAGCAGCTTCGCTCGGGCGTCGGGTTTCGCGGTACGGGTCGGCATGGAAGTCTCCTCGAAGTTGGCACATACCGACTAGTTGGTATGTCGTCAAGGGTGATGGGAAATCGAAACTGCGCTTCCGGGTTCATGCGCGGCTGGCTGGCTTTCATTGGTGAGATGAGTGGGCGGGAATGGAGCGATGGGTCGTTTGATCGGACGGCAAGGCCGGCCCTTCGCTTGCGCTTCGGGCGTTCGTCGCTTCGATCGGTCCACCGGACCGATCGATCGCGGCCATGCCGCGACCGCTCCTCACCCCCTTCGCATTTCGGTTGTTTGCGACTAGATAGGGCGCATGCTCGAGACCGCCGCCAATCCATTGATGTCCGCGTCCGCGACCGAGAAGCCGTCGCTGGTCGGGATGTCGCGCGACGACCTCGCCGCGGCGCTGGTCGCTATCGGCGTACCGGAGCGTCAGGTCGAAGATGCGCGTGGCGCAGCTCTGGCACTGGCTCTACCTGCGCGGCGCCACCGACTTCGCCGCCATGACCAATATGTCGAAGGACCTTCGCGCCGCGCTGGCGGACGGCCTACAGCGATTTCGCGGCCGGAGATCGTCACCGAGCAGATCTCCGAGCGACGGCACGCGCAAATGGCTGCTGCGCTTTCCGCCGCGCGGCGCCGGCCGGCCGGTCGAGGTCGAGACCGTCTATATCCCGGAAGAGGGCCGCGGCACGCTCTGCGTTTCCAGCCAGGTCGGCTGCACGCTCTCCTGCACCTTCTGCCACACCGGCACGCAGAAGCTCGTGCGCAACCTGACGTCGGAAGAAATCGTCGGCCAGATCCTGCTCGCCCGCGACCGGCTCGGCGATTATCCCGGCGGCACGCCCGCCGACGGGCGTCGCCGCGCCGGCGACCGGCCGGCTCGTCTCCAACATCGTCATGATGGGCATGGGCGAGCCGCTCTACAATTTCGACAACGTCAAGACAGGCGCTGCTGATCGCCGCCGACGGCGACGGCATCGCCCTGTCGAAGCGCCGCATCACGCTGTCGACCTCGGGCGTCGTGCCGATGATCGCGCGCGCCGGCGCCGAGATCGGCGTCATGCTGGCGATCTCGCTGCATGCGGTGCGCGACGATCTGCGCGACGAGCTGGTGCCGATCAACAAGAAATACCCGCTCGCCGAGCTGCTCGCCGCCTGCCGCGCCTATCCCGGCCTCATCAACGCCCGCCGCATCACCTTCGAATATGTGATGCTGAAGGGCGTCAACGACTTCGCTCGCCGACGCCCGCGAACTGGTGCGGCTGCTCGCCGGCATCCCGGCCAAGATCAACCTCATCCCGTTCAATCCCTGGCCGGGCAGCGCTACGAGTGCTCGGACTGGGACCAGATCGAGCGCTTCGCCGAAATCGTCAACCGCGCCGGCTACGCCTCGCCGATCCGCACGCCGCGCGGCCGCGACATCCTCGCCGCCTGCGGCCAGTTGAAGAGCGAGAGCGAGCGGCTGAGGATCCGCGAGCGCATGGCGCTCGAGGCGATGATCGCCGGCTAGGCGGCGCGCGGCGTTCGAGTGGTTCCCCTCCTCCGCAAACCTGGTTCATCTGAACCGCATGCTTACGTCGCCACCTGCATCGCTGCCGGTGACACCGTTGCGTATCCCCTTGGTCGCGATGTCCGCCCTCCTCCGCTCCTCTTTCTCGTTCCGCTCGCCTTCCTCCTCGCCTGCATCGCCGCCGCGATGGTCGCTCAGTCGCCGTCCTGCGCGGCGGATCGTGCCGGCGCCGGACGGCGCCGAGTTCGCCGCCTTGACGATGGCCGCGACCATCGGCATCGCCACGCTCGCCTTCTTCCCGATGTTCCTGGCCATCGTCCTGGCCGAAGTCTTCGCCTGGCGCTCGGTCTTCTACTGGCTCGCTGTCGGCGCGCTGATCGCCGCGCTGGCGGCCACTGCCGCTCTCCATGGTGGCGGTCGAGGCGGTCGACGCGTTCGTCGTCGGCACTGGATATTACGGCGCGCATTTCGGCCGCCTATGAGGGCGGCTGGGGCGGTCATGTCCTGACGATCGCGCTCGCCGCGGGCTTTGCCGGCGGCTTCGCCTACTGGCTGCTGGCCGGACGTTACTCGGGTGTCGTGCGGGAGCCGGCGCCGTCGATAGTGCGGCCGCCGGGAGAAACGCCGCGCGGCTGAGCAGGCTCCTTGCCTACTTCGTCTGGGTCAGGACCAGCTTGACGGCGAACGCGCCGAGGACGCCGGCGAAGAGCCAGTCGACGAAACGGGTCGCCTTCGGCGAGCGCTTGAGGAAGCCGGCGATCTTGTCGGCCGAGAAGATCAGCGGCACGCAGACCGGCACATTGACGACGATGAAGGTGAGGCCGAGGAAGAGCATCTTCTTGCCGGCATGGGGATCGTGCGGGGAGACGAATTGCGGCAGGAAGGTCAGGAAGAAGATGATGATCTTCGGGTTGAGGATGATTGACCAGCAGGCCCTTCAGGTAGATCGCGCGCAGGCGTTCGGGCGCGGCGCGCGCTGGTCGAGCGACAGGGACGAGCCGTGGCGGATCGCGTCGATCGCCAGATAGGCGAGATAGAGCGCGCCGATGACCTTCAGGACCGTGAAGGCCGTCACCGAGGCAGCAAGCACCACCGACAGGCCGGCGGCGACCGGCGACCGAATGGACGACGAGCCCGGTCGACGCGCCGGCAAAGGCGGCAAGGCCGGCGGCACGCGACTGGGCCACGGTCTTCGACAGGAACAGCGTCATGTCCGGCCCCGGCGTCAGGCCGAGGACGACGGAGGCGAGGGCGAAGGTCGCAAGGACGGCAGACTCGGGACGAAATCGGCGAACATGGCGGAGCGTCAGGAACGTCGGGGCGATCACCGATGCGAGCATAGCCGAAGCCGAGACCGGCGGCAGGGCGGGCATTGGACCGCCCGGCACGAGGCGATAGAGTGCCGGCGCCGATGAGGACACGTGATTTGACCGACCGCGACGCCGAGACCAGGTCGGACGCCGATGACGCTGGCGCGCTTGCCGTCCCTGGCTGGCCGATCCGATCGTGGCGAGTCCTCCTCTTCGTCGTCGCCGCGTCGCGTCTTCTTCTCGACCTTTCCGGGCGTCGACATGTGGTTCACGAGGCTCTTCTACGATCCCGCCATCGGCTTCCCGGTGAGCCGGCTCGCTGCCTTCATCGGCCTGCGCGGCCATCGGCGATGCGCTCCCCTGGATCGTGCTGGCGGTCATTGTGATCGGCGCTGGTGGTGAAGCTCGCGCGCCCGTCGCACCCGACGCCAATCGCGCCGCAGACGATCTTCTTCCTCGCCTCGACGCTGGCGATCGGGCCGGGCATCGTCGTCAATCTGATCCTCAAGAATCATTGGGGCCGGCCGCGGCCGTTCATGGTCGACGCCTTTGGCGGTCATGCCGCCCTACGTGCCGGTCTGGCAGATCAGCAACTATTGCGGCACCAACTGCTCCTTCGTCTCGGGCGAGGCGTCCTCGGCCATCTGGCTGATGGCGCTCGCCCTGGTGGTGCCGGCGCGCTGGCGCCAGCCGGTGGCGATCGCGGCTCGCGATCGTGGCGGTTGTCGCCTCGCTCAACCGCATCGCCTTCGGCGGGCACTTCCTCTCCGACGTGGTGCTCGCCTGGGGCCTGACGCTGGTCGTCATCGCCGTCTTCCACCGGCTCTACATCAGCCATCCGCCGCCGGGCTTCAGCCGAGGCGGCGATCGAGGCGAGCCTCGACGCGCGCCGGCGAAGGGCTGCGCCGGCTCTGGCCGAAGCGCGGCTGACCACGCCGGCGGGGCGCCCTTGCGCGCGAGGCGCTTGCCGTTAAAGTGCCGGCCTTCACCGCGACAGGGGCCTCTGCCGGCCCGTTTCCAATCAGGCGATTTCCATGGCCCAAGACGACATCAAGAAGGTGGTTCTGGCCTATTCCGGCGGCCTCGACACCTCGATCATCCTGAAGTGGCTGCAGACCACCTACGGCGCCGAGGTGGTGACCTTCACCGCCGATCTCGGCCAGGGCGAGGAACTGGAGCCGGCGCGCAAGAAGGCCGAGATGCTCGGCATCAAGGACATCCGCATCGAGGATGTGCGCGAGGAGTTCGTCCGCGACTTCGTCTTCCCGATGATGCGCATGAACGCGCTCTATGAGGGCGTCTACCTGCTCGGCACCTCGATCGCCCGGCCGTTGATCGCCAAGCGCCTGGTCGAGATCGCCGCCGAGACCGGCGCCGACGCCATCTCCCACGGCTCGACCGGCAAGGGTAACGACCAGGTGCGCTACGAGCTCTCCGCCTATGCGCTTAATCCGGATATCCGGGTGATCGCGCCGTGGCGCGAATGGGACTTCAAGTCGCGCACGGACCTGATCGAATTCGCCGAGAAGTACCAGATCCCAGTGCCCAAGGATAAGCGCGGCGAGGCGCCGTTCTCGGTCGACGCCAACCTCCTGCACTCCTCGTCCGAGGGCAAGGTGCTCGAGGACCCCTGGGTCGAGCCGCCGCCTTACGTCTTCCAGCGCACGGTCGCGCCGGAGGATGCGCCGGACAAGCCGACCGAGGTCGAGATCAGCTTCAAGGCGGGCAACGCGGTCGCGGTCGATGGCGAAGGATCTGTCGCCGGCGGACCTGCTCACCCGGCTCAACGCGCTCGGCCGCGACAACGGCATCGGCCGGATCGATCTTGTCGAGAACCGCTTCGTCGGAATGAAGTCGCGCGGCATCTACGAGACGCCCGGCGGCACGATCCTGCATGTCGCGCACCGGGCCATGGAATCCCTGACGCTCGATCGCGAGGCGGCGCATCTGAAGGATTTGCTGATGCCGCGCTACGCCGAGCTGGTCTATTACGGCTTCTGGTTCGCGCCGGAGCGGCTGATGCTGCAGGCGCTGTGCGACGAGAGCCAGACCAATGTGGAAGGCGTCGTGCGGCTGAAGCTCTATAAGGGCAATGTCATCGTCGTCGGCCGCAAGAGCGACAAGTCGCTCTATTCCGACGCGCTGGTCACCTTCGAGGACGATCGCGGCGCCTATGACCAGAAGGACGCCGCCGGCTTCATCCGCCTCAATGCCCTGCGGTTGAGGACGCTCGCCGCCCGCGACCGCAAGGGTTGAGGGCGCCGGACCGCACGGGCCCGCTCGCCGTTTGGCAGAGGCGCGCAATCGCAGCGCGAAACGGTGGGCAGGGGCCGGGCCTTCGGGCGAAGGCGGCAAGCGGCGATTAAGGATAGGCGCCGAAAGCGGGGGGCGGGCGTGCGCTCGTCGCGATCGGGGATGGCTTTGCCTGCATCTTCGCGTTGAAGCTTAAACCCGCGTTAAGCAGATCGATGCAAGCGTTCCGGAGCTGCTGATCCGGAAGGCAATCATGGGCCGCGACAACCCAGGGCCGCGCGGTAATCTGGCGCCGTCCGGCGAGGCGGCGATGCTGAATGCTGCCCTGGAAAGCATGCCCTACGGCTTTTCCATCTGGGACGCCGACCATCGCCTGCTCCTGTGGAACCAGCGCTATCTGGACATCTATGACCTGCCGGGCGCGTGCTTCTACAAGGGCATGCCGCTCGTCGAGGTCTGCCACCTGACCATCGCGGCGGGCAACCATCCCGACGCGAGCGCTGAAACGCTGCACGCGCTCTATGCCAGCCGGCTCGACGATACGGCGGCCGCGACCACCAACACGATCTACGAGAAGTCGATCAACGGCCGTACGATCAAGGCCAATTACTTGCGCTCACCCGCGCTCGGCTGGGTGATCACCCATGAGGACATCACCCGGCAGCGGCAGCGCGAGACCGACCTGCGCGAGCAGAACCTGCGCTTCGATGCGGCGCTGGAAAGCATGCCCTACGGCTTCTGCATCTGGAGCCCGGACCTCACGCTGAAGACCTGGAACGGGGAAATTGCCAGGATCTACGGGCTGGCGCCGAACGCTCTGCGGCCGGGGGCGAGCCTCGCCGACTTCTTCTATGCGAGCATCGAGGCCGGCAATCATGCGGGGCGGACGGCCGGCGAGCTCCACGAGTTCTACCGCGCCCGCATCTCAAACCTGGCGAGCGCTGCGACCTCGGTCGCCGAGGAGGTGCTCGCCAATGGCCGCACCATCAAGATCAGCTTCCGGCGCAGCGCCGATTGCGGCTGGGTGTCGACCCATGAGGATGTGACCGACGAGCGCGACCGGCTGACGACGCTGCAGCAGCGCGAGGCGGACCTGGCGCTGCAGAACATGCGCTTCGAGGCAGCGGTGAACAATATCTCGCAAGGCCTGTGCATGTTCGATGACGAGCAGAAGCTGGTCATCTGCAACAAGCGCTACGCGGACATCTACGGCCTGCCGCCCGAACTGGTGCAGCCCGGCACATCGCTTCAGGACATCTTGAAGAACCGCATCGCGCGCGGCGTGCATCCGGCGGCGACGGCGCAGGCCTATGTCGACCGGCGGCTCGAGATCGTCGCCGATGCCAAATACACGGTCGATACGGTCGAACTGCGGGACGGCCGGGTCATTTCGATCCTTCACCACCCGATGCGCGACGGCGGCTGGGTGTCGACCCATCAGGACATCACCGAGCAGCGCCGGGCCGATGAGCGCATCCGCCATCTTGCGCGCCATGACGGCCTGACCGACCTGCCGAACCGCATGTACTTCCGCGAACAGGTCGATGCATCGGCGGCGCGCATCAAGCGCGGCGAGACCGTCGCGCTGCTCTTCGTCGACCTCGATCACTTCAAGGCGGTCAACGACATGCATGGCCATGGGGTTGGCGACGCGGTTCTCAAGGCCGTCAGCGACCGGCTGCGCGCCACTTGCCGCGAGACCGACCTCGTCGCCCGGCTCGGCGGCGACGAGTTTGCCATCCTGCACGGCCCGCTGAACGAAGCGACCAGCGCCTCCGTGCTCGCCGACCGGGTGGTACGGGCGATGTCGGATCCCTTCGACATCGAGAACCATCATGTCCTCATCGGCGCCAGTGTTGGCATCGCCGTCGGACCGGCCGACGGACATGACGTCGAGACGCTGATGAAGAATGCCGACCTCGCCGTCTATCGGGCCAAGGCCGAGGGGCGCGGCGCGTACCACTTCTTCGAGAAGGGCATGGACGAGGCGCTGCAGGCGCGTCTGGTGCTCGAGACGGGCATGCGCCGCGGCCTCGCCGAAGGCCAGTTTACGCTCGTCTTCCAGCCGCTCTTCAGCCTGATCGAAAACCGGGTCTGCGGATTCGAGGCGCTTCTGCGCTGGAGCCATCCTGAGCGCGGGCTGGTGATGCCGGAGGAGGCGATCCCGATCGCCGAGGAGACTGGTCTGATCGTCGCGCTTGGCGAATGGGTGCTGCGCGAAGCCTGCCTGGTGGCGGCCGCCTGGCCGGAGTCGGTGCGGGTGGCGGTCAACCTGTCTCCCGTCCAGTTCCGCGGTCCTAACCTGACACAGCACGTCATCGCCGCCCTGGCCGCGGCCAATCTGGTGCCGGACCGGTTGGAGCTGGAGGTGACCGAATCGGTGCTTCTGGCGGAGAACGAATCGACCCTGAAGACCCTCCACCAGATCCGGCGCCTCGGCGTTCGCATCTCGATGGACGATTTCGGCACCGGTTATTCGAGCCTCAGCTATCTGCGCTCCTTCCCCTTCGACAAAATCAAGATCGACCAGTCCTTCGTGCACGACTTGTCGTCGCGTGCCGACAATCTGGCAATCATCGCCGCGGTCATCGGTCTCGCCCGCAGTCTCGGCATGACGACCACGGTCGAGGGCATCGAGACGGAAGACCAACTCGAACTGGTGCGCGAGCAGGGCTGCACGGAGGTGCAGGGCTTCCTGCTGAGCCCACCGCTTTCGGCCGACGGCGCGACAACCCTGGTCAGGCGTCCCGCGGTCGACGCGCTACCGCGTTTCGCCTGGAAGACCGCTTCCTAGAGCGGTCGCCGGCCCCCCCGATCAATCATCCGCGCCCCTGGGTCGCGGCCATCCGCCGACTTGCCGGATGCCGCGCCGGTGACCACATTGGTCGGGAGTAAAGGGGGGGCGGTCTGCCCGATCGGACCATTGGCGGCGTCCGCCGGCCGATGTCGCCAAGACAGGAACGCGCATCGATGACTTGGTCGATCACCATCGCCCGCGTGGCAGGGAGCGAAATCCGCATTCATCTGACGTTCCTGATCTTTCTCGCCTGGATCGCCATTGCCGAGTTCATCCAGGGCGGCACCGGCGCGGCCGTCGCCAGCGTCGCCTTCGTCGTCGCGGTGTTCGCCTGCGTGCTCCTGCATGAGCTCGGTCATGCGCTGGCGGCGCGCCACTACGGGATCTCGACGCCGGATATCACGCTGCTGCCGATCGGCGGCCTGGCGCGCCTGTCGCGCCTGCCGGAGAAGCCATCCCAGGAAATCGTCATCGCCGTCGCCGGGCCGCTGGTCAACGTGGTCATCGCCTTCGTCATCATCCTCGTGCTCGGCGCGAAGTTCGACCTGTCGGCCATGGCGCAGATCGAGAACCCGGGGCCGGGCTTCCTGGTCCGGCTGGCCGGCGTCAACATCTTCCTCGTTCTCTTCAACATCATTCCCGCCTTTCCGATGGATGGCGGGCGGGTGCTGCGGGCGCTGCTTGCCTTCCGCATGGGCCGGCGGCGGGCGACCGAGTTGGCGGCGCGCATCGGCCAGGGCTTCGCTTTCGCCCTCGGCTTTCTCGGCCTGATGAGCGGCAATGCCATCCTCGTCTTCATCGCCATCTTCGTCTATCTGGCGGCGGCGAGTGAAGCCGGTGACGTCAGCCTGATCGAGGCGGCGCGTCGCCTGCCGGCCGAGGGCGCCATGGTACGCGCTTTCGAGAGCCTCGGGCCGCAGGCGACGGTCGATGCGGCGGCGGAGGCGCTCATCCGCACGACACAGCACGAATTCCCAGTCGTCGACGGCGGCGGGCGCCTGCGCGGCATCCTGACCCGCGAGGCCATGATCCGCGCCATGAAGACCAGCGGACCGGCAACGCCGGTGATCGATGTCATGACCAAGGATGTGCCGACCGTCAGGGTGGGGCAGTCACTCGAACTCGCCGTCAAGATGATGCAGGACCACAAAATGCCCTTCGCCGGCGTCGTCAACGAAACCGGGCGCTTCATCGGCTATGTCAGCCAGGAGAACCTCTACGAGTTGATGATGCTCGGGGGCGGCGAGTGGGTCAGCGCCCATGGCGACCAGAACGGGCGGCACAGCGCCTGAAGCGGCGCTACTCGGAAAGGCCCGCCAGCCTCAGGCCCTCGACATAGCGTTGCCGCAGCGGCGGCGTCATGAAGCCCAGCGAATCCTCCACATAGCGGAGCGTCAGGTGCGGCCGGGTCGCGGTCAGCCGGGCGAGCGCCTTGCGCGCCGCCTCGATCTCGCCGGCATGGGCAAGGAAGACGGTCAGGTCGCGATAGGGCCAGGTCATGCCGAGGCGCTCGCCGAGCGCCCGCTCGGTCCAGCGCGCCGCCTCGCGCGGGGCGCCGGCGGCAAAATGGGCTAGCCCCAAGCCGATGTAGCAGTTGAAATGGAACGGATCGAGCGGTGACAGGCGGATGGCGCGCTCGAAGCAGGGAATGCCGGACTGCGGATCGTCGCGATAGACATGCAGGAAGCCGCGGCGCGTCCATGCCCAGGCCTGGTTGGGATCGAGCGCCAGCGCCCGGTCGACGAAATGGGCGGCGCGCTCGATATCGGTCAGCGCCAGCATGATCGCCGTGCCGAGCGCCGTCAGCGCCATCGGGTCGTCGTCGGCACCCGAGCCGACCCGGGCGATCAGCGCTTCGGCCGCGGCGCGTTCGGCCGCAATGTCGGCGGTCCAGTTGTAGACGATCTGCTGGCCACGCGCCCAGGCGGCGAGCGCGGCGGCGCGGGCATAGTCGGGGTCGAGCGCCAATGCCTGGTCGAGCAGGGCGAGGGCGGTCTCGTTGTCCTTGCGCCGATGGGCCCAGAGATGGGGCAGGGCGCGCAGGACCAGATCATAGGCGACGAGATTCTCCGGCCGCTTGCGCCGGGCGAGCGCGATCTCGGCGGCGCGGATCGAGGGGTGGACCGCGCCGGCGACGCGCTCGGCGATCTCATCCTCGAAGTCGAAGAGGTCGTGAAGGACACCCTCGTAGCTGTCGGCCCACAGATGGTTGCCGGTGGTGGCGTCGACGAGCTGGGCGGTGACGCGGATGCGGTCGGCGGCCTTGCGCAGGCTCCCCTCGAGGACGTAGCGCACGCCAAGGGCGCGCGAGACCTCGCGCACGTCGCGCGGGCGGCCCTTGTAGGCATAGGCCGAATTGCGGGCGATGACGGTGAAATCGCGGATGCGAGACAGCGTCGCGGTGATCTCCTCGACGATACCGTCGGCGATCGAATCAGCATGGATGTCGCCGGACATGTTGTCGAAGGCAAGGACCGCGATCGAGGGCAGATCGGTGCTGCCCATGGGCGGGGCGGCGATCACCGGTGTCGCCGGCTCGGCCGCGGCCGGTTGCTGCCGAACCTCTTCGTCCGACTCGCCGGGTGGCAGCCATGTGAATATCTCGATCGGGTCTTCGATGCCTTTCAGCCGCACCTCGGGCACACGCAGGAAACGGGCGACGATCGGCCTGACGAGCTGCCAGCGGACCGAATGGGTGATGGCGATGCCGCCGACTGGCGCGGCCTGCTGCAGGCGGACGACGAAGCCGACGGCGGCACCGAAACGGTCGCTGCCCTGGACGAATACGTCGGCGAGGGCGATGGCTAGCCGGGCCCGCAGCGCCCGCTCGCCGCGGTCGCGATTGCGCTCGTGCATGGCGGTCTGGAAGGCGATCGCCCATTCGACCGCGTCCTGGACGCTGGGGAACTCGACCAGGGCGCCATCGCCCATGGTCTTGAAAAGATTGCCGTTATTAAGGTCGAGCGTTGGCCGCAGGATCTGGCGCCGGATGGCGGCCAGTTCCATCAGCGTGCCGCGCTCGTCTTGTTCGACCAGCGCCGTGTAGCCGGCCACGTCGAGCGAGCCCAGGACTGTTAGCCTGCGCGTGGCAGGGCGCATTTCGGGGACTCCGGCGGACCTTCCGCGGGGCCAGTTTCGTTCATGCCATGCCCGGCCGCAAGCGTGCTGTTGCTCATTTGCGTTGCATCGCGAAAGGCGGCCGGCGGCTTCCGCCGTTCAGCACAAATGCCTTCAGAATCAAGCGCCCACTTTCCCTTTTGCTCCACCTCGCTTATATGCGGCGCGGGCCGAGCACGGCCGATTGAAGGTTTTCATGTCGCTCCGCAACATTGCCATTATCGCTCACGTCGACCACGGCAAGACGACCCTGGTCGATCGCCTGCTCCAGCAATCCGGCGCTTTCCGCGAGAATCAGCGGGTCGCCGAACGGGTCATGGACTCCAACGACCTGGAGCGCGAGCGCGGGATCACCATCCTCGCCAAGGCGACCTCGGTCGTCTGGCAGGATACGCGCATCAACATCGTCGATACCCCCGGCCATGCCGATTTCGGCGGCGAGGTGGAGCGCATCCTGTCCATGGTCGACAGCGCCATCGTGCTGGTCGATGCCGCCGAAGGGCCGATGCCGCAGACCAAATTCGTCGTCGGCAAGGCGCTGAAGATCGGCCTCAAGCCGATCGTGTGCATCAACAAGGTCGACAAGCACGACGCGCGGCCGGACGTGGTGGTCAATGAGGTGTTCGACCTCTTCGCGGCGCTCGACGCCACCGACGAGCAGCTCGATTTCCCGATCATCTACGGCTCGGCCAAGCAGGGCTGGATGGCCGATTCGCCGGACGGGCCGACCGACAAGGGCATGGTACCGCTGTTCGAGCTGATCCTGCGCCATGTTCCGCCGCCGACCGTCGAGCCCGGCCCGTTCCGCATGCTCGGCACGCTGATCGAGAGCAACCCCTATCTCGGACGCCTGATCACCGGCCGGATCTTTTCCGGCGGCATCGTCACCAACCAGGCGGTGAAGGTGCTCGACCGGCAGGGCGACTTGGTCGAGCAGGGGCGGGTGTCGAAGATCCTCGCCTTCCGCGGCATCGACCGGGCGCCGATCGAGGAGGCGGAAGCCGGCGACATCGTCGCCATCGCCGGCCTGCCGAATTTCAACGTCGCCGATACGCTGTGCACGCTCGAGGTCACCGAACCCCTGCAGGCGCAGCCGATCGATCCGCCGACCCTGTCGATGACCTTCCTGGTCAACGATTCGCCGCTCGCCGGGACGGAAGGCGCCAAGGTGCAGAGCCGCGTCATCCGCGAGCGGCTGATGCGCGAGGCGGAGGGCAATGTGGCGCTCAAGGTCGATGCGGCGCCCAATTCCGATGCCTATGTCGTCTCCGGCCGCGGCGAATTGCAGCTCGCCATCCTGATCGAGACCATGCGCCGCGAGGGTTTCGAGCTCGGCGTGTCGCGGCCCAAGGTCGTCTTCCAGACGGACGAGAAGACCGGCCAGCGGCTGGAGCCGATCGAGGAAGTGACGATCGACGTCGACGAGGAATTCTCCGGCGTCGTCATCGACAAGCTGTCGCAGCGCAAGGCCGACCTGGTCGAGATGCGCCCCTCGGGCGGCAACCGGCAGCGGCTCGTCCTCCACGCGCCGACCCGTGGCCTCATCGGCTATCAGGGCGAACTTCTCACCGACACCCGCGGCACGGCGGTGATGAACCGCGTCTTCCACGCCTACGAGCCCTATCGCGGCGACATCGCCGGGCGCCGCAACGGCGTGCTGATCTCCAACGAATCGGGCGAGGCGGTCGCCTATGCGATGTGGAAGCTGGAGGATCGCGGGCCGATGATGATCGAGCCCGGCGCCAAGGTCTATCGCGGCATGATCGTCGGCGAGCACACCCGCGACAACGACCTCGAGATCAATGTCATGAAGGGCAAGCAGCTCACCAATGTGCGCGCCGCCGGCAAGGACGAGGCCGTGCGCCTGACGCCGCCGATCAAGATGACGCTGGAAAAGGCGCTCGCCTATATCGACGACGACGAACTGGTCGAGGTGACGCCGAAGGCGATCCGCCTGCGCAAGCGCCTGCTCGATCCGAACGACCGCAAGCGCGCGCTGCGAGCCGGCGCCGCCTGAGGCGCCGCAAGTTCTCCGCGACAGGACTCGCTCTGTCGCGGCCAAAGCGCTCGGATTGGCGGAGACGAACGCGCGGATTGTCGCGCAGCAGGTGTGCAACACATGCCCACAAAATCTGCAAGTCAAGTCGCTCTTGCCTCTTTGCAGTCGTCGCCGAGGGTCATAAGCTCGACCCCCATGAGCACTTTGGCGATCGGCGTGAGACGGGCGGAATCCGGTGATGCGGAGGCAATCACCGAGGTTCACGATGCGGCCTGGCGCTACGCCTATGACGGCATCATCCCTGCCAAGGAACTGGCGCGGATCGTCGCCCGCCGGGGCCCGCGCTGGTGGGACCGGGCGATCCGGCGGGGCACCGCCATCCTGGTGATCGAGGTCGGCGGTGCGATCGCCGGCTACGCCACGTTCGGGCCGAATTGCGCGCGCAATCTCGGCCAGAAGGGCGAGGTCTACGAAATCTATCTGAAACCCGAATATCAGGGCGTCGGCCTTGGCACGCGGCTGTTCCTGTCGGCGCGCAAGGAGCTCGCCCGTTTCGGCTTCGATTCGATCATCGTCTGGGCGCTCGCCGACAACGAGAACGCCTGCGGCTTCTATCGCAATGCCGGCGGCCGCAAGGTGGCCAAGGCGAGCGAGCGGTTCGGCGATACGGCCCTCACCAAGATCGCCTTCGCCTGGCCGCGCGCCCGCTAGGGCCATTCCAGAACGAGCCGGCCGGCGGGACCCGCCTTTTCATCCACAATTGCGGCGTGAGCGATACGGCGGGCCGAACCGGGTTCTCCGTGAAACGGCGATCGGCCTCAGGCCTTGCCGCTATTTTCGGGCAACGCCTTGACGATCCGGGCGAGGGCGGCGGTATCGCCCGTGATGCGCAGGCGCTTCAGCCGCGCGGTCGCGCCCGAGACCAGGGAAATATCGGATTTCGCCACGCCCAGGGCCTTGGCGAGAAGGGCGATGAGCGCCTTGTTGGCGGCGCCCTTGTCGGGGACGGCGCGGACGCGGGCGAGGGCAACCTCGCGACCGTCGGACAGGCAGGCCCGTCCGTCGAGCGAATCACGGGCGGCTTTCGGTGTCAGCCGGAGATCGAGAAGGATCGCGCCGCCTTCGATGCGATAGCAGGCCATGGTCAGCCTCGCGCCAGCCCTCGTTTGACGGAATCGACGATCCGCTACCGGCCGACCGTTCCGTCACGATTTCCGACGGAAAAGTGCTCGCCGCCTTTCCCGCGATTGCCCTAAAGCGGCAGGCCGAACTGGTAGCGGGCGATCAGGTTCATGATGAAGACGAGAACGAGTATGACCACGACCGGCGACAGATCGAGCCCGCCGAGATTCGGCAGGACCCGGCGTATCGGCCGCAGGACCGGCTCGGTCAGCCGCCAGAGGGCGTCAGCGATCATCGACACCAACTGATTTCGCGTATTCACGACATTGAACGCGATCAGCCACGACAGGATGGCCGCGGCAATCAGGATGTAAATGTAGAGCCGCGCGACCAACAAGATAACGCTGAGAAGGGCATTCATCAGCAGACCCGCAATGTGTGACGGCCAAGCCCGAAACGGGCGCCGCAGATAAAAGACGCCCTGATTTAAGGCTCTCGCAGGGCTGTAGCAACCCTCGGGGCACCGATCCGGACGGCAGGCTCAGGCGACGACCAGGCTCAACCGCTTGTCGAGAACCTTCAATACGTTGCCGAGGTCGTGGCCGCGCTTGAGGATGAGCCCGGTCGCGGCGACCACCGAATAGGCGCCCTGACGACGGGCGAGCTTCGGCTGCTTGACGATCCGGTAAAGCGGCACTTCCGAGGAGCGGCGGAAGATGGAAAACACCGCCTCCTCGCGCAGATGGTCGATGGCGTAGTCACGCCATTCGCCGTCGGCGACCTTGCGGCCATAGATTTTGAGGATCTCGTTGAGTTCCCGCCGGTCGAAGCTGGTCAGCGTGTGCTGTCCGGGTTGCGGGGACTGTCTGACGGCGGCGAGGGCGACGAGATTCGCCCGGCCGCCGGAGGGCTCTTTTTCTTCGGTCTCGCTCATGACTCCTCCGTGCGTCACGCTGATGTCATGATTGACCCGTTCGCAGCGCGTGGCAAGGGTGAAGCGGGCAGGAGCCGGATCATCGGCAACCGGGTCGTGTTGAAAACCATGATTTTGCCCCTTTTCAGCCCTTGGCCCGCCAACATGGGCTTCCATCCTCCTGATCGTTGCCTCAGACGGTCCGGTTCGGTGAAGGCTTCGGTAATTCTCAGCCCCCCAGCCCCCCGGGGTCATACACTGAGCCGGACCACCTGTTCTTGACGAGTTGAATCCTCAGAGATGCGCCTTTGGCCGGCCTTGTGCCGGCCTTTTTGTTTGGCGCCGCCAATGCCGTCTCTGCCCCAGCGGACTTGAATCCGGCTTCGCCACCGGCGATATCAGCCCCGGAAGCCCGCCAGAACACATTTCCGAGACGACAGGAGGATTGCGACCATGAGCGCGGACGCAGACGCCAGGGAAAAGCCGGCAGCCGAGACGCGCAGCTTCGAGGCGGAAGTCTCGCGGCTCCTCTCCCTGATGGTTCACTCGGTCTATTCCAACCGCGACGTCTTCCTGCGCGAGCTGATCTCCAATGCGGCTGATGCCTGCGAGAAGCTGCGCACGCTTGCCCTTGAGAAGCCGGAGCTTCTGCCGGAGGACAACGCCTTCAAGATCACGCTTTCCGGCAATGCTGGCGCCGGCACGCTGACGATCGAGGACAACGGCATCGGCATGGACCGGCGGCGAGCTGGTCGAGCAATCTCGGCACGATCGCGCGCTCGGGCACGCGCGCCTTCCTGGACAGCCTTGGCAGGCGGCGAGGGCTCGGCGCTGATCGGCCAGTTCGGCGTCGGCTTCTATTCGGCCTTCATGGCGGCGGCCGAGGTCGAGGTGATCTCGCGCCGGGCCGATGGCGAAGAGGCCTGGCGCCTGGCGGTCCGACGGTCAGGGCACCTTCACGATCGAGCCGGTCGGCGCTCGACGAGGCGCCGGCGCGCGGCACGCGGGTGGTGCTGACGCTCAACGAGGATTCCAAGACCTACGCCGAGCAGGCGACCATCGAGCGGGTGGTGGCGGCCTATTCGGCGCATGTGCCGGTGCCGATCGTGTGGAAGCTCGCCGACGGCGAGAAGACGCTGGCCGATGGCAGCGCGGTGTGGCGCAAGGCCGAAATCGAGCGTCACGGCGGAGGAGTACGCCGAGTTCTACGGCCATGTCAGCGGCCAGTTCGACGAGCCGGCGCTGACCGTCCACTACCGCGCGGAAGGGCGGCACGAATATTCGGTGCTTCTCTTCGTGCCGTCGATGAAGCCCTTCGATCTCTTCGATCCCGATCGGCGCGGACGGGTGAAGCTCTATGTGCGCCGCGTGTTCATCACCGACGAGGCGCAGATCCTGCCGGCATGGCTGCGCTTCGTGCGCGGCGTCATCGACTTGGAGGACCTGCCGCTCAACCTGTCGCGCGAGATGCTGCAGAAGAACCCGGTGCTGGAGGCGATCGGCAAGGGCGTCACCAACCGCATTCTCTCCGATATCGAGAAGCTTGCCGAGAGCGACAGGGAGGCCTTCGAGAAGGTGTGGACGGCCTTCGGCCCGGTCCTCAAGGAAGGGCTCTACGAGGACGCCGAGCGCCGCGACGCGCTCTACAAGATCGCCCGCTTCCACACGACCACGCCACAGGGAAGAGTGGCGCAGCCTTGCCGATTATGTGGCGGGCATGCGACCCAACCAGACGGCGATCTATTACGCGCTCGGCGAGAGCGAGGCGGCGATCCTCGCCGGGCCGCAGCTCGAGGGCTTCGCCAAGCGCGGCATTGAAGTGCTGGTGCTCGCTGATCCGGTCGATGCGTTCTGGGTGCGCACGGCGCTCGGTTTCGACGGCAAGCCGTTCCAGTCGGTGACGCAAGGGGCGGCGGACCTTGCCAATATCCCGCTGCTCGACGGCGACGCGGCGGCCGAGGCGGCCCCGGAAAGCGCGATCGCGACGCTTGCGGCGCTGTTCAAGCAGACGCTCGGCGACCGGGTGAGCGAGGTGCGCGCCTCGAGCCGACTGACGACCAGCCCGGTCTGCGTTGTCGCGGCCGATCTCGGCCCCGATCGCCAGCTCGAGAAGTTCCTTGCCCGGCAGGAGCAGATCAAGACGCGTACCGCGCCGGTGCTTGAGCTCAACCCGACCCATCCGCTGATCAAGGCGCTGGCGGAGAAGGCGGTCGCGGGCGGTGAGACGCCGGTGCTGGAGGATGCCGCGATCATCCTCTACGGCGAGGCGCGCATCCTCGATGGCGAGTCGCCCGAGGACCCGGCCGATCACGCGGCGCGGGTCTCACGGCTGATCGAGGGCAGGCTGTAGCGCCGCTCAGGCGTCGGCCGTCGCCTGCAAATCGTCGATGAGGTCGCAGGGCTCGTCGGCGGCGATGTCGCCGAGATGGCGCAGCCACCACCACATCATCATGCGGTGGAGCAGCGTGTAGTACGACACCGCGCCTTCGGAATCGGGATGATTGACCGGGCCGTAGCCCTCCATGAAGGGCATGGCGCAGTCCGGCGCGTGATGCCGCGAGCAGAAGAGGCACTTGGCGAGGTCGTAGACCGCGTCGGTCGCATGGGCGTTGCCGAAGTCGATGAGGCCGCCGAGGGCCAGCGTTCCGTCCGGCTCGTGGGTCACGATGACATTGCCGGGCTGCAGGTCGTCATGGGCGAAGACCGGACCGGTGCTGTGCATGACGACGTCATCGAAGCGATCCTCGATGATCGCGCGCAACCGTTCCGTCAGCCTCGCGTCGCCTCCGAAATGGCGGAAGCGCTCGAAGGTGGTGGCGATGACGGCGCGCATGAAATCCGCGTTGGTGTCGACTGGATCGGCCATGCCGTCCGACCCGAAGGACCCGTAGCCCGCCATCGGCACGGCGTGCAGCCGGCGCAGGAGCGCGCCCATCTGGCGATAGACGGTGGAAATGCCGGGATGGTCCCCGAGGCTGTGGGCGGTGACGCCTGGCAGGTAGGTAGTGAGCGCGAAACGGAAGGGCAGGCGCGTCTTCGTCTCATCGATGAGCAGGTAACGGGTGACCGGGATGCCGAGATCGGGCAGTTGCGCCGAGGCGAAGGCTTCCCTCGCCGGCGTCTTGGCGCTGGTGTCCGGATAGGTCTTCAGGACCAGTCGCGCGCCGTCGGCAAGGTCGAGGCGGAACGCCGGCAGGCTGCCGCCCTCCATGGCGGTGACGGTCACGGCCTCCGCCCTGTCGAGTTCGCGCAGGATGGGCCGCAGCGGTCCGGTTTCGACGATCATGGCTGATTCAGGTCTGAGGGTGGGGGCATCGGCCGAATGCCGGCGCGTAATCCGGCTCAGCTTAGGCCAGAGCGCGGAAGAATACAGACCGGGAAGGCGTCGGGGTCAAGCGTCCCGCTTCGGCGGGCGGTGGGCGCGATCAGTGATGCACGCCGATCGCCGAGGCGCCGAGGATGGGGCCGGGGAGGCCGGCGGGGGTCTCTTCCTGCAGGAAGACGGCGCAGCGGTCGGCCTTGGCCTGGACCATCTCGCTCTTGGGCAGGTCGACCGACATCTTCTCGCCCTTCCACATGGCGATCGGGCGGAGTTTGCGAACGACGTTGTGATAGGTGATCGTCTTGCCGGTGTTTTCGCCGTGCTGGATCGGGACGGTGACGGCGTCGTCATACATGGCGAGCCACAGGGTGCCCTTGGCGACGACGCCGGCGGGCGCGGCGCCGATATTGACGGTGGTGGCGTCGGAGGTCGAGGTCAGCGTGATCGGCACCGGCAGGCCGTCCGGCGAATACTTGGCGATCGCCGCGTCGATGGCGTCCCGGTCGCTGCCGACCACATGGACCCGGCCGTCGACGACGACCTGCGGCGTATAGACCTGGCGGTCGCCACGGGCAGCGGCATAGGCGCGCTGGCGCTCGGAATTGTCGTGGCTGGCAAGGGTGTCCTTCCAGCCGAGATAATCCCAGTAGTCGACGTTGAAGGAGAGGGCGAGGATGCCCTTCTCCGTGGCGTAATCGCCGAGCAGCTTGTCGGCCGGCGGGCAGGAGGAGCAGCCCTGGCTTGTGAAAAGCTCGAGCACGGCGCGGGCCTGATCCGCGTTGACGGCCACGCTCGTGCCCAGCACGCCGATGACGGCGGCGGCGAGGACGAGAAGCGGCTTGGACGGATTAGCGCGGATCAACAGACTGCCCCACATAAAGGCGCGGCCGGGGGCCGGCCGCTGACCTGCTGAAATTATGGGCGGATTCACTCAATTGCGAGTCACGTTCGGGTGACAGGCCCGTCATTGTTGAATCCGCCCCCCGGCTCTCGTCCTAGCGCGCCAGTTGGCGCAGCACGTAGTGCAGAATTCCGCCATTGTTGAAATATTCGAGCTCGTCCAACGTGTCGATCCGACACAGGAGCGGCACAGTGACGGACTCGCCGTTCGCACGGGTGATCACGGCCTCGAGAGTCTGGCGCGGCTTGAGACCCTCGGCGAGGCCCTTGATCGTGACCGTCTCGCTGCCGTCGAGCTCGAGCGAGCGCCAGGAGGTGCCTTCCTCGAAGACCAGCGGCAGGACGCCCATGCCGACCAGGTTCGAGCGGTGGATGCGCTCGAAGCTCTGGGCGATGACGGCGCGCACGCCGAGAAGGCGGGTGCCCTTGGCCGCCCAGTCGCGCGAGGAGCCGGTGCCGTATTCCTTGCCGGCGAAGATCACCAGCGGCACCTTTTCCTCCTGGTAGCGCATCGCCGCGTCGTAGATCGGCATCTCCTCGCCCGAGGGCTGGTGGACGGTGACGCCGCCTTCGACGCCCGGCACCATCTGGTTCTTGATGCGGATGTTGGCGAAGGTGCCGCGCATCATCACTTCGTGGTTGCCGCGGCGCGAGCCGTAGGAGTTGAAGTCGATCGGCCGCACCTGATGCGAGACCAGATAGTCGCCGGCCGGGCCGTCGCGCTTGATCGAGCCGGCGGGCGAGATGTGGTCGGTCGTGATGGAATCGAGGAAGAGGCCGAGGACGCGGGCGTCGACGATGTCCTCGACCGGCTCCGGCGTCATCTTCATGTCGTCGAAATAGGGCGGGTTCTGCACATAGGTCGAGGTGTCGGACCAGTTGTAGGTCTGGCCGCCGGAAACCTTGATCGTCTGCCAGTTCTCGTCGCCCTTGAAGACGTCGCCGTAGCGCGAGCGGAACATGTCTTCGCTGATCGAGGTGCGGATCAGGTCGGCGACCTCCTTGGAGGAGGGCCAGATGTCCTTGAGAAAGACCGGGTTGCCGTCCCGGTCATTGCCGAGCGCCTCGGTCGTCAGGTTGGTCCGCATGTTGCCGGCGAGCGCATAGGCGACGACCAGCGGCGGCGAGGCGAGGTAGTTGGCCCGCGTGTCGGGATTGACCCGGCCCTCGAAGTTGCGGTTGCCGGACAGAACCGAGGCGACGACCAGGTCGCCGGCGCCGATCGCCTCCGAGATTTCCTCCGGCAGCGGGCCGGAATTGCCGATGCAGGTGGTGCAGCCATAGCCGACCAGGTTGAAGCCGAGGGCGTCGAGATCGTCCTGCAGCTCGGCCTTGGCGAGATATTCGGTGACGACCTGCGATCCGGGGGCCAGCGAGGTCTTCACCCAGGGCTTGGCGGTCAGGCCCTTCTCATGGGCGTTGCGGGCGAGCAGGCCGGCGGCGATCAGCACGCTCGGATTGGAGGTGTTGGTGCAGGAGGTGATGGCGGCGATGACCACGTCGCCGTCGGTCAGCCTGTAGTTCTTGTCGTCGACCTTGGCGCTCCGGTAGAGGTCCGGCACCGAACCGCCGCCTTCCTCGTCCATGTCGGAGGCCGAATTGGCGCCGTTGACGTTGCGGATTTCGGCAAGCGCCGATTCGAAGGCGGTGTCGGCATGGGCGAGCTCGACGCGGTCCTGCGGACGCTTGGGGCCGGCCATCGAGGGCACGACGGTGGCGAGGTCGAGGGACAGCGTATCGGTGAAGACCGGGTCCGGCGCGCCGTCGGTGCGGAACATGCCCTGGGCGCGGGCATAGGCTTCGACCAGGGCGATGCGCTCGGGATCGCGGCCGGTCGCCTTGAGATAGGCGAGCGTGTCCTTGTCGACGGGGAAGAAGCCGCAGGTGGCGCCGTATTCCGGCGCCATGTTGGAGATGGTCGCCTGGTCCTCGAGCGACAGGCTCGACAGGCCATCGCCGAAGAACTCGACGAACTTGCCGACGACGCCCTTCTTGCGCAGCATCTGGGTGACGGTGAGGACGAGGTCGGTGGCGGTGACGCCCTCGGCGAGCTTGCCGGTGACGCGGAAGCCGATGACCTCGGGGATCAGCATGGAGATCGGCTGGCCGAGCATGGCCGCTTCGGCTTCGATGCCGCCGACGCCCCAGCCGAGCACCGCGAGGCCGTTGATCATGGTGGTGTGGCTGTCGGTGCCGACCAGTGTGTCGGGATAGGCGATGGGGCGGCCGTCGTCCTCACTGGTCCAGACGGTCTGGCCGAGATATTCGAGATTGACCTGGTGGCAGATGCCGGTGCCGGGCGGCACGACGCGGAAATTGCGGAAAGCCGACTGGCCCCAGCGCAGGAACGTGTAGCGCTCGCCGTTGCGCTCATATTCGCGTTCGACATTGTGGGCGAAGGCGAGGGCATTGCCGAACTCGTCGACCATGACCGAATGGTCGATGACGAGATCGACCGGGACCAGCGGGTTGATGCGCTCGGGATCGCCGCCGAGCTGCTCCATGGCGTCGCGCATGGCGGCGAGGTCGACCACCGCCGGCACGCCGGTGAAATCCTGCATCAGCACGCGGGCCGGGCGGAAGGCGATCTCGCGGTCGCTCTTGCGATTCGCCAGCCAGGCGGCCATGGCGCGGATGTCGTCGGCGCTGACCGTGCGGCCGTCCTCGTTGCGCAGCAGGTTCTCGAGCAGGACCTTGAGGGAGAAGGGCAGGCGGGAAATGCCGTCGAGGCCGTTCTTCTCGGCCTCGTTCAGGTCGAAATAATCATAGGTCTTGTCGCCGACGGAGAGGGTTTTGCGGCATTTGAAGCTGTCGAGGCTGGTCACGGCGGGTCAGTTCCTTATCTTGCGCGGGCCGTCGGTGCGGAAGCGAAAGGCTCGGCTTCGGGCCGCGGAAAACATGAGGGCAGGCTCCGGGTAGCGCAGCGGAGAGGCCATTTCGGGCGGCCCTCACGAGGGGGAGCGCCGCCTCCGGCGCGCGCTCACAGGCGACTGCAGGAAACGGCGGCTTTATAGTGAAACTTGTGCGAGGATACCAGTCGATCAAGGGCGGGGCCCGCTTGGCGAAGGCGCAGCAAACCATCAGACTTTGCAAGAAGCGGGCCCGGATCGCATGCGCCTGACCGGAGAGAGGCTCGCCGCGACGCGCGGCGGAAGGGCCGTCTTTGCCGATCTCACCTTCTCCCTCGCCGATGGCGAGCTGCTCGCCGTCACCGGGCGCAACGGCGCCGGCAAATCGACCCTGCTCGGATGATCGCCGGGCTGATCCGGCCCGTCGGCCGGCGAAATTCGCCTCGATCCGGCGCAGCGAGGAGGGAATCGGGCCGCTCGTCCACTATCTGGGGCATCTCGACGCACTGAAGCCGGCCCTGACGTTGGTCGAGAATCTTGATTTCTGGCGGCAACTATGGGGCGGGGAACGCGAGAGCATTGAGGCCGCGCTCGAAGCGGTCGGGCTCGGCCCGCTCGGCGATCTGCCGGTGGCGGTGCTTTCGGCCGGGCAGAAGCGGCGCGGGGCGATCGCCCGCATGCTGCTGGCGCCGCGGCCGATCTGGCTGCTCGACGAGCCGACGACGGCGCTGGACGCGGCCGCCGAGGCCGGCCTCGGGCGCCTGATCGCTGGTCACCTCGCGGGCGGCGGCCTCGCCATTGCGGCGACCCATCGCGGCCTGCCGGTGGCGCCTACGACGACTCTCGATCTTGGCGGCGAGGCATGAACGCGTTCCTGGCGATCATCGGCCAGACGGCGCGGCTTTCGCTGAAAAGCGGCGGCGGGGCGTTGATCGGGCTGGTCTTCTTCCTGGCGGTGGTGACGGTCATCCCCTTCGGGGTCGGGCCGGACCTCAACCTCTTGTCGCGCATCGGCCCCGCGATCCTGTGGATCGGGGCGCTGCTAGCGACGCTTCTCGGCCTCGACCGGCTGTTCCAGGACGATCGCGACGACGGCACGCTCGACCATTTCTTCCTGACCGGCCTGCCGCTGGAGCTGATGGCGTTGGCGAAGATCCTCGGCCACTGGCTGGCGACCGGGCTGCCGCTGGTGGTCGCCGCGCCGGTGCTCGGCCTGCTCCTCGACATCGACCCGAAGGCGCTGGCGCTGGTGACGCTGACGCTTCTCGTCGGCACGCCGGCGCTGACCGCGATCGGGGCGATCGGGGCGGCGCTGGCGACGGCGCTCGGTCGCGGCGGCATGCTGGTCGCCGTCCTGGTGCTGCCCTTCACCATCCCGGTCCTGATCTTCGGGGTGAACGCGGCGGCCTCGGTGATCATCGGGCCGACGCCTTTCCTGCCGCCTTTCCTCATCCTCATCGCGCTGACGCTGGTCAGCTTCGTCGTCGGGCCGGTCGCCGGCGCGGCGGCGCTGCGGGCCGCGCTGGATTGACCCGCCTGTGATACCGATCATTGCCGCCGAGCCGCCGCCCTCTCTAAAACAACCGCCATGGCCCTCATCGACCTCGCCAATCCGACCCGGTTCCTGGCCTTTTCCGGCCGGGTCCTGCCGTGGCTGTGGGGCGTGACGCTGATCGGGCTGGCGGTCGGGCTCTATCTTTCGTTCTTCGTGGCGCCGCCGGACTACCAGCAGGGCGAGATGGTGCGGATGATGTTCATCCATGTGCCCTTCGCCTGGCTCGGCATGTTCGGCTACGGCATCATGGCCGTGGCGGCGCTGGGCACGCTGGTCTGGCGCCATCCGCTGGCCGATGTCGCAGGCAAGAGCGCGGCGCCGATCGGCGCCGCCTTCACCTTCCTGGCGCTGGTCACCGGGTCGCTGTGGGGCAAGCCGACCTGGGGCACCTATTGGGTGTGGGACGCGCGGCTGACCTCGGTGCTCGTCCTCTTCCTGCTCTATCTCGGCCTGATCGCCCTGTGGCGGGCGGTCGAGGACCCGGGCAAGGCGGCGCGGGCGGCGGCGATCCTGACCCTGGTCGGCACGATCAACCTGCCGATCATCAAGTTCTCCGTCGACTGGTGGAACACGCTGCACCAGGGCGAGAGCATCTTCCGCGCCGGCGGGCCGACGATCTATGCCGCCATGCTGTGGCCGCTGATCGTCATGGCGGTGGCGATGACGCTGCTCTTCGTGGCGCTGCTGCTGATGGCGATGCGCAACGAGATCCTGCGGCGGCGGGTCCGCAGCCTCGAACTCGCGGCGGCGGGAGCCACCGGCTGACCTCATGAATCATGACGGCTTCATCATTGCCGCCTATCTGGTCACCCTGGTCGTGCTGATCGGGATCGTCCTGTGGATCATCCTCGACGGGCGGGCGCAGAAGCGGAAGCTCGCCGATCTGGAAGCGCGCGGCGTCCAGCGCCGGTCGGCACGGAGCACGGGGGCGTCATGAGTCATCCGAGACCCCATCCCAGCCCGCGCGGCCGCCACGCCGGCCCCTGACGCGGCTGATCATGCTCCTGCCGCTCGGCATCTTCGCGGCGCTGGCGCTGATCTTCCTGATGCAGCTCGAATCCGGCGTCGATCCCGCGACCATCCCCTCGGCGCTGGTCGGCAAGCCGGCGCCGGAGTTCACGCTTGCCGCCGCTCGACGGGCTCGATCGCGGCGGGAGCCAGGTGCCGGGCCTCAGCCGAGCCGACCTCAAGGGGCATGTCACGCTGGTCAACATCTTCGCGTCCTGGTGCCAGCCCTGCCGCGAGGAGCATCCGCAGCTCGAGGAGCTCGCCAAGGACGACCGCATCCGCCTCGTCGGCATCAACTACAAGGACCAGCCGGAGAACGCGCTCGCGCTTCCTTGGGAGTTCGGCAATCCCTACGCGGCCGTCGGCGTCGACCAGAAGGGCCGCACGGCGATCGACTGGGGCGTCTATGGCGTGCCGGAGACCTTCATCGTCGGGCCGGACGGCATCATCCAAATACAAGTTCGTCGGCCCGATCCTCGACAACAGCCTCGCCGCCACCGTCAAGCCGCAGATCGACAAGGCGCTCGCCGAAGCGAAGGGCGGCTGACTGGCCCCGTCAGGACCGGTAGCCGTCGGTGAGAGTCTTCAGGAACGCGATCAGGTCCGCGATCTCGGCGTCGTTCGAGCGCCGGCTTGTCGCCGCGCTTGCGGTCGAAGGGCGGATCGATCACGTCGAGGTTCTTCAGATATCGTGGCGGCAGGTCGTTGGCGAAATCAGACCGTGCCGTCGGCGCGCCTCGGATAGATCTTCTCCGGCTCGGTGTCGCGCAGGACATAGAAGCGGACCACGTCGGTGAGATTGGTGTAGACGCCGTTGTGGAAGAAGACATGGCGCGTGGCGACATTGCGCAGGCTCGGCGTCTTGAACAGGCCGCAATTGGCCGCCTGCTTCGCATAGGCATCGTCGCGCAGCGGACCGCAGATGCCGAGATCGAAGAAGTGCGGGTCGGCATTGGCGGGAATCGCCGGATTGCGGGGCACGCCGAGCGCCTCGTATTCGTAGTCGGTGAACATGGGCGGCCTGCCGTCGGCGGATGGCTTGTCGAGATGGCAGGCGGCGCAATCGCCCTTCTTCGGGTCGTCGAAGAGTTTCAGGCCGCGCGTCTCGGCCGGCTGACAGGGCGTCTCGCCCTTGAGATAGTAGTCGTATTTGCTGGTGAAGGGGTGGAAGCGCGGCTCTTCCGCCTCGTAGCGCGCGAGGGCGAACTCGGCCTCGGCGAGCGTCAGCTTGTGGTCGGCGAAGACGGAGGCGCCGAAAAGCCGCGAGAACTCGCCCGCATAGCGGCGCCTTCATCAGCTTGACGTAGACGGTCTCGGCGTCGCGGTTGTCCATCTCGAAGGGTGAGAGCAGGGGGCCGAGGGTCTGTTCCTCCAGCGTGTCGGCGCGCCCGTCCCAGAACATGCCGCCCTCGGGCACGATGTCGGCGGCGTTGGTGGCGGCCTTGGCGAGGCCGCTGCGGCTGGCGACAAAGTCGCTCGCTCGGTGGCGGCGCGGCGCTTGCGGCCGGCCGTTGGCCGGGCATCGCCGAGGGCTCGACCTCGAAGGGGCTTTCCGGGCCGACGGAGAAGGCGGGCGTCAGCAGCTTGTAGGTGAGCGAGGGAACGGTGCGGATGCCGGGGCGGGCGAGGTCCGGGCCGCCGAGCTGGACGGCGCGGTCGTTGGCCGGGGCATAGGCATGGGCGGGGTCGTGGCAGCTCGCGCAGGCGAGCTTGCCGGAGCCGGATAGCGAGGGATCGAAGAAGATCCTGGCGCCGAGCCGGGCGACGGCGCTGAGGGCGCCCACGTCCTCAGCCGCCATAGGCGGCGGCATCGCCGTCGCCGGCCCGGGCGGTGCCGGCGCCCGCGAGCGTCGAGCCCGCGAGCGCCAGATGACGAACAGCGCGCTGAAGTAACGCGCGATCATCGGCCCGACCCTGCTACAGGGCCTCGCCGGTCTTCGGATCGAGCATGAGCGCCGGGGTGTTGCCCTTCGACCAGTCGAACATGTGTCGAGCGTGCCGGCGATGGCGTCAAACGAGCCCTGGCCGATGCGCTCACCGCCGAGCCAGTTGTCCTCGATGAACTTGGTCACCGAGGTCTGGTCGGTCAGCGTGTGATCGACATAATTGGTCTTGGCGTAGGGTGAGACGACCAGCAGCGGCTGACGCGTGCCGTAGCCGCAACGGCCTTCGACCGGAATGCCGGCGATGCCGGGGAGCGGCGTGCCGTTCGAGCAGGCATCGCCGTTGAGCACGTCGTAGCCCTTGACCGGGATGTTCGACGGATTGACGACGGCATGGGCGTGATCGTACCAGCCGTCGGAATCGTCATAGAGGATGACGACCGCGGTCGACTTCCAGTCCGGGGTCTTCTCGAGCCTGTTGATCGTGTCGACGACGAATTCCTGCTCGTCGAGCGGATCGGAATAGGCGGCGTGGCCGTCCTGGTAGGCCGGAGCCTTGAGGAAGCTCACCGCCGGGAAGTTGCCGGCATCGAGCGCCGCCCAGAAGTCGGTCATATCGTACTGGTGGTTGGCGCCGCCGTCATTCGCGGTGCCGATGGCGGCGACCGAGCTCGGCCGCACATGCTGCAGGTTGGCCGTCGAGGCGTAGTACTGGAACGGCTGGTGGTGCGGGATGTAGTCGCCGCTCCTAACGTTGATCAGCGAAGAGGTGGTGGTGCGAGCGCAGCCGGTCGAGCCGTCGGCATTCTTGGCGGTCAGGTCGAAGCCGCCCTCGAACCAGCCCCAGGTGACGCCCTTTGTGTTGAGCAAGTCGCCGATATTGCGGCCGGCCATCAGCGCCGTCGGATACATGGGATTGGAACAGACGTCGCCGGTCGGGTCGAGGTCGCTGATCATCGTCCAGTTGCCGTGGCCGTCGGGAACGACGCGGCCGCCGTCATAGGTGCCGTCCTTCTCGAGCTTGTAGCCTTCGGGGAGGATCATGCCGTTGGTCTGGCCCGAGATGAGATTGATCGCACCGGGCGTCGAGGGACCGAAGGTGGTCGAGAAGGAATTGTCGCTCATGGCGAAGTGCTGGGCGTAGTTCCACAGCGCCGTGACGGTGTTGCCGTCGTAATAGCCCATCACCAGGCCCTTGGTGCCGAAGGCGCCGGCGCCGCCCTTGGTGCCCCGGCCCGTATTCTTCGGGAAGAGGTCCATCTTGTAGCCGTCATAGGCGGCCTGTTCGGCGGCGTAGCCGTGGTTCTGGTCGGCCGTACCCGCCTGGGTGCGGTCGAGCCGGAAGGGATCGGCCGCGTCGGTGCCGTTGTCGGCATTGGTGTTATTCGGATTGCCCGACAGCAGGCCGGCGGTGGCGAGCGTGTCGATCTCGGCCGGCGTGTCGGCGGAAGCGGTGAAGGCCGGCTCGCCGGCCGGGTTGGCGGCCTTCGGATAGGTGGCGAAATAGTGGTCGAAGGAAACGTTCTCCTGGAAGATGACCACCAGATGCTTGATTGGCGTGGCGGTTGCCGGGTCGGCTGCCTGCGCACCCTGCGCCGCGAAGGCGAGGGCCAAGGCGCTGCAGCCGGCGAGCGCTCCATAGCGGATTGCGCGAACCATCGTCTGTCCTCTCTGAGAAAAATGTGAAGTGTCGCCCTTTGGAAGATGCTCGCCGCCGGACACGCCAAAACGACGCCCGGCAAGGAGCGATCCGAGGGCTAGCAGGCGCCCATGTCACTCCCGTGAATGTCTGGTGACAGAGGCGGACGGCCGGTGCCGGCGGCGGCGCCTCAGCTCTTTTCGGACTCTTCCGTCTCTTCTTCGGGAATCGTGTGGCGGTTGATGAGGGGGAGCTGGGTGAGCGTGAAGACGAAGGTGATCGGCATGATGGCGAACACCTTGAAGTTGACCCAGGTGTCGGTCGAGAAGTTGCGCCAGACAACCTCGTTGGCGATCGCCAGGACGAAGAAGAACAGACCCCAGCGGAAGGTGAGCTTGCGCCAGCCTTCGGCGGTCAGGTGGAAGACCGAATCGAAGACATAGCCGAGCAGCGACTTGCCGAAGAGGAGGCCGCCGAGCAGGACGGTGCCGAACAGCGTGTTGACGATGGTCGGCTTCATCTTGATGAAGGTGTCGTCCTGCAGCCACAGCGTCAGGCCGCCGAAGACGACGACGACGATGCCGGTGACGAAAGGCATGATCGGCAGGCGGCGGGTCAGCGCCAGCGAGATGGCGAGGGCGATCACCGTGGCGACGATGAAGAAGGCGGTGGCGACGAAGATCGGCCCGCCGAGATGGGCGAGCGCGGGGAATTCGGCCGCAAGCTGCTTGCCGCGCGCATTGGCGAAGAAGAAGACGCCGAGCGGCCCGAGCTCGAGGGCGAGCTTCAGAAGCGGGTTCATCTTCTTCTCGGCCGGCGTATGCGGCTCGTTGGGGCCGTGTTCGAAAGTCATCAGATCGCTTCCGTCTTTCGGGCGCGTGTGTTCTGGACGGGCCGGATGGGCAGACCCGCCTACTCACCGACCAGCGCCCTGGCGAAATCTTCCGCGGCGAAGGGCTCGAGATCGTCGATGCCCTCGCCGACGCCGATGAAGTGGACCGGCAGGCCGTGCTTGGCGGCGATGGCGACAAGAATGCCGCCGCGGGCGGTGCCGTCGAGCTTGGTCATGACGAGGCCGGTGACGCCGGCGCGGCGGCCGAAGATCTCGACCTGATTGAGGGCGTTCTGGCCGGTGGTGGCGTCGAGGGTCAGCAGCACCGCATGCGGCGCCTCGGGGATCGAGCTTCCTGATGACGCGGATGATCTTTTCCAGTTCGGCCATCAGCTCGTCGCGGTTCTGCAGGCGGCCGGCGGTGTCGATGAGGAGGACGTCGGCGCCGGCTGCCTCGGCCTGCTTCAAGCGCATCGAAGGCGAGGCCGGCGGCGTCGGCGCCGGTTTCGCGGGCGACGACCTCCGCGCCGGTGCGCTCGCCCCAGATCTTGAGCTGCTCGATGGCGGCGGCGCGGAAGGTGTCGCCGGCGGCGAGCACCACCGACTTGCCCTCGTCGCGCAGCTTGGCGGCGAGCTTGCCGATGGTCGTGGTCTTGCCGGTGCCGTTGACGCCGACCACGAGGATGACATGCGGCTTGTGGCCGGGATCGATCGTCGAGCGGCCGGGCCACCGGCGTCAGTGCCTTCTCGACCTCGGCGGCGAGCACCGCCTTGATCTCTTCCTCGGTGATCTCCTTGTCGAAGCGGCCGGCGCGCAGCGCGTCGGTGATCGCGGCGGCGGTCTCGACGCCGAGATCGGCCTGGATCAGGATGTCCTCGAGTTCCTCCAGCGTCTCCGCGTCGAGCTTGCGCTTGGTGAAGACGCCGGTGATGCTCTGCGACAGGGCGCTGGAGGAGCGGGCGAGACCGCTGCGCAGCCTCTGCAGCCACGATTGGCGCGGTGGCGCGGGCGGCACCGGCGGCTCTGGCGTCGGCTCGGTGCCCGGTGTCTCGGCCGCTTCGGGCGGCTTGTCGCCGCCGCGGAACATGCGGCCGAAGAATCCCTTGCTTTCAGCCATGGCTCAGGCCGCCTCGGCGAGCGGTGTGGCGATGAGGCTGCGGGCGGTGCGGCCGGTGATGCGGGCGCGGCACGATCGGCGCCGGCCGGGGCCGTCGATCAGGCTCTCGGTGAAATGCTCGGTGCGGCCGCGGCCGTCGCGCCTCGACGAGGATGTGCGCGGCGCGCGCCGATCTCGGCCTCGAGATGACGGGCGAGCGCCTCTGCGCCCTTGGCGCGCAGACGGGCGGCGCGCTCCTTGACGAGGCGCGCGATCGAGCTGCGGCATGCGCGCGGCCGGCGTTCCCGGGCGCGGCGAATAGGGGAAGACGTGGAGATAGGTCAGGCCGCACTCGTCGACGATTCGGAGCGAGTTCTCGAACATCGCCTCGGTTTCGGTCGGGAAACCGGCGATGATGTCGGCGCCGAAGACGATGTCGGGGCGCAGGCGGCGCGCCTCGGTCGCGAAGCGGATCGCGTCGGCGCGCAGATGGCGGCGCTTCATGCGCTTGAGGATCATGTCGTCGCCCGACTGCAGCGACAGATGGAGATGCGGCATCAGCCGCTCCTCCTCGGCGATGGCGCGCATCAGGTCCGGCGTCGGCCTCGATCGAATCGATCGAGGAAAGGCGCAGCCGCGGCAGCTCCGGCACGTGGCGCAGGATCGTGCGCGACCAGCGTGCCGAGGCGTCGGGCGGCCGGGCAGGTCGGGGCCGTAGGAGGTGATGTCGACGCCGGTCAGCACCACTTCGGCGTAGCCGTTCTCGACCAGGCGGCGGATCTGGTCGACGACGGCGCCCATCGGCACCGAGCGCGACTTGCCGCGGCCATAGGGGATGATGCAGAAGGTGCAGCGATGGTCGCAGCCGTTCTGCACCTGGACGAAGGCGCGGGCGCGGCCGTCGAGCCCGTCGATCAGATGGCCGGCGGTCTCGGTCACCGACATGATGTCGTTGACGCGGACCTTGGCGGTCTCGCCGAGGCCGAAATCGGGGCCGGCATAGCTCCTGCGCCTCGAGCTTCTCGGCATTGCCGATGACGAGGTCGACCTCGGCCATGGCGGCGAAGGTGTCGCCGTCGATCTGGGCGGCGCAGCCGGTGACGACGATGCGCGCCTCCGGGTTCTCGCGCCGCGCCTTGCGGATCGCCTGGCGCGCCTGGCGCACCGCCTCGCCGTCACCGCGCAGGTATTGACGATGATGGCATCGTCGAGCCCGGCCTCTTCGGCGCGCGTCGCGCATCACCTCCGATTCGAGGTGTTCAGGCGGCAGCCGAAGGTCAGGACGTCGACCGGCATCAGGCGGCGCCGCGCCTGGCGGTTGTCCAGCACGAGGGTGCTCGGGTCGATGGTGCCGTCGAACTCGGTCTCGACCGGGCCGGTCATCATGACGTGGCCGTCGTCGCGCCATTCGATGACCAGCGGGCCGCCGGGCAGCGTCACGGTCACGCGATTGTCGGTCAGCTTCTTGCGGGCGGCGGCGACGGCGGCGGCGCAGGCGGCGGTGCCGCAGGCCCGGTCAGCCCGACGCCGCGCTCCCAGGTCCTCACCTTGATCGCGTCGCGCGAGATCACATGGGCGAGCGAGATATTGGCGCGCTCGGGGAAGATCGGATGGTTTTCGAGCAGCGGCCCGAAGCGGGCGAGGTCGTAGGCGTCGACGTCGTCGACCCAGAAGATCGCGTGCGGATTGCCGACATTGACGACCGAGGGCGAATGCAGGACCGGCGCGTCGATCGGCCCGATCTGCAATTCGATGCTGCGGGTGTCGCGGAATTCCTCGGCGAGCGGGATCTCGTCCCAGCCGAAGCGCGGCACGCCCATATCGACGGTGATCATCTCCGGCGTGCCGGTGTCGAGGCTTGAGCAGGCCGGCATTGGTCTCGATCATCGCGCTCGCGGCGGCCGTTCTCGGCCATGAGCAGCCGCCGACGCAGCGCGTGGCGTTGCCGCAGGCGTCGACCTCGCCGCCATCGCGATTGTAGATGCGCATGAAGACGTCGGCGCCGCGCTCGGGCGCGCTCCATGACGATGAACTGGTCGCAGCCGATGCCGGTCTCGGCGAGCCGAGGGCGCGGATGGCGTCGTCGGTGAGGCGAACCGGCTCGGCCGCGTGCGTCGACCACGACGAATTCGTTGCCCAGACCGTTCATCTTGCGAAAATGGATCGGGTTGCCAGTCATCGCCTCAAGGCTCCAAGGGCCCTTGCGGACGCCTCTATATGGAGGAATTCTGTGCCGAGCGCCAGCCGGGCCGTCTCGGCGGCATCTACGAACTCGGCATTCAAAGAGAACTGATGGATTCGTCTAATCGATTCCCAGCCGGCCGCCGCCGTGGCCTTCCCGGACGCTTGGCTTGCGGCTCTCTATTGCTCGTCCTGCTGGCACCGCTCGGATTGGCGGCGGTTCCGGGATTTCGCAGGCGAGCGCCTGGCGCGAGGCGGCCTCGGGCGTCGGCATTCTCGCCGGTGTGGCGCTGATGCTGCAATTCGTCACCTCGGGCCGTTTCGAGCCGCTTTCCGGGCGCATCGGCATCGACGTGACCATGGCCTTCCACAAATGGCTGGCGCGGGCGCTGCTCCTGGCGGTGATCCTCCACCCACTGTTCTTTCTGGGTCCCGACCTGTTCCTCGATCCCGGCCGGGCCTGGTCGATGCTCAGCCACATGCTGGGCGCCCACGCTATACGACGGGCGTCATCGCCCTGGCCTGGTGGCGGTCATTACGGTAATGGCGCTGATGCGCAACCGCCTGCCCATGCCCTATGAGGCCTGGCGTGGCACGCATGGCGTCCTGGCGCTCAGTGCCGCCGGGCTGGTTGTTCTGCACGCGCTGAAGGCCGGCTCCTATTCGCGGGAATGGCCGCTCGAAGTCGTCTGGCCGCTGCTGGCGCTTGTCGTCGTGGCAAGCGCTCTCATCGTCTATGCTTTCCGCACCTGTCGCGATGATACGCCTGCCGTGGCGGGTGGCCGGCAACGCGCAAATTGCCGACGGCCTGCGGGAGCTGACGCTTACGCCGATCGGCCATCCGGGCCTTGCCTATCGGGCCGGGCAGTTCGCCTGGCTTGCCATGGCGCCGCGTCGCTTTCCGCTGTTCGACCATCCGTTTTCGATCGCCTCGGCGCCGGCGGTGGGACCAAATCATCTCCTTCATCATCAAGGAGGCCGGCGATTTCACGCGGCGGATCGGCAAGATCGCGCCGGGAACGCTTGTCGGCCTCGATGCGCCGCATGGCAGCTTCGTCCTCGACGATCTGCCGCAAGAGGCTCTCTGCTGCTTTTTGCCGGCGGTGTCGGTATCGCGCCGATACTCGGGCTCATCCGCGAGCTCAAGGCGCGCGGCGACCGGCGCAAGGTGAGGCTCGTCTATGGCGCCGCCTCGCCGGCGGCGATGATCGCGCCCGAGCGGATCGTGGCCGAAGCCGAAGGGCTCGATTTCCAGGCGATCTTCCTCGCCGAAAAGGCCGATGGCGAATGGCCGCACGACATCGGGCGCGTCACCCCGGGGATCTTCGCCGGCAGCCTGGAAGGGATCGACGTGGAGAGAGTCGCGGCGATGCTCTGCGGCCCCGGCGCGATGATGTGCGCCATCTGCGACCTGCTGCACGGGGCCGGTGTGCCGCTCAGCGCGATTGAATATGAACGCTTCGACTATGCCGATGGCGCGCGCTCGGCCAAGGACAGACGCATGCTGGCCGCCTTCGCGGGCATGGGCGTCACCGTGGTTGCCGCGATCGCCGCCTTCGCCTGGCGATAAGGGTCAGCGATTGGCGAGAAAGGCGATGATGTCGGCGCGGATCGTCGCGTCGCCGGCGTGGTGGGTGGCGAGGAAGCCGTCGAGCGTGGCGACCGCCTGACCATCGGTCGGATCGAAATCGGTTGCTACCCGCGTGGCCGCGCGGTGGCAGCGGGCGCAGAAGGGGTGAAGGCAGTGGCGCCGCGTTTCCCGCTGGTGAAGTTTCCCCGGCGCTCCCGGCAGCAGCGGCCCGGTCTGGGCGAGGAAGAGGAATGAAACGAGCGTGAGACGCGACAGCACCTGAAACTCCTTTGCCTTACCGCCTCGGAACATCTCGGCCATGTCGCGTCGGGCAGCAATCACTCCGGACGACGCAATCGGCGGGTCGGGTGCGCCCCCTTCATGTCGCATGACAGGCTGACGACATGAAGGGGGCGCGCCCCGACCGGCCGATTGCGTCGTCCGGAGTGATTGCTGCCCGACGCGACATCGCCCAAGATGTCCGCATCGGCCCGCAAAGGAGTTTCAGGTGCTGTCGCGTCTCACGCTCGTTTCATTCCTCTTCCTCGCCCAGACCGGGCCGCTGCTTGCCGGGAGCGCCGAACCCACCGGCGACGCCGAAAGCGGCGCCACTGCCTTCACCCAGTTCTGCGCCCGCTGTCACCGCACCGCGACACGCGTCGCTACCGATCTCGACGGAACCAGTACTGATGCGCTGGCGGCGCTCGACACCTTCCTCGCCGGCCACCACGCCAGCGACGCAGACCTGCGCGCCGACATCATCGCGTTTCTCGCCAGCCGCTGAGGCTCACCGCAAGGCGAAGGCGGCAATGGCCACGACCACCACCAGTCCCATGACGGCGAAGGCAGCCAGCATGCGCTGGTCCTTGGCCGAGCGCGCGCCGTCGGCGTAATCGAAGCGCTCATATTTGATCGCCTCCAGCGGCACGCCGACCCCGTGCAGCAGGTCGCAGGTGGCGCACATCATGGCGCCCGGCCCGCAAAGCATCGCCCCGATCGATCCGGGATCGATCCCCTCGAGGCTCTGCGCCACGACCCGGCCATCGACCCGGCCCACTTCATGCGGCCAGCCGGCATCGGCCCGCTCGACGAGGAAGGTCGCGCGGATGTCGAGCCCCTCCGCCTCGGCCGATGATTCGCTCCGGCTCGATCATCGCCGCCGGCGTGCCGGCGCCATAGATCAGTCTGACTTTGCGTCGGTCGCCGCGCGCCTTCAGTTCGCGGATGAGCCCGAGGACGGGCGCGATGCCGACTCCGCCGGCAACGAGCAGCAGCGCGTCCTTCGGCAGGTCGTCGAGAACGAAGCTGCCATGCGGCGCATCGAGGCCGACCAGGCTGCCCGGCGCCAGTTCGCCGATCCGCTTCGTGAAATCGCCCGCTTCCTTGATGACGAAGGCGATGTCGCGGCCGCCGGCCGGGCCGGAGGCGATCGAGAAGGGATGGTCGAAGAGGGGAAAACGCCGCGGTGCCCGCGCCAGCCAGGCGAACTGACCCGCCCGGTAGGCGAGCCCCTCATGGCCGACCGGGCTCAGCGTCAGTTCATGCAGCCCCTCGGCAACCACGCGATTGGCGGCGACCCGCCACGGCACGCGCATCATCCGATAGGTTCGGAACGCGTATACGATCAGCGCCGCCCCGACCACGACCAGCGCCAGCAGCGGCCAGACGATCTCCAGCGGCCATTCGCGCGAATAGGATCCGGCCCGCGTCGCATGCAACACGACGAGGCCGGCAGCGACCAGCGCCAGGATGCCGTGGCTTCCGCGCCAGGCTTCGTAGGGCATGGGCAGCCGGTTGCGCAGCAGCGCCATCACCGTGATGACCGCCACCAGCACCAGCGCGGCAACGCCGGTCGTGTAGCGCGGGCTGACCAGCATGTGGCGCAGCGTCGACCACGCCCGGCCGATATCGAGGAAGAGGTCGGACCCAAGGAAGAAGAGCGGGTGCAGGATCACCGCCAGGAGCAGCGCCCGCGCCAGCCATTTGTGGAAGGCCATGGTGACGTCGATGCCGATGCGCCCGGAAAGCGCTCGAAACGGCCGGAGGTGACGAATTGCAGCATCAGCGCCACTCCGGCGACGATGCCGACACCGACGCCGCCTCGCGCCAGGGGACCGTCGGCGACAGCCCGGAAGCGACCGCCAGAGCCGAGCGGCGCGATCAGGACGAGGACATAGAGGGCGGCGAGCCAAGGTCCGGGCAGCCCGACACGCCTGCCGGTCCGGGATTCGAAGCGGATTTCATCACCTCTCCATGAAAACGGCGTTCGACGACGCACGCCGAACGGCCCGGCTGGCGCTCGGCACAGAATTCCTCCATATAAAGGCGTCCGCAAGGGCCCCTGGAGCCTTGAGGCGATGACTGGCAACCCGATCCATTTTCGCAAGATGAACGGTCTTGGCAACGAATTCGCCGTGTTCGACGCACGGGCCGAGCCGATTTACCTGAGCGACGACGCCATCCGCGCCCTCGGCGCGCCGGAAACCGGCATCGGCTTCGACCAGATGATCGTGATCGAGCGCGCCCGGCGCAGCGGCGACGCCTTCATGCGCATCCACAATCGCGACGGCGGCGAGGTCGACGCCTGCGGCAACGCCACCCGCTGTGTCGGCTGGCTGCTCATGGGCGAGAACGGTCGTCCGCAAGCCGTGATCGAGACCAATGCCGGCATGCTCAAGGCCTTCGATACCGGCACGCCGGAATTGATTACCGTCGACATGGGCGTGCCGCGCCTCAGGTGGGATGAGATCCCGCTGGCCGAGGAGTTCCGCGACACCCGCACCATCGAATTGCAAATCGGACCGATCGACGAGCCCTATCTGCATTCGCCCTCGGCGGTGAATATGGGCAACCCGCACGCGATTTTCTGGGTCGACGATGTCGAGGCCTACTACCTCGCCCGCTTCGGCCCACTGCTCGAGAACCATCCGATCTTCCCCGAGCGCGCCAATATCTCGCTCGCCCATGTCACCGCGCGCGATGCGATCACGCTCAAGACCTTATGGGAGCTAGCGGGCCTCGGCCTGAGCAAGATGGT
>CAWEUR010000042.1:0-14061 GCA_963812285.1 uncultured Alphaproteobacteria bacterium | reverse complement strand
CTTCGCGGACCGCTGGCCGCAGGCTCAACGCCTCGGCATCACCGGTTAATTCCCGCCGCTTCCTGAAGGAGATCAGACATGACTCTCGGCAACGCTCTCGGCCAGACGGCGGTCAACACCGTTCCGGCCCCCGCCTTCGAAGGCGATTTCTGCGACTCCAACCCGCGCTACACCTACGACGCGGGCCCCGGCGGCCTCGTGGCCGGCTCGGCCGGCTTGACCGTCGGCCGCTTCGCTTGGGCGACCTATCCGCCCGACGCCGACAATGCCCCGTCGGTGGCCAACAACAACGGCGTGGGGCCCGTTGCGGGCTTCGTGCACCGGGAGCAGCAGGGTCTCATCACCACCTACCTGCAGACCTCGTCCATGCTTGTGCCGGCCGGCTTCCCGGTCATCACCGCCTTCGGCTGGGCGAGCCCGCAGGAGATCGACGACATCATGGCGCTCGCCATCCGCGTCAACGATTTCCTCTCCGGCCTCTTCCTCGGCGCCGGTATCCAGCTCGTCGATTTCAAGATCGAGTGCGGCCGCCTGTGGGAAAACGAGATGATGCGGATTGTCGTAGCCGACGAGATCTCGCCCGATTCCTGCCGGCTTTGGGATGTTCAGACCCAGGACAAGCTCGACAAAGACCGCTTCCGCCGCGACATGGGCGGCCTCCTGGAAGCCTACACCGAAGTCGCCAAGCGGCTCGGCATTCTCATCGAGCAGGAGCGGCCGAAAGGCGGCGGTCCCGTCTTGGTGCAATGATTTCCGAGACTTTGTTCAAGCGGCCGCCGACGGGCGGCCGTTTGCGTTTTCCCTGAAGGCACGGACGACCACAGTGAAAGCCCGCATCACCGTCACCCTCAAGACCGGCGTCCTCGACCCGCAGGGCAAGGCGATCGAAGGCGCCCTCTCCGCCCTCGGCTTTTCCGGCGTCGACAGCGTCCGCCAGGGCAAGGTTTTCGACATCGAGCTCGCCGAGACCGACCCGGCCAGGGCCGAAAAGGCTCTCAAGGACATGGGCGAGAAGCTGTTGGCCAATACGGTGATCGAGAACTATCATGTGGAGCTGATCTAGGCCCGGAGCGGGGCAGATGGCTGAAGTCTCGACTGAATTGATCTACGAGATTCTCAAGCAAATGCTGGCCGATATGTCTGCGCTCAAGCTGGGCCAGTCGGAACTCAAGGCCGAGATGCAGGCGTTTCGCGGTCACATGATCTCGCTCCAACAGGACGTCCACAACATCTACGCAATCCTCTCCCGTCACGACACGCGTCTCGACCGCATCGAGCGGCGGCTGGATATTTCCGAGCCGACCTCTGTCTGAGATGGCGCGAAGAGTCCGTGAGGCCGATGGCCTGTCTCGAACCCTATGAACCGCTCAACACGCTGAAGCCGGTTGCCGACGACATCTGGATTGTCGACGGTCCGGTGATCGGCATGTTCTATCTCGGTGCCAGCGTCCCCTTCACTACGCGCATGACGGTCGTCCGCCTCCCCGATGGCGGATTGTGGCTTCACTCGCCGACGCCACTGACCGATACGCTGCTTGCCGAAATCCAAGCGCTCGGTCCTGTCCGCTATCTCGTCGCGCCGAGCAAGCTGCATTACTGGTGGATTCCGCACTGGAAAGACCGCTTCCCCGACGCCCTCACCTTCGCCGCGCCGGGCGTCGCCGATTATGGCCGCAAGCGCATCGACCACTTCGACTGCGACCTTTCGGCCGAGGCGCCGAATGAATGGGCCGGCGCAATCGACCAGGTGGCGGTCCCCGGCAATTTCCTCACCGAGATCGACTTCTTCCACCGGCCGTCGCGCACCCTGATCCTCACGGACCTCATCGAGAACTTCGAGCGGACCCGTGTCACGTGCTGGCACTGGAAGCTGCTGATGAAGGTCGGCGGCGTCACCGATCCGGACGGCAAGATGCCCTATGATCTCCGCATGACCTTCATGGGCCACAAGGCAGAATTCCGTGCCGCGGTCGAACAGATGCTCGCCTGGAAGCCGGAGCGGATCATCCTCGCCCATGGCCGCTGGTATGAGACCAACGCCGAGGCCGAGCTGCGCCGCGCGTTCCGCTGGCTGCTTTAGCCATGCGTTCCCTGCAGAGCTCCAATCCCCGACTTGCAGCGAATCTGTCCGCCGACTAAGGCTTCACCGCATGAAATCCGCCGTCGTCGTCTTCCCCGGTTCCAATCGCGAACGCGACATGATCGCGGCGCTGGAAAAGATCTCCGGCACGCGGCCGACGACCGTCTGGTACGCGGAGCCCGACCTGCCCGCCGCCGACCTCATCGTTATTCCCGGCGGCTTCTCCTATGGCGATTATCTGCGCTCCGGCGCCATCGCCGCCCGCGCGCCGATCATGGCGGCGATCGCAAGGGCGGCCGAGCGCGGGGTCCCGGTGCTCGGCGTGTGCAACGGCTTCCAGATCCTGTGCGAGGCGGGGCTGCTGCCCGGCGTACTGATGCGCAATGCCAGCCTGCGCTTCATCTGCCGCGAGGTGCATCTGCGCGTCGAGACTACCGACACGCTGTTCACCTCCCACTACGCGCAGGGCCAGGTGATCCGCTGCCCAGTCGCCCATGGCGACGGCAATTACCGCTGCGACGACGAGACGCTGAAGCGTCTGCAAGGCGAGGACCGCGTCGTCTTCCGCTATGTCGACGCCGACGGCGCGGCGGCCGAAGCCACCAATCCAAACGGCTCGATCGATTCAATCGCCGGCATCCTCAATGCGCGCCGCAACGTCCTCGGCATGATGCCCCACCCGGAAAACCTCATCGAGCCCCTCCAGGGCGGCACCGATGGAAGGCCGCTGTTCGAGAGCGTTATGGAGAGCCTGGCGACCGCCGCCTGAGGCAGCGCGCCGCGCCCCCGCGTTCGCGAGTTGGTGACATCCGTTCCATGCCTTGACGCGTGTACACAGGAGTGTACATAACACATGGAATTCGAATGGGACGAAGCGAAGCGGCGTGCCAACCTGCGGCGACGCAAGGTCGATTTCGAAATCGCGGCGAGGATTTTCGAAGGTCCGGTGATCATTGCCGAAGACCGAAGACAGGACTACGGAGAGCCCCGCTTCCGCGCCGTCGGGGAATTTGAAGGACAGGCTTATGTCGTCGTCTACACGATCCGCGGAGAAGTCTACCGCGTCATCTCGGCGTGGAAAGTCGACCGCTCCGGCCAGAAGCGATATCAGGCGCTACTCTCTCGATGAGTTGCGCGCAAGGCATGAGCGCGGCGAAACGACGCCCACCGCGCCGGATGCCCCAGCGATCGAGCTCGACGAGGAATTCTGGCGCAACGCGGAACTGGTCATGCCAGGGGATCGGCCGAAGGCATCCGTTCATCTGCGCGTCGACCCGGACGTCTTCGAGTGGTTCAAGGCGCAGGGAAAGGGCCATCTGACCCGCATGAACGCCGTGCTGCGCGCCTATTACGAGGCAACCGGAAGAAAGCGTCGTGAACGACATCGCCGACTTCGAAACGGGCCTTTGCCAATCACCCCCGACCTCATCGCCGCCCACGGCCTGAAGCCCGACGAATACCAGCGCATCCTCGACCTGATCGGCCGCGAGCCGTCGATGACCGAGCTCGGCATCTTCTCGGCCATGTGGAACGAGCACTGCTCGTACAAATCCTCGAAGAAATGGCTGCGGACCCTGCCGACCACCGGCGAGCGGCGTCATCCGCGGACCGGGCGAGAATGCCGGCATCGTCGATATCGGCGACGGCCAGGCGGTGGTCTTCAAGATGGAGAGCCACAACCACCCCTCCTTCATCGAGCCCTACCAGGGGGCGGCGACCGGCGTCGGCGGCATCCTGCGCGATGTCTTCACCATGGGCGCCCGCCCCGTCGCGGCGCTGAACGCCCTGCGTTTCGGCGCGCCGGACCATCCCGAAGACCCGCCACCTGGTCGCCGGCGTCGTCGCCGGCATTGGCGGCTATGGCAATTCCTTCGGCGTGCCGACGGTCGGCGGCGAGGTCAATTTCCACCCCGGCTACAACGGCAACATCCTCGTCAACGCCTTCGCCGCCGGCATCGCCAGGACGGATTCGATCTTCTATTCCGAAGGCCAACGGCGTCGGCCTGCCGGTCGTCTATCTCGGCTCCAAGACCGGCCGCGACGGCATCCACGGCGCCTCCATGGCCTCGGCCGAATTCGACGACGCCAGCCACGAGAAGCGCCCGACCGTCCAGGTCGGCGACCCCTTCGCCGAAAAGCTGCTGCTGGAAGCCTGCCTCGAACTGATGACGACCGGCGCCGTCATCGCCATCCAGGATATGGGCGCAGCGGCCTCACCTGCTCGGCCGTCGAGATGGGCGCCAAGGGCGACCTCGGCATCGAGCTCGACCTCGACAAGGTGCCCTGCCGCGAGACCGGCATGAGCGCCTATGAGATGATGCTCTCGGAAAGCCAGGAGCGCATGCTCATGGTGCTCCGCCCCGAGAAGGAAGCCGAGGCCGAGGCGATCTTCCGCAAATGGGAGCTCGATTTCGCCATCGTCGGCCACACCACCGACGATCTCCGCTTCCGCGTCCTCCACAGGGGCCAGGTCGAGGCCAACCTGCCGATCAAGGATCTCGGCGACCAGGCGCCGGAATATGACCGGCCCTATACGCCTGCGCAGCGGTCCACCGCCGCTCGACGCCGAAGCGCTTCCCGAGCCGAAGGATTACGGCGAGGCCCTGCTTCGCATTCTCGGCTCGCCGGACATGTGCTCGCGCCGCTTCGTCTGGGAGCAGTACGACCACCTGATCCAGGGCAACACCGCCGTGCGCCCGGGCGGCGACGCCGCCGTCATCCGCGTCGACGGGTTCCAGCGAAGGGCCTCGCCTTCTCGCTCGACGTGACCCCGCGCTACTGCGCCGCCGACCCCTTCGAGGGCGGCAAGCAGGCCGTCGCCGAATGCTGGCGCAACCTCACCGCCTCCGGCGCCGAACCGCTCGCCGTCACCGACAATCTCAATTTCGGCAATCCGGAAAAGCCGGAGATCATGGGCGAGTTGGTCGGCTGCATCAAAGGCATCTCCGAGGCCTGCGAGGCGCTCCGCTTCCCGGTCGTCTCCGGCAATGTCTCGCTCTACAACGAAACCAACGGCGCCGCGATCCCGCCGACCCCGACTATCGGCGGTGTCGGCCTCATGCCCGATGTTGCCGCATGCCGCCACGATTGCCTTCAAGGCGGAAGGCGAGGCGATCCTGCTTGCCGGCGCGCCTGAAGACTGGGGCACCCATCTCGGCCAGCTCGATCTATCTCCGCGACATTCTCGGCCGCGAGGACGGTCCGCCACCGCCGGTCGACCTCGCGCATGAGACGGATGGTCGGCGACTTCGTGCGCGGCCTCATCCGCCAGGGCGCCGTGACCGCCGTCCACGACCTGTCCGATGGCGGCCTTGCCGTCGGCTGTCGCCGAAATGGCCATGGCCGGGCGGATCGGGGCGGAAATCGCGGCCGCCGATTCGGCACCGCTTGCCGCGTTTTTCGGCGAAGATCAGGGCCGCTACCTGCTGACGGCGCGTCCGGACGAGGTGGACCGGCTCTTGCAGCAGGCCGAAACGGCCGGAATTGCCCTCACCCGCATCGGAACCACGGGCGGAAGCGATTTGAAACTTGGCGGCCTGTGCACCATATCCGTTGCAAACCTGACAAGGGCGCACGAGAATTGGTTTCCGGACTTCATGGCTGGCGGCCGGTGATTTTGATGGCCGCATGCGGGGGCCGACCATGGCAATGAATGCGCGTGAAATCGAAGGCCTGATCAAGACGGCCCTGCCGGACGCCAAGGTGGTGATCCGCGATCTTGCCGGCGACGGCGACCACTACGCCGCCGAGGTCGTCTCGGAGGCGTTCCGCGGCAAGAGCCGGGTGCAGCAGCACCAGATGGTCTATGACGCGCTGAAGGGAAACATGGGCGGCGCGCTGCACGCGCTCGCCCTGCAGACCAGCGCACCGGAATAGATGGTCGGCCCATGCGCCGAGAACGAAACCGGCATCAGCATCCCTCCGCCGCTGACCTTCATCGGCGCACTCGTCCTCGCAGGTGTTGTCGAATGGTTCGTCCCCATCCGGTTCGGGCTTCCCGCGATGCTTCGGTGGATATTGGGGACGCTGCTATTCTTCGGCCCGATTGCATTCGTGCCGACGCTTTTCGGGCTCTTCCGCGCCAAGGGCAACGCGTTCGACGTGCGCAAGGTGCCAAAAGGGCTGGTAACCGAAGGCGCCTACCGCTTTTCGCGCAACCCCGGCTATCTCGACTCTGGTCGTCGCCGGCATCGGCGTCTCGATCTTCTTCGACAGCCCCTGGTTCCTGCTTGCGGATCTGATTGCCGCCTTGCTCGTGCAGCAATTCGCCATCGTGAAGGAAGAGGCACTGCTCGAGCGGACGTTCGGCGAGGAATATCGCCGATACCGAGCTCCGTTCGCCGATGGATTTGACCCTTCACCACCCACTGCCAGAGCATGAGGTTCCGCGTTTCGCGCCGACTTCGGCAAGCACTTCCAATCGGCGCCATTGTGAATTGGCGCACTACTTCCTATCCTGAGTTCAAGATCTCGGCCGCTTGCGGCCGATGAGCAACCGGAGGCTCGAATGAGCGAAATCAAGACCTGGATCGAGAACGAGGTGAAGGCAAACGACGTCGTGCTGTTCATGAAGGGCACGCCGGCCTTCCCGCAATGCGGCTTTTCCAGCCAGGTGGTGCAGATCCTCGACTACCTCGGCGTCGACTATAAGGGCGTCAACGTTCTGGAGAACATGGATATCCGCCAGGGCATCAAGGAGTATCTCCAACTGGCCGACCATCCCTCAGCTCTACGTCAAGGGCGAGTTCGTCGGCGGCTGCGACATCATCCGCGAGATGTTCCAGGAAGGCGAGTTGCAGGGCTACTTCACCGAGCGCGGCCTGGCGGTCCAGCAGCCGGCCGGCTGATCACCTGAGACGGTTTCCCGGCGCCTCGACGGCGCCCCCCTATGCTCGGCGCGACGCTTGCCAATCCGCACCCCTATTGCGGGCATCCGCGCGGCAACGTTTGGTATGCGCAGCACTACAGGACCTACAACGCCTATACCGGTACCTTCACCGGCTATGACGGCTACCAGCACCCCTGTCCGTGATCGGTAGGCGAACATTGAATCGAAAAGGCCGCCCCGAGGGCGGCCTTTTCATATTGACCCGCGCCGAAGGCTTAGCGCGAATAGAATTCGACCACCAGGTTCGGTTCCATCTGCACCGGATACGGCACGTCGGCGAAGGCCGGGCGGCGGACATAGGTGGCGGTCATCTTGCCGTGGTCGGCATCGATGTATTCGGGCACGTCGCGCTCGCTGAGCTGGGTCGCTTCGAGCACCAGCGCCATCTGCTTGGAGGCCTCCTTGACCTCGATGACGTCGCCCGGCTTGCAGCGATAGCACGGAATGTTGACCCGCGTTGCCGTTGACGGTCACGTGGCCATGGTTGACGAACTGGCGCGCCGCGAAGACGGTCGGCACGAACTTGGCGCGATAGACGATCGCGTCGAGGCGGCTCTCGAGCAGGGCGATCAGATGCTCGACGGTGTCGCCCGTGCGCCGGATGGCCTCGTAATAGATGTTCTTGAACTGCTTCTCGGAGATATTGCCGTAATAGCCCTTCAGCTTCTGCTTGGCGCGGAGCTGAATGCCGAAATCCGAGAGCTTGCCTTTGCGCCGCTGGCCGTGCTGGCCGGGGCCATATTCGCGGAGGTTGACCGGGCTTTTCGGCCGGCCCCAGATATTCTCGCCGTGACGGCGGTCGATCTTGTGCTTCGACTGTGCGCGCTTTGTCATCCCAAAGTCCTTGTTTATCAGTGGGTTAGCGCCCTCCTTTGCCAGGCATTTCAGGGCCTGGCCGACAGGGAGGTCGAGAAGCGCCTCGAACTCCCACGGGTCGCACGAAAAACCAGCGCGGGCCCGAACGGACCCGCGAAGCGCCAGGGTCATAGTCCCGACCGCTCGCGGTGTCAAATCCTCCCCGACGTCGGCATCGAGGCCGATGGCACGCAGAACCGGCTCCAGCGCCGCCGGCCAGGTCTTGCCGGACGTCAGCAATGCCCGGCCGCCGCCCGGGCCGTCATCCCCGCCCACCACGGCTGCCACATGACGGGCGATCGCCGGCGCCGGATCGATCCATTCCACCGGCCAAGGCGCCAGCCGCTCGAAACGCCCGATCAAAAAGGGAAAGTGGGTGCAGGCGAGCACGACGACATCGGTGCGCTTGCCCGATCTTTTCGACGAAAGCCGGTGCGATCTCGGCGAAAATCGGCGTCATCCGCCACCGCCTCGCCGCGCATGAAGGCTTCGGCGAGCGATGCCAGCCGCGCCGAGCCGACGAGCCGGACGTCGCAATTGCCGGCGAACTCGGCGATCAGCGCCCGCGTATAGTCGCGCCGGATCGTGCCGTCCGTCGCCAGCACGCTGACGAGCCCGGACTGCGTCCGCTCCGCCGCCGGCTTGATCGCCGGCACCGTGCCGACAAAGGGAATCCCGTGCGCCGGCCCGCAGCGGCGGCAGGACGAGGGTCGAGGCGGTGTTGCAGGCGATGACGACGGCGTCCGGCGCGCGGCGCGCGATCAGCTCGCCGACAAGCCTCACCACGTGATCGGTGAGTGCCGCCTTCCTCCCACGTCGCCATAGGGAAAGCCCGCATCGTCGGCGACATAAAGGATTTCCGCTCCCGGCAGCGCCTTGCGGATTTCCCGCGCCACCGACAGGCCGCCGATACCGGAATCGAAGACGAGGAGGCGCGTCATCGGCTGCCGACTCACGTGCGCTTGCCGCGCGCGGTCGTCGACCGATCCGTCCGGCAGACCGCGCGGCCGGGTCGGCTTGCGCTCCAGCGCCGTGATCACCCCGCGCAAGGTGCGCACCTCCTGCTCGGAGAAGCGGGCGCGATGAAGCATCGCCCGCAGCGCCGCGACCATGTGGGGCCGCTTTTCCGGCGGGCGGAAATAGCCGGCCGCGTCGAGCGCCGATTCCAGATGCTCGAACATGCGCACCAGATCTTCCTTCGGCGCGAGTTCGCCGATCGCGGCATCGAACGGCAGCCCCGCCGCCTCGCCTGCCAAGCCCGACAGCCGCCACTCATAGGCGATCACCAGCACCGCCTGGGCGATGTTGAGCGAGGAGAATTGTCGGATCGACCGGCAGGGTCAGAATCTCGTCGCCGAAGCGTCACCTCCTCATTGGTCAACCCGTAGCGCTCGCGCCCGAAGAGGACGCCCGTCCGCCTGGTCGTCGGCGGCAAGTGCGCGCATTCGCCCCGCCGCTTCGCGCGGACCGACCACGGCCTTGGGCATCTCGCGCGAGCGCGCCGTCGTCGCATAGACCAGAGCCAGATCGGCGACCGCCTCGCGCACATTGTCATAGAGGCGCACCGCGTCGATGACATGATTGGCACCGCTCGCCGCGGCCCGCGCCCGTTCGCTCGGCCAGCCCTCGCGCGGCTTGACCAGGCGCAGATCGGTGAGGCCGAAATTGGCCATGGCGCGCGCCGCCGTGCCGACATTCTCGCCGAGCTGCGGCTCGACCAGGATGATCGCGGGCTGGAGGGAACTTAACGGCTTCTCGGACGTTTCGGACATGAAGGTTCTGGTACCCGATCGGCGTGCCACGCGCCAGCATGGCTGTTCAAGAACTCGGATGAGGCGCATAGTGCACGCAAGAGATGCGGCCGCAGCACAATCCGTCCGGCCCGCGAAACAGCCAACACGAGGAGCGAGCCATGCCGACAGTTGTTCTTGCCGACGGTCACATGGGCCACACCATCCACGAGAAATGGGGCTGGTTCCTGACTCTCGGGATCGTCTTCATCCTCGCCGGCTTCTTCGCCCTCGCCATGCCGCTCGCCTCGAGCATCGCCGTCACCATCGTGGCGGCCATCGCGCTTGCCTTCGTCGGCATTGTCCAGATCGTCCAGGCCTTCAGCGTGCGCAGTTGGGGCGGCTTCATCTGGCAATTGGTGATCGGCGTCGTCCTGCTCATCGGCGGCGTCGCCTTCTATCTCAACCCGGTCGCCGGCTCGCTAGCGCTGACCCTGCTGGTCGCGGCGGTCTTCCTCGCCAAGGGCATCTTCCAGCTCGTGCTCGGCTTTCGCCTGCGTCCACATCCGGGCTCGGGCTGGGTCATCGCCGCCGGAATTCTCGCCCTCCTCGTCGGCCTGATGATCTTCTTCGCATGGCCGTTTTCCGGCATCTACGCGCTCGGCACGCTTGCCGGCATCTCGCTGATGTTCACCGGCTGGAGCTACGTCGCGATCTCGCTCGCCGCCCGCCGCATGGGTACCGCCGACTGACAAACCGGGAGGCGGCCCCGGCAGGGCGCCCCACGGCTTTTCACCGTCCGGGCCGGATGCTATAGCGGCGCAGTCTTTCAGCCGGCCGGCTCCTGGCCGCGCATCCCCACATAGTCAGAAGGGCCTGTCCGCGATGTCGAAAATTAAGGTCGCCAACCCTGTCGTCGAGCTCGACGGCGACGAGATGACCAGGATTATCTGGCAACTCATCAAAGACAAGCTCATCAAGCCGTATCTCGACATCGATCTGCAGTATTTCGACCTCGGCATCGAAAGCCGCGACGCCACCGACGACCAGATCACGGTCGACGCCGCCGACGCGATCAAGACGGTCGGCGTCGGCGTCAAGTGCGCCACGATCACCCCCGACGAGGCCCGCGTCGAGGAATTCGGCCTGAAGAAGATGTGGCGCTCGCCCAACGGCACCATCCGCAACATCCTCGGCGGCGTCATCTTCCGCGAGCCGATCATCTGCAAGAACGTGCCGCGCCTCGTGCCCGGCTGGACCAAGCCGATCATCGTCGGCCGTCACGCCTATGGCGACCAGTACCGCGCCACCGATTTCCGCTTCCCCGGCAAGGGCAAGCTGACCATCAAATTCGTCGGAGAGGATGGCCAGACAATCGAGCACGAGGTGTTCGACGCGCCGGGCTCGGGCATCGCCATGGCCATGTACAACCTCGACAACTCGATCCGCGACTTCGCCCGTGCCTCGATGAATTACGGCCTGCAGCGCAAGGTGCCGGTCTACCTGTCGACCAAGAACACAATTCTCAAGGCCTATGACGGACGCTTCAAGGATCTCTTCCAGGAGATCTTCGAAGCCGAGTTCGCCGACAAGTTCAAGGCCGCCGGCATCACCTACGAGCACCGCCTGATCGACGACATGGTCGCGGCCTCGCTGAAATGGTCGGGCGGCTATCTCTGGGCCTGCAAGAACTACGACGGCGACGTCCAGTCCGACACAGTGGCCCAGGGCTTCGGCTCGCTCGGCCTGATGACCTCGGTGCTGATGACGCCGGACGGCAAGACCGTCGAGGCCGAGGCCGCCCACGGCACGGTGACCCGGCACTACCGCGAGCACCAGAAGGGCAACGACACCTCGACCAACTCAATCGCCTCGATCTTCGCCTGGACCCAGGGTCTCGCCCATCGCGCCAAGCTCGACGACAATGCCGAGCTCTCCCGCTTCGCGACGACGCTGGAAAAGGTCTGCGTCGACACGGTCGAGAGCGGCTTCATGACCAAGGACCTCGCCCTCCTCGTCGGCCCCGACCAGAAGTGGCTGTCGACCACCGGCTTCCTCGACAAGGTCGACGAGAACCTGCAGAAGGCGATGGGCTGATCGAATGGCCGGCGAGGAAGATAGCGGTCAAACGCCCGCGCCCGCCGGCCAATTCCTTTCGACGCTTTTCATCTTCACCCGGTTGGGCCTGACCTCCTTCGGCGGGCCGATCGCCCATCTCGGCTACTTCCGGGAAGAATTCGTCGTTCGTCGCCGCTGGCTCGGTGACGGCGCCTTCACCGACCTGGTCGCGCTCTGCCAGTTCCTGCCCGGCCCGGCCTCGAGCCAGGTCGGATTCGCCATCGGCGCCATGCATGGCGGCGTGCGTGGCGGCCTCGCCGCCTTCCTCGGCTTTACCTGGCCCTCCGCCGTGGTGATGACCCTGTTCGCGATCGGAGCGGCCCGACTCGGCGGTCCGGTGGCGACCGGCATTCTTCATGGCCTGATGCTGGTCGCGGTCGCGGTTGTCGCCCAGGCGGTCTTCGGCATGGCCCGCACCATGTGCCGCGACGCATGGCACGCAACAATTGCCGTCATCGCCATTGCGATCATCGCCGCCGGCGGCAATGCGGCTGCGCAGGTCGCTGCGATCCTTCTCGGTGCGGCCGGCGGGCTACTCCTGGCGAGGCGCACTGAGTCCGGTGCCGCTGACGACGACGGTGAGCGACTCATCGCCCCCATCTCGGCAACGACCGGTGCGGTCCTTCTCGGGCTCGTGCCGTTCGTTCTCCTGATCTTCTGGGCGGCCGAGACCTACGGCGTCGGTGGCCACCTTGTCGCCCTCTTCTCCGCATTCTACCGCGCCGGTGCTTTGGTCTTCGGCGGCGGACACGTTGTCCTGCCTCTCCTCAACGAGGCGATCGTCGGCAAGGGCTGGGTCTCCGCTCAGACCTTCCTCACCGGCTATGGCGCCGCCCAGGCAATCCCCGGTCCACTGTTCACGTTTGCCGCCTTTCTCGGTGCAGCGGACCCTGGCGGTCGCTGGACGGGCGCGCTGATCGGAATAGCCGGCATCTTCCTGCCCGGTCTCACCCTCGTCCTCGCTGCGCTGCCATTCTGGGACCGGCTTCGTCGCATCCCGCTCGCACGCGCGGCGATGGCCGGTATCAACGCCGCCGTCGTCGGCGTCCTCGCCGCGGCGCTCTATGACCCGGTCTGGACCGCGGCCGTCCACGGCATCCGCGATTTCTCTGTCGTCACGGCCGCATTCCTTCTGCTGGTCGCCTGGCGCGTTCAACCTTGGATCGTCGTGGCGCTCGCAGCCGCGGCGGGCCTCGTCCTCACGACGATTTAGCACCGCCTTTTTTTCGACGCCTTCACCAGGGAAATCGACCCGCCAGAACTCGGGGGTCATGATGCGTCGATTGCTTCGAATCCTGCGCGCGGTCGCGGTTTTCATTCTCGTCTTCGCGGCGGTGCTGTTCCTCCTCAACACCAGCCGCTTCGCCCCGCCCCGGCCGGGCAAGCCGATCGTGCTCGCCCATCGCGGTCTCGGCCAGACCTTCCATCGCGAGGGCCTGACCGGAACCACCTGCACGGCGGCGCGCATCTATCCTCCGGAGCACGACTTCCTCGAGGACACGATCCCCTCCTTCAGGGCCGCCTTCGCCGCCGGCGCCGATATCGTCGAGTTCGACGTCCAGCCGACGACCGACGGCCATTTCGTCGTCTTCCATGACTGGACCCTCGACTGCCGCACCAACGGCACCGGCGTCACCCGCGAGCACAGCCTGGCGGAACTGCGCGGGCTCGACCTCGGCTACGGCTACACCGCCGACGGCGGCAAGACCTTCCCCTTTCGCGGCAAGGGCATCGGCCTGATGGCAACGCTCGACGAGACGCTCGACGCCCTGCCGGGCAAGCGCTTCATGATCAACATCAAGTCGGCCGACCCGCAGGAGGGCGCGCAGCTCGCCGCGGCCCTCGCCGGGCGTGCGCCCGAGGATCGCGCCCGCCTCATCGTCTATGGCAATCAGGCACCAGTCGGGGCCTTCCACGCCGCCCTCCCCGACATCCGCGTCCTCGCCACGGATCAGATCAAGCGCTGCCTCCTGCGCTACGAGGCGCTCGGCTGGAGCGGCTATGTCCCGCAATCCTGCCGTCACACGCTCTACATGATGCCCGTCAACTTCGCCCCCTATGTCTGGGGATTTCCCGGCCGTCTGCTCGCCCGCATGGACGCGGTCGACACACCGGTCGTGCTGCTTGGCACCTATGACGGCAGCGGCTTTTCCAGCGGCATCGACGACGCGAGCGAACTCGCCAAGGTGCCCGACGGCTTCGACGGCATCATCTGGACCAACCGTGTGGACCGCATCGGCCCGCTGGTCGCAAAACGGGACTAGCCGGTCGCGGTACCGCCCTCGCCGAGACGGCTGACCTCCAGGCTGCGCGCCTTGGCAAGCCGCGCCTCCACCGCCTCGTCGGGAATGCCGAAGCCGCCGAGCACCCGGCCGGCGAGCTGCAGGCTG
>CAWEUR010000041.1:0-64397 GCA_963812285.1 uncultured Alphaproteobacteria bacterium | reverse complement strand
AATGCTATATTATACTTGACGTACCCATAAGGAGCTAAGACCATATTGAGTTCTGTAGGAGATTTCACTATGGCCCTCTCGGTTCTCAACGCTCCGCATTTCCATGACGAGCAAGCCGCCTATGACTTTGTGGAGGCGCGGGTTTGGCCCGATGGCCCGATCTGCCCTCATTGCGGCGGGGTCGAGCGGATTAACCCGCTGAACGGCAAGAGCACCCGGATCGGCATCTACAAGTGCTACCTGTCCGGAAGCCCTTCACCGTGAAGATCGGCACCGTTTTCGAGGCATCACCATGTCCCGTACCAGGCTTTGGCTCCAGGCTATGTTCCTTCTGTGCCTCGAGAAAGAAGGGCATTAGGAGCAACCAGCTTCACCGGACCTTGGGCATGACCCTGAAAACCGCGTGGTTCCTGTCGCATCGGATCCGCGAGGCCATGCGCACTGTCGGCACTCCCCCCATGGGCGGCACCGGCGCGGTTATCGAAGCCGACGAAACCTTTTATCGGCGAGGTCGAAATCAACCCGAAACGAGCGCGGCAGCTGGGCCACAAGCATGTCGTCCGCAGCCGATCGAACGTGGCGGCGCGGCTCGCACCTTCCATGTCGAGGTACTCGCCTCGCCGACAATGCTCCGGAGATCCGTGCGACGTGAAGCCCGAATCCACGCTGAACACCGACGAAGGCCTCTACTACCGCGAGCTCGGGCGCGAGTATGAGCGGCAAGACAGCGTGAAGTATGAAAGAGGACGAATCTTCCGCGGCGACGCCCATACCAACACTGCCGAAAGCTTCTTCTCGATCTTCAAGCGCGGCATGACCGGGATCTATCAACATTGCGACGAGACAGCACCTCACCGCTTGTTCGCTGAATTTGATTTCCGGTATTCGAACCGCATCGCGCTCGGCGTCGACGACATTGCTCGCACCGATCGCGCGTTAACGGGCATGGTCGGCAAGCGTCTCACCTATCACACAGCTCATTCGCGGGCGTAAGCGATATGGCCGGTAAAAACCAAGGCGCAAAACCAAAGCGAAAGAAGAAGGCTGATAAGAAGCAATCCGAGCGGTTCATTGAGACCCGCTCGAAAACTCGGAGTTGATGAGAGTGGGAGTGAGTTCGAGCGATTGTTCAAGAAAGCGGTGCCGCCACATCAACGGAAGCAAGACGCTAAATAGACATGAAAGGTCTCGATCGCCTCAGGGCGTAAAGTGTCTTCACTACATGTTGTGACATGGTATCATTGTCGTGATTTTCTGAAAGACCAAACTCCCTTAGGATTGAAATATAAGATAATAGACCAGATTTATCGAAATGTGTACCTCGAAGTGGCGATTGGCATAGACTTTCAAAGTCTTTTCGACGTGATTGAGCGGACATCTTGTGTTTTATATCGGTAGCCCATTGCCAGGCCAACAAGTCTGCAGCCTGGACAGCTGGAAATCTTCCTTCAAGATGAAAGAATGGGCCACATATCCGTAATGGATTCCGTTGAAATTGCTCAGTGGATTAGTCAAAACGTCAAAAACTATCTTATCAGCCTCAGCTTTACTTTCGTGCCCTGCTTCGAAAAAGTAAGCTGACTTGCCTCTGAAGTTGATTTTGGAAAACCAGCGTCCCATTTCGTCTATGACGCACCTAGCGCAGAAGGCGTAGGGGCTTTTGGCGGGCCCCCAAGACGGCATTACCTCCCGAAATGCTTCAAGATCGACCGAAACGGCGAAGCCGTGGGCGGCACGACGCTTGACGATGCCGATGAGGGAGGTTGCAACATTAATCCGTTGGCGTCGGTTAAGAGATCGGAAGGCCTCGTTCCCATGAGCGCAATCGACCATGTGAAAAAACGGAAGTCCGTACCGATTTAGAACCGAGGTCCATTCCCTTGCGAGCAATCGTGCTTCCCGTTTCTCGAACGCATACCCTGCCACGCACAAACACCGGGGAGCCCGCGTGCGAGCCGCTTTCATCGAAGAACGCATGGACTATCTGCACGACGTACCCACCGTCCCGAAGTAAGGCATCGACAAGGCTCACGAAGGGCTCAGCGCTGACGCGCCGGCTGGATACGTTCATATCACATCTCCAGCCATGGGTACGCGAAGTACAATATCGCGAATAAATTCCTCTTGACGATGAGAACAAAACATGAACATAGTCTCTTCCCAACAGCCATCGAGGAGGGATCGATGACCGCCTTTATCCGCGAAGCCGCTGCTTTCATCGCCATCGTCTCATTCGTCGCCACGCTCGGCGTATGGTCCGAGCTGGTTCACTTCGTCGTCTGAGCGCGAGGCGCGGAAACCCGAGCCTGACGCCAGACACATCGAATCGCGCACGAGCGGGCAGGGGCTAGGTCGCCGAATCGGCCATGCGTTCCTGACCGCTTCGCAAGCGGGCCCCCGCGTGCGGACGGCGAACCCCGTCCCCGCCCACGCCGCGCCGTCCGGCGCGGGGGCCCGATCTTGGCGAAACCCGCCGAGCTTGCCCGCGGGACCGGAGGGTGCTGCCTTCGGGTGGCCCCTCCGGCAAGGGCCGGCGAGAGCCGGGTGAGCCGGCCCGCCGCGGTCGGTCGGCAGCCAGAAGATCGGGGACGATCGGTCCGTCGCATGGACACCTCCGCCACCATCGCCGAAACTCCGCCGCAGGAGGATTGCGTGATGAGTTGTATCGCGGCGGACGTCGGCTTCGTTCATCTGAGGGTTCATTCGGCCTTTTCGCTCCTGGAAGGGGCGTTGCCGCTGAAGACGCTCATCAAGCTCGCCACCGCCGACGACATGCCGGCGCTCGGCATCGCCGACACGGGCAATCTCTTCGGCGCGCTCGAGTTCTGCGACAAGATGGTCGATGCCGGCGTGCAGCCGATCATCGGCTGTCAGCTCGGGCTCGATTTCGACGACGCCGACGAGGACCGCCACGGCGGCCAGCCGCGGACGAAGCCGCTCGCCAACACCGTGCTCATCGCCGCCGATGAACAGGGTTATTGGAACCTCGTCCATCTCGTCTCCAGATCGTTCATGGAAGCCGATCAGGCCGGCCGTCCAACCCTCCATGTTGATCGGCTTTCCGGGCGGGCCGACGGCCTCATCGCGCTGACCGGCGGCCTCGACGGACCGCTGGCGCAGGCCATCCAGGGCGGCCGCAACGACCTCGCCGAGCAGCGGCTGGAGCGGCTTTGCGGGCTCTTTGGCGACCGGCTCTATGTCGAATTGCAGCGCCATGGCCTCTGGATGGAAGGCCAGATCGAGCCGCAACTGATTGATTTTGCCTATAAACGCGGCCTACCGCTGGTCGCGACCAACGAGCCCTTCTTTGCGAAGCGCGAGGACTACGAGGCCCATGACGCGCTGATCTGCATCGCGCAAGGCGCCGTCATCAGCCAGGGCGAGCGCCGCCGGCTGACCGAGGAGCACTATTTCAAGAGCCGCGCCGAAATGGTGCAGCTTTTCAGCGACTTGCCGGAAGCCTGCGCCAACAGCGTCGAGATCGCCATGCGCTGTTCCTACTGGCCGAAGACGCGCAAGCCGATCCTGCCGCGCTTCGCTGGTGCCGGCGACGATCCGGAGGCGGCCGAGAAGGCGGAGGCCGTGCTGCTGCGCGAGGAGGCCCGCGCCGGTCTCGATAAACGCCTGGAAACATTGGGACTTGCCCCCGGCCTTGCCCGCAAGGATTACGACGAGCGGCTGGAATACGAGCTCGGCGTCATCGAGCGGATGAAGTATCCGGGCTACTTCCTGATCGTTGCCGACTTCATCCAGTGGGCCAAGAGCCAGGGGATTCCAGTCGGTCCCGGCCGCGGTTCGGGCGCCGGCTCGCTGGTCGCCTGGTCGCTCACCATCACCGACCTCGACCCGCTGCGCTTCGAGCTTCTCTTTGAGCGCTTCCTCAATCCCGACCGTGTGTCGATGCCCGATTTCGACGTCGATTTCTGCCAGAACCGGCGCGACGAGGTGATCGCCTACGTCCAGGAGAAATACGGCGCCGACAAGGTCGCCCAGATCATTACCTTCGGGACCCTGCAGGCCCGCGCCTGCCTGCGCGATGTCGGCCGCGTGCTGCAGATACCCTATGGCCAGGTCGACCGCATCGCCAAGCTGGTCCCGCAAATCCGGCCAATCCGGTGACGCTCGACAAGGCGATTGCCGACGAGCCGCGCTTCGAGACCGAGCGTCAGGATCCGGTGGTCGACCAGCTTCTGGTGATCGCCCAGAAGCTCGAGGGCCTCTACCGCCACGCCTCCACCCATGCCGCCGGCATTGTCATCGGCGACCGTCCGCTCGATGAACTGGTGCCGCTCGCCCGCGATCCGCGCTCCGGCATGAAGGTCACCCAGTTCAACATGAAATGGGTCGAGCAGGCCGGCCTGGTGAAGTTCGACTTCCTCGGCCTGAAGACCCTGACCGTGCTTGATGTCGCCGTGCGGCTTGTGAAGGCGCGGGGCATCGACATCGATCTGTTGAAGATCCCGCTCGACGACGCAAAGACCTTCGAGACGTTGGCACGCGGCGAGACCGTCGGCGTGTTCCAGGTTGAAAGCGCCGGCATGCGCCGGGCGCTGGTCGACATGCGGCCGGACCGTTTCGAGGACCTCATCGCCCTCGTCGCGCTCTATCGCCCCGGCCCGATGGCCAATATCCCGACCTATTGCTCGCGCAAGCTCGGCCAGGAGCCGGTCGAATACGACCACCCGAAGCTCGAGCCGATCCTCGCCAACACCTACGGCATCATCACCTATCAGGAGCAGGTCCAGCAGATCGCGCGCGATCTCGCCGGCTATACGCTGGCCCAGGCCGATCTTCTGCGCCGCGCCATGGGCAAGAAGATCAAGTCCGAGATGGACGCCCAGCGCGAGCACTTCATGAAGGGGGCGATCGACCGAGGCATCGATGAGGCGACGGCGACCCGCATCTTCGATGCCTGCGCCAAGTTCGCTGAATACGGCTTCAACAAGTCCCACTCGGCGCCCTACGCCTTCATCACCTACCAGACCGCCTATATGAAGGCGAACTACCCGGTCGAGTTCATGGCCGCCTCCATGACCCTGGACAACGGCAATACCGATAAGCTCGCCGAGTTCCGCCGCGAGGCGATCCGTCTCGGCATCACGGTCGAGCCGCCGTCGGTCAATTATTCCGGTGTCGATTTCGATGTCGCCGACGGGCGCATCCTCTATGCGCTCGCCGCGATCAAGGGCGTCGGCGGCCAGGCGGTTGCCGATCTGGTGTCAGCCCGTGGCGACAAGCCGTTCAAGGATCTGGCGGATTTTGCCCGGCGCATCAATCCGAAGCAGATCAACAAGCGCGTGCTGGAAAGCCTCATTGCTGCCGGCGCGCTTGACGAGGTGGACGCCGATCGTGCCCGTCTGACCGCCGGCGTCGACCGCATTCTGGCGCTGGCGACCCGCCAGCATGAGAGTGCCGCCAGCGGCCAGGACGACATGTTTGGCGGCATGGAGGAGCGCCAGCCCCTTCACCTACAGCCGGCGGAGCCTTGGATCGCGGCCGAGCGGCTTCAGCGCGAGCACGCCGCCGTCGGCTTCTATCTTTCGGCTCACCCGCTCGATGAATATGCCTCGGTGCTGCAGAAGATGCGGGTCCAGACCTGGGCCGAATTCACCGAATCCGTTCGGCGTGGCGCATCCGTCGGGCGGCTCGCCGCGACGGTCACCTCCAAGCAGGAGCGGCGGACCCGCACCGGCAACAAGATGGGCATCCTGCAGCTTTCCAATTCCACCGGTTCCTACGAGGCGGTCGCCTTTTCCGAGGAGCTCAACGCCCATCGCGAGCTTCTCGAGCCGGGCAGTTCGATCATCGTCGTCGTCGGCGCTGAGGAGCGGCCGGAGGGCATCAATGTCCGCATCCAGTCCGTCGAATCCCTCGACCGGTTCATGTCGGGGCTGAAGCAGATCCGGGTCTTCCTGCGCGACGAGGAGCCGCTGCCGAGCGTGCGCAAGCATCTGGCCGGCAAGGGGCAGGGCGAGGTCAGCCTCGTCTTGCTGCTGGAGGAGGGCCAGCGCGAGGTCGAAATGCGCCTGCCAGGCCGCTTCCCCGTCACCCCGCAGATCGCCAGCGCGCTGCGGGCGGTGAGGGGTGTCGTCCAGGTGGAGTTGGTCTAGGGCTAACGGCCTGGGTGACGGCGCGCTCGCAATGAGCGCGCTCTGTTGTATGAATGGCGGCATTCTCTCCCGCCTTCCCCGGCCCTGCGAACCGCATCGTCCCGAAAGCATTGCCGTCCTTGATCCGAGCGTTACCCCTTTCCCTGGACCGGCGCCGCGTCGCCATCATCCTCGTCTTCGCCATCCATGGCTCGGTGGTTGGCAGCTTCTTCCTGCGCATCGCGGAGCTGCAGGCGGGCCTCGGCCTCAGCAAGGCTGTCTTCGGCGTCGCGCTGATGGCCTCGCCGGCCGGCTTCTTCGTCGCCTCGCTCTTCACCGGCCGCCTGATCGAACGATTGGGGACGCGCCGAGCTCTGCTCTTCGCCCTGACGCTCTTCTCGCTGGCACCGCTGCTCGGCGCGCTCGCCGTCGGCGTCCTGACCTTCTCGGCGGCGCTCTTCGTTCTCGGCTTCGGCCTTTCCACCGGCAACATCGCCATGAATGTCGAGGCCGATCGGGTCGAGGCAGCCACGAAACACCGCATTCTCAACCGGTGTCATGGCACCTGGGCGGTCGGGTCCCTGCTTGCCTCCCTCATCGGAACCGGCGTGGTCGCGGCGGGTATCGCACCACGCACCCATTTCCTCCTGCTCTTCATCCTGCTGACGATCGCGACTTTCGCCGTCGTCTGGCCGATGCAGCCCAGCCCGGCGCGCCCGCATCGCGGCGCGACCAGGCGGAAGATCGTAACCCTTCCCACCGTCAACGTGCTCCTGATCGTCGGCTTCGCCTGCTCCGGCATCTGGATCGAGAACAGCGCCCGCAACTGGTCCGTCATCTATCTCCGCGATTTATTTTCCGCCCCGGATTGGGTCGCGACCCTGACCCTGCCGGCTTACGTCGTTGCTCAGATCGTTGGGCGTTTCCTTGCCGATACGCTGATCGAGCGTTTCGGCCAAGTCGGCGCGGCGAGGGGGTTGACGGTGGTGTCTCTCGTCGGCCTGCTCGTCATCGCACTCGTTCAGTCGGTGCCGTTCGCAGTCGCCGGCTTCGCCATCCTCGGGCTCGGTCTCAGCACCGTCTACCCGCAGGCCCTGTCGGCCGTCGCGAGGCTGAGCGATCGTCCGTCCTTCGAAAATGTCGCCGCCTTCTCGACCCTTCAGACGATCATCTCTTTCGTCTCGCCGCCATTCTTTGGCTTCGTCGCCTCGCGGTTCGGCATCCAGACGTCCTTCGCCGTGCTTCTGCCACTGCCGATCATGGCTTTTTTCTTCGCGCGCTTCCTCGCGCCGAGCGACTGGGAGCAGAGCGGGTAAGAGGCCGGGGCGCCTGGTCGGCGCGACCGATCGGCCTATGTCTGCCGCGATAGTCCCGCCGCGGCTGGTAATTGCCGGCTGCGTCCGAGGATTGCGCCACGGGCGGGCTTCCCCCATCGTGCGCCGCTACGGAACACCAACCGCACGGCGCCCCGATTCCGGTCGCCGGATGCCGCAAGGGGACAGTGCATGTTCGCATCCTTCTTTCCGCGACCGAAGATCTTCTTCCTGTCGGCCGTCGGGTGGACCGCCCTGTGCATGGCGATCTGGTATCTGTTCGCCCGCGATCTCGCGCCGATTCTCGGGCTGGGCGGCCTTGTAGGCTACGGCTTCCCGGCGCCCTTGCCGGCTGACGCCGACGCGGCCCAGCAGGCTGCCTTCGCCTCGGCCCGCAACATCGCGGTCAGCATCTGGCTCTATGAGTACATGATCATCGTCGGCGCGATCTTCTCGGCGATCTGGCGGATGCTGCAGCCGCATCGCTGGTTCTGGTGGTCGGTGGTCGCCGCCTCGGTCATCGTCTTCGTCACCTGGTTCCAGGTGCAGCTCGACGTGATGATCAACGACTGGTTCGGCACCTTCTACGACCTGGTGCAGAAGGCGCTCGCCAAGCCCCAGAGCGTGACCCAGGCGGCCTTCTATGGCCAGCTTGCGACCTTCGCCGGCATTGCGCTCGTCGACATCACGGTCGCCGTCATCACCCGCTTCCTCGTCAGCCACTACATCTTCCGCTGGCGCACGGCGATGAACGACTACTACGTCGCCAATTGGGGCAGGCTGCGACGGATCGAGGGCGCCGCCCAGCGTGTCCAGGAAGACACCATGCGCTTTGCCTCGGTGATGGAGGGGCTCGGCATCAGCCTGATCGACTCGTTGATGACGCTGATCGCCTTCCTGCCGATCCTGTGGGGCCTGTCCGCCTACGTCAAGGAGCTGCCGCTGGTCGGCGAGATCCCGCAGGCGCTGGTCTTCGTCGCCATCCTCTGGTCGGTCGTCGGCACGGCGCTGCTCGCGCTCGCCGGCATCCGTCTGCCGGGGCTCGAATTCCGCAACCAGCGGGTCGAGGCCGCCTACCGCAAGGAGCTGGTCTTTGGCGAGGACTACGCCGACCGCGCCCAGCCGCCGACGCTTGCGAACCTGTTCAGCGACGTCCGGCACAACTACTTCCGGCTCTACTTCAACTATCTCTACTTCAACGTGGTGCGCTACGGCTATCTGCAGGTCGGCGTCCTGGTGCCCTATGTCGCGCTCGGCCCCGACGATTGTCGCCGGCGGGCTTCACCCTGGGCGTCATGCAGCAGATCATCCGCGCCTTCGGCCGGGTCGAGATCCTCGTTCCAGTATCTGGTCAATTCCTGGACGACGATCGTCGAGCTGATCTCGATCTACAAACGCCTGAAGGCCTTCGAGGCGACGCTGCATGACGAGCCGCTCAACGACATCGAGCGGGAAAGCCTGCCCGGTTCCGCCGATGCCTAGCGAGAGGGGCGCGCAGCACCGGACCCGCAAAGCCTTGCAATTCGGGATTCGTCCCCATATAAGCCCCGTCATCTCACACGCGGGGTTTGGGTTTCTCGCCCGGCTTGACCGGACGAACGGCCCTTCCGGTGCCTGAAAAGGCGGCGGCTCAGGCCGCATCCCCGCGGAGGCAGAACCGGTAAAGGAGACAGGTAGTCATGGCACTGCCCGATTTTACTATGCGCCAGCTGCTGGAAGCGGGCGTCCACTTCGGCCACCAGAAGCATCGCTGGAACCCCAAGATGGCACCGTTCATCTACGGGGTCCGCAACAACATCCACATCATCGACCTCGCCCAGACCGTGCCGCTGCTGTATCGCGCGCTGCAGGCGGTGAGCGACACGGTCGCGGCCGGCGGCCGCGTGCTGTTCGTCGGCACCAAGCGCCAGGCGGCCGAGCCGATCACGGCCGCCGCCAAGCGCTCGCGCCCAGTATTACGTCAACGCCCGCTGGCTTGGCGGCATGCTGACCAACTGGAAGACGATCTCGCGCTCGATCCAGCGCCTGCGCGAACTCGACCAGCTGCTCGCGGGCGAGAGCGCAGGGCCTGACCAAGAAGGAGCGGCTGACGCTCACCCGCGAGCGCGACAAGCTCGAGAAGGCGCTCGGCGGCATCAAGGACATGGGCGGCGTTCCCGACCTGATCTTCGTGATCGACACCAACAAGGAGTCGATCGCGATCCAGGAGGCGACCCGGCTGCAATATCCCGGTCGCGGCGGTCGTCGATTCCAACTGCGATCCCGACCACATCACCTTCCCGATCCCCGGCAACGACGATGCCGGCCGTGCGATCACGCTCTACTGCGATCTGATCGCCAAGGCGGCGATCGACGGCATCTCGCGCGCCCAGGGCGACGCCGGCATCGATATCGGCGCCCAGGAAGAGGTCGTCGAGCCGACGCATTCTCGAGCCGGTCGTGGCGGCCAACGGCGCCGACGCGGATATGCGCGACGCCGAGCTTCTGGAACCGGAAGCCGCGGCGTCCGGCGCGCGCAAGGCCGAAGCGGAAGAAGCCCGAGGGTCCGCTCTTCTCCGCCCCGGAGGGCGATGCCGACGATCTCAAGAAGATCACCGGCGTCGGTCCGGTGCTTGAGACCAAGCTCAAGACCATGGGCGTCACGCAGGTTCGACCAGATCGCGAATTTTTCCGACGAAGACATCGAGAAGCTCGACGATGCGCTGAACTTCAAGGGCCGGATCCTGCGCGACGACTGGATCGGCCAGGCGCGGACGCTGTCTGGCGCCGCCTGAAATCGACCGGGCGGCGGCCCGGCCACCAACAGCAAGCGTTCGGGAAAGGAACGAGGCTCGATATGAGCATTTCCGCGAGCATGGTGAAGGAGCTCCGCGACAAGACCGGCGCGGGCATGATGGACTGCAAATCGGCGCTGACCGAGACCAGCGGCGACATGGAGGCGGCGATCGACTGGCTGCGCACCAAGGGTCTGGCCAAGGCGGCGAAGAAGGCCGGCCGCGTCGCGGCCGAGGGCCTGATCGGCGTCGCCACCGGCCAGACAAGGCGGTCATGGTCGAGGTCAATTCCGAGACCGACTTCGTCGCCCGCAACGCCGACTTCCAGGCGCTGGTCTCCAGCATCGCCGAGGCGGCGCTCGGCACCGACGGCTCGATCGACGCGATCCTGGCGGCGAAGAATGCCGGGCGGTGACGGCACGGTCGACGATGCCATCAAGGCGGCGATCGCCACGATTGGCGAGAACATGACTCTGCGCCGCGTGGCGCTCGTCTCCGTCGGCAACGGCGTCGTCGCGAGCTATGTCCACAACGCGGTCGCGCCGGGCCTCGGCAAGATCGGCGTCATCGTCGGCATGGAGTCCGAGGGCGACGCCGACAAGCTCGACCAGACCGGCCGGCAGGTCGCGATGCACGTCGCGGCGGCGAACCCGCTCGCGGTGCGTGTCGATGAGCTCGACCCCGAGGTCGTGGCGCGCGAGCGCGCGATCTTCGCCGAGCAGGCGCGCGAATCCGGCAAGCCCGAGGCGATCATCGAGAAGATGGTCGAGGGACGCCTGCGCAAGTTCTACGAAGAGGCGGTGCTTCTGGCCCAGACCTTCGTCATCGACACCGACAAGACCGTCGAGAAGGCGGTGAAGGACGCGGAGAAGGACATCGGCGGCGCCACGAGCGTCACCGAGTTCGTGGTCTTCCGCCTTGGCGAGGGCGTCGAGAAGGAAGAGACGGACTTCGCGGCGGAAGTCGCCGCTGCCGCCGGCATCGACAAGGACAAGTCCTGAGGCCGCCGTCTCGGATGACAGCAGGACGGCCATCGTGTATCGGGATGGCCGTCTGAACGCGCGGGACGAGTCGGGAAAATGACAGGGCCGCTTCGCTTCAAGAGAGTCCTGCTCAAGCTTTCCGGCGAGGCGCTGCTCGGCGATCAGGCCTTCGGTATCGACGACCGTTTCCTGACGCGCGTCGCCGGCGAGATTGCCGAGGCGATCAAGCTTGGCGCCAAGGTCGGCCTCGTCGTCGGTGGCGGCAACATCTTCCGCGGCGTGACCATCGCCGAGGCCGGCGGCAACCGCGTCGCCGGCGACCACATGGGCATGCTGGCGACCGTGATGAACGCTATCGCACTGCAGCAAAAGCTCGGTGCGGCTGGCGTGTCGGCGCGGCTCTTCTCGGCCGTGGCGATGCCGGAAATATGCGAGACGTTCAATCAGCGCAGCGCCGCAGCCGCCTTCGAGGCCGGCGAGACGGTGATCTTCGCCGGCGGGCTCGGCCACCCTTTCCTTACCACCGACACGACCGGGGCAATGCGTGCCGCTGAGATGGGCTGCGACGCCTATTTCAAGGGAACCATGGTAGATGGCGTCTATTCCGCCGACCCGAAGCGGGACAAGACGGCCACGCGCTATGATCGCCTGACCTATGATGAGGTCATCGCGCGCGGCCTGAAGGTGATGGATACGACGGCCATCGCGCTTGCCCGCGACAATGGGATTCCGGTAATCGTCTTTTCGATCCTGAAACCCGGCGCTTTCGTTGATATCCTTAAGGGCACGGGCCAGGCGACGATCGTTGCGGAGGCGTGAGCGCGGCTCGCGTCAGCCGCGCAGTGGGAGGGCTCAGCCAAGGTAAGGCCGAACGATGTCTGGCCGCGGCAGAGCAGGAAAAGAGGTAAGTCATGGAACTCGCCGAACTCGAGCGCCGCATGAATGGTGCGCTCTCGGTCCTCAAGGGTGAATTCGCCGGGCTGCGCACCGGTCGCGCGTCGCCGAACCTTGTCGAGCCGATTCAGGTCGAGGCTTACGGCTCGACGATGCCGCTCAATCAGGTGGCGACCGTCTCCGTGCCTGAATCGCGCATGCTGTCGGTCCAGGTCTGGGATCGCTCCATGGTCCAGGCCGTGGACCGCGCGATCCGCGAATCCAATCTTGGCCTCAATCCGATCGTAGAGGGGCAGCTCCTGCGCATTCCGATTCCGGAGCTGAACGCCGAGCGCCGCCAGGAGTTGGTCAAGGTGGCCCACAAATACGCTGAACAGGCCCGCATCGCCGTCCGCCACGTCCGGCGTGACGGCCTCGACCATCTCAAGAAGCAGGAGAAGGATGGTGGCATGGGCGAGGACGAGAGCCATCGCCTTTCCGACCAGATCCAGAAGATGACGGATTCGATGATCTCCGAGATCGATCAGATGCTGGCCACGAAAGAGTCCGAGATCACGCAGGTCTAGCCCCGGGGCGACTGGACGCCGAGATGACCGTGCACGCCGAACAGGATGTAGTCGTTGCCGAGACCGGCGGGACCGAGCCGACGAGCCCGCGGCATGTGGCGATTATCATGGACGGCAATGGCCGCTGGGCGGCCGCGCGCGGTCTGCCCCGCAGCGAAGGACACCGCCGCGGCGTCGAGGCGGTCCACCGCACGGTCGCGGCCGCCCGCGAATGCGGCCTCGAGCACCTGACGCTCTTCAGCTTCTCCTCGGAGAACTGGTCACGGCCACCGGACGAGATCGAGTTCCTCTTCGGCCTCCTCAAGCTCTTCATCCGCCGTGACCTCGCCGACCTCAACCGCAACAATGTCTGCGTCAAGGTAATCGGCGAGCGCGAGCACCTGCCGCGCGACATTCTCGGGCTGATCGAGGAGGCGGAGTGCCTGACGGCGGACAATGGCGGCCTCAGGCTCGTCGTTGCCTTCAATTATGGCTCGCGCAACGAGATCACCCGCGCCGTCAAGCGGATAGCCCGCGCGGCCAGGGCCGGGGTGCTCGATCCGGAGACGATTGACGAGACGACGATCGCCGCTCATCTCGATACCGCTGCGATCCCCGATCCCGACCTCATCGTGCGCACCAGCGGCGAGGTCCGGCTCAGCAACTTCCTGCTCTGGCAGGCCGCCTACGCCGAACTCGTCTTCCTGCCGATCTACTGGCCGGAGTTCGGCGCCGACGCGCTGCGCGAAGCCATCGCCGAATTCAGACGCCGCACACGGCGCTATGGCGGGCTCGCGGCAAGGAACAGCGCTTGAGCGCCGGGCTGGTGATTAGCGGCAAAGCCCTTCCCGGCGGCGATCTGACGATACGCATTCTTTCGGCTGTGGTTCTGGCGGTGATCGCCATCGGCGGCGCGCTGGTCGGCGGCCTCGTTACCGCTCTGGTCGTTGCTATCGGCGCGGCGATTGTCCACCTGGAATGGGCCGCCATGACGGGCGACGGCAGGGTGCGTTCCGCCCCCTTCGTCGCTGTGGTCGTTGCCGCGGTCCTCGCGACCGCCATCCATTCCGTCGGTCTCGGCCTTGCTGTCGCCGCGGCGGCAACGATTGCCGCCGGCTTCTTCGCCCGCAATGTCTGGATGCCCGCTGGCGTTGCCTATGCCTCGGCTTTCGGCCTCGGCCTGATGGCCCTGCGGCTCGCGCCGGATCTCGGCTTCACAGCAATCGCCTTCCTCTTTGCCGTCGTCTGGGGCACTGACAGCGGCGCCTATTTCGCCGGCCGCGCCATCGGCGGGCCGAAGCTCTGGCCGCGCGTCTCGCCGAAGAAGACCTGGGCAGGCGCGGTCGGCGGCCTCGCCACCGCGGTCATCGCCGGCCTGCTCGTTGCTCAAATCGCTGGCATCGCCATCTCTTTCGGCCTGATTGCCGTCGCAATTGTGCTGTCCATCGTCGGGGAGATCGGCGATCTCCTTGAATCGGCCATCAAGCGGCGCTTCGGCGTGAAGGATTCCGGCAATATCATCCCCGGCCATGGAGGACTGATGGATCGCGTCGACGCCCTGACCGTCTGTGCCGGCCTTGCGGCTTTGATCGGGCTCGTCCATGGCGGGCCGGGCGATCTGGCACGAGGGCTGCTGCAATGGTGAGCCCGCCGCTCGCCACAGACGAACGTTCCAGCGCCCGGACAGTGCCGCGGCGGGTGACGATCCTCGGCGCGACCGGCTCGATCGGCACCAGCACGCTTTCGGTCCTTGCCGAGCGGCCGGGCGCCTTTGCCGTCGAGGCCGTGGTCGCTCATGGCAGCGCCGAACGCCTCGCCGAAATCGCCATCAAAAGTGGCGCGCGGCTTGCTGTCGTCGCTGATCCGGCCGCTCTTGGAGCCTTGCGCGATGCGCTCGCCGGTACCGGCATCGAGGTGGCGGCCGGTCCCGAAGCGGTGACGGAAGCGGCCGTCCGACCGGTCGACGTGGTCGTCGCCGCGATCGTCGGCGCTGCTGGCCTTGCGCCGACCTTCGCTGCGATCAGGGCCGGAACCCCCGTTGCCCTTGCCAACAAGGAATGCATGGTCTCGGCCGGCGACCTGTTCGTTTCGGCCGCCGCAAGGGCGAATGTGCCCATCCTGCCGCTTGATTCCGAGCACAACGCCGTCTTTCAGGCTCTTGGCAATGAGCCCGACGAAGCCATCGACAAGATCGTTCTGACCGCCTCCGGCGGCCCTTTTCGCGAATGGACGCAGGCCGCCATGGCCGAGGCGACGCCCGAACAGGCGCTCAGGCATCCCAACTGGTCGATGGGGCCGAAGATCACGATCGACTCCGCTACTATGATGAACAAGGGCCTGGAAGTGATTGAGGCCCATCATCTTTTCCGGATCGATTCCGATCGTATCGACGTCCTCGTCCACCCCCAGTCGATTGTCCACGGCATGGTCGCCTTCCGCGACGGGTCGGTCATCGCGCAGATGGGCTTGCCCGACATGCGCACGCCGATCGCCCACTGCCTGGACTGGCCGGAGCGCCGGCGGGATGCGGACAGGCGGCTTGACCTGACCGTAATCGCCGGTCTCACCTTCGCGAAGCCGGACCTATCGCGGTTCCCGGCCCTGAGGTTGGCGCGAGAGGCCCTCGACGAAAGCGGTGCGGCGACCAATATTCTCAACGCTGCCAACGAAATTGGTGTGGCGGCGTTTCTTGAAGGCAAAATCGGCTTTCTCGGGATTGCCAGCCTTGTCGAAGAGACGATCGAACGGGCCCTGGGCAGCGGCCTCAGCGCGGCGCCGGCTACCATTGACGAGGCCCTGGAACTCGACCGCGAGGGCCGGAATATCGCGACTGAACTCGTGACGCGGCGGATGGCGGTCTGACCCGTCCCTGCGCCGGAGAAGGATAGAGCGAATGAATCTGCTCGGCTGGTTCGACAGCCTCGGCACGACGGCGGTGAGCCACATCGTGCCGTTCCTGTTCGTGCTGACGGTCGTGGTTTTCTTCCACGAGCTCGGCCACTTCATCGTGGCGCGCTGGTGCGGCGTGGCGGTGAAGACCTTTTCCGTCGGTTTCGGCCCGGAGCTTTTCGGCTTCTTCGATCGCAAGGGCACACGCTGGCGCCTGTCGGCCATCCCGCTTGGTGGCTATGTCAAGTTCCTCGGCGATGACGGGGAGGCGGGCGGCGTCGATCACGAGGCGATCGCACAGTTGAGCGAGGAAGAGCGCCGGCGCACCTTCGTCGCCAAAAGCGTTGCCGCGCGCGCTGCGATCGTCGCCGCTGGTCCGGTCGCCAATTTCATCCTGGCGATCGCGATCTTCACCGTCATTTTCGCCACTCATGGCCGCGAGGTCATGACTCCGCGCGTTGATTCGGTCATCGCCGGCAGCGTTGCCGATCAGGCCGGCTTCAAGGACGGCGATCTGATCGTCTCCATCAATGGCGAGCCGATCAAGACCTTCACCGACCTGCAGCGCGTCGTCAGCATCAGCGCCAATGAGCCGCTCACCGTCGTTGTCGATCGGCATGGCAAGCAGCTCACCCTGCATGCGACGCCGCAATATCGCGAGCTGACCGACCGTTTCGGCAACAAGCAGCGCGTCGGCGTGCTCGGCATCAAGCGGAACGCCACGCCATCCGAGATCAAGACCGAGCACTTCACCCTGCCGCAGGCGACCTTGGCTGCGGTCAAGGAGACCTGGTTCGTCATCGATCGAACCGTTTCCTATCTCGTCGGCGTTGCCACGGGGCGGGAATCGGCCGATCAGCTCGGCGGGCCAATTCGCGTGGCGGAAGTTTCGGCCCAGGTGGCAACGATCGGCTTCGTCGCCCTGATCAATCTGGCAGCGATCCTGTCGATCAGCATTGGTCTGATCAACCTGTTCCCAGTGCCGATGTTGGATGGCGGCCACCTTTTGTTCTTCGCGGTCGAAGCGATCCGTGGCCGGCCGCTCAGCGATCGTGCCCAGGACATCGGATTCCGCATCGGTTTCGTAGCGGTGGTGACATTGATGATTTTCGCAACCTGGAACGATATTATTCATTTGAGTTCGCTATGAAAACGAGCTTCCATGCGTGGCGGTGGGGCAACGCTGGTTGAGATTCCATCAGGCGGATACGGGGGGCGGCTTGCGTGGACGCAAAAAGCCTGTAACTTTCCGCCGTGCTGGCACCGAGGGACGAATCTGCTCTTGCCTTAGCAGGGTGGATACGAAGAACAGCAGGGCAGTCTTGCATTATGATTTCGTTTAAGAATTTCGGACGCGCAGCGGTGATGGCTTTGGTCGTTGCGGTTGCAGCGCCTGTTCTGGGCTCCGGTCTGCCGCTGGTCGGGGCGCATTCGGCCGAGGCGGCCGTCATCCGCTCCATATCCGTCGCCGGCAACCACCGCGTCGAAGCGGCCACGGTTCGCAATTACGTGACGATCAAGCCCGGCCGTTCGTTCGGCCCCGGCGACATCGATGATTCGATCAAGGCGCTTTACGCCACGGGCCTCTTCTCCGACGTGACCATGGCCCAGCATGGGGCGACGCTCGCGGTCACGGTCGTCGAGAACCCCGTCATCAACACGGTGATCTTCTCGGGCAACAAGAAGATCAAATCCAATATCCTGGTGAACCTCGTCCAGCTCAAGGCGCGCGGCATCATGACCGACGCCAAGCTGCATGCCGACGCGGAGCGCATCAAAGCCTATTACGCGCGCAGCGGACGGGCTGAAGCCGCGGTCGATCCTCAGGTCACCAAGCTTCCCAACAACCGGGTCGACATCAATTACGTCATCAATGAAGGCGGCAGGACGGGGGTCAAGACGATCTCCTTCACCGGCAACCACGCTTATTCGGCGACGCGTCTGCGCGGCATCATCCAGACTCGCCAGACCAACATCCTGAGCTGGCTGAACCGCCGGGATGTCTACAGTGAAGACAAGGTCAACAACGACCAGGAACTTCTTCGCCAGTTCTACATGAGCCATGGTTACGCGGATTTCCGCGTTCTGTCGGTCGACGCGCCGATGGACCCGGATACCGGCAAGTACCACCTCACCTACAATCTTGATGAGGGCGACAAGTACACCTTCGGCGAGATCAAGATCGATTCCTCGATCCCGGGGCTCGACACCGCCAAGCTGATGGGGCTCGTCAGGACCAAGGCCGGCAAGGTCTTCAACGCCACGGCCGTGCAGAAGACGATCGAGGATCTCACCATCGCGCTTGCCGGCGAGGGCTACGCCTTCGCCCAGGTCAGCCCGCGTGGTGACCGCAACTATACGGACCACTCCATCGGCATCACCTATCTGATCGACGAGGGCCCAAGGGTCTATGTCGAGCGGATTGACATCCACGGCAATACGAAGACGCGCGACTACGTTATCCGGCGCGAATTCGATATCGCCGAAGGCGATGCCTATAACCGCGTGCTGGTCGACAGGGCCAAGCGCAAGCTGACCAATCTCGGTTACTTCAAGACTGTTTCGATCACCACCGAGCCTGGCTCGGCGCCGGACAAGGTGATCATCGACGTCAGCGTGGTTGAAGAGTCGACAGGCTCGTTCGCTGTGGCCGCCGGCGTTTCGACGACCGACGGTCTCATCGGCGAAGTGTCGATGAACGAGAGCAACTTCCTCGGCCGCGGTCAGAAGCTGCGTATTGCCGTGGGTGCGGGCAACAACGACCATACCTACGATCTGTCGTTCACGGATCCCTATTTCCTCGGCAATCACGTCTCGTTCGGCTTCGACGCCTATCGGCACGAATCGACCTCGTCGACCCGCCGGCCCTTCGACTTCGGAGACGACGGGCGGTGCCCTGCGCTTCGGCCTGCCGGTGACCGACGATTGGACCGTGACGCTCAACTACAAGCTTTTCGAGGACACGATCTCGAACAACGCGGGCTGCGCGGCGACATCAGGGACGACGAGCACCCCGAACTGCTGGTATTTCCCGGAGACCCAGACTTTCACCTCGTCGTTGGGCTACACCACCGTCTATTCGACCATCGACAATACGCTCGACCCGCATAATGGCCTCTATGTGAAGTTCAGCCAGGACTTCGCGGGCGCCGGCGGTGACACGCAGTATATCCGCACCCAGGGCGACGCCCGCCTTTATCGGGAGCTTGGCGATGGTTCGGGCCTCGTCTCGATGCTCCGTGTCGGGGGCGGCAACATCACCGGTTGGGGCGGTCAGAGCGTCCGTACGCTGGACAACTTCTTCAAGGGTGGCGAGATGGTCCGTGGCTTCGCGGCGCTTGGCCTCGGCCCGCGCGACATCGAGCACGGACGTGGCGGTCGGCGGCAAGAATTTCGTCGCCGCTACGGCCGAAATGCAGTTCCCGCTGCCCTTCATGCCGCCGGACTTCGGCCTGCGCGGTGCGGTCTTCGCCGATGCCGGCACGCTATGGGGGGCTGATACGCCCGCCGGCTGCACGAGCTGCATGATCGCCGACGATCAGTCGATTCGCTCCTCGGTTGGTGCGTCGATCCTCTGGACCTCGCCGTTCGGTCTGCTGAGGGGCGATTTCGCCTATGTGCTCAGCAAGGCAAGCTACGACAAGACCGCAGTTTTTCCGCTTCAGCGCCGGCACGCATTTCTGAGCCGGTTCGTGTAAGATCGAAAGGCCGCCGCCAACGCGGCGGCCTTTGCATGTGCGGAAACCTGAGATCATGGCGGATCCCGTTTTTTTCCCCAGGCCAGACCCCTTGTCGGTCGCGGAGATCGCCGCGCTGACCGGTGCGGTGGCGGCGGATGGGGCGGACACGAGGTGCCTTATCGACGGCGTGGCACCGCTCGATCTCGCCCGCCGGGGCGACGCCAGTTTCATCGAGAACGGCCGCTATCGCGGCGCGCTCGAGGCCACCGGCGCCGGCGCCTGCTTCTGCCACCGGAAGCTGGCCGAGCATGTTCCCGCCGGCACGATCGCACTTGTCACCAGCACCCCGCAGAAGGCCTATGCGAAGCTTGCCGCGCGGTTCTTCCCGACCGCCGCGCGGCCTCAGCCGACGACCGGCACGACCGGCATATCGCCGGCCGCCCATATCGATCCGGCCGCGACGAATCGAGGACGGCGTGACGATCGAGCCGGGTGCGGTCGTGTCGGCGCGGCGCCGAAATCGGCCGCGGCAGCCTGATCGGCCCCTGCAGCATCGTCGGTCCCGAGGTGCGCATCGGACGCGACTGCGTGATCGGCGCCAATGTCGACCATCGTTCATGCCCTTATCGGCAACCGGGTCGTTCTCCATCCCGGCGTCCGTATCGGCCAGGACGGCTTCGGCTTCGTCCCCGGCGCCGACAGCCATACCAAGGTTGCCCAGCTCGGCCGGGTGATCATTCAGGACGACGTCGAAATCGGCGCCAATAGCTGCGTCGACCGGGGCAGCGGGCGCGACACGGTGATCGGCGAGGGCACCAAGATCGACAATCTCGTCCAGATCGGCCACAACACGTCAATCGGGCGCCACTGCCTGATTGCCGGGCAGGTGGGTATTTCCGGCAGCGTCACTATCGGGGATTTCGTCATCATCGGCGGCAGCGTCGGCATTCGCGACCATGTCCGCATCGGCAGGGGCGCCCAGATCGCCGGTAGGCAGGCGGTGCGGTCCGACATTCCGACGGCGGCGCCTGGAGTGGCGACCCGGCGGTGCCGATCCAGGCCTATATGGCGCAACTCCGGGCCTTGGCGAGGCTGACGCGGGGTAGGGCACCGGAAGCGCGAGGGAGGGCCAACCAATGAATGACACGACAGCGGCCCTTGAAGCCGTCGATATTCAGCGGCTCCTGGAACTGCTCCCGCACCGCTATCCGTTTCTGATGGTCGACCGGATCATCAATATCGATGGCGACAATTCGGCGGTTGGGATAAAGAACGTCACGGCCAACGAACCTCAGTTCGCCGGTCATTTTCCGGGCCGGCCGGTGATGCCGGGTGTTCTTCTCATCGAGGGGATGGCGCAGACGGCCGGGCGCGATCTGCATCCTGGCGCGCAAGACCGAGGCACCGCAGATCGTCTATTTCATGACCATCGACGAGTGCAAGTTCCGCAAGCCGGTGATCCCAGGCGACACGGTCGAGTACCACGTCCGCAAGTTGCGCTACCGGTCGAATATCTGGAAGTTCAGCGGCGAGGCCCTGGTCGGCGGCGTCAAGGTAGCCGAAGCCATAGTCAGTGCGATGATAGCGGACGAGTAGCTTTCCCCATGAGTGAAATTCATCAGACGGCGATCGTCGAGGACGGTGCCCGTATCGGGAACGATGTGCGGGTCGGCCCCTATTCGACGATCGGCGCCGACGTCGTGCTCGAGGACGGTGTCGTCGTCCACTCGCATGCGATCGTCACCGGCCACACCCATATCGGCGCCGGCACCACAGGTCCATTCCTTTCGCCGTCATCGGCGGCGCGCCGCAGGACACCAGCTACCGGGGCGAGCCGACCGACCGTCGTCATCGGCGCCAACTGCATCATCCGCGAGCAGGTGACCATCCACCGCGGCACCGCGCGCGGTAAGCGGAAGACGACCGATCGGCGACAATTGCTTCCTGATGGTCGGCTCCCATGTCGCCCATGATTGCGATGCTCGGCGATCATGTCGTCCTGGTCAACGCCGCCACCATCGGCGGCCATGTCGAGATCGGCGACCACGCCATCCTCGGCGGGCTCGCCGCGGTCCAGCAGCGCACCCGCATCGGCGCCCATGCCTTCATCAGCGGCCTTACCGGGGTCTCGACCGACATCATTCCCTTCGCCATGGCGCTTGGCGACCGGGCCGCAACTTGGCGGCCTTAACATCGTCGGCATGAAGCGGCGCGGCTTCGACCGGCCGAGCATTCACGCGCGTGCGCGCCGCCTATCGCGAGATCTTCGCCGACGAAAGCACGCGGCCGCAGCGGATCGAGAAGGTCGCCGACAAATACGCCGATGTCCCGGCCGTGATGATGATCGTCGATTTCATCCGAAGCGGCGGCGACCGGCCGCTGTGCAGTCCGCGCGACTGACCGCGCGACAGGGCGAAGGCCGGGGCCCCGACGCATGAGCACGCCCGCGAAGCCACTGGCGATCGTCGCCGGCAGCGGAGCCATTCCTCTCCATGTCGCGGCCGTTGCCGAAGGGCGACGGCCGGTCCGGTCCTCATCCTCGGGATTTGACGGCGAGGCCGATCCGCGAGATTTCCCGCTATCAGCACGAATGGATCAAATGGGGCGAGGTCGGCCGCGTCGAAGTCTGCTGATCAGGAAGCACGGCGCGAATGAGGTCGTGCTGGTCGGCGGCGTGCACGCGCGGCCGGACATAAGCAGCATCAAGCCGGACTTCGGCTTCTTCACCAGCCTGCCGCGCATGATGTCAGCTCTTCAGCGAACGGCGACAGCGACCTCCTGTCGGGCATCGTCGGCGATGTTCGAGGAGCGCGGTTTCAGGGTCATCGGCGCTCATCAGATCGCGCAGGACCTGGTTGCCGGACCAGGGCCGCTCGGCCGTCATGCGCCCGATGCCGATGCCACCGCGCGATGTCGAACGTGCGCATGAAGGCGGCTGTCGCGATCGGCCTCATCGATGCCGGCCAGGCCGCCGTCGCGGTCAATGGACGGGTCGTCGCGCTCGAAGCGGCCGAAGGCACCGATGCCATGCTCGAGCGCGTCGCGGCCCTGCGCCAGGCCGGGCGGCTGAAATGGAAAGGCCGGGCGGGGTCGCTGGCTAAAGTGCGCCAAGCCGCAGCAGGACCTTCGGGTCGACATGCCGACGATCGGGCCGCGCACCGTCGCCTCCGTTGCCGCCGCCGGTCTCGCCGGCATTGCCGTCGAGGCCAACCGGGTCATGCTCGCGGACCGTGAGGCAACGCTGCGCGCCGCCGATGCCGCCGGCATCTTCATCGTCGGCCGTGACCGGCCGGGCGGCGGGGTCCAATGATGTCCGCCGACGGGCGCCCGTTCACGGTCTTTCTCGTCGCTGGCGAGGAATTGGGCGACCAGCTCGGCGCGGGCCTGATGCAGGCGCTTTCCGCGCGCCTTGGCGGCAACGTCCGCTTCCTCGGCATCGGTGGCCGGCGCATGGAGCGCTTCGGCCTCGATACGCTCTTCCCGATGGAGGAGCTCACCCATCACGGTATCGGCGAGGTGATCGGCCACATCCCGCAGATTCTGGCCCGAATGCGCCAGACGGCGGCGGCGGCGGTCGAAGCCAGACCGGATGTCCTCGTTACCATCGACAGTCCCGGCTTCAATCTCGGCGTGGCCCGGCGCGTTCGCCGGGATGCGCCCGAGATCGCGACGATCCAGTATGTTTCGCCAACGGTCTGGGCCTATCGGCCGGGGCGGGCCCGCAAGATGGCAGGGTTCGTCGACCACGTCCTCGCGCTCCTGCCATTCGAGCCGGACGTCCACCGCCGGCTCGGCGGTCCCAATTGCAGCTATGTCGGTCATCCGCTGATCGAGCGCCTGAAGCTGCTGCGTCCGGAAAAGGGCGAGCGGCCGCGCATCGATACGGTCGAGCGCCCGACTGTCGTCGTGCTTCCCGGCAGCCGGCGATCGGAGGTCAAGCGGCTCCTGAAGCCTTTCGGCGAGGCGATCGACCGGCTGGACGAACTGGCCGGGCCGCTCGACGTCATCGTGCCCGCTGTCCCGCACCTCGTCGAGACCATCCATGCCGAGGTCGCCACCTGGCCGGTGCGGCCGCGGATCGTCGAGGGCGAGAAGGCGAAGTTCGAGGCTTTCCGCCGCGCCCATGCGGCGCTTGCCGCATCCGGCACCGTGACGCTCGAACTGGCTCTCGCCGGCGTGCCGATGGTGGTCGCCTATCGCGTTGATCCGATGGCGAAGCCCGTCGTCTGGCTGATCCGGGCGAGCTGGCAGGCGCCGACGCGGTCGATGGTTCTGCCGAACCTCATCCTCGACGCCAATGTCATTCCCGAATTCGTCGGCAGTGACAGCGACCCGGATACGCTCGCCAGGGCCCTGTCTCCCTTGCTCGACGATACGCCAGAGCGGCGACATCAGATCGCCGCCTTCGAGCGGCTCGATGCGTTGATGTCGCTCGACCGCACGACACCGAGTCAGCGCGCCGCCGATATCGTCCTGGAAACAGTCCGCTCGCGCCGCCTGCACGCCGCGCTCGGCCGAAGCTGACGCGGCGCGAACGCGCCCGTCCTTTATCTGAACCTCCATCAGGTTTGCGGCGACGGGCCGCCGGGAGGCGGCTGCTCCGTCGCATGGAGACCAGATAAGGCCGGCGCGAGGGCGCCCGCATTGATCCAGATTAGCGTCCGATCCGGAGTCCCGGTCGGGACTATCGCCGCTTCGAGATCGGCACGTAGTCGCGCTCGGTCTCGCCGGTGTAGAGCTGGCGCGGCCGGCCGATCCGCTGGGACGGATCCTCGACCATCTCCTTCCACTGGGCGATCCAGCCGACGGTGCGCGCGACCGCGAACAGCACGGTGAACATGGTCGTCGGGAAGCCGAGCGCCTTCAGCGTGATGCCCGAATAGAAGTCGATGTTGGGATAGAGCTTCTTCTCGATGAAGTACTCGTCGGTCAGCGCGATCCGCTCCAGTTCCATCGCCACTTCGAGAAGCGGATCGTCCTGGATTCCGAGCTCGGCGAGCACCTCATGCGTCGTCTTCTGCATGATTTTGGCGCGCGGATCGTAGTTCTTGTAGACCCGGTGACCGAAGCCCATCAGGCGGAAGGGGTCGTTGTGGTCCTTGGCACGGGCGATGTATTCGGGGATGTGGTCGACCGTGCCGATCTCCTGCAGCATGTTCAGCGCCGCCTCGTTGGCGCCGCCATGCGCCGGTCCCCATAGGCAGGCGATGCCGGCCGCGATGCAGGCGAAGGGATTGGCGCCGGATGACCCGGCGAGACGCACGGTCGAGGTCGAGGCGTTCTGCTCGTGGTCCGCGTGGAGGATGAAGATGCGGTCCATCGCCCGCGCCAGCACCGGGTTGACCTTGTATTCCTCGCACGGCACCGCGAAGCACATGCGCAGGAAGTTCGAGGCGTAGTCGAGCGAATTCAGCGGATAAACGAAGGGCTGGCCGGTGTGGTACTTGAAGGCCATGGCGGCGATGGTCGGCATCTTGGCGATCATGCGCAGCGAAGCGACCATGCGCTGGTGCGGATCCGAGATGTCCGTGGAGTCGTGATAGAAGGCCGACATCGCGCCGACGACGCCACACATCACCGCCATCGGATGCGCGTCGCGGCGGAAGCCAGTGAAGAAGCGGGTCATCTGCTCGTGGACCATGGTGTGATAGGTCACGCGATGGTCGAAGTCGGCTTTCTGCGCCGCCGTCGGCAGTTCGCCATAGAGCAGCAGATAGCAGGTCTCGAGGAAGTCGCCCTGTTCGGCGAGCTGTTCGATCGGATAGCCGCGATAGAGCAGCGTGCCCTTGTCACCGTCGATATAGGTGATCCTCGATTCGCAGGCGGCGGTCGACGTGAAGCCCGGGTCATAGGTAAATCGCCCGGAATCCTTGTAGAGCGCCCCGATATCCACGACCTGCGGGCCGACCGTTCCATCACGAACCGGAAAGTCCCAGCTCTCGTTGCCGATCGTCAGCTTCGCCGTGTCAACGCTCATGCTTCAAACTCCATCGCGGGGGACCCCAAAAGCCGCCACCCTGATCGCGCTTACACGCCAGAATGTCCTCGGCGGCCGAATTTGGGAGGAAACCGATAGCACCTCCATATTATTTGTTGCGGCGCGGCAAGTCCATGTGCCGGCCGCCGTAAATCGCCTTCCACCTGAGGGCGTGAAAATGGCGGTTTGCCGCTCAGCCGCGTGACTGATCGCCAATGCGGGCAAGGCTTTCCTCGCGTCCGAGCAGGGCAAGGACGTCGAAAATGCCGGGTGAGGCGGTGCGTCCGGTCAGCGCAGCCCTCAGCGGCTGGGCGATCTTGCCGAGCTTTAGCTCCGACTGCTTGGCGAGGTCTTTCACCGCGGCCTCGGTCGTCTCCGCGCTCCACATGTCGAGCCCGGACAGCACCGGCAGCAGCCGGCCGAGCAGGGCGCGGGCCTCGTCGTCGAGCATCGCCGCGGCCGCCTCGTCAAGCGCCAGCGGCCGCGTGGCGAACAGGAAGGCGCCCTTGTCGATAAAGTCGTTGAGCGTCTTCGCCCGGTCCTTCAGAAGCGGCAGCGCGGCGGCGAGCTTCGCCCGTCCCATCTCGTCCAGTGCCGCGGCGAAGGCGGCCCCGCCCGGCAGATGCGGCAGCGCGGCGACCAGCGTGTCGAGCAGGGCCGCATCGTCCATCGCCCGGATGTACTGGCCATTGAGGTTCTCGAGCTTGGCGAAATCGAAGCGCGCGGCCGACCGGCCGATCCCGTCGAAATCGAACCATTCGACCATCTGCTCGATCGTCATCACCTCGTCGTCGCCATGGCTCCAGCTCAGGCGCGCCAGATAGTTGCGCATCGCCTCCGGCAGGTAGCCCATGGCGCGGTAGGCATCGACGCCCATCGCTCCGTGACGCTTGGAGAGCTTGGCCCCGTCCGGTCCGTGGATCAGCGGGATATGGGCCATCACCGGCACCGACCAGCCGAGCGCGTCATAGAGAATCTTCTGGCGCCCGCCATTGGTCAGGTGGTCGTCGCCACGGATGATGTGCGTGACGCCCATGTCATGGTCGTCGACCACCACCGCGAGCATGTAGGTCGGCGTGCCGTCCGAGCGCAGGATGATGAAGTCGTCGAGATCCTTATTGGGAAAGGCGACGCGACCCTGGACCTTGTCCTCGATTGCCGTCTCGCCGTCCTGCGGTGCCTTGATGCGGATGACCGGCTTGACGCCCGTCGGCGCCTCGGCCGGATCGCGGTCGCGCCATGTGCCCTCGTAGCGGGCGAAACGCCCCTCGGCCCGCGCCTTCGCCCGCGCGTCGTTGAGCGCCTCGGCGGTGTCGTACGCGTAATAGGCCATGCCCTTGGCGACGAGCTGCTCGGCCACCTCGCGATGGCGCTCGGCCCGTGCGAACTGGTGCAGTGGCTCGCCGTCCCAGTCGAGCCCGAGCCAGGTCAGCCCGTCGAAGATCGCAGCGACCGCTGCCTCGGTCGATCGTTCGCGGTCCGTGTCCTCGATCCTTAGCAGCATCCGGCCGCCGGTGTGCCGGGCATAGAGCCAGTTGAACAGGGCCGTGCGCGCGCTGCCGATATGCAGGAAGCCGGTCGGCGAGGGGGCAAAGCGGGTGACGACGGGAGAGGGCATGCTAAACAACGCGTCCGATTGGTGAAGAAGTCGCCGCCCGTGTAGCACAGGTCATGAAAGGCCCCCAACGTGTCCGCGCCGTCTTTTGAAATCCGCCGGCTGACGACGGATGACGCCGCCCTCTATCGAGATATCCGCCTAGAGGGCCTCCGCCTCAACCCGGATGCTTTCGGCAGCACCTTCGCCTCCGAGAACGCCCGTCCGCTTGAGGCTTTCGTCAAGCGTGTGCGGGCATCCGAGATATTCGGCGCGTTTCGGGGCGCCGAGCTCCTCGGCATCACCGGCCTTGCCTTCCGCGCTGGTATCAAGGAACACCACAAAGCCTTTCTCTGGGGCGTCTATGTCCGTGCCGAGGCGCGGGGCGCCGGCGTTGCCCGCGCGCTCGCCGAGACGGCCTTGGCCGCGGCTCGGAAGAGGGTCGAGATCGTCCAGCTCACGGTCGAAAGCGGCAATCTCGGCGCCCGGCACCTATATGAGAGCCTCGGCTTCGTCGAATATGGCTTCGAGAAGAAAGCCCTCAAGTTCGAAGGGCGCTATGCCGACGACATACACATGGCTCTCGACTTCTCGGAGCAATGAGCTTGGCCTTGCCGCTCGAATTTGGCAGATAGGCGCGGGCCGCCGTCTTTGGCTTGGCCGCGGGAAAAGAAGAAGATGACCTCAGTCGACCCCCCCGTCCGCGAGGCCGGACAGGATTTCATCCGCGACATCGTGCGCGCCGATCTCGAATCCGGCCGCTGCCAGACCGTCGTCACCCGCTTTCCGCCCGAGCCCAACGGCTTCCTGCATATCGGCCACGCCAAGTCGATCTGCCTGAATTTCGGCATCGCCGAGGAGTTCGGCGGCCGCTGTCACCTGCGCTTCGACGACACCAATCCGGTCAAGGAAGAGCAGGTCTATATCGATGCGATCAAGCAGGACGTGCGCTGGCTCGGCTTCGACTGGGGCGAGCACCTCTATCACGCCTCGGACTATTTCGAGCAGCTCTATGAGTGGGCCGTCCATCTCATCAGGAGCGGCCTGGCCTATGTCGACGACCAGAGCCAGGCGGAGATGCGCGCCAATCGCGGCACGCTGACCGAGCCGGGCAGGGACAGCCCCTTCCGCGCGCGGAGCGTCGAGGAGAACCTCGACCTCTTCGCCCGCATGCGCGGCGGCGAGTTTCCTAACGGCGCCCGCGTGCTGCGCGCCAGGATCGACATGTCGTCGGGCAACATCAATCTGCGCGACCCGGTTCTTTACCGCATCCTCCACGCTCCCCATCCCCGCACCGGCACGACCTGGTGCATCTATCCGAGTTACGATTTCGCCCACGGCCAGTCGGACGCGATCGAGGGCATCACCCATTCGGTCTGCACGCTCGAATTCGAGGATCACCGGCCGCTCTACGATTGGCTGATCGAGCATCTGCCGGTGCCGGCGCGCCCGCGCCAGTACGAGTTCGCGCGGCTCAATCTCGGCTACACGCTGCTGTCCAAGCGCGTGCTGACGACGCTTGTCCGCGACGGCCATGTCAGCGGCTGGGACGACCCGCGCATGCCGACCCTTGCCGGCATGCGACGGCGCGGCGTGCCGGCCGAGGCGCTGCGCGATTTCGCCAGGGCCATCGGCGTCGCCAAGGCCAACAGCCTGGTTGACCTATCCATGTTCGAGGCGCCGATCCGCGAGATCCTCAACAAGACGGCGCTCCGCCGCATGGCCGTCCTGAAGCCGCTGAAGGTGGTGATCGAGAACTATCCGGAAGGCCAGACGGAAGAGCTGGAAGCGATCAACAATCCTGAGGATCCGGAGGCGGGCACGCGAAAGGTGCGCTTCGGCCGCGAGCTCTATATCGAGCGCGACGACTTCATGGAGGATCCGCCGAAGAAATTCTTCCGTCTCTCGCCGGGCCGGGAGGTGCGCCTGCGCTACGCCTATTTCGTCCGGTGCACCGATGTGGTGAAGAACGAGGCCGGCGAGGTCACCGAGCTGCGCTGCACCTATGATCCCGAGACCCGCGGTGGCAACACCCCGCCGGACGGCCGCAAGGTCAAGGCGACGCTGCATTGGGTGGCCGCCGCGGATTCCGTTCCGACCGAAGTGCGCCTGATCAATCCGCTCTTCTCGGTGCCCGAGCCCGACGCCAGCGATTTCACCGCCGATCTCGATCCGAACTCGCTGGAAGTCCTCACCGACTGCCGGGTCGAGCCGGCGGCTGCCGCCGCCAACGATCCGGCGCCCATGCAGTTTGAGCGCCTGGGCTATTTCTGCCGCGACCCGGACTCGACACCCGGCCACCCCATCTTCAACCGCACTGTCGGCCTGCGCGATACCTTCGCCAAGGCCATGGCCAAGGGCGGCAAGTAGGCCCAGCGCCAAAGATCGCCGTGCCCACGCGGCATTGTTGGATCCGCCCCCCGCTGTCGTTCCGGCCGCAGCCCCCGGATCCGGCCGATGGCCGGTGCGAGGACAGGTTCCGCGGAGTGCCGGAACCTCGCTGTGCGTGCCTGACGGAACGAGGCCCCGGTTCTGCGGCGCACCGATTCGCGCTGCATCGCGCCCGGGACGACAGGAGGGAGGGGTCACGGTCCAACCACCATCAAGAGAAAGTTCGGCAGTGCTCCCTCATCCCGCCTTCGTGGGGATGAGCGGGAGGAGGCGCGCATAGCACGTGCGACGCCGCGCTCTGGCGCTCGCACCCCGATGATGTAACCTGACCCCGGGGACAACCGGGGATGCGTGAGCGCGATCCATCCGCGGCATCGGCGCGCCATGAGCAGGGCGCGCCCGCGCCGCTGCGCCGCCGGCTCGATTTCGGGCCGGGTGGGCCGCGCCTTTGGGCGGCGACACTTATCGCCGATGGGCGCACCCGGCTTGGACTTGTCTTCGAGCGCGAGATGGAGGCCGGTCGCGGCTTCCTCTGGCTGCCGGTGCTGTTCGGCGTCGGCGTCATCACCTATTTCGCCCTGCCGCGCGAACCCTCGCTGATCGCGCTTCTCGGTGTGTCGCTGGTGCTCATCCTGGCGGCCCGCCGGGCGCGCGACCGCATCGGCGCTTACCGCGTCCTCGTCGCGGCGGCAGCGATCGTATGCGGCGTCACGGCCACCAAGCTGCGAACCGACGCGGTCGCCGCGCCCGTCGTCGCTCGCGAGACGACGCTCGAGGTCACCGGCTGGATCGCCGCGCGCGAGGAGGCCGCCCATGGCGCGACGCGCTTCCTCGTCCATGTGAAGACCATGGGCCGGCTGACCGGCGACGACCGGCCGACCATGATCCGCGTCACCGCGCGCCGGGCAGGGGACATCGCGGTTGGCGACGGCGTGCGCCTGCTTGCCCGGCTGCAGCCGCCCGGCGGGCCGGTCATGCCCGGCGGCTATGACTTTTCGCGCACCGCTTTCTATAGGGGTATCGGCGGCGTCGGCTTCAGCTACGGCGCGCCGAAGCCGGCTGTCATCGGCCCTCCACCGCTCGGCATTCGACTGAGCGAGCCGCTGGATCATCTGCGCGATACGATCCGCCGGCGGATCGAGGAGGCGCTGCCCGGCGACGACGGCCACCTCGCGGCCGCGCTGATCGTCGGCGAGACCGGCGGCATTTCCGATGAGACGCAGAATGCCATGCGTGCCTCCGGCCTTGGTCATGTGCTGGCGATCTCGGGTCTTCACATGGCGCTGGTCGCCGGCTCGGCCTTCTGGCTGCTGAGGGCGCTGCTCGCTCTTTCGCCGCGCATGGCCCTGACCCGGCCGATCAAGAAATGGGCGGCAGCCGGCGGCCTTTTCGTCGCCGCCGTCTATCTCGCCATTTCCGGGGCGAGCATTTCCACCGAGCGCGCCTTCGCCATGCTGGCGATCATGCTGCTGGCGATCCTTCTCGATCGCCGCGCGATCACACTGCGCAATGTCGCCCTCGGCGCCCTCATCGTGCTCGCCCTGACGCCGGAAAGTCTGCTGACGCCGGGCTTCCAGATGTCATTCGCCGCCACTGTCGCTCTTGTCGCCGGCTACCAGGCATTGGCCGAACGGGCCGACCGCGGCAAAGGGCTGGCCGAGCGCGGCGGGGGAAAGCCGCTTCAGCGCATGGTGGCGGGCATCGGCGCGCTCGTCTTCACCTCGCTTGTCGCAGGACTCGCGACCGCGCCCTTCGCCGCGTTCCATTTCCAGCGCCTGGCGCCGCTCACGCTCCTCGCCAATCTCGCCGCGATGCCGGTCTTCGGGCTTCTCGTCATGCCGGCCGCGCTCGGCGCGGTCCTGCTCATGCCATTCGGCCTGGAGGTCGTGCCGCTCGCGGCGATGAAATGGGGGCTCGACTGGATCGTCGGCGTTGCCGGACAGGTTGCCGAATGGACCGGCGATGCCGGGGCCGTGCGGATGATGCCGGCCGCCGCGCTGCTGCTCCTCGTCGCCGGCTTTCTCTGGCTGACCCTGTGGCACGAGCGCTGGCGCCTTGCCGGCCTCGCGCCGATTCTCGTCGCCATCCCGCTGGCACTGCTCGCGCCGCGCCCCGATGTCATCGTCAACGAGAAGGGGACCGCCGTTGCCGTGCGCGGCCAAGATGGCCGCTACCGGATCCTCGGCGGCAAGGGCGCGACCTTCGCCGTCGAGAACTGGCTTCGCGCCGATGCCGACACCCGCGATCCGAAGGCGGCCTCCCTCAAACAGGACATCGCCTGCGATCCGCTCGGCTGTGTCGCAAAGCTCGCCGGCGCCGGCGGCGAGGTCGCCTTCGTCACCGAGCCCGACGCCTTCGCCGAGGACTGCCGCCTCTCGGCCATCGTCGTCTCCCGCCTGAGCGCACCGCCCGGCTGTGGCGCCGAGACGCTTCTGATCGATCGCGCCGCCCTCGACCGCTTCGGCGCCCAGGCGCTCTACCGGCAGGCCGGCTCCAAAGAAACCGACAAATCATCCGACGCAACCGGTCAGATACCCGCCAAGCCCACCTTCCGCGTGGATACGGCCTATCCGATGTTCAAACGGCCGTTCATGCAACCGTCCAAGGCGTTCAATAGCGCCGAATAAGGCCGACCAATTTGCCCTGGATTCGCACCCGGTCGGGACCGAAGATGCGCGTCTCATAGGCCGGGTTGGCCGCCTCCAGCGCGATCGAGGCGCCCTTCTTGCGAAGCCGCTTGAGGGTTGCCTCCTCCTCGTCGACCAGCGCGACCACGATGTCGCCGCTCTCGGCCGAATCCGTCTTTTGAATCAAGACGGTATCGTCCTCGAAGATGCCCGCTTCGATCATCGAATCGCCACGCACTTCTAGGGCGAAATGCTCGCCCGAGGCCAGCATTTCGGGCGGCACGGTGATCGAGCGCGAATGAGTCTGGATTGCCTCGATCGGCACGCCGGCGGCAATCCGCCCCATCACCGGCACCGTCACCGGCTCCGCCGTCGATTCCTGGCTCCCGACCGGCCGGACACGGCCGAGACTGCCCTCGATGACGCTCGGCGAGAAGCCGCGCGCCCGCGGCATCGTCTGGACCGTCATCGATTCTGGAAGCTTCACGACCTCGATGGCGCGGGCCCGGTTGGGCAGCCGGCGGATGAAGCCGCGCTCCTCCAAAGCCTTGATCAGGCGGTGGATTCCGGATTTGGAGCGAAGGTCGAGGGCGTCCTTCATCTCGTCGAAGGAGGGGGGCACGCCCGCCTCTTTCAGCCGCTCATGGATGAACATCAGGAGTTCATGTTGCTTACGCGTCAGCATTGCATGGTCCTTGCCGCGGCGGCGCGAGGAATCAGGTACAAAACACGAACAATCTATACATGTTCTATGTGTGTTCTACAAGCCTGAAGAATCCGTAAAACGCCGTCAGCGGAAGGGGATGATGCGGCAGGGGGCGCCGGATCGGGCCGCCGGGGCGTTCGGCGGGCGGACGATCAGGCAATCGGACGCCGCCAAGATCGATAGCGCCGAGGAATCCTGCAGGGAGAAAGCGGTCGCGACCCGCGGCGCGCCCGGGCGTGCCTCCAGACGAGCGCGCAGATAGCTCTGCCGATGATCGTTGGCTGGAAGGTCGCCGCCAAGGATCGCCGGCTCGCTCGCATCGTCCGAGGCGAGGCCGAGAAGGGCGCCGATGAGCGGTTTGAGGAAGAGCAGGCTGCACACGAGGCTCGAGACCGGATTGCCCGGCAGCCCCAGAACGCGCATCGCCGTGCCGCCGCCGGGACGGGCCAGGCGTCCGAACATCAGCGGCTTGCCCGGCCGCATGGCGATCTGCCAGAAGTCGAGGCTCATGCCGGCGTCCTTGAGCGCCGCGCCGACGAGGTCGTGGTCGCCGACCGAGGCGCCGCCGATCGTCACCAGGATATCCGCCGGCAGCGCCAGTGACCGGCGCACGGCCGCTGAAATTGCTGCCTGGTCGTCCGCGACAATACCGAGGTCACGCGGCCTGCCGCCGCAATCCTCCACAAGCGCGGCAATGCCATAGGGGTTGGAGACGACGATCTGATCGGGTCCCGGCCGGGTTCCCGGCGGCACCAGTTCGTCGCCGGTCGCGATGATGGCAACGACCGGCCGCCGACGCACCGGCAGCATGGCATGCCCCATGGCGGCGGCAAGCGCGATCTCGCGCATGCCAAGGCGGCGATTGGCTTCGAGGAGCACATCGCCCTCGGCAAAATCGAGCCCGGCGGCGCGCACGTTCTGGCCGTCCACCACGGTCTCGCGTGGCGCAATCTCGCCCGACTCGAGCACCTCCGCATCCTCCTGGAGGAGCACGGAATCGGCGCCGGGCGGCACTGGCGCGCCGGTGAAGATGCGCACAGCCTCACCCGGGCCGACCGATCCGGAAAAGCCGCGGCCGGCGCCGGCATGGCCGATCACTTTGAGACGCGCCGGCAGGGCGGTGACATCGGCCGCGCGCACAGCGTAGCCGTCCATGGCGGAGGCGGCGAAGGGGGGCTGGGTACGGGTCGCGGCGAGCGGTTCGGCCAGAAAGCGACGGCCTGCCTCGGCAAGGGGCACCAGCTCCGTCGCGAGCGGCGTAACATCGGCCAGGATCCGCCGCATGGCCTCGTCGACTGGGGTGAGCGTTCTCATGTCATCGGTCTCGTCGTGCTCAGGCCATCTGACGGCGCCCGAGCGCTCGATCTGGCCGAAATTGCATATCGACCCTTTCTAGCAGGCAGGAAGGCACCGGGGAAACGGTCGCCGGAGCCGATTGACCCGAGGCCCGTGACCTTTACATTCGCCGCCAAAGCGCGGCTTCTGGCCGTTCCCGCCAATCGGATGAATTCCCCATGCCTGCAGTCACGAAAGAAACGGTTCTCGAACGGCTCCGCCAAGTCGCCGGGCCCGAGGGCAAAGGCGATATCGTCACGCTCGGCCTCGTCTCCGATATCGTCATTGCCAATGACAAGGTGATGTTCTCGATCACGGTTCCGGCCGACCGGGCGCAGGCGCTCGAGCCGATGCGCGCCGCCGCGGAAAAGGCCGCCCGCTCGGTGCCGGGCGTCGCCGGCGCCATGGTCGTCCTCACCGCCGAGAAGAAGGGTGGCGCCGGCCCGGGCGCTGCGCCGCCGCCGGCTGCATCGGCCGGGCGGCGTCCACCGCCCCCCCAGCGCCAGGCCCCGCCTCATAGCCAGAAGCCCGGTATCGAGGGGGTTGAGTCGATCATCGCGGTCGCCAGCGGCAAGGGCGGCGTCGGCAAGTCGACCGTCGCGGTCAACCTGGCGCTGGCGCTCAAGGCAAACGGTCTCAAGGTTGGCATCCTGGACGCCGACATCTACGGCCCCTCACTGCCCCGCCTGCTTCACCTCAGCGGCCGGCCGGAAGCGCTTGGCGGGCGCAGCCTGAAGCCGCTCGAAGCCTATGGCGTCAAAGCGATGTCGATGGGCTTCCTGGTCGAGGAAGAGACCCCGATGATCTGGCGCGGGCCGATGGTGATGTCGGCGCTCACCCAGATGCTGCGCGAGGTCGCCTGGGCACCGCTCGACGTATTGGTGGTCGACATGCCGCCGGGCACCGGCGACGCGCAGCTCACCATGGCGCAGCAGGTGCCGCTCGCTGGGGCGGTCATTGTCTCGACGCCGCAGGATCTCGCCCTGATCGATGCCCGCAAGGGACTGAACATGTTCCACCGGGTGGACGTGCCGGTCCTCGGTATCGTCGAGAACATGAGCTACTTCGTGGCCCCCGATACCGGTACCCGATACGACATATTCGGCCACGGGGGCGCCCGCCGGGAGGCGGAGCGGCTCGGCGTTCCCTTCCTCGGCGAGGTGCCGCTGGTGATGCGCATCCGCGAGACTTCAGACGCCGGCACGCCGATCGTCGCCGCAGAACCTGACGGGCCCTCGGCGCTCGCCTTCCGCGGGATCGCCGATGAGGTCTGGCGGAGCGTTGCGCGCGAGCGCTCGGAAGGCGGCCGCGCCGCACCGAAGATCGTCATCGAGTGATCTTGGCGAGGCGGCCAGCGCGTTCTCAGACGGCGACGCGTTTCGTCGAGAGGGCCGCCGCGACGGCAGCACTTGCCAGGATCAGCATGCAGATCATTAGCGGAAAGACGGAGTGCACGGCGCCGAGCAGCGCGCCGACGACCACCGTTGCGATCGCTCCGAAGCCGACCTGAAGGCTGCCGGTGAGCCCCGAGGCCGTGCCCGCCAGATCCGGCCGCACCGAGACCGCCCCGGCGATTGCATTGGCGAAGGTGAGGCCGTTGGCGAAGCCGATCCCATACATCGGCACAAACAGCGACAGCGGATGATACCAGCCGAGCAGGAAGGCGATCGTCATGCACGAGACCGCGAAAAGGGCGATCACGCTGCCGGTGACGATCATGCGGTAGAGACCGATCCGTTCCGCGTAGCGGGCGGTCAGGAAATTGCCGATGATGAAGCCGCCCGGTACCAACACGAAATAGAGCCCGAATTCGGTGCCCGTCATACCGAGAATCTCGGCCGCGACGAAGGGTGTGCCGCCGAGGAAGGAGAAGAACACCGACGTGCCGAAGGCGACTGTCAGCGCGTAGGCCCAGAAGGCTGGAACACGGATGAGGGCCAGCAGGCTGCGAAAGAAGCTCGGGCCGGCATTGAGCGGATCGCGCGCGGCGCGCGTCTCCGGCAGGGCGAAAAAGGCGACGGCCGTGATCAGGAGCCCGAGCCCGGTCTGCAGGCCGAAGATCGCGCGCCAGCCGAACAGGTCGTTGAGGATGCCGCCGATCGTCGGGCCGAGCATCGGTGCGATAGCGAAGCCCATGGTGACGTAACCAAGCATGCTCGCCGCCTGGCGACGTTCGAAGCGGTCACGGATGATCGCCCGGCCGATGACGATGCCGGCGCAACCACCCATTCCCTGAAACGTGCGCGCGGCGATCAGGACCCCGATCGAAGGCGCCAGCGTGCACAGGGCGCTTGCCAGGATGAAGACGAGGAGCCCGCCGATCAGGACCGGCCGTCGCCCGACGCGGTCCGAAAGCGGCCCGAGCACGAGCTGGGCGGCGGAAGTCGCAAAAAGATAGGCGGAAAGGACGAGCTGGACCGACGGCGATGTCTGTCGAGAGCCCGTGCATGATGTCCGGCATCGCCGGCACGAACATGTTGATGGCGATCGGATTGATTGCGGAAGCCGCGATGAGGACTGCGATCAGCGAGGCCTGGGAGCCGGCGCGGATGGCGGGCGATCTCATCAGACGTCAACCGCCTCCGCGGCCGCCATCGCCAGCCTTCGCTCACGGTGGAAGGTGTAGACGCCGGTGACGACGATGATTGCCGTGCCCGCAAGCATCGCGGCGTCCGGCACTTCGCCCCAGATCAGGTAGCCGACAATCATCGCCCAGATGATGACCGTGTAGCGGAAGGGCGCGACGACGGCGATGTCGCCGTGGCGCATGAAGGCGACGGCCGTCAGGTAGCCGCCGATCAGGAACACCGCCGCGCCGCCGATCAGCGCCAGCGCCTGACCGCTGGGCGTGACCCATTGCTCCTCGAGCACGGCGCTGATCACGGGGCCGCTCAGCGCCACCGCGACGGCCGTGATCAGCGCCACCAGAAGCGCCGGCAGTCCGCGCGGCATCAACCGCGTGCTGATGTCGCGCAGCGTGATGAACAGCATCGCGCCCATCGCCACCAGGCTATAGGCGTTGAAGCCCGAGAAGCCCGGCCGCACGACGATCAGGACGGCAGCGAACCCGATGCCGATCGCCGTCCAGCGTCGCCAGCCGACGGCTCTCGCCGAGGAAGATCGCACCGACAGCGGTCACCATCAACGGCACGATCTGCAGGATCGCGTTGGCGTTGGCGATCGGAATATGAAACAGCGCCAACAGGTAGAGCGCGGCGGCAAGGATCTCGGCCACCGTCCGCCAGAAGACGTGGCGGTTCGCCAGCAGCCGGGTTTGTCGCCACGTGCCCGTCGCCGCGACAATCGGCACCAGTAGTATGGAGGCGAAAACGCCGCGAAAGGTGAGGATTTCGCCGAGCGGCATCTCGGCGCTGGCCACCTTGATCATGGAATTGTTGATCAGGAACAAGAGGTTGCAGGCCGATATGGCAAGGATGCCGAGTAGGTTCTCGCGGAACGGATCGGCCGTACCGACTTTGCGCAAATTCGCCCGGCGGCGCGGTCGCGGCAAGGGAGGGCTGATCCGGCTTCATGAGCGGCCGATCGCGACGATCGTCATGTGGCGGTCCGTGGCGAGCGGCGGCATCGCGGCGCCGCGCATCGAGGCAGTGTTCAAGGCGCAGGCAGGAGCATCACCATCGATCATTTCGCTCGTCCGCGCAATCGCAGGTGCCGGCTCGGCTATGCACGCGAAGCGGGCGAGCCGGAAGGCCGAAATGTCGAAAGTGGGGCTGCCAGTCGTGGCGAGATCCGCGATGAGTTCGCCGATGGCGCTTGCGAATTTGTAGCCGTGGCCGGAGCAGGGCGAAGCGACCACTACCTCCTCGTGGCCGGGCAGGAGATCGAGGATGAAGTCCTCGTCCGGCGTATTGGTGTAGATGCAGCTTCTGAGCGCCATGACCGGGCCGTTGGCGCGCGGCAGGTAGCGCTCCAGGCAGCGGCGAAGCGCCGCTTCGTCTTCCGCCGTGATGGTGCGGGACAGGTCCTCCGCCGAACTCGTCTCTCGGAGATGGTGGTGCAGGCCGATCTTCAGGCCCGGCGCGCCCCAGATCGGCAGCATGTAGTAGGGGCCCTCCTCGACGAAAAGGATCGAGACCGGGAAACGGGCAGGCGAGAAGTCCTGCGGCGCGTCGGGCTGGAACCAGCCGAGCACCTGGCGCTCGGGAACCGCGAGCGTCTTGAGGGCCGGAACGAAATCGCTGATCCAGGCGCCCGCCGAAAGAACCAGCCGGCCGGCCTCATAGGTTCCGCGGTCGGTCACGACCCGCACCCCGCCGCCGGCAATAGGCTGCCAATCGCGTACCCGCTCCTGCGCACGAATCTCAGCGCCGGCGGCCTGCGCCAGGGTCACATGTGCGACGATCGCCCGCTCCGAGGCGACGAATCCGCCGTCGGGCTGAAACAGCGCCTTGTGTCCCTCGGGGAGATGGAATCCGGGGAAGCGCTGATTGACCTCCGCCGCTGTCAGGATGTCGTGGTCGAAGCCGTTTTCCTGGCAGCAGGCGATGGTTTCGCCGAAATCGTCGCCGCCGTCGGGCCCGCCCTGCAGCGAACCGGTGATGTGGAGGAGCGTCTCGCCATAGGCCATCTCGGCCTCGCGCCAGAGTTCGTAGGCACGGCGGATGAGGCGGCCGTACGGGCCGCCATGCCATTGCGGCAGGCGGACGATGCGCGTCAGCCCGTGGGAGGAGCCTTGCGCATGGGGAATATCGAACCGTTCGAGGCCGAGAACACGGGCGCCGCGCCTGGCCAATTGCCAACAGGCGGCGGAGCCCATGCCCCCGACTCCGATAACGATCACGTCATAGGTATGCGACAATCGAATCTCCCAAACCCACTCTTTGTCAGGATCGGGCTTCGCCTTGCCGAACGCAATCGGGTCGATTGACCGTCAGATCGCTTCGAGATTGGGCAGGGAGAGCGGCTCGTCGCCGTCAGGTTGGGCGAAGAAGAACTCCGCATGATACCAGCCTTCCGACTCGAAACCGGTGGGGTCGATATCGAGCCCCTTGAGCCGCGCCAGAACCTCGGACGCCTCGTCGGATCCGGCGAACTGCCGCTGCCGGAAAGTCTCGCCCTTCAGCTTGGCGATGCGGTAACCGTGCTTCTTGAGCGTTGTCGCGATCTCGTCGATCGGGAACATCCGCAGGGCGAAGAGCGCGAACCAGGGCTTCCGCGTTGCGCGATCGAGGATGTGGGTGAACGTGCGTTCGCCAACATAGCCGATTGCACCCGTCGAGATGACGAGATCGACGGGCTCGAGCCGCTCGGCCTCCTCGTTGTCGACCTCATGGGCCTCGAGATCGATGGCAAGGCCCTCGTCGAGGATCCCGGCCTGCCCCGCATAGGCGACCGCCTTGGCCGCACTGTCGAGACCGATCATCGTCAGGTCCTGGTCGCCGGTCTGCTTGCGGAAGAGGGCCCGGTCGCGCGCCAGCAGCGCGTTGCGGGACAGGTCGGCGGTCTCGCGCACGCCATAGAGCCGGAAGAGTTCCACCAGGTCGTAGCCGTGTTTGAGGATCGCCGCGTTGACGCCGTACGAGCAGCCAACGTCAAGCGCCGTAACTGATCGATCTTCGCGGGTGTTTCGAAGGGCGCTGATAACGCGCCGAAAGAGGGGGGCCGCAGCAGCCGGGATCCGATAGTTCAAGCGAACCAGGCTTTGATAATAGCTGCGCGGATCAGGCTGATTGTAAATCTCGCCTAGATCGATCTTGCCGGTTTCATCAAGATCGAACTCAGTCAGAATTGTCATTTCCAGATACTCCCAATGCATGCTCGACGCGGTTGGCAGCCGCGCGGAACCCTCCAATTGAGTGGATGATGCGCGGGAGTATGGCCTGAATTTGTGATCGACACCAAGTCATCAACGATTTCGGTGCGTTACGCCGAGAATCGGAAGAAAAATGTCAGAAGACTGCGGCTATCCGCCAGTCACGCTCATGTGGCGCGACACGGCCGGCTTGCGGTGCTCGCGATCGATTACGAAATCGTGCCCCTTGGGCTTGCGTGCTATTGCCGCATCGATTGCCGAAAGAAGCAGTTCATCGCCTTCGGATGCGCGCAATGGCGCCCGCAGATCGGCGGCATCGTCCTGTCCAAGGCACATATAGAGCGTGCCCGTGCAGGTGAGCCGGACACGATTGCAGCCTTCGCAGAAGTTGTGGGTAAGCGGCGTGATGAAGCCCAGCCGACCGCCGGTCTCGGCGATCCGGACATAACGGGCCGGCCCACCGGTCTTGTACGGGATGTCCTCCAGCGTCCAGCGTTCCGAGAGGTCGCGCGCGAACCTGGCGAGAGCGGCAGATATTGGTCGGTACGGTCGCCCTCGATTTCGCCGAGCGGCATGGTCTCGATCAGCGTCAGGTCCATGCCGGACCCGTGCGTCCAGCGGATCATGTCTTCGATCTCGTGCTCGTTGACGCCCTTCAGCGCAACGGCATTGATCTTGACCTGAAGGCCGGCTGCCCGCGCTGCCTCGATGCCGCCCTTCACCTTGCCAAGATCGCCCCAGCGGGTGACCGCCTTGAACTTGTCCGGGTCCAGCGTGTCGACGGAAACATTGATCCGCTTGACGCCGCAATCGACGAGTTCCGAGGCGAAGCGGGCGAGTTGGGAGCCGTTGGTGGTGAGTGTCAACTCGTCGAGCGCGCCGCTGCCGAGATGGCGCGAGAGCGACCGGATCAGCGCCATGATGTTCTTGCGCACCAAGGGCTCGCCGCCGGTCAGACGGAGCTTGCGTACGCCACGGCCGACGAAGGCGGAACAGAGCCGGTCGAGTTCCTCGAGAGTGAGAACTTCCTTCTTCGGCAGGAAGGTCATGTCTTCCGCCATGCAATAGACGCAGCGGAAGTCGCAACGGTCCGTGACGGAGACCCGCAAATAGGTCACCGCCCGCCCGAACGGGTCGATCAGCGGCGCGGTCTGGGTCTGGGCAATTGTGTCGAGGCTCATGACAGGTTCCCCGGTCGTTCAGTCTGAACGGCCATATCGATCATCAATATCTAGCGGAGGTTGGCCTCCATTCAAAGGGGGACCCGCAAGATGGCTTGCAGTGCGCCAGCGCCCGCCCTATTCCGGAACCCTTAAGGAGACCTCATGGCTGCCAACCCCGACAGATCGTCCTGGCCGACCGAAATCCGGTTGAAGAAGGACCGGAAAACGCTCGCAGTGACCTATGATGACGGCGTCGCGCACGAACTGTCCGGCAGAATTCCTGAGGGTCCTCAGCCCCTCGGCCGAAGTTCAGGGCCATAGCCCCGAACAGCGGGTGACAGTGCCGGGAAAGGCAAATGTCTCGATTGCCGCTGTCGATCCGATCGGAAACTACGCGGTGCGGCTGACCTTCTCGGATCGGCACGACACCGGCCTCTATTCCTGGACCTATCTGCGCCGGCTTGGCGAAGAGCACGACGCCCTGTGGCAGGACTATCTCGCCGAACTCAAGGCCAAGGGAATGAGCCGCGAGGCCGGCGGCTAGCGCCGGCCTGCACGTCCCCGAAAACGACAGGGAGCGGCCCCGTCAGCGCAGGACCACGACCTTGGTGCCGACGTCGACCTTCTCGTAGAGATCGGTGACGTCTTCATTGGTCATGCGGATGCAGCCCGACGAGACGGCATGGCCGATCGTCCAGGGCTGGTTGGAGCCGTGAATCCGATAGAGGCGAGCGCCGATATAGAGAGCGCGGGCACCGAGCGGATTGTTGATGCCACCGGGCATGTAGGCGGGAAGAATGTGCCCATTCTTCCGCTCGCGGGCGATCATCTGCTGCGGCGGCGTCCAGCCGGGCCACTCCGCCTTGCGCGAGATACGGTCGGTCCCGGACCAGGTGAAGCCTTCGCGGCCAACCCCGACGCCGTATTTCCACGCCTTGCCCCTCTCGAAGACGTAATAGAGGCGCCTCTCGTTGGTATGGATGACGATCGTGTTCGGTCCGTAAGGGCCGTCATAGTCGACGACGCGGCGCGGAATTGGCGTGTAAGAGCGATATCCGGAGGCTGCCCCGATCTCCGGATCGAAGGTGATCCACTTCTGGACGGTCTGATCCCAGTATTGCTGTGGCTTCGCCTGCGCCGTCGCCGCCCCGGCGAGCACGGCGGACGCAGCGATGACGGTCAGCATGATCTTGCGCATTCCCAGCACCCTTCCATCGGTCAGCCGCCGCCCTGAAGCCGCCGGCCGGATTGTGGTTGCCCCGCTCGACCGCCCTCATGCCCAATCCGCCTCATTGGGGCAAGGCGGAGACGGTTGGATGGCCGTCTCCGCGGATCAGATTTGTCGGGACTGTGCTTGCGCCGCCACGAGAATGGCTGGAATCAGGCCTTTTCGATCACGCGATCGTGATCGCGCGCGTCGAATCCTCGCCGGCCTCGAGGCAGAGATCGAGGACCCGCTGGAGATTCGCGGCCCGCCGAAAATCCGGGTCGCCGTTGACACCGGTGCGAAGGGCGGTCGCGAAGCGGGCGAAGACCGGCGGGACCGGCGGGCAGTCGATCTCTCGCCAGGTCTGCGTGTCGATGTCGTCGCCTACGCAAGCTGAAAGTGACGAAGTCGCACCGGTCGTGGCCACCTTCAGCGCCCCCTTGTCGCCGAACAGTGCCAGGCGGAGTTCGTTGGCATTGCCCGTCGCCCAGCGTGAGGCGTGGATGACGCCAAGAGCGCCATTGGCGAGTTCCGCCGACATGACGAAGGAATCATTGGCGTCGAGCTTGTACTCGCCGATCTGATCACCCGGCGCCTTGTGGAAGGTCTTCACCTGCGGGCACATCGTGACGATGTCGCTCGCTGCGCCATAGGTGGCGAAGTCGATGATGTGAATGCCGATGTCGCCGACCACGCCCTTGCTGCCGTGGCCAGTCGAGAGCCGCCACAGCCAGCGCGATTCTGTCCGCCAGTCGCCCCAGTTCTTGGCGGAGAGCCAGCTCTGCAGGTAAGAGGCCTCGAAGTGGCGAAGGTCTCCGATCTCGCCCGAGGCCACCATCTGGCGTGCCTTTTCGAGAGCGGGCGAACGGCGATAGGTGAGGTTGACCATGTTGAGGACGCCGGCCGCCTCGGCCGCGTCGGCCATTTCCTTGGCATCGGCGTAATTCATCGCCAGCGGCTTTTCGCACAGAACGTGCTTGCCGGCGGCGACGAGCTTCATGGTCGTGGGGTGATGGACCGGGTCCGGCGTCACATTCGCCACGGAATCGAAGCCGCCCCAGGCGAGCGCGGCGTCGAGGTCGACGAAACGCTCCGGGATATTGTGTTCGTCGGCAAAGGCGGCGAGGCGGGCCGGGTCGATCTCGACCGCGGCGACCACCTCGACATCGGGCTCAGCCTGGAAGGCAAGGACATGCTGCCGGGCCATGCTGCCCGTGCCGAGAACCAGCAATTTGCTCATGATGTTCAGACCTTAGCGGAATCCGGCCTCGCCGGCCTTGTGCAGGCGCGGGCCTTTTTCGGTGATCGGCTCGGGAGCCTTGTCGACGGGAACGTTCGGCGCATTGGCGATGCCGACGCGGGCCGGAGCGGGATTGTAGGCCCACTTCGACGGCGTTGCGCAGCACCTTGCGGACGTTCTTGTCATGGTAGATCGGGTAGACCTCGTGGCCCGGCGAGAAATAGAAGATCTTGCCGCCGCCGCGTTGAAAAGTGACGCCTGAACGGAACACTTCACCGCCGTCGTACCAGGTGATGAACACCGTCTGCATGGGCTCTGGAATGGTGAACGGCTCGCCGTACATCTCCGTCTGTTCGATCTCGAAATAAGGGTCGAGCCCGGCCGCGATCGGGTGCGAGGGGTCGATCACCCAGACACGCTCCTTCTCGCCCGCCTCGCGCCATTTGAGCGAGCAAGGGGTCCCCATCAGCCGCCGGAAGATCTTCGAGAAATGCCCGGAGTGAAGGACGATCAGTCCCATGCCCTCCCATACGCGCGTGGCGACCCTCTCGACGATGGCGTCCTCGACCTGGCCGTGGGCGCGATGTCCCCACCACAGGAGCACGTCGGTCTTGGCCAGCCGCTCCTCGGTCAGCCCGTGCTCCGGCTGCTCGAGTGTCGCCGTCTCGGCGGTGATGCCGGCATCCTCGTTGAGGGCCTCGGCGATGCAGCCATGCATGCCATTCGGGTAGATCGCGCGGACGGTCTCGTTCTCGCGGTCGTGGATATTCTCGCCCCAGACGAGGGCGCGGATTGGATTGGTCATAGAGTGTGGATCCTTACGAAGGTGGCGCACCATAGCGAATGCCATCCCGACTTGCACCTGCGACCTGTTCGAAATCTGTGCGTTTCCGACGGCGTGACGCCGCCCGTCGGGTACCGGTCGAAGACCACGACGACTGGCACGTCGCTGCTCAACAAACTAACAAATGCGCTCGTTTTTTGACCATGTAGACAACATTCCGTGTCGGTAATACCGTTGTCCCCGATGCTAGGTGAACGGGGGCGTTTCACGGGTGTCTCCCCCGATGGCCTGGCGCTTGAACAGGAGGGAGACGATGACGGCATTCTTCGGACGGACGGACAAGGCGCGGGCCGGGCTCATCGGGCGTCGCGGCGTAATCGGTCTTGCGGCCGCGGCGGTCGTGGCGGTGGGCTTCGGCGGGTCGGCCCAGGCGGCGGACAAGATGAAGGTCGCCTCGATCTTTTCGACGCCGATCGAGGAGCCCTGGGTCAATCAGATCCATGAGGCGCTGCTCAAGGCCCATGAAGAGATGGGCGTCGAGTACAAATGGGCCGAGAGCGTGCAGTCGGCCGACTATGCCCGCGTGCTCCGCGAATACGCCCGCAACGGCTACAAGCTGATCACCGGCGACGCCTTCGCCGCCGAGGACGTGGTGCGCCGCGTCGCCAAGGAATATCCCGACGTCGCCTTCGTCTTCGGATCGGGCGAGGGGCCGGCCGAGCCGAACTTCTCCGTCTATGACAATTGGATCCACGAACCGGCTTATCTCTCCGGCATGATCGCCGGCATGATGACCAAGACGAATACCGTTGGCTCCGTCGCGGCGATGGACATTCCCGAGGTCGACCGTCTGGTCAACGCCTTCTGCCAGGGTGCCAAGGACGCCAATAAGGACGTCAAGTGCAAGGTGACCTTCATCGGCTCCTTCTTCGATCCGCCAAAGGCCAAGGAAGCCGCGCTCGCCCAGATCAATGCCGGCGTCGACGCGATCTTCGCCGAGCGCTTCGGCGTCATCGAGGCGGCGCATGAGAAAGGGCATCATCGCCTTCTCCAATATGTCCGACCAGTCTTCGCTCGCCCCCGATACGGTCGTCACCGGCCCGGTCTGGGACATGTGGCCGACCATCCAGATCGCCATCAAGCAGGTCGAGGCCGGCGTCTATACCGCGCAGGACTACGGCACCTTCTCGACAATGGCGAAGGGCGGCGCCAGGCTTGCTCCGTTCCATCAGTGGGAAAAGAAGCTGCCGCCGGACGTCATGAAGGCGGTGATGGACAAGCAGGCCGCGATCCTCGACGGCTCCTTCCGCGTGCCGGTCAACGAAGGCACGCCGCTGTCGGAGTAGCTCTCAAGGCGGTCTGCCGTGTTCAAGACCCGCGGGCTTGCACGTCAAGGGCGCCGCCTCTCCCCGGCGGGGAAAGGTCGGTTTGACTTGGCGCGCTATGCGAGCCTTAGGCAAACCGGGTGAGGGGGCTCAATACCTGTCCGGAGAGGTCTGCTCCCCCTCACCCTGTCCCTCTCCCCGCCGGGGAGAGGGGACGCAAACGACCGACGTTGCGGTGACGGACACGGCAGGGAGATCAAACGTGACATCTGCTCCCCTTGTCGCCATGCGCGGCATCTCCAAGAGCTTTGGCCCGGTTCAGGCGGTGAGCGGTGTCGACCTGGCGCTGCATGCGGGCGACATCCTCGGCCTGCTCGGTGAGAACGGTGCCGGCAAGACCAGCCTGATGAACGTGCTCTTCGGCACCTATGCCGCCGACGAGGGCGTCATCGAGGTCGATGGCAAGCCGGTGCAGGTCCGCAATTCGGCCGATGCCCTGGCGCTCGGCATCGGCATGGTCCACCAGCATTTCGAACTCGTGCAGCGCCACACGGTCGCCGAGAACCTGCTGGTCGGCAGCGCCGGGCCGGACGGTCGCCTGTCGCGAAAGACGGTGGTCGAGCGCCTTGCCGCCATCGGGCGCGACTTCCACATCGACCTCGACCCGGACGCTATGGTCGCCGATCTGTCGATCGGCGAGCAGCAGCGGGTCGAGATCGCCAAGTCGCTGGTGCGCGGCGCCCGCATCCTGGTCCTCGATGAACCGACCGCGACGCTGACCCCGCGCGAGGCCGATGGGCTTTTCCGGGCGTTGCGCGCCATGACCGCGCGCGGCATGGCGGTCATCTTCATCTCGCACAAGCTCGGCGAAGTCATCGAGATTACGACGCGCATCACTGTCATGCGTCATGGCGCTGTCGTCGCCGAGCGCGACAATGACGGCAGCCTGTCGAAGGGCGAGCTGGCGCGGCTGATGTGCGGCCGCGACCTCAGCCCGCCGGACAAGCCGCCGGTCACCCCTGGTGCGCCGCTGCTGGTGCTCGACCATGTGTCGACCAGTGACGGCTCCGGCGCGGGACTGCGCGACGTCTCGCTGACGCTTCGCGAAGGCGAGATCGTCGGCATCGCCGGCGTCTCCGGCAACGGTCAGCGCGCGCTCGCCGATCTCATCGCCGGAGTCCTGCCACCGACTGGTGGTACCGTGAGGTCAATGGCGAGACCGTGCCACGATCCGAGCCCGCGCGCCATGCAGGCCCATCGGATCGGCCGCGTGCCGGAAGACCGCATGACCACAGGCATGATCGGCGCGCTGCCGCTTGGCGACAGCATGGCGCTGCCCTGGATCGACGGGCGCCCCCTTCAGCCGCCGTGGCGTCCTCGACCGCGGCGCCATCCGCCGCTTCGCTGCCGAGCAGATCGAACGCTTCGACATCCGCACGTCCGGCCCGGACGCGCGTACCGGCAATCTCTCTGGCGGCAATCTGCAGAAGGCGTTGCTCGCCCGCGAGCTGGCGCACGATCCGAAAATCCTGCTCGCCGCCCAGCCGACCCGCGGCATCGATGTCGGTGCGACCGAGTTCATCCACGGCCAGTTCCTGGCGCTGCGCTCGCGCGGCGGCGCGGTGCTTCTGATCAGCGAGGATCTGGAGGAGCTTTTCCAGCTCTCCGACCGCATCGCTGTCATGTATGGCGGCCGCATTCTCGCCGACCTGCCGGTGGCCGAGGCAACGGTCGAGCGCGTCGGCCTGCTCATGGCCGGCGTCGAGGAGGAAGCGGCGTGAGGCTCTTGTTTGCCAGTACGTCAGTTATCGTCATGGCCGGACTTGTTCCGGCCATCCACGTCGTGCCCCGAGCGGACGGCGTTCGCGGGGATGCCGGGACCAAGCGCGGGCGCGACGGGAGGGTGCGATGACCGCCCTGCCACACGGGAGGCGCCCATGATCCGTGTCCGCCTCGAGCGCCGGCAGGAGACGCCGGTCTCTGTCCAGGTGGTGCTGCCGATCCTGGCGGTGGTCGGCGGCGCTGGTGATCTGCAGCGCGCTGGTCGCGCTTTCCGGGCACCAATGTGCTCGACGCCTACAGGCTCCTCTTCCTCTCGACCTTCCGAGACCTCAGACGATCTGCTCGACACGCTGGTCAAGGCCTCGCCGCTGCTGTTCACCGGCCTCGCCGTGGCGGTCGCCTTCCGGGCGAAATTCTGGAACATCGGCGCCGAGGGCCAGCTCATGGTCGGGGCCTGCGCGGCCGCCTATATCGGCGAGCGCACCTGGCTGCCGGGCTTCAGCCTGGTGCCGCTGATGATCATCGGCGCCGCACTCGCCGGCGGGCTGTGGGCGCTGCTGCCGGCGCTGCTCAAGGTCCGGCTCAAGGTCGACGACGTCGTCACCACGCTGCTGCTCAATTCGATCGTGCTCTACGGCGTCATGGCGCTGCTCGAGGGACCGTGGAAGGACCCGAAGAGCGGCTATCCCAATTCGCCGGTGATCCGGCCGGCGGCCGAATTCCCGATCCTCGCCGGCTATCAGCTTCATCTCGGCGTCGTCCTGTCGGTGGTCGCCGCGCTCGTCGTCTGGTGGATGATGAAGCGCACGACGCTCGGCTTCTCGCATCCGCGCCGTCGGCGAGAACCCGAGCGCGGCCGGCTACGCCGGCCTGTCGGTCGGGCGGACGATCCTCATTGCGGCGCTGATCTCCGGCGCGCTTGCCGGGCTCGCCGGAGCGGGCGAGATCGGCGGCGTCCGCTTCCGCGTCACCTCCGATCTGAGCTCCGGCTACGGCTATGCCGGCATCGTCATCGCCACGCTCGGCGAGTTGAACCCGCTCGGCGTCATCCCGGCGGCACTGTTCTTCGCCGTGCTCTTCAATGGGGCCGGGACGATGGCGCGGGCGACCGGCGTGCCGATCTATCTCGCCGACGTCATCCAGGGCGTGGCGCTGCTCACCATGGTCGCCGGCCGGCTCTTCACCGCCTACCGCTTGCGAGTCGTGAGGCAGGCGCATGCGTAAGGGACTACGGCTCGCACCACCCTGTCGTCCCCGCGCAAACGGGGCCCCAGTAACCGTTGGCTTTTCTGTGATTAGCGCTGCGCGAGCCGTTGGCGCCACGGCGCCGTCCTGCCCGATGCCCGGCGACACTGTTTACTGGATCTCCGCTTGTGCGGGGATGACCGTCGAGAGAGCGTGGCGCCATGAGTGACACCCTCGCGACCCTCTTCGACGTCGGCTTCTTCGCGGCTCTGATCCGCATTTCGACGCCGCTGCTGCTGGCGACGATCGGCGAGCTCTACAACGAGCGCGCCGGCGTGCTCAATCTCGGCATCGAGGGGATCATGCTGCTCGGCGCCATGGTCGGCTTCACCGTCGCCTATCAGACCGGCAGCCTGTGGCTCGGCGTGCTGGCGGCGCTCGTCACCGGGGCGCTGGCCGGGCTGGTGATGGCGCTGCTGACGGTGGTGCTCGGCGTCAGCCAGCATGTCTCGGGCATTGGCATGACGCTGCTGGCGACCGGGCTTGCGTTCTATTTCTATCGCCTGATCTTCGGGCAGCCCTCCGTGCCGCCCAACATCGTGCCCTTCGCCGTCGCGCCGATCCCGGTCCTGTCGGATATCCCGGTGCTCGGACCGATCCTCTTCGACCAGAACATCCTCACCTATATCGCGCTGCTTGCCGTGCCAGCGACGGCGTGGCTGCTCTACCGCACGCCCTGGGGCCTGGATTTGCGGACAGTCGGCGAGAACCCGCGCGCGGCGGACGCGGCCGGTGTCAATGTGTGGGGCATGCGCACGCAGGCGCTGGTGCTTGGCGGCGCTTTGATGGCGCTCGGCGGCGCCTATCTCGACCATCGCCCAGTTCAATGCCTTCACCTTCGGTGTCATCTCCGGGCGCGGTTGGGTGTCGATCGCGCTCGTCGTCTTCGGCCAGTGGCGGCCGTGGCGCTGCGCCGCCGGCGCCTTCCTGTTCGCCGCCCTCGAAGCCCTGCAACTCCGTCTGCAGGCGACGAACACGCTGCATTTGCCCTATGAGGTTTTCCTCATGCTGCCCTTTGTCATGACGATCGTGGCAATGGCGCTGATCTCGCGCAACGCGCGTGCGCCCGCCAGCCTGCTGGTCCCATTCCGCAAGGAAGAACGCTGATGGCCGTCGACCTTCTCATCAAGAACGCCAACCTGCCGGACGGCCGGGAAGGCATGGATATCGCCTGCGCGGGTGGCCGGATCACCGCCATCGAGGCGGGCATCACGGCGGAAGCGGGCAGGGTGATCGATGCCACCGGCCGGCTGGTCTCGCCGCCCTTGATCGACTGTCACTTCCACATGGACGCGACGCTTTCGCTGGGCCTGCCGCGCATGAATGTCTCGGGCACGCTCCTCGAAGGCATCGCGCTGTGGGGTGAACTGAAGCCGCTGCTGACGCCGGAGGCGGTGATCGAGCGGGCACTGCGCTATTGCGACCTCGCCGTCAGCAAAGGCGTTCTGGCGATCCGCACCCATGTCGATATCTGCGACGACCGCCTGACAGCGGTCGATGCGCTGCTCGAGGTAAAGCGGCGCATCGCGCCCTATATCGACCTGCAGCTCGTCGCCTTCCCGCAGGACGGCTACTACCGCTCGCCCAACGCGGTCACCAACCTCAACCGCGCGCTCGACAAGGGCGTCGATGTCGTCGGTGGCATCCCGCATTTCGAGCGGACGATGGAGGACGGGCCGCGCAGCCTTAAGGCGCTGTGCGAGATCGCGGCGGAGCGCGGCCTTCTGGTCGACATCCATTGCGACGAGACCGATGACCCGATGTCGCGCCACATCGAGGCGCTGGCCCACGAGACACAGCGGCTGGGATTGCAGGGCAGGGTTGCCGGCTCGCATCTCACCTCCATGCATTCCATGGACAATTACTATGTCTCCAAGCTCCTGCCGCTGATCGGTGAGGCGGAGGTGCATGCGATCCCCAACCCGCTGATCAACATCATGCTGCAGGGCCGTCACGACACCTATCCGAAGCGTCGTGGCATGACCCGGGTGCGCGAGATGCGCGAGCACGGCATCAACGTCGCCTTCGGCCAGGATTGCTGCATGGACCCGTGGTACTCGCTGGGTGGCGCCGACATGCTCGACGTTGCCCATATGGCGCTTCATGTCGGCCAGCTATCGAGCCGCGAGGCGATGCGCTTCTGCTTCGATGCCGTCACGGTCAATCCGGCCAGGGCCATGCATCTCGACGGCTACGGCCTCGAGGTCGGCAACAATGCCGACATGATCGTCCTCCAGGCCCATGACACCATCGAGGCGATCCGCATGCGTGCGACGCGCCTGTCGGTCATCCGTCGCGGCAAGGTCATCGCGGAGACGGCGCCTGAGACCCCGGCGCTCCATCTCGACGGTCGGCCCGCGACGATCGACCCTGCCGACTACTTTCCGCGCACGGCCTGATCAGGCGGTTCTGGTTCCACTTCCCAGTCGAGGCCGAGGAAGCGCTCCAGCCAATGATAGCGCCAGGCCGAACGCACCGCGATTGTCCATACGATGAGGCAGACCGCGAGGCTGATATAGATGCCGGGACCGACAGCGATGAGGCCGAAATAGTCGGCCGTCTCGGGCAAGGTGATCACGAAGACGAAGACGATTGTCAGGGCGATCGTCAGCCAGAGCGGGCGCTTGTCGGCACTTACGGCCCGCTTCCACCCGGTGAAGAAGCGCGCCGGAGGCGCGAGGAACAGGATGAGCACGAAGGCCGTGAAGGTGATGAAGATCGACAGGGTCGATTGGGCGACGATCGTCGCCGCCGCCGTCGAGAATTGGTCGCCGGCGGCGAAGGTCAGTCCGGTTGCCTTCTCGAAGGCTTCGATAGCGCGGTCGCGGAATTCGTAGTTGCCGAGGCCGGCCAAGACCCGATCGTAGTGGAAGGCATAGAGCGCCACGCCGGCGATCATGGTCACGGTAGCGACCGGAATGACGAAGCGGACAAGCTGCGGGATGACGTCGCCGCGGCGCGGTGCTGCCTTCGCCCACAGCGTCATGAAGAGGGTCGGGATGCCGACCGAGAAAAGAGTGAGGGCGATTTGCGCCGGCTCGAAGGGAAAGGCGAGATTGAGCATGGTGATGGCGATGATCACCAGGATCGAGCTCGCCACCCGCGACAGCATCAGCGCGAGCGCATTGGTCATGCCGACGACGACGCGCTGGCCCTCGCGCAGCGCCGGTTCCAGCGGCGCGAAATCGTCGTTGAGGAGCACCATGTCGGCGACGTTGCGCGCCGCTGTCGAGCCGCTCTTCATGGCGATGCCGAGTTGCGCCTTCTTCAGCGCCAGCACATCGTTGACGCCGTCGCCGATCATGGCGACATGATCGCCGTGGCGCATCAAGGCGTCGACCAGCGCCTCCTTCTGTGCCGGCAGGATGCGGCCGAAGACGGTCGCCTCCACCGCCGCCTGATCGAATTCAGCCGGGCTCATGGCGGCGAGCTGCGGCCCTGAGACGCGGCCGACATCGGCCGGCAGTCCAGCTTCGCGTGCGAGCGCGGCAACGGTCTCGGGGTCGTCGCCGGAAATGATCTTGAGCTTCAGCCCGAGCGCCTGAAAGGCGGCGAGCGTTTCCAATGCACGAGGGCGCAGTTCGTCGCCAAGACGAACGAGCGCCAGTGGTTGAAGCGCGGGCAGGAAAGGGTCGCCGGCTGCGTCGTGGAGGCTGGTGACTTCGTCATTGCCGGCAAAAAGCAGGACGCGTGCGCCCTCCGCCGCATGAGCACGCACCTTGTCGGCGATCGCGTCCCTGTCGGTCGCCGACAGGCGGTCGCTCAGCATCTCGAAGGCGCCGAGCACATAGGCGCCGCCGGGCGGTGAACCGTTGGCGAAGGCGAGGGCGCTCCATTTGCGCGCCGAGGAAAAGGCGATCGCGTCGGCGATTTGCTCGGCTCTCGCCCTGAAGCGCCGTGACGAGCGCCGCAACGGTCGTGTTGGCGCTCTCGGTGCTTCTGGCGAAATCGCCGAGCCGTTGTTCGACGGCCGCGGGGTCGTTGCCCGCGAGCGGCTCGATGCCACGATAGACCAGCCGGTTGGCGGTGAGCGTGCCGGTCTTGTCCATGCACAGCACGTCCGACGGCGCTCAAGGATCTCGACCGCATTGATCTGCTGGACAAGGGCGCCCTGCTTGGCGAGCGCCGCCGCGCTCAGCGAATAGGCGACGACGATGACCAGGAAGAGGCCGTAGGGAATTTGGCCGGAAAGTACGGCGGCAAGCTGGACGATGCGGATCGTCGGCGCCTGGTCGAGCAATGCGCCAACGAGGATGACGCCGCTGATCAGCGTCACCACCAGCATGACGACGCGCACCGAGAAATCGATCTGCTTCTGAAGCGGCGTGCGCACAAACGTGAAAGCACGCGCCCGCTCGGTGAGCTTGTTGGCGTAGCTCTCCTCGCCGACGATATCGGCGCGATAGCTGCCCCCTCCGCTGACACAGATGCTGCCGGAGAGAAGCCGGTCGCCGGGCGACTTACGGGCCGGATCGGATTCGCCGGTCAGCAGCGACTCGTCGAACTCGAGCGCGTTGCCGTCCGTCAGTACGCCATCGACCATCACCTGATCGCCAGTGCGGATGCGGAGCAGGTCGCCTCGGACGATCTCGTCCGGGTCGGCCGACCGCTCTCTTCCATCGCGCACCAGCGTGACGGTCGGGCGGGCGAGCAGGGCGATGCGATCGAGCTGCCGTTTGGCGCGCAGCTCCTGGACGGTGCTGATGATCGCGTTGACGAGGCCGAGTCCGACGCTGGTCATGGCGTCGTTGATCTCGCCGAGAGCGATCAGAGCGACGCCGATTGTGAAGAGGATGTTGTTGAAGAGGGTGAAGAGGTTGGCGCGGGCGATGGCAAGATAGCTGCGGCTGCTCGCGTGGTTGACCGCATTGCCTTCGCCACGGGCGCGCCGCGCGGCCGCTTCGATCTCCGACAAGCCCCGCTCGTCGCCCGATATCGGATCGGAAGACGCAATGACGATTAGGGGCTCGGCAGGTGTCGACACGCCGGCATCCTACAGGCCGAGCTCGGCATCATCGATGATTCAGATCAAGCGCGACGACCGGGTCGTCCTGGTTCCGCTAGAGGCCGACAACGATCCGGCAGAAGCTGAGGATCGGCTGGGTGTGACCGGTCGGATAGGTCATCCGGTAGTGGCAGGCGGTATGAAGGATTTCCTGAATCCGCGGCGGCTGCTCGGCCAGGAAAGCCGCCACGCTCTGCGGCGTGCTCCCCGCCTGCGTGATATCGACCCCGAGGTCGCCGACACCGCTGGCGCCGCGCGGCGAGAAATAGAGATTGGGTTCGGAGCTGTTGAGGTCGCTGTCGCCGGCCATGGCCACGGACGACACGCCCATGGTCGCCGCCAGCACCACGGCGCCAAGCGCGGTTGAAATCTTCATCGGATATCTCCTTGACCGAACCCTTCGAGAGCCACCCCTGAAGTAGTCATTGGCGCTGGCGCGTCAATATCGGACTTGCGCGCAGAGCTTCGGCTGTTTTGCTTCCTTGGTCACTAAAATGGTAGAATGCGCGCAACGCTGGTTATCGACCGGCCTTCAGACGGTGCTGTATTGAACTGCCAGCCAACCGGGAGCCGATGAGTTGCTTGATGAATTTGGATCGCCGCCGATCGATAGCCGATCAGGTCTACGATGAGCTGCGGCGCATGATCGTGCAGTTCGAGCTGAAACCGGGCGACATCCTGTCCGAGAAGGCGACCGCGACTCTGTTCGAGGTGAGCCGCACGCCGGTGCGCGAGGCCCTGATGCGCCTGGCCGAGCACGGCCTGGTGACCGTCGCCCCGCAATTCGGGACCTTTGTCGCCGCGATCGATCCCGACGAGGTCCGCCAGGCCCAATTCATGCGCGAGCAGCTCGAAGTGGCGATTGCCCTGCGCCTCTGCGGGGTTGAGGGGCTCGATCTGTCGCCGGCCCGCCGGCTCGTCACCCAGCAATGCGCAATCCTGCCGACGGGCGACTTCGCCGGTTTCACAGCGCTTGACGACGCCATGCATGCCTGGCTGTTCCACACCGCCGGCATGGACCGGCTGTGGACCACGATCCACGCCAGGAAGGCGCATCTCGACCGGATTCGCTTCCTCCATGTCCCCGAGCCGGGCAAGTCGGCGCTGGTGACCGAGCAGCATTCAGGCATCCTCGATGCGATCGGGGCCGGCGATCCTGGGCAGACCGAGCAAAGGGTTCGCCAACACGTCGCCGGCGCCCTCATCTATCTGGAGAAGCTGATGGAGGAGCGGCCGGCCCTTTTCGAGCCGCCGCGCTTCAGCCGGTCGCGGGCTGGAACCGAAACGGGCGGGCAAGAGCGCGCGAACTGAATCTCGAGACGGCCGACAGCTATTCCATGATCGGGAAGATGGTGGGCGGTACTGGGATTGAACCAGTGACCCCACGCGTGTGAAGCGTGTGCTCTCCCGCTGAGCTAACCGCCCGCAGCCCTCAGGCTGGATTGGCGCGGTTTTAGGGCCGCTCCCGGGGCGCGTCAAGCCGAGCGCAAGCGCGACCGACCGCATCGAACAACTCGTCGAAATGGCTGATCAGTGCGTCCGGCCCCCAGTTCCGCGATCGGCTCGGGGCTATAGCCGAAGGTGACCGCCACCGACGGGATGCGCGGCGGCGATGTGCCGCATCGATGTCGAGTCTTGGAATCGCCGACCATGACGGCCGTCTCCGGCGTGCCGCCGGCGCGCGCGATCGTCTCGGTCAGATGGCGGGGATCGGGCTTGCGAACACCGAACGTGTCCTGGCCGGCGATGATGTGCGAAGCGATCGGCTATGCCGAGCTGGTCAAGCAGGCTTCGGGCCAGCCCTTCGAGCTTGTTGGTGCACACCGCCAGACGCCATCCGGCCGCCGAGAAGCGGTCGAGCGCAGCCTCGACGCCCGGAAAAGGCGCGACTGTGATCCGCGATATGTGCCGAGTAGTGGGCCAGAAAGTCGGCGAACAGACGGTCGATGCGGTCCGGCGGCGGCACCGGTGCCGTTGGCCTCAAAGCCGACTTCCAGCATGGCGCGGGCGCCGATGCCGATCATCATCGCGCGCCTTGTCGAGGCGGAGCGGCGGGATAGCCCTCGCCGTCGAGGATGACGTTGAGGGTTGCCACCAGGTCGCCGGCGGTGTCGACCAGGGTACCGTCGAGATCGAGGACCAGGGTCGGAGCGCTGGTCATTTGCCTGAGATGCCGAGTGGGGGTGAGGGCGGATGCGGACGGCGACAATAGCCTCTGCCGGCAGTTGGCGGAAAGGGCCGGGCGGTCGGTTTTCCATGTCCCATGCGTTCGGTGGCGCCCCCGATCCGTAAGTGCTAACAAACCCGCCGGAATTGAGTTGGCCGATCGTACGGACTTCGTGTGCCGATGCTGAACAAAGCGCCGGGAAGTGACGAACTGCGCCGCCGCGCAGCACAAGAGGCGGTCGCGCGCGTCGAATCCGGTATGAAGCTCGGCTTGGGCAGCGGCCGCACGGCCGAGCATTTTGTACGTTTCCTGGGGGAACGCGTCCGCCAGGGGCTTGACGTCATCGGCGTGCCGACGTCGGAGCGCACGGCCGACCTCGCCACGGCGGAAGGCATCCGCCTCACTACGCTGGACGACGATCCCGCCCTCGATCTCACGGTCGACGGCGCCGACGAGGTCGATCCCGCCCTGCGACTGATCAAGGGCGGCGGTGGCGCGTTGCTGCGCGAGAAGATCGTTGCCTCGGCCTCGGCGCGCATGATCGTGGTTTGCGATGAGACCAAGATCGTGCCGACTGCTCGGCGCCTTTCCGCTGCCGATCGAGGTCGTTCCCTTCGGCTTGATGGTAACGCTTCGGGCGATCGAGCGGGTTGCCGACGACTTCGGACTTTCCGGTCCGTTGGTCCTGCGGCCGGCAGGCGACCGGCCCTATGTCACCGATGGCGGCCATCACATTCTCGATGCATCTTTTGGCCGCATTCCCGATCCAGATGCGCTTTCGCGCGCGCTCGTTGCCATTCCGGGCGTCGTCGAGCATGGCCTGTTCATCGGCCTTGCCACGGCGGCGATCGTGGCACGCGGCGACCGCGTCGAATGGCTGGGCGAATAGTTGAACTATCCCGAACGGAGCCGCTCCATGACCTTGATCCGCACCCTTCTCAGCGTCGTTGTCCTCGGCTGGGCAGCCATGGCCTTCTCAGCCGCGCCGGCCAGCGCCGACGAAATCACTCCAGTCGCACATGCAGGCGGCGCTCGCCGCGGTGGCAAGCACCAAGACCGCGCGCGGCTTCGACAATGTTCTTCCGTTGCTTTCGGAGCGGACCCAGAATCAGCTCATCCGCCTGCGTCCCGACCTGCACCAGCAAATCGCCGACGTCGTCGAGTCGGTCGCCCTGAAGCTTGCCGCCCGTCGGGCCGACCTCGACAATGACGTCGCCCGAATCTGGGCGAAGAACTTCTCCGAGGACGAGCTGAAGCAGATCACCGCCTTCTTCGAGAGCCCGCTCGGCCAGAAATACCTCAATGTCGGCCCGCAGGTCGTGACCGACTCGCTGCAGGCCGTGAAGGGCTGGTCCGACCGGGTCGGTGCCGAGCTTCTCGACAAGTCCAAGGAAGAGCTGAAGAAGCAGGGCTACGACTTCTAGCCCCAAGCGTCGACGGGCGCATCACCGACGGGATTCGCCGATGGCCGATTACGACTACGACCTCTTTGTGATCGGAGCCGGCTCCGGTGGCGTCCGGGCGGCGCGGCTCGCCGCTTCCGAGCACGGTGCCCGCGTGATGATCGCCGAGGCGGACCGCATCGGCGGCACCTGCGTCATTCGCGGCTGCGTCCCCAAGAAGCTCTTCGTGCACGCCTCGCACTTCGCCGAGGCCTTCGAGGACGCGATCGGCTTCGGCTGGACGACGGAGAAAGTCAGTTTCGACTGGCCGACGCTTCGCGACAACGTCGCGGCGGATGTGAGCTGGCTGTCCAGCATGTATGTCCGCAATCTCGAAAAGGCCGGTGTCGAGATCGTCGCCTCGCGCGCCGTGCTCGATGATCCCCACACCGTCCGCCTCGTCGGCGAGGATCGGACGGTGACGGCAAAGACAATTCTGATTGCCACCGGCGGCCATCCGACGGTCGATACGAGCGTTCCCGGCGTCGAGCACACGCTGGTCTCCGACGCCATGTTCGGCCTCGAGACGCTGCCCAAGCGGCTGCTCATCATCGGCGGCGGCTACATCGCCTGCGAGTTCGCCGGCATCGTCGCCGGCCTCGGCGTCCAGACGACCTTGCTCTATCGCGGCGATGAGATCCTCCGCCATTTCGACGGCGATATCCGCAAGACAGTCCACGCCGGGCTGGAGCGCCATGGCGTCGATATCGTGACCGGCGATGTGGCCGTCCGTTTCGACAAGGATGGCAAGGGCATTACGACGACGACACGCTGTGGCGCCACGTTGGTCACCGACCAAGTGCTCTGCGCCATCGGTCGCACGCCCAATTCGCGTGGGCTCGGCCTCGAGGCGATCGGCGTCCGCATCAGCGAGGACGACGCCATCATGGTCGACGAGATGTCGAAGACCTCGCTCGACAACATCTACGCCGTCGGTGACGTCACCAACCGCGTTGCACTCACCCCAGTCGCCATTCGCGAGGGCGCCGCCTTCGTCAAGACCGTCTTTGCCGGCAGGCCGACCAAGGTCGACTACGATTTCATCCCGACCGCCGTCTTTACCCAACCCGAAGTGGGCACGGTCGGGCTGAGCGAGGAGGCGGCGAAGGAAGAGCTCGTTGCCGTCGACATCTACCGCACCACCTTCAAGCCACTGCCCAACCGCGTCGCCGGCCGCGACGAGCGCATGATGATCAAGCTGGTGGTCGACGGCACCACCGACCGGGTTGTTGGCTGTCACTTCGTCGGACCGAGCGCCGCCGAACTCGTCCAGGCGGTCGCCATTGCGGTCAAGATGGGCGCCACCAAGGCCGATTTCGACGCCACGGTCGCCCTCCACCCGACCATTGGCGAAGAGATTGTCACCCTCGGTGCGCCGGCCGAGCGCTATCGCCGGGCAGCCGCTGAATAGCGCTTTCCTGGGGCTTCGCGGCCCGCTCTCGCAAAGATGGAATTGCCGGCCGGGCGCGTGTATAACCCAGCGGATCACAGGATTTTGGCGCCTGAATGCCCTTCCGGGACGGTGGGGCGGTGACGCAGGGTTCAGGAGTTGCGTGAAATGAAGAAGGCGTGGAGGCCGGATAGCTGGCGCTCGAAGCCGATCGAACAAGTGCCGGTCTATCCCGACATGGCGGCTCTCGAGGCCATTGAGGGGCGGATCGCCACCTATCCGCCGCTGGTCTTCGCCGGCGAGGCGCGCAAGCTGAAGGCGAGCCTCGCCAAGGTTGCCGCTGGCCAGAGCTTCCTGCTCCAGGGCGGGGATTGCGCCGAAAGCTTCGCCGAGCACGGCGCAGACAATATCCGCGACTTCTTCCGCGTCTTCCTGCAGATGGCCGTCGTCCTGACCTTCGCCGGTGCCATGCCGGTGCTGAAGGTGGGCCGCGTCGCCGGCCAGTTCGCCAAGCCGCGCTCTTCGCCCATGGAGCGCCAGGGCGATGTCGAGCTGCCGAGCTATCGCGGCGACATCATCAACGGCATCGACTTCACCGAGGCCTCACGCACGCCTGATCCGAACCGGCTGGAAATGGCCTATCGGCAGTCGGCGGCGACCCTCAACCTGCTGCGCGCCTTCGCCACTGGCGGCTACGCCAATCTCGAGAACGCCCATCGCTGGATGCTGGGCTTCGTCAAGGACAGCCCGCAGGCGCATCGCTACGAGGAACTGTCGGTCCGCATCACCGAGGCGCTCGAATTCATGCGCGCCTGCGGGGTCAATCCGGAATCCCATCCGGAGATGCGCACGACCGACTTCTACACGAGCCACGAGGCGCTGCTGCTCGGCTTCGAGCAGGCGATGACCCGCGTCGATTCGACGACCGGCGACTGGTACGCCACCTCCGGTCACATGATCTGGATCGGCGACCGCACCCGTCAGCCGGACCATGCCCATGTCGAGTTCTGCCGCGGCATCAAGAACCCGATCGGGCTGAAATGCGGACCGTCCATGACGCCCGAGGGCCTGATCGAACTGATCGACATCCTCAATCCGGAGAACGAGCCGGGCCGGATGACCCTGATCTGCCGCTTTGGCGCGACCAAGGTTGCCGACAAGCTGCCGGCGCTCATTCGCGCGATCGAACGCGAGGGCAAGGCCGTTGTGTGGTCATGCGACCCCATGCACGGCAACACGATCACCCTCAACCATTACAAGACCCGTCCCTTCGAGAGCGTCCTGCGCGAGGTCGAGGACTTCTTCGCCATCCATCGCGCCGAGGGCACCCATCCTGGCGGCATCCACATCGAGATGACGGGCAAGAACGTCACGGAGTGCACGGGTGGCGCGCGGGCGATCACCGCGGAAGACCTGTCCGACCGCTACCACACCCATTGCGATCCCCGGCTCAATGCCGACCAGTCGCTCGAGCTCGCGTTCCTCATCGCCGAACTGCTCAAGCGCGACCGCATGGCACTCGCCAACGGGGCCATCCCGGCGGTCGCCGGCGCCTGAAGGCAGTGAATCGCTGCGGCGCGCGCTTCTTGATCGCGCCGCGGCAATTGCCGTTCCTGTCCCGATAGCATTCGCGAGTAGAGCCACATTCGACGACGAATGTGGCCGCCCGATCCGTCGCGGACCGTGGCGGGTTGACGCGCGTCAGGCGGAACTGACTGATAAGTCAGAGATTTTCTCCTACAACCTTACGAATTTGTAATTACTCTCGGGGCGGTTTCGCCAGATTCCTGCCACAATTGGCTCCGAACACTTCCATCCGACTACTTGACCTTCACTGGTGTGCTCCTACGCGTGCGCATCATAAATTCTGACATCAACTTGCTGCAGGGGGAAACCAATGCGTCCTGCTTACGCTATTCTTTCGTCTCTTGTTATCTCTGGCGGCATGATGCTTGGTGTTACTGTCGCGAACGCGGATGCGATGGGGACGAGTGCCCCGCTCCAGGGCCTTTGGCTTTCAACCGACTATCCGGCCCTGACCGAGCGGCTGGGCGACGACATCAACATTGACCTCAGCCTGCAGAACAAGGGCCTGCCGCCGAGCCGCGTCGCGCTGTCGACGACCGGTCTGCCGAACGGCTGGACTGTCGAGATCGACGGCGGCGGCAACCCGGTGACCGCGACCATGGTCGGCCCCGACCAGAACCGCAGCCTCACCATGAAGCTGACGCCGCCCAAGGATGCCAAGACCGGTACCTACAATTTCGAGGTCGTCGGCAAGACCGATACCCAGACGCTCGACCTGCCGATCACCCTGGTGCTCGCCAAGGCGAAGCCGGCGACGGTCACGCTCGAGCCGAAGCTGCCGGCTCTGCGTGGTACGCCGCACTCCAGCTTCGATTTCGACGTCAACGTCAAGAACGACAGCCCGGCCAACCAGACCTACAATCTGCTCGCCCAGAACCCCGACGGCTTCGAGGTCACCTTCAAGGAGCAATATGGGTCGCAGGAACTGACCAGCATCCCGCTGAAGCCGGGTGAATCCAAGGACATCAAGGTCAGCGTCAAGCCGCCGCAAAACGTTGCCGCCGGCAAGTACAAGGTGGTGGTCGGCGCCGCCAGCCCGACGACCTCGGCGCAGACGCCGCTGCTCCTCGACATCACCGGCCAGCCGACCCTGTCGCTTACCGGCCCGCAGGACCGCCTGTCGGGTGACGCGACCGCCGGCAAGCAGCGCACCTTCGACTTCACGCTGCATAATGACGGCAGCGCGCCGGCCAAGCAGGTCAAGCTCAGCGCCAGCTCGCCCAATGGTTGGAAGATCCAGTTCGATCCGAAGGATCTTGGCGAGCTCGCCCCCGGCCAGGACCAGAAGGTGGCGGTCAGCATGACGCCCTCCGACAAGGCGATCGCCGGCGACTATGTCGTGCGCGTCAACGCCAATGCCAGCGGCGCCTCCGCCAATGCCCGCTTCCGCGTCACAGTACTCACCTCGACCATGTGGGGCCTCGCCGGCCTCGGCGTCATCGGCGCCGCGGTTATCGTCCTTGCGGTCGCCGTTACCCGGTATGGCCGGCGATGAGCGAGGCAGTCATTGAGGCGCAGGGCCTCACCAAGCGCTACGGCGCCAACGTCGCGGTCGACGGGCTCGACCTGACGGTCGAGAAGGGGGAGGTGTTCGGGGTGCTCGGCCCCAACGGCTCCGGCAAGACGACCACCATCCTGATGCTGCTCGGCCTGACCGAGCCGATCGAGCGGCAGCGTGCGGGTGCTGGGCTATGACCCGTTATCGCCAGCCGCTCGCAGGTGAAGCGCCGCGTCGGCTACCTGCCGGACTCGGTCGGCTTCTACGAGGGCCTGACGGCGCGCGAGAACCTCGCCTATGTGGCGCGGCTCGCCGGCATCGACCCCAATGTCAGCCGCCAGCGGATCGGCGAGGCGCTCGACCGCGTCGGTCTTGGCGACGTCGCCGACCGGCGCGTCTCCACCTATTCGCGCGGCATGCGCCAGCGTCTTGGCGTCGCCGACGTGCTGATGAAACAGGCGCAGGTGGCGATCCTCGACGAGCCGACCAACGGCCTCGACCCGCAGGCGACGCAGGAACTGCTCGAGCTGATCGGCGAGCTTCGCCACGACGGCATGACCATCCTGCTGTCCTCGCATCTGCTCGGGCTCGTCCAGTCGATCTGCGACCGCGTCGCGCTGTTCCGCAAGGGCAAGATCGGGCTGATCGGCAAGGTCGGCGATCTCGCCCGCGCAGGTCCTTGGCGGCGCCTATGTCGTTGAGGTCGAGGCGGACGGCGTCGATCTCGAGCAGGCGCTCAAGGATCTCGAAGGCGTCGGCGCAGTCAGCCATCTCGGTGGCGGCGTCACCCGTGTCGACGCCGATCGTGACGTGCGCCCGGACATCGCCCGCCGCGTCGTCGGCGCCGGCGGCGCGCTGCGCAACATGGCAATCAGCCGGACCAGCCTTGACGAGGTCTATGTCAGCTATTTCGAGGGGATGGCGCAATGCGGCGTGAAGGTTCGCCCTTTACCGGGCATGGCGACGGTCGCCTTGAAGGAGGCGGCCGACCACCTGACGAGCGTACGCATGCATCTCGTCATGCTTCTGGTACTCCTGACTGCGATCGGCGCGATCTACGGCGCGATCGGCGAGATCAAGCAGACCATCGGCCAGGATCCGTTCCTGTTCCTGCGCCTGTTCACCACGGCCAAGGCACCGCTGCCGTCCTTCGTCTCGTTCCTCGGCTTCCTGCTGCCGCTGGTGGCGATCGCGCTCGCCTTCGACGCCATCAATGGCGAATACAGCCGCCGCACCATGAGCCGCATCCTGGCGCAGCCGATCTATCGCGACGCGCTGCTGATGGGCAAATTCCTCGGCGGCATCATCGTCCTGGCCGTCTGCCTGATCACGCTCTGGCTGCTGATGACCGGCCTCGGCATCCTGCTCCTCGGCCTGCCGCCGAGCGGGGAGGAGGTGCTGCGCGGCGTCGGCTATCTTGCTCTGCTCGCTCGCCTATGGTGGCGTTTGGCTGGCGGTGGCGCTGCTCTTTTCGACCGTGTTCCGCTCGCCGGCGACCTCGGCGCTGGCGGCGCTGACACTGTGGCTGCTTTTCACCATCTTCTGGTCGATGCTGACACCGTTGGTCGCCGGGGCCCTTGTCACCAGTTGACCCGCTCAATCCGTTGACGCAAATACATCAGGCCGAGTGGCAACAAGCCATCTCGCGCCTCTCGCCGAACACGCTCTACGGCGAAATGACACTGGCGCTGCTCAACCCCGCCACCCGCAGCCTCGGCCTGATCTTCATGAGCCAGCTGCAGGGAGCCCTGATGGGAGCGCCTCTGCCCTTCTCGCAGAGCGCCCTGCTTATCTGGCCTCAACTGGCCGGCCTTATCGCCGCAATGGTGCTGGTCTTCACCATCGCCTATGTCGCCTTCCAGCGGCGAGAAATACGCGCCTGAAATTACCCGACGGGTACTCGCCCGTATCCCGTCGGGTTGCGCGCCGCCTCTGGCTGGCGCGACAATGGAGAGGCCGCCCGCGCTTCCAGTCGGCGCAGGCGGCCTTTTCCGCACATGGTCCGGCGGTCCCGTCCGGAACGATCAAAGAGGAGGGGAGACAATGGGCGAGTTCCGTGAACTCACCGCCAGCGATGGTCACACCTTCGCGGCTTACGAAGCCAAGCCCGAGGGGCAGCCGCGCGGCGGCCTCGTGGTCATTCAGGAGATTTTCGGCGTCAACGCGCATATCCGGAGCGTCTGCGACCGCTACGCCGCCCTCGGCTATCACGTCATCGCCCCGGCACTCTTCGACCGCGCCGAGCGCGGCGCCGAACTGGGTTACGAGCAGCCCGATGTTCAGCGCGGCATCGCCCTTCGCCAGAAGATCGAGATGGACGACATGATGCGCGATGTCGCCGCCTCGGTCGAAGCCCTGAAGGGCGCCGGCAAGGTCGCCCTTGTCGGCTATTGTCTTGGCGGCTCGATCGCCTGGCTTGCCGCCGCCAACACGCCGGGCCTGTCCGCGACCATCGGCTATTACGGCGGCATGATCGCCAAAGCCCTCGACCTGAAGCCGAAGGTTCCCGTGATGCTGCATTTCGGTGCCGAGGATGGCGGCATTCCGGTCGCCGACGTCGAGAAGATCAGGGCCGCCGTCGATCCGACCCAGGTCCAGGTCTTCCTCTACGAGGGCGCCGGCCACGCCTTCAACCGCGACGCCAGCCACGCCTGGCACGAGCCCTCCGCCAAGCTCGCTCTGGAACGGACGCTAGGCTTCCTCAAGGAGCATGTGGGGTAGGGCGCGTCGCGCCTACCTGCGACAGAGCTACGACAACCCGGCGCCCCGCCCGCAACGGCAGTGTCGGGATGGGGCGTGTCCGTGACAATCGTCTCGATTGCCCCGTCTGTCGTCGCGCTGTAAACCCTCGCTTATGGCAGCACTCCTGACCGACACGATCCGCATCGCCGTCTCACAGCAGAATTCGCTGGTCGGTGATATCGAGGGCAATCTGAAGCGGGCGCGCGCGGCGCGGGCCGAGGCGGCGCGCGCAGGCGCCGATCTGCTGGTA
>CAWEUR010000040.1:0-70651 GCA_963812285.1 uncultured Alphaproteobacteria bacterium | reverse complement strand
GCTACCCATGAGGTCTTCAATCAGACGCCGCCTTTCGCCGGGCGTGAATCTGTTCACGTCCGATCCGGCGCTGGGCGCGCTCGTCGAGGGCGTCCCCGCAATCGGTCATCGACCAGCTCACGGCGCACGGCGCGGCCTGGGGCTCGCCCGAGACATTCGAGCTCGGCCGCATCGCCAACCAGTCTCCGCCGGTGTTGAAAACCCACGACGCGACCGGCGTGCGCATCGATACGGTCGAGTTCCACCCGGCCTATCACGCGCTGATGCGGCGCAGTGTCGTCGCCGGCCTGCATTCCTCGATCTGGGATGCCGCCGGTGGCGAGACGAATGTCCGCGCCGTCGGCCCGCGCCGCCCGGCTCTACATGACCGCCCAGGTCGAGTGCGGCCACATCTGCCCGATGACCATGACCAACGCGGCGGTGGCGGCGCTGGCGCATGAGGCGCCGCTCGCCAATCAATGGCTGCCGAAGGTGCGCTCGCGCCAATACGATTCCTCGCAGCGTCCGATCGCCGAGAAGGCCGGCGCGACGATCGGCATGGGCATGACCGAGAAGCAGGGCGGCAGCGACGTCGGCGCCAATACCAGCCGGGCGGAGGAGGGCGGCGACGGGCTGTGGCGGCTCAACGGCCACAAGTGGTTCCTGTCGGCGCCGATGAGCGACGGCTTCCTGATGCTGGCGCAGGCACCGCAGGGGCTGACCTGCTTCCTGGTGCCGCGCTTCCTGCCGGATGGGCGCCGCAACGGCCTCAGCCTCATGCGGCTCAAGGACAAGCTCGGCAACCGCTCCAACGCGTCGGCCGAGGTCGAGTTCGACGAGTGCCGGCGGCTACATGGTCGGCGAGGAGGGGCGCGGCGTCCAGACGATCATCGACATGGTGACGCTCACCCGGCTCGATTGCTCCGTCGCCTCGGCCGGTCTCATGCGCATCGCGCTGGCGGAGGCCGCGCACCATGCCCGCCACCGCAAGGCCTTCGGCAGCGCGCTGATCGATCAGCCGCTGATGACGCGGGTGCTGGCCGACATGGCGCTCGATGTCGTGGCGGCGTCGGCGCTGGCCTTCCGGCTCGCCGAATCCTACGACCGGGCGCACGACAATCCGGCCGAGGCGGCCTTCGCCCGCCTGATGACGCCGGCGGTCAAGTACTGGGTCACCAAGATCACCTCGCCGCTCATCGCCGAGGCGATGGAGTGCCTCGGCGGCAATGGCTATGTGGAGGAAAGCCGGCTGCCGCGGCTCTATCGCGAGGCGCCGGTCAATGCCATCTGGGAAGGCTCGGGCAACGTCATGTGCCTCGACGTCATGCGGGTCATGCGCAAGTCGTCGGAGCCGCTGGAAGCCGTGCTTGCCAATATCGAGGATTCGCTCGGCAGCACCGCCAAGTCGACCCTCAACGTGCTGCGCGCGGCGGCGGCGGTGGCGCTCGCCGACGAGGGATCGGCGCGTGTCCTCACCGAGCAACTCGCCATGACGGTCGCGGCGGCCTCCCTCCGGCGCCGCTTCCCCTCGGTCGTCGCCGACGCCTTCCTCGAGACCCGCCTCGGCAAGCCCTGGCGCACCACCTACGGCATGATCGATTCCCGGTTCGATGCCCGCGCCTTCATCAACTACATCTGCCCGGAGGGGTAAGGCGCGGTCCGCGTCGACCACATCGTAGAGTGGGCAGAGCGCATCGCAGATGCGCGTGCCCACGCGGATGCGACGCGGCGCAAGACGCCCAGCGAACGGATCCTGCACCCCATCCGCGTGGGCACGCGCCGTCCGCTGTCGCGGCCGCCGCTCTGCCCACCCTACAATCGTCCGACTCTGCGCTCTGGCGCGGATGGGCGCGGAAGATGCGCCGTTCCGGCTCGGACTTATCCCCGCTTCCCGAACCTGCCTTACAATCATCCGGTCCCCGTTCACGAGGGGCGTCTCCGGAGGCGTCTTGGGATGGAGCGGGGAGCGGCGCCTGCCGGCGGGGAAGTCGCGTGTCCCGCCGTCGGGAGGCCCCTTAGCCCGTCGGCCGGCACTATGACCGGTTGTCTATTAAGCCTCCTGCATCAGGGGGCCAGACCAATCGGCGCATGGGCCGAAGCCGTCGTGCCGTGCCGCCTTTCGTCTTCCAGGATATCGGGGGGCGAGGGAGTGGAGAGCCATGGCCCGTCGGCCGCAGCAGGACGCTGGTCCAAGCCAATGGACCCCGCCTGCCCATGACGCCGAGTGTGGAGAGGTGTGCCCAAAACCGCCGCGGCGGGCACGGACTGAGGTGCCCTTACTCAGACTACCTGGACTGGCGCTTCACCCGTGCCCGCCCGCCCCTCACAGTTCATGCCCCGGATCGGGAGATCGCGGGAACGATGCGGCTTGCTCCATCGGTCATCCCCGGCAAGGGCCGAAGGCCCGAGGGAAGGGGACCCAGTAAGAGATGGGCGTGCCCGGAGAGGCGCAAGTGGCCGCCACAACATCCCTCGTCCTGCCACACCGTTTACTGGGTTTCCGCCTCCGCGGGGACGACCGGGGTGAGATGACCCCGCCCCAACAAACACGCCGGCGAACCGCCCTCAAGGCGGAGGTTCGATGGTGACGCGCCAGCTTGTCGTGCCGGCCGCGCCGAGGCGGAAGAGCGGGCGGCGGCGGTGCTTAGCCCATTCCCGCCAGGCGGTCGAGGACGCCTTGCAGGATGTAGGCGGCGGCCATCTTGTCGACGACCTCGCCGCGGCGCTTGCGGCTGGTGTCGGCCTCGATCAGGGTGCGGGTGACAGCGACGGTCGACAGGCGCTCGTCCCAGAAGACGACGGGCAGGTCGGTGAAGGCGGCGAGATTGCGCACGAAGGCGCGGGTCGCCTGGGCGCGCGGGCCTTCCGAGCCGTCCATGTTGAGCGGCAGGCCGAGGATGAGCGCGGCCGGCCGGTAGGGCTCGGCGTGCTTCAGCAGCGCCTCGACATCGGGTTTGAGCTTGGTCCGGCGGATGACGGTGAGCGGCGAAGCGACGCGGCGACCGGGATCGGAAATGGCAAGGCCGATCGTCTTTGTGCCGAGATCGAGCCCCATCAATGCCGCCTGAGGCGGCAGGGCCGCCTTCAGCGCCTCGAGGCTGATCTCGCGTGTCTGATTCATCGGCGGGAGCGGCCCGGACCTTGCCGTTCGGCGTTTTGGCGACAATTGTGCCTGAGGGCGACGGTCTCGGGCATCATCGCGATCCTGTCAACAAACGGAAAAAGGGGCAGCCCCATGAAACTCACCTGGTTCGGCCATTCGGCCTTTCGCATCGACTATGCCGACGCTGCGGTGATGGTCGATCCGTTCCTCGCCAACCCGACCTTCACTGGTGACCAGAAGGCCGCCTATGCCGGGGCGACGCATGTGGTGCTGACTCACGGCCACGACGACCACATCGGCTCCACCGTTGAGATCTGCAAGGCGACCGGCGCGACGCTGATCGCCAATTTCGAGGTCTGCATGTATCTCGCCGGAAAGGGTGTCGAGAATGTCAGCCCGGGCAATCATGGCGGCACGATCGATCTCGGGCCGTTCTCGGTCGCCTTCGTCCAGGCCTGGCATTCCTCCTCGTCCATGGTCGACAACACGCCGGTCTATCTCGGCAATCCCGCCGGATGCGTGTTCAAGGCCAAGGGCGAGAAGACGCTCCTTCACATGGGCGACACGGACATCTTTTCCGACATGGCGCTGATCAATGAGATCCACGCTCCAAAGATCGGCATCGTGCCGATCGGCGACCGCTTCACCATGGGCGCCAGGCTCGCCGCCACCGCCTGCAAGCGCTTCTACAGCTTCGAGACCGCGATTCCGTGCCACTACGGCACGTTTCCGATGATCGACCAGTCCGCCGATGCCTTCATTGCCGAGATGGCAGGCGCCGGAACGAGCGTGCTGGTGCCGGAGCGGGGGAAGGCAGTAGAACTGTGAGGGGACGGCAGTCGTCAATCGGCGGAGGGCAATGGGAAGAGGCGGTGCCGGTTCGGCGCAAGGCTTTTCGACTGCCGAATGCCTATTGCCGACTGCCGGTCTCTATTCGCGATATTGCTGGATTCGCGTGGTTCGCAGGCCGGCAAGGCCGTGCCGGTCGATCGACTGCTGCCAGGAAAGGAATTCCTCGACGGTCAGAGTATAGCGGTTGCAGGCCTCCTCGAGACTCAGCAAGCCGCCGCGGACCGCAGCAACGACTTCCGCCTTGCGGCGGATCACCCAGCGCTTGGTGTTGCGCGGCGGAAGATCCGCAATCGTCAGCGGACTCCCGTCGGGGCCGATGACGTATTTCACGCGCGGACGCATCTGTTCGGTCATTCTACACTCACACTCAACCTGACCTCAGGCTGATGAGCGTAGTGCGCGCGCTTTAAAATTTGGCTAAATCGGGTGCAACAAATCGGTAAGACTTTTCGGCGCGATCAAGCGCAAATCCGGTGATTACCGGGGATTTCAATGCCTTGAAGATGGCACGATCGTAACTATAGTCCTCTCAACCCCGGCCGAACGCGGCCATCCTTGGTAGGCGCATGCTCAACCATCTCGATCTTCCCGGGCCGTCCCGAGCGGACGCGGATCGTCGTCGCCATGTCGGGCGGCGTCGATTCCTCGGTCGTTGCCGGCCTGCTGAAGCGGGCGGGCTATGACGTGGTCGGCGTGACGCTGCAGCTTTACGACCATGGCGCGGCCACCCATCGCAAGGGCGCCTGCTGCGCCGGCCAGGACATCCACGATGCCCGCCGGGTCGCCGAAGCGCTTGGCATCCCCCATTATGTGCTCGACTACGAGGAGCGCTTCCGCGAACGGTGATCGACCAGCTTCGCCTCGTCCTATGCCGCCGGCGAGACGCCGGTGCCGTGCATCGCCTGCAACCAGACCGTCAAGTTCGCCGACCTTCTCGGCACGGCGCGCGAACTCGGCGCCGACGCGCTGGCGACCGGCCACTACGTCATGAGCCGCCAGAACGGCGCCGGCCGCGCGCTCTATCGGCCGGTCGATCTCGAGCGCGACCAGAGCTACTTCCTGTTCGCCACCACGCCCGAGCAGCTCGATTTCCTGCGCTTCCCGCTCGGCGACATGACCAAGGCGGAGACCCGCGCGGCGGCGCGCGAGCTCGGCCTGGCGATTGCCGACAAGCACGACAGCCAGGACATCTGCTTCGTGCCCAACGGCCGCTATGCCGATGTCATCGGCGGCTGAAGCCGGGCGCCGGCGAGGCGGGCGACATCGTCCATATCGATGGCCGGGTGCTCGGCCGCCATGAGGGCATCATCCACTACACCATCGGCCAGCGCCGCGGCATCGGCGTCGCGGTCGGCGAGCCGCTCTATGTCGTCCACCTCGATCCCGCCGGGCGGCGGGTCATCGTCGGCCCGCGCGAGGCGCTGACGACCCATCGGCTGCATCTGCGCGACGTCAACTGGCTCGGCGACGGCGCCGATCGAGGAACTCGCCGGCGGAGGGGCTCGAGCTTCTGGCCCGGGTGCGCTCGACCCGGCCGCCGATGCCGGCGCATCTTCCTTCGACGACGGCCGCCTGACGGTCTCGCTGCATGACGGCGAGGCCGGGGTGGCCCCCGGCCAGGCCTGCGTCTTCTACGAAGGCGAGGGGCCCGGCGCGCGGGTGCTCGGCGGCGGGCTGGATCGAGCGGACGGAGCGCGACGGCGATGCCGAACAGGCGCTGCGCCGACTGATCGCGCCCGAGGCGGTCGAGGCCGCGCTAAGACACTAGGAGAGACCGTTGACGACGCGGCTCGATGAGATCCTGCGACGGTTCAAGCTGAGGATCGGCGGCAACGATGCCCGGGTGTCGCGACCCTGGACGATGCGCGGGTCGTGGCCGCCTATGCCCGCTGGGCGCCGTTCTACGATCATGTCTTCGGCGTCGTCACGACCTTCGGGCGGCGGACGGCGGTTGCCGCGATCAACGACCTGCCGGCCGGCCGGGTGCTCGAGCTCGGCGTCGGCACCGGCATTTCGCTGCCGCTCTATCGCCGCGATCACCGTATCGTCGGCATCGACCTCAGCCCGGAGATGCTGGCCCGGGCCGAGCGCCGGGTGGACAGGCTCGGCCTCGACAATGTCGAGGCGCTGATCGAGATGGACGCGACCCGTCTGGCGATGCCCGATGCGAGCTTCGATATCGCCGCGGTCATGTTTGTCATGACCGTGGTGCCGGACCCGGCCAGGGTCCTGGCCGAGCTGGCGCGCGTGGTGCGGCCCGGCGGGAAGGTGGTGCTCGTCAACCACTTCTCGGCCGAGAGGGGCCCGCGGGCGGTGGTCGAGCGCTGGCTCGACCTTTTCGCCGCGTCGCTCGGCTGGAATCGCCGAATTCCCGATCGAGAACGTGCTCGGCCGCAACGAGCTCAAGCTGATCGAGGCGCGGCGGGTGTCGCCCTTCGGCCTCTTCACCCTGCTCGTGTTCGAGCGCCTCTGAGGCCAGCGATCACGCATCCGGCAGATAGCCGAAGTGCTTCATCCAGCTTGTGGTGGGCGCCGATCAGCGCCTTGACCTGATCGGATGTCAGCGCATCGCGCCACTGGCCGGTGCGGCCGACCCGGAAGAAGCGGTCGCCATGCTCGATACTTCGCGAAAGCCCTTCTCGGCCTCCTGGTCGCGCAGACGCTCGAAGGAGGAGAGCTCGACCGCCTCGGCGATCTGCTCGGCCGGCGGGCGCTGGCCGAGGTGATGGGCGATCGACGTGAAGTGCTTGATCGGATCCTCGAGAAGATCCTCGTAGCGCAGGACGAGCGCGGCCGGCGACGGCGTTCCCGCCCAGCTCTCGACGTGCTCGCTCCATGTGCCCCACACTTCGAAGGCCTCCTCGGGCGCGTTCAAGGTGCGGTGGGCGTGATGGTTCATGACCGCGATGGCGCCCTCGATCGTCATGCCGAGATGGTCGGAAAGCGAGATCACCACATCGAGCGGGTTGCGCACGACGTAGATCGAGCCCGCCGAGACCGGCAGGTTGATCGTCGGCACCTCCATGATGTGGCCGAGGAGATTGTGTGTCTTGACGAGGACGATGCTTTCCGCTCGCTCCGCGATCATGGCGTGGACCTGCGGGCGGACCGGCACCACTTCCTGCCATGTCGCTTCCTGCAGCGGCTTGCCGAGCGCTTCCTCGAACAGCCCGTAGAGGCGGGACTTCATAGGCGCTCGACCGGTCGAGCTGGTGAAGGTCGTGCTCGGGCAGTGGCAGCCCCTGCATGATCCGCTGCAGGTGATAGAGGAAGACGCGGATCCAGGTGTTGCCCGATTTCGGGTAGGAAGCGATCCAAACGATGCCGCGCGGATTGCGGGGGTCGGCTCTGATCATGGTCGAACGTCGGTCCTTGCCGTGGTGGTGCTTGCGCCTCAGGAGGGCAAATAGCCGAATTGGCGCATCACGTCACCATGGGCGGCGATGACCGGCTCGACCTGCGCCCTGTATGCTGGTGCCGGGGTCAGGCGGCCACTTTCGACAGGGCGCCGACCAGTTCGTCGACGATCTGGGCGACGAGGGCGCCGTCGTCGCCTTCCGCCATGACGCGGATCACCGGCTCGGTGCCGGAGGCGCGCACGACCAGGCGGCCGTGGTCGCCGAGCCGGTCATTGGCGGCCTCGATCATGCCCTTGACCGCCGGATCGTCGAGCGGCCGGCCGCCGCCGGTGCGCACGTTCTTGAGGATCTGCGGCAGCGGCTCGAAGCGGTGACAGACTTCGCTGACCGGCTTGTCGTGGTCCTTGACGACGGACGAGGAGCTGGAGCGCGGCGACGAGGCCGTCGCCGGTCGTGGTGTAGTCGGACAGGATGATGTGGCCGGAGGGCTCGCCGCCGAGATTGTAGCCGCCCTCGCGCATGGATTCGGCGACGTAGCGATCGCCGACCGGGGTGCGCAGGACGCTGATGCCCTTGCCGGCGAGAAAGCGCTCGAGGCCGAGATTGGACATGATCGTGGTGACGATGCCGGGCCGGGCGAGGCGGCCGTCCTCGAAGAAGGACTGGGCGACGACCGCGAGAAGCTGGTCGCCGTCGACGACCTGGCCCTTCTCGTCGGTGAGCACGACACGATCGGCGTCGCCGTCGAGGGCGATGCCGAGATCGGCGCGGACTTCGCGCACCTTGTCGGCGAGCGCGTCCGGCGCGGTCGAGCCGACGCCGCGATTGATGTTGAAGCCGTCGGGCTCGATGCCGATGGCGATCACCTCGGCGCCGAGCTCGCGCAGCGCCAGCGGGGCGACGCGATAGGCGGCGCCGTTGGCGCAGTCGATGACGATGCGCAGGCCCTCCAGCGACAGGGCGCGGGGCAGGGTCCGCTTGGCGTATTCGATGTAGCGCTCCTGGGCGCCGTCGATACGGCGGGCGCGGCCGAGATCGGGCGGGGCGGCGAGATGGCGCGACAGGTCGCCGTCGATCAGCGCCTCGATATCGGCTTCGACGGCGTCGGAAAGCTTGGTGCCGTCCGGGCCGAAGAGCTTGATGCCGTTGTCGTCATAGGGATTGTGCGAGGCCGAGATCATGACGCCGAGATCGCAGCGCATCGACCGGGTCAGCATGGCGATGGCCGGCGTCGGAATCGGGCCGGTCAGCAGCACGTCCATGCCGACCGAGACGAAGCCGGCGGTCAGCGCGTTCTCGATCATGTAGCCGGAAAGCCGGGTATCCTTGCCGATGACGACGCGATGGCGATGATCGCCGCGGCGGAAGGCGTGGCCGGCGGCCATGCCGACCTTCATCGCCAGATCCGCCGTGATCGGGAAGTGGTTCGCCCGGCCGCGAATGCCGTCGGTGCCGAAATATTTCCGTACCATCGCCTCAGCCATTGTCTCGGGTGAATGCATCCTCATAGCGCGATCCTGGCGCCATGTTATTGAAAAATGGCGAATCCCGGTCGGAAAAGGTCGCCACGCATCGCGGCGCGCGATCCGGAATTTGCCCATAAGCGTCTGAAGTCGCCGGATTTTCGCCGGATCGACAACGAAACGACCAATTCGCGGCGCTTGCTTGACAGGTTTCGGGCGCCTTCCTTATATGCCGCCGTGGCCGCGCATGCGGCCCGCTCGGGGCGGAGTAGCTCAGTTGGTTAGAGCAGCGGAATCATAATCCGCGTGTCGGGGGTTCAAGTCCCTCCTCCGCTACCAGCAATTCTCCCTGCACACTGCGGATCAGCCCACCCCATGAGCGATGGCCGATCGACGACGCCGACCTTGAGCGGCACCGGCCACGTGCCTGGTGAGCTCATCAGGGCGAGGGCCGGCGCCAGCGCGCGCTTTCAGTTCGCCTGGCAGAATAGATTGGTGCCTGAAGCTGAGAATTGCGCTGTCGTGCCGCTTATGTTGAGCGTCGCGACACCGTTCGAATATTTCTCGCCAACCTTGGTCGGCACCGCGATCAGGGCAAAGCGGAATTGGCCGTGGGTGATATTGGCGATGGAGGCGGGTCCGCTTGGGGTGATGGTGACCTGCAGTCTTGACCCGTCATCGCACAGATAGGCACCGCCGCCTCCCGGCGAGCCGCCCTGTGGCGTTGGCTGCGCGGATCCGGCCAGGCTGGCGCAGGCGGCGAGGAACTTGGCCACGGCGGGGCCGGTGCCACGGGCGCTCATCCGGCGGGGCGTCTGGCCGACAATGCCGTAGGCGATCGGCTGCCGCGCATTCTGGAGCGCGCGCCAGATCGGATCGTCCAGGCCGATCGTGACGTGGACGCCGGCGGACTTGCTGCTGGCGGAGAACGGCCGGCTGCGATATCGGAACGGCTGGCCCTGGACCAGCAGGAACGCATCGGCGGATGCGCTGCTGCCTCCCGTATCAAGGCTCAAGGCAACCTCGGCGTCGTGCCCGCCCGCCCGGCAGCTTGCGTTGAAGGCGGTCGCGTCGGTCTCGGGAATGCCGAAGGTCAGGGTCGACACCTGGCGTCCCTGCTGATCGTCGAACTGGGAATTGTACCAGCGGGCTCCGCTGTCACCGGCATCCGGTGCCGACAACTGGACGAAGGGCGCTTGGGCCTGCTGCCCGCCGGTATCGGATGCGGCGGCACCGTTCCAGCCGCAATGGGCTTTGAATATCTCGAGAGCGTCGCGCGAGCCGCGAAGGCTGATCTCGGCGGACCGTCCGCCGAAGATGACCTGCGCGCCGTGACCGGCCTGCAGGGCCGAGACGAGCGGATCGCCGGGCTGGACGAGGAAGGAGGGGACGTGGCCGACGAGACCGTCCGGACCGAGCTTGGCGCTGTAGCTGAAGGTGCTGCCGTCGACGATGACACGGAGTGGCAGGACGGCGCCCGTGCGGCCGCCATCGGTGGCGGCGGCAGGCACGGAAACTTCGGCCGGGCGTCCCGTTCCGCGGCATTCGAAGAGAATGCCGATATCTTCCTCGCAGTTGCCTGAGCAGTCCGAGGCGGTGATGCTGGCGCCGTTTCCGCGAGCCGCCCAGGTTCGGTTCGTCGCCGGTGCGGCGGCTGCGCTTTGTGGCGTCGGCGCGGCCGCTGGCTCGGGCGTGCCGCCGAGGCTCAGCTCGTAAGTGACGCGGTAGACGCCGCCACCGCCCTTCAGCGTCGCCGTGAAGCGGCCGGGCCCGCGATTGGCACTGACGATCAGGGTGCCGATCAGGTCGTTGGAACTGATCGAATCCCATTCCTTGAGTTCGATGGCGATCGTGCCTTCGCCCCGAAAGACGGCATTGGGCGACCAGCTCTCACCGTCGTTGATGGAGTGTGACTGGCCTCTGCCGGGGGGGAAGCGCTCGCCGGTATTGGCGCGCAGGAAGATCTCGTCGCCGCCAATGCCGAAGGTCGTGCTGTCGGCCTTGATGGAAAGGATCCGGACGATCAGCGGCGGACCCAGTCGGCCATTGGCCGCGACCTGGATCAGCAGCCTGTCGGCTCCCCCGGTCTCCGCGACGTCCTTGAATGGCGATGAGGGCGCCGGTGCGGCGATCGCATGCGCCGGTCGGTTGGAATCGAACTGGCCGGTTGCATCTGCCAGGCATGGCCCGGCGAGGAGCGCGCCAATCACGGCAATCATCAAGATTCGAAGCAAAATAACCCCCTTCGGGCAAGGCGCATGCCTGCCCACAAGCCCCCGCTTCAAGTCATTCGCACCATATTACAACGCGAGTATTTCCCGAAATGCGCGTATGAGCAATTGGCCGTCCGGCGGCTTCTGTCGTGGCCAGGAGGCGCGAGCGCCCGCATTGCCTTTCAATCGCCCGGAGCCAATTCTCCTTTACGCGCAAGTGGCTGGAAGCGAGACCTCGACTTTTGATTGTATTTTGCGACCAAACGGCGCAAGCGGTTCGAATTGCTCACTGGTGGTCATTCGGCAGTAGACGGGTTCGTGCCCGTGAAATACGATGCAACGCAGGAGAGAATGATGGCGGCCAACTCACAATCTAAGAAACGTGGCGCGCTCTGCTTCTTCGGTAGCCCGCGTCTGGTCGATCGACAAGGCGGAGAAGTGGCGCTGCCGGCCAAGGCCTATCTCCTGCTTCTCTATCTCAGCCTGTCGAAGACGTCTTTCGCCGCTCCGCGTTCCAGTCTGCAAGTGCTGCTCTGGCCGGATGCGGACCGTCGCAAGGCATCGAACAATCTGCGCCAGTTGATCGCTCGCATGCGCGCCGTCGAGCGGCGCTGCGGCGTGCGCCTGATTGCTGGCGAGGCGACGCGCGTCGAGCTTATTCTGGACGATGTCACTGTCGACGTCATCGCCTTCTCGACGCTGATGGCGCGGGGCGAGGCCGAGATCGCGCCCGAAGACCTGCTCGCGGTGCATCAAGGCGAACTTTTTGCCGGGGTTGCTCCGGAAGGAAAGGATCTGCAGGACTGGCTGAGCGTGCAGCGGACCCGTCTTCGCGACGAATTCGCCGCGGCCGCCTCCGGCGTTCTGCGCTGCGCGGATGTTCATGGCGACTCGGGCATGCTGCGAGCGCTGGCCGATCGCCTGCTTGCCATCGATCCTTATCACGAGGAAGGCGCCCGGGCTCTGATGCGGATCTACGCGGCGCGGGGCGATGCGGCGCGCGTACGTGAGGTCTACGGGCAGTTCAGGCGGCGCTTGCGCGCCGACCTCGAGACCGAGCCCGATCCGGAGACGACGAAGTGTTTCCGCGACCTCACGCGCGACGGCGAGACAGGCGCGGCGCGCGAGTCGGTCGCGTCTGTGCCGTTGCCGCCGGCGGGCCGCGGCGGGCTGCCCAAGATCACCATTCTGCGTCCGGCCGAGGCGAAGGCTTCCGATCCCGACCATCAGGTCGCGTGCTCGCTGATTGAGGAGGTCGAGCTCGGCCTCTATCGCCGCAAGGCATTGTCTCTGGTGAAGCCGTACTCGACCTGGGAACTCGGCCGCATCGACCACGCGGAAGAAGCCTTGATCCGCTACGCGGTCGACTATGTCGCCGAAACCCGCATCTTCGACACCGGCAACGTATCGTCTCTGTCTGTAAAGCTGTTCAGCACGCAGGATCGGCAGATCGTGTGGGCGGACAAATGGACCATGAGTGCGACCGAGATATCCGATCGGTTCGAGGAGACGGCTCATCGGATCATCGCCGCCCTGATCCAGCAGGTCGCGCGGTCGGAGATGCAGCACTTTGAGAGCAGGTTGGACCGTGCCGCCTATCACGCCTTCCTGCATGGCGTTCAGACGCTCGAGGAGATCGACCTCCGCAAGGTCCGACGCGCGCGGCGCTATTTCCGGTCGGTACTTGCCAGCTATCCGAGCTTTGCGCCGGCGCTGTGCGGTCTGGCGCGGACCTTCCACAGCGAGTGGCTGCTGACGGCGCGCCATGAGTTCGCTCTCCTTTCCGAGGCCGAGGCGCTGGCGCGGCGCGCGATCACGGCCGATCCGGACGATGCACGCGGCTACCGCGAGCTCGGCGCGACGCTGCTCTGTGCGCGCCGCTTCGACGACAGCCTCGAGGCGCTGGCGACGGCGGAGTCCTGCGATCCGCAATTCGCCGAGCTCCAGGTCGATTTCGCCGATTCCCTGATCCACAGCGGCGCCGAGGGCGAAGGGCGGAGCAAGCTCGAGCGCGCGATGGAGCTCAATCCCTGGCCGAGTGATCTCTACTGGTGGACCGAAGCCGGCATGCACTACCAGCTCGGGGATTATAGCGCCGCCATCGAAACGGCCGGCCAGATGAAGGACCAGTGGCCGGTCAGCCGCCTGCTCGCCGCCGCATGGGCACAGCTCGGCGAGAAGGAACGAGCGCGGGAGTACGTCGACAGCGTCCTGGATATCTACCCCGATTTCCGGACCGACGAATGGCTGTCGATGGCCCCTCTCAAGAACGCTAGCGACGTCAAGCATTACGAAGAGGGCTTGCGCGCAGCGGGGTTCGAGTAACCAACCACCAACCCAGGAGAAGCGAAGATGGCGAAAGTATTTCTGATCAAGAGCGAGGACGACGACGCGGTCTATCTGGTCGATGTCGAGCAGAAGACGGTTCAGCGGCTGGACGACGATCAGGTCGCCGAGGCTGGCCTGACGGCGGGCGACCCGATGGTTCAGGGTGTCAGTGTCGCGATCGCGGCGCAGAGCCTGGCGGGTCCCGTCTCGCGGAAATATTTCGAGAACTGAGCGGGTCGGCCGCGGCGGTCCGATTTCGGATCGCGATAGATGGAGGAGGCGGCCGGCCGCGCTGGCCGCCTCCTGTTCGTGTCTGCGCCATCGCCGACCGGTATGGCGCGCCGGCGGATGGGGTGGTCGATTGTCGAGGATTGGCTGTGGACGCGCCGAGTGAGACGGGCGACTTGGCTGCGCGCCTTGACGAGGCGCTTTCGCGCGAGCGCGGGATCGAGACCGCGAGCCGTTACAGCGACCGCGCGGTTCCTCCGGCTGAAACGGTTGCACGCATGCGGGCGCATCTGCCGCGCATGGGGATCACGCGGGCGGCGCGTGTCACCGGGCTCGACCGGATCGGCATTCCGGTCTGGGTGGCGACGCGGCCGAACGGCATGACACTCGCCGTCTCCCAGGGAAAAGGCATCGACGACGACGCGGCGGCAGCCTCGGCAATCATGGAGGCGGCCGAGTTCTTCGTCGCCGAGCAGCCTGCCCGGCGGGCGCGGTGACATCTCGGCAAGCGCTCGAGGCCCGGACGGCCAGGCGGTTCTGAAGACCGCGCGCTTCCTGCGTCATGGGCAGAACGATCTCGACCGCGTCCGAGGATCTGCCATGGGTCGAGGGACTTGATCTCTTCGCGCGGCAGCCGTTCTGGGTGCCCGAGGCGATCGCCTCGCTCTATTGCGACGATGAGGCGGGCACCACCGATCGGTTCTGGCAGTCGACAGACGGTCTCGCTTCCGGAAACACGCTGCTTGAGGCGATCAATCATGGCCTCAACGAGCGCATCGAGCGCGACGCCGTGGCGCTCGCCTCGTTCCTTTCCGCCGATGACATCGCCGAACGGCGGGTCGGGGTCGACGCCTTCGGTGACGATGTCCTTTCCGATCTCGCACCACGCATTCGCGCGGCCGGTCTTCGGCTTAGTCTCTTCGATGTGACGAGCGACCTCGGCGTGCCGGTCTTCCTGGCGGTGGTCGCGCCCGGTGAGGGCAGCGACCCTTCCGGCTGGTCGCTCCTCGATGCCGCCTCGGGAAGCGGCGCCCATCCGTTGCCGGTTCGCGCGGCATTGCGCGCCGTGACCGAAGCGGCCCAGTCGCGCCTGACGAATATCTCGGGCGCGCGCGATGACATCTTTCCGGAGGAATACGAAACCATGCTGCCGGCGAGCATGGTGCCCTATCTGCCGCTCGATCCGGATCCGGCACGCGGGACCGCGGGCACGGGGCTATGCGGGCGTCGTAGGCGCGCCGCCTATCACGAGTGGATGCTCAACGGCTGTCGGCCTGCCGCGTCGGCTCGGCAATTGTCGTCGATCTCGGCGGCGAGGAATTCGAAATGTCCGTCGTCAAGGTGATCGTCCCCGGCCTCGAAGACGATCCGAGTTCGCGCAACCGGCAACTCGGATCGCGGGCGGCGCGAGCGATGCTGGGCCTCGCGATGAGGATCGTCTTTGTCGGCCCGACCCTGGGCGATGAAATCCCGCCACTCGCAGGGTGTCGAAGTCCGCCCACCGGCCCGCAGGGCGACGTGGCGCAGAGCCGTGCTCGACGGCGCGTCGTGATCGGTATCATCGACGGTGTCTTCGAGAACGTTCCGGCCGTCTGGCACAAGGAAATCCTCTTTGCCCTGTCGGAAGGCGTCCGCGTCCTCGGCGCGGCGAGCATGGGTGCTCTGCGGGCGGCCGAATGTGCGGCCTTCGGCATGGAGGGCATCGGCATGATCTTCGCGCGCTATGCCAGTGGCGACCTGGTTGACGACGATGCCGTCGCCCAGCTTCACGCGCCGGAGATACTCGGCTTCGCCGCGCTCTCCGAACCGCTGGTCAATGTTGAGGCGACGCTTCTTTCGCTTAAGATAAGACTTGTCGATCGATGATGATATGAACGCCTTGCTCGTTCGGCGGCGCGACCATCTTCTTCAAGGAGCGCACCTACCAGCGGCTCGTGGAGGTCGCGGAGCTCGGATCGCTCGCCGGTCCGCGATCCTGTCGCCATCGACGCTGATCGCCGAAACCCCAAACGTGACGATGCAGTTGCCTTGCTTCGCCGGGTCGAGGGCCTGCCGGCGATACGCCAGCCGACCGCCGGCGATGGGCTTCGCCGAAAGCCGGCTGTGGCGCGAACTGCTGGGCCGGCGAAAGGCCGCGGTAATCGCTACCGGCGCTTGGGCTCTTGTCCGGCCGACCCTGTCACGCGCCTATAACGCCTGGGTTTCTACTCCCCACAGGGGTATGCGTGTCTCGGCTGCGGGTGGCCTGATCGGCCGTTCTGTGGCGTGACCCGCGACCTAGAGGGGAACGCGACATGTCGCAAAAACGGGACCAATCATGGTCGCCGCGCTCAATAATTGATCTCCTTCGCCAAGGCGAGAGCCACCGCATCAGGCGGATGATTTCACTGCCTATCTACTAAGTTCGCCGAGGAAAGTCTCAAGTCAGTTCCGACAACAGCTTTATGTTGCAAAACATGGAGGTCAACCGGCTTCAATCCGCCGCGCCAGCCAAGACTTAACTGACAGCCTCATCCGTTGTACTGTGCAGAGCAGGACCACCGATGGTGTGTCCGGCCTTTGTCGTCATTGGATGAGAACATGGTAAAAGAATACATCCAATCGACCGGTTGGTCGGACAGCGCGTACGTGCAGTCCGGCTGAACCGCGGGCTTTCGCAGACTGCGCTGGCTTCGGCGATCGGGCTGACGTTCCAGCAATTGCAGAAATACGAGAAAGGCTCCAATCGTATCAGCGCCAGCAAGCTCTATGAGATTGCCAGTGCCCTGAATGTCGAAGTCGGCGATTTCTTTGTCGGCAGTGAGAGCCGGCGAAGATCAGCTCGTGCTCGGAATGAAACGCCGTCGCTCGGCTCTGCCCGGCTTGATCTCCAGATCATCCGATATCTCTCGGAGATCCGGAATCCGCGGGTGAAGCGTCAGATCCTTGGCCTCGTCGCCGCGATCGCCAAGGACGAGCCCTTCGCTGCGGTCGAGGGCTCGCGAGACCCTCGGTGCCGAGGAACACGACGAACGCTCGTATCTGGTCGACTGACCTTCGTTTCCATCGACGTGCCTGTCCGGCCACGCCGGTGCGCGGGCGGTCGGCTGCGTGCGGCCTGACGCAGGCGGCGAGCAGGGCGCAATCCCGCCCCCAGCCCGGTATCGCGGGGGAGGCGGCAGCCGTTTGCGTGAAACGGTTCGCCCTAATGTCTCAGCAGATGAGGCAGGGCGAGGGTGATGAAGGGAAACGCTACGAGCAGCGTCACCCGGACGATCTCGGAGATGAAGAAGGGGATGACGCCCTTGAACGTCTGGCGCATCGGCACGTCCGGTGCCAGCGAATTGATGATGAAGACGTTGAGGCCGACCGGCGGCGTGATCAGCCCGAGCTCGACCACGACCAGCGCGATGATCCCGAACCAGATCTTCAGGTCGTCGACCGGCATGCCGAAGTCGAGGCCCGAGACCATCGGCCAGAAGAACGGGATCGCCAGGATGATCATCGACAGGCTGTCCATCAGCATGCCGAGGATGATGAAGATCAGGATGATCACCACCATGATCGCGAGCGGCGGCAGGCCGCTGTTCTGAAGCAGCGCGGCGGCCGCCTGCGGCACGCCGGCACGCGCCATGAAGATCGACAGCAGCGCGGCGCCGAACAGGATCAGATAGATCATGCCGGTCGTGCGCGCCGTCTCGAGCAGCGCGTCGATCGTGTCGCGAAAGGACAGGCGGCGACGGACATAGCCATAGACGGCGACCAGAAAGACGCCGACGGCGCCGGCCGGCGTCGGATTGTAGAGACCGGCATAGATGCCGCCGATGACGATGGCGAAGATGACGACGATCGGGATGACGGCGATCGTGGCCGAGATGAATTCCTGCCGCGATACCGCGCTCGCCCTTCGGGCCCGAATCCGGAAACAGCCGGACATAGATGGACGACGGTGACGCAGGAACATGAAGACCGCGAGGAGGCCCGGGATCAGCGCCGCCTCGAACAGGGTGACGATGTTCGTCTCGACGATGATCGCGTAGACGATCAGCACCACCGAGGGCGGGATGAGAATGCCGAGCGTGCCGCCCGCGGCGATGGTGCCGGTCGCGAGCGCCGGCGAGTATTTGTAGCGTCGCAGCTCCGGCAGGGCGACGATGCCCATCGTCGAGGCCGTCGCCGTCGACGAGCCGCACACGGCGCCGAAGCCGCCGCAGGCGGCGACGGCCGCCATGGCGACGCCGCCGCGGAACCGTCCGAGCCAGGCATTGGCGGCGCGGAACATGTCGCGGCTCAGCCCGCAGCGCGCGGCAAGGCTGCCCATCAGGATGAACATCGGCAGGACCGACAGATCGTAGTTGGAGAACTGCGAGTAGGCGAGATCCTTGAGCTGGTAGAGGACGATCGTCGGCCCGGACTCGATGCTGGTGCCGACGACGCCGACGAGGATCATGGTGTAGGCGATCGGTACGCGGATGGCGATCAGCGCCAGCAGGGCCAGCAGGCCCGACGAGGCCGACCAGGAACTCGACTCCATCGCGTCTCCCCCCGTCGGCGCCCTAGTCGGTTCGCATGGTCCGGCGGGGGCGGTGCCGGATGGCGCATGCCGCGGATGCCTTCGATCGATGGTGATCACGGCGGCGACGAGAAGCAGGGCCAGGGAGGCGAGGGCCGGCGGAAATGCCGTCCACAGCGGAATGTGCAGGGTCGCCGTGGTCTCCGGATAGCGATGTAGCCCGCGAACGCCGAGCGACATCTGCCGGAACAGAACCACGGCGAAGATCGATGGCGAAGAGCGAGGAGAAGGCGAGCATCGCCGACTTGGCGCGCTCGCTCATGCCCTCGGTGAAGATGTCGACCGTGACGTTGGCACCGGTAAGCTGGCAATAGGGCAGGAAGCAGAACACGGCGACGGCGACGAAGTGCTTCATCATCTCGTAGTCGCCCTGAAGCGGCTTGTCGAAGACGAGCATCGAGATCGTGCTCGCCGTCGTCATCAGCATCAGCGCGGCCAGGATGAAGCCGCCAAGCAGCGCCCAGAAGCGGATGACCGCGCCTGAGCAGGCGCAGCCAGCCGGGCTGCCAGTCGGAGGAAGTGCGGGGTCCGGTGACCCCGCGATTATCCTCCTGATACGCGAAGCTCATGCGCTGCGCTTCGCGATCGCAGCCTTGGCGGCGTCGACCAGACCCTTGCGAGTCCACCTTGTCGGCCCGGTCCTTGATCCAGTGATCGACCACCGGAGCCAGAGCCTTCTCGAAGGCGTCGGTCTCGTCTTTGGTCAGTTCGACATGCTCGTTGCCGGCCGCGGTGAGGATCTTGATCGCGTTATCGTCGTCCTCGCGCCAGATCTCGCCGACCTGCTTCCACCACGCCTCGTCGGTCGCCTTGTTGAAGACGTCCTTGAGATCGTCGGGAAGCTTGTTCCAGGTGCCCGGATGCATCGAGACCTGGAAGGTGGTGGTGCCGAGGCGCCACTTGTCCTTGCCCTCGATGTCGTACTTGGTCACGTCCTGGAGCTTGAGCGCGGGCGCGATCTCCCAGGGGATCAGGGCGCCGTCGACGACATGGGTGGCAAGCGCCTGCGGCAGGTCGGGAACCGGCATGTCGACCGGCGTCGCGCCGAGCGTCTTGATGACGTCGGTACCGGTCGGTCCGGGCACCCGGATCTTCAGGCCCTGGAAGTCCTCCGGCTTGCGGATGAGCTTGTCGACCATCTGGATCGCTTGGCCGGCGTGAACGTGCAGCCAGAGGACATGCACGTCCCTGTATTCCTCGGCAAGGTACTGGTCGAACATGTCGCGCATGGCGAGGTTGGTCGCCGGGATGTTGTTCTTGAAGATCGTTGGCAGCTCGAAGACTTCGGATCGCGGGAAGAGCCCGGGCGTATAACCATTGACCGTCCAGATGATATCGACGACCCCGTCGACCGCCTGGCGGAAGAGCTGCGGCGGCGCGCCGCCCAGCGACATCGCCGGATAGATGTCGATCTTCACGCGGCCTTCCGAATCCTTGAGGATCCGGTCGGCGAAAGGCTGCAGCATCATCACCTGGGCAGGCGACTTCGGACCGAGCAGGTGATGCAGCTTCAAGGTGAATTCGGGATTGGCCGCCCACGCCTTGCGGATGACGAACGGCGCTGCCACGGCGGCGGATGCGGCTGCGCCGAGGAATTGTCTGCGATCGAACATGTGCTTCCTCCTTCGATGGTTCCCGTTTGGGGCAGTCATGGAAGTCAGCCCGCCTTCTGCTTGTGATTTTGTGGCGGGGTATCGCGTTGACGTTCGCGCTTCTTCTCTAGTCTCCTTTGATCGGTGTCGTGTCAGTATGGTTTTGTATCAAACTATATCCGCTGGCGAAACGAAACTCTCGTCATCATGGCGGCTTCCGTTGCGGTCGTCGACGGATCTGGGTGTGCGCTTACCGGTCAGGCAGCCAGACATCGAGGACCGCCGACCGTCTCTCCTCGCGGACGACCCGGAATGCCTCGGCGACTGCCTCCTCGACCTCGTCCGACCTCATGGACCTGGCGCGCATGGGCGCCGCCGGCGGCGGCGGCGATGGCGGCGTAGTCGGGCGGAGGGTCGAAGCTGAGGCCGAGATCGTTGGATCTGCTGGCATAGCCGTCGGGGTGGACCGCGAGTGCGGAGAAGCGCGGCGCTTTCCAGCCGCGGTTGTTGTAGATGACCTGAAGGAAGGGTGCCGCGTATTGACGGGACATCCAGTGGACCGTCGAGGGCACCGAGAACATGTAGGACCCGTCGCCTGTCAGGGCGACGACGGTCCTGTCCGGCGCGGCAAGCTTGGCACCGATCGCGGCGCCGCCGTTCCAGCCGAGCGAGCCGCCGCCGCTGGTGAACATGGAACCCGGCCGCGAAGGGGCGATGTGGTCCGCGATCGCCGGATAATTGGTGATGCCCTCGTTGAGCACGATCGAGTCGTCGGGAAGCGTCCGGCGGATGCAAGCCGTCAGATATTCGGCGCTGATCTCGTCGCCATCCGGTTCCGCCTGGCGCGCCAGTGCATCGGCACGGGCGGCGTGGGCCTCGGCATAGTGGCGTCGCCGCTCTTCGATCCTGTCATTGTCGTGCTTCCTGGCCGCGAGACAGGCATTCATCTGAGCGAGGGCTGTTGTCGCGTCGGCCTGGAAGGTGGCGTGCGCGCCGATGTACCAGAGCGGCATGGACTCCTTCAGGGGATCGACATCGATGTGGAAGATGCGCGCCTCGGCGCCGGGCCGACTGACCGTGGGGATCCAGGGCACGTCGCTGTCGACGACGAGGATGACGTCGGCCTCGGCGAGCCGCGGGTTCTGGAAAGGATGGTTCCAATGGCTGCCCTGATAGAGCGGATTGTTGTGCGGGAAATTGACGTAGTTCGGCACGGATTCGAGAACGCCGATACCGAGCCGGTCGCACAGGCCGACAAGTTGCGCCACCGCTTCTGTCCGACGTCCGAGATAGGACGTGACGACGAGCGGGCGGTAGGCTTCGCACAGAGCGTCGACAATCGCGCCGACGGATTCTTCGGGCAGCGCGCGTGAAGCAATCGGCGCCCACCGGGCGGGATCGAGGCGGACAGGCTCGGTCTCCTCTTCCATCACCTCGCGCGCGCCGACGAGATAAACCGGGCCCTTGGGATCGCTAGAGGCGAGCTGCATGGCGCGGTGGACGATCTGCTTGACGTTCTTGCCGGTACGCAGCTCGTTCTCGTACTTCACGTATTGCCGGACGATGCCGCGCTGGTCGGGGACGTCCTGGATCCACTGGATGAATTCGTTGCGGCTGCCGGTCATCTCGCCCTCCTGGGTGAAGGGCGAGAGGCCGGCGAAGATCAGGACGGGAATGCGCCCCTTGGCGGCATTGTGAACGGCGCCGCCGAGCGACTGGGTGCCGCATTCGACATGGACGAGGACGGCTTGCGCCTCGCCGCTCACCTGCGCGTAGCCGTGGGCGCATGATAGGGCGACCATCTCGTTCGGACTGGTCACGAAGGTCGGGATCGACCGGCCCTTGGCGCGCGCTTCGGCGATGGCTTCGACCAGGGCAGGATGGTCGCTGCCGAAATTGGCGAAGACGTAGGAGACGCCCGCCTCGTGCAGTGACTCGAGCAACGCCGTGCTGGCCGTGTACATGGTCTTCTCTCCGGCCGGCCCCACAGACGCGGAGCGCGGCTCTAGGTCAGTCCGTCGATGATCTTCCTGAGCAACTGGAGAAGCTCCGGCTTGGCGTCGCCGACGATACTATCGAGCCTGCGATCGTGCTCTTGCGCATGCGCGAGCAATTCGCCGACCATTTCCTCGCCGCGGGTCGTCAATGTCAGCGACACACTGCGACCGTCAGTGGTTGAGCGGCGCCGATCGACGAGGCCGTCGCGTTGCAGTTCCTGGATGAGCGGCGTCACCGTCGACTTGTCGCGCGCGATCGCCCGGCTGACGGCGATCTGGGAGATTCCGGGATTGTTGTGGATCAGTATCATCGCGGCGAAGCGACCGGGCTTGAGGCCGCGCTGGCCGACCTCTCGCGAGAAAGCCCGAAAGGAGGCGTCCTGCGCCATGCGCAGGTGGAAGCCGATGAAATTGCTGAGATCGCCGAGGTTGGGTTCGTCATTGGCGGGCGGAGAGGTCGCCGTCCTTCGCGGCCTGCGCGCTGCGGTCCTCGTCCGCTTCAGGGGTTTGGCTCCATCAGGCATGTCTGATCCGGATTCTGCGCGCTGCCGGCATCGGCGAAGTACCGGGCCGACGCGCCTTCGTCGGGGACCAGCGAACTATCACGCGCTCATACCCCCGTCGACCATGAGCGTCGTGCCGGTGGTGAAACGCGACTGAAACGACGCGAGATAGAGTACGGAGCGCTGCGCCCTCGGCGACAAAAAGTCTCGCCATGGCAAGGCCGATGCTGCCGGTGCCACCGGTGATGATGCATGTCTTGCCGAGAGTGCCTTCACGCGCGTTCCTCCCGTCCCGGCCACTTCCTGGACGGTGCTTTCCGCCTTTATCGCCAGAACATCGCTGTTTGACAATTAGTTTGCATCCAAACTTCTTGCTAATTATTTTCGGCTGAAGGCGCCGCGTTCGAAGCCGCACTTGCACGGCAACGCTACCTGCCTAGAGGCATGCAGGCGCGTCGCCAATGAAACCGCGGGAGGTGTCAATGGACATAAGGCTGCTTATCGATGGCGACGCGGTGCCGTCACGGTCCGGCGCGGTATTCGAGCGCAAGGACCCGTTCACCGGCATGGTCGCGACACGTGCTTCCGCGGCGGGCATAGAGGATGCGAAGGCGGCGGTGGAATTCGGCTGCGGCGGCCTTCCCCGCCTGGGCGGCGATCGGACCCAACGAACGGCGGACGCTGCTCCTCAAGGCCGCCGAGGTGATGCAGTCCAAGGTCGACGAATTCACCAAGCTGGTCGTCGAGGAGACGGGCGCGACGGGGCCATGGGCCGGGTTCAACGTCATGCTTGCCGCGCAGATGCTGCGCGAGGCGGCGTCGATGACGACCCAGGTGAGCGGCGAAGTCATCCCCTCCGACAAACCCGGCACGATCGCCATGGCGATCCGCCAGCCGGCCGGCGTCGTCCTCGGCATGGCGCCGTGGAACGCGCCGATCATCCTTGGCACCCGCGCCATCGCCATGCCTCTCGCCTGTGGCAACACCGTCGTCCTCAAGGCATCGGAACTGTGCCCCGGCACGCATCGGCTGATCGGGCAGGTGATGATGGATGCCGGCCTGCCCAAGGGCGTCGTCAATGTCGTTACCAACGCGCCGAAGGATGCGCCCGCGATCGTCGAGGCGCTGATCGCCCATCCCGCGGTCAAACGGGTCAACTTCACCGGCTCGACGCGCGTCGGCCGGATCATCGCCGAGATCGCCGGGCGCAACCTCAAGCCGGTGCTGCTCGAGCTCGGCGGCAAGGCGCCGCTGATCGTCCTCGACGACGCCGATCTCGATGCCGCGGTCAACGCCACCGCCTTCGGTGCCTTCATGAATCAGGGCCAGATCTGCATGTCGACCGAGCGGATCATCGTCGACGAGAAGGTCGCCGACGCCTTCGTCGCCAAGCTCGCCGCCAAGGCCGGGAAGCTCCCCGCCGGCGATCCGCGCGGGCATGTCGTGCTCGGCTCGCTGATCGATCTCGGGCCGGCGGAGAAGATGGACGAGCTGATCGCCGACGCGACGGCCAAGGGTGGCTCGGTTGCCTGTGGCGGCAAGCGCACGGGCACGGTGGTGGAGGCGACCATCGTCGACGGCGTGACGTCGGACATGCGCATCTACCAAGAGGAGTCCTTCGGGCCGGTCAAGCCGATCATCCGCGTCAAGGACGAGGAGGAGGCGATTCGGGTCGCCAACGATACCGAATACGGCCTCTCCGCGGCGGTCTTCAGCCGCGACATCATGCGGGCGATGGCGGTTGCCAGGCGGCTCGAGACCGGGATGTGCCACATCAACGGATCGACCGTCCAGGACGAGGCGCAGATGCCGTTTGGCGGCGTCAAGGGAAGTGGCTTCGGCCGTTTCGGCGGTCGCGCCGCGATCGACGAGTTCACGGACCTGCGCTGGATCACCATCGAGGATCCGAACCAGCACTATCCGTTCTAGGCAATGTTGCCCGGCCTATCGTGCGCGCGGCAGCGAGACGACGGCGCGCAGGCCGGGCTTGGCATCTTCGAGCCCGAAGGTGCCGCCATAGGCGTCGACGACGTCGGAGACGATGGCGAGGCCGAGACCGGTACCGGTGCCGCGCAGATCGACACGTGCCCCGCGTTCAAGCGCGGTCGTCTTGGCGTTGTCCGGAATGCCCGGGCCGTCGTCGGTGATGGCGATCACCATCATCGTGTCGGCCTGCGAGGCGCGCACGCTTACCCGGGACATGGCATAGCGCGAGGCGTTCTCGATGAGGTTGCCGAGAATTTCCGCCAGATCCGTCTCGTCCACTGCCACGGCAAGGCCGGGCGGTACGTTTACGGAGAAGGCGAGCGGTTCGCCCTGGGGCGTACGCTTGACGACCGAGATCACACGTTCGGCGGTCTCGGCTATGCCGCTGCGGAGCGCCTTGGCCGCCGCTTCCGGCGCGATGCGCGCGCGGGCGAGCTCGCGTTCGACATGGCGGCGGATGGTTCCGGCGACCTCGTCGATCTCGTCGGCGATCCTGCCCTGGCCCTGCTCGCGCAGAGTGCGGACATCGGCGGCGAGTACCTGAAGCGGCGTCTTCAGCCCATGAGCGAGGTCGGCGGCGCTGGTGCGGGCCTTGGCGAGGACCTTCTCCTGCGAGTCGAGGAGGCGGTTGATCTCGTCCGCTAGGGGCTGCACCTCGGAGGGAACGATGGTGTTCAGCCGTGTCGCCCGTCCTGACACCACCGCGCTGACGGCCCGGCGCAGGCGCTCAAGCGGCAGCAGGCCAACGGCAATCTGGGCCCAGGCGGCGATCACCAGAACGACGGCGAGGATGCCGAGCGAGGGCAGAAGGTCGAAGGCGAAATCCCGCGTCGCCGTCTGTACGTCGCGATGGTCCTCGGCGACGATGACATGGAAGGTACGATCGCTGCTCGCGTCACGGATGGTGCGTTCGATGGCCAGCAGCAATGTGCCGGCCGGCCCTTCGATCTCGCTCGATCGCACAGAGCCCGGGCGCTCCGATGCGTGCCGTGACCTGAAGGGTCGAATCCCACAGCGAACGCGAGCGCAGCAGCGTGCCCGTCGCAGCGTCGCGAACCTGCCAGTAGAGGCCGGAGAGGGGAATGCCGAAGCGCGGCTCGGTCGGGGGCTTGGCGACGCTGATGTGCGCCGTCCGTGCCGAATTCGACGCCGCCGATGAGCTGGTTGAGATAGGTCGACAGCTCGTGGTCGACCCGGCGCTCGACGTGTCGCTCGAAGAGGTAGCTGAGGCCGACACCGGCGATGGCAAGCGCCGCGACGACCGAGATCGCCGCGGCGATCAGCAGCCTGAGGCGGATCGAGTCGCCGGTCATGCAGTGGGCTCGGGGATCAGGTATCCGAAGCCGCGACGTGTCTCGATTGCCTCCGAGCCGAGCTTGCGGCGCAGCCGGGCGACGATCACCTCGATGGCGTTGGTGTCGCGGTCGTTATCGAAATCGTACAGATGTTCGGCCAGTTCGGTCGGCGGGACGACCCGGCCGGCATGGTGCATGAGATAGGCGATCAGCCGGTATTCGAGCGGCGAAAGGGAGACCGGAATGCCGTTCTGGGTGACGCGCATCTGGCGAGTGTCGAGGGTGAGGGACCCGGCGGTGACGACCGCCGTCGCTTGGCCGGCGGAGCGGCGCAGGATCGCGCGCAGGCGGGCGAGAAGTTCGTCCATCTCGAAGGGCTTCGGCAGGTAGTCGTCGGCGCCGGCGTCGATCCCTTCGACGCGCTCGGTCCAGGCACCGCGGGCGGTCAGCACGAGGACCGGAAAGCGATGGCCCTCGGCGCGCCAGCGCTTCAACAGCGTCAGGCCGTCGAGATGCGGCAGGCCGAGATCGAGCACCGCCGCGTCATAGGGCTCGGTACCGCCACGAAACCAGGCTTCCTCGCCATCGCCAACGATATCAACGGCATAGCCCGATGCGCGGAGCGCCTTGGCGACGTCCGCGGCGATGCGTTTCTCATCCTCGACCAGCAGGATCCTCACCGCTCGCCCCCCTTGTTGAGGATCGTCAGGCTGCTGGCATCGACGATGACGTGGCGCCTCTGGCCGGCGGGGGTGACGATGGTGAGCACGTAGACCCAGTGGTCATTCCGGTGGTTGAGGGCGATGGCGACGATGTCGCCGGGGACGGTTTTGCCGACGGCGTCGAGAACATCAGGAAGAGCCTGGATTTCGCCATGTTCAACAAGGCCGCGGGCCTGATCGTGGTCATCGACGTCGTGATCGGGTTCGGACTCGCCGGCATAGGCTGGCCGGCCAAGGCTGGCCAGGATCAACAGGAGTACAAGAAGGCGGACAAGGGTGGCCATAGTCGGCCTTTCGCACAGCCGGGCTGACAATTCGCTGACATCCAGTCTGACACCGTCGCACAAAGGTGTCTTGATCGACATCATGACCGGAAGCGGGCAGATTGGGGAGCGCATTTCGTCCGCAACCGCCAACAGGCGAGCCATGGAAAACCCTTCACAATCAATATCTTCTTCGCATCCGTCAACGTCGCAGAGGCACGCTTTCGACTGGGCCGATCCGCTTCTTCTCGACGATCAGCTCGCCGAGGACGAGCGCATGATCCGCGATGCCGCTCGCGATTATGCGCAAGGTCGGCTCCTGCCGCGGGTGCTGACGGCGTTCCGAAACGAACGGTTTGACCGGGAGATCATGAACGAGTTGGGCGGGCTCGGAATGCTTGGCTGCACGGTGCCTGAACAGTACGGCGGCGCCGGCGCCAGCTACGTCGCATACGGGCTGATCGCACGCGAGGTCGAGCGGGTCGATTCCGGCTACCGGTCGGCGCTGAGCGTGCAGTCGTCGCTGGTCATGCATCCGATCAACGCCTATGGCAGCGAAGCGCAGAAGCGCAAATACCTGCCCAAGCTCGCGACCGGCGAGACGGTCGGCTGCTTCGGCCTGACCGAGCCCGACCACGGCTCCGACCCCGGCGGCATGACGACACGGGCCGACAAGGTCGCCGACGGCTATCGGCTGACCGGCGCCAAGACCTGGATCACCAATGCGCCGATCGCCGACGTCATGGTCGTGTGGGCGAAGTCGGTGGCGCATGAGGGCAAGATCCGCGGCTTCATTCTCGAGCGCGGCATGGCGGGCCTGGCGACACCGACGATCGAGGGCAAGATGAGCCTGCGCGCCTCGGTGACCGGCGAGATCGTCATGGATGGCGTCGTCGTGCCGGAGGATAATCTGCTGCCCGATGCCTCGGGTCTCGGCGGCCCGTTCGGCTGCCTCAACCGGGCGCGCTACGGCATCGCCTGGGGGGCGATGGGAGCGGCGGAGGATTGCTGGCTGAGGGCGCGGACCTATGTGCTCGATCGCAAGCAGTTCGGCCGGCCGCTTGCCGCCAACCAGCTCATCCAGAAGAAGCTCGCCGACATGCAGACCGAGATCGCGCTCGGCCTGCAGGCGGCGCTGCGGGTCGGACGGCTCTTCGACGAAGGCCGGATGGCGCCGGAGATGATCAGCCTGATCAAGCGCAACAATGCCGGCAAGGCGCTCGACATCGCCCGCGCCTCAAGGGACATGCATGGCGGCAACGGCATCGCCGATGAATTCCACGTCATCCGTCACCTGATGAACCTGGAAACGGTCAACACCTATGAGGGCACGCACGACATCCACGCCCTCATTCTCGGCCGCGCCCAGACCGGCATCCAGGCGTTCTCGTGAGGCGTCTCGAGCGGTCGCGACCGGCCGCGTGAGCGGGGCCTAAGGCTGAGAGACAGGCTTTTCGTTTGCCGGCGTGCCGTCTGGCGCCTCGGCGGCGGCCGCTTCTCCGATGAAGCTGAAGGTCGATGCCTGGACGGGCTGCTTCGCCGGGCGGTCGTGGTCATACATCTGCGCGTAATAGGCGGGCCCGACGATGCGGGCGATCCTTGCCTTCCGCTCGACCGGTGCCGTGGGATGAAAGTCGCCGGCGGCATTGGCGAGCGTCTCGGGATCTTCCGAGGCGGCCGGTCGGGGTCGGGGCAGGGGCAGCGGTATGGTGGGGGCATCGCTCGACGCGACGTTCTGATGAGCTGAAGGGACCAGCGACAGATAGCGGGTGGCGAGCGCCGCAATGCCGGTGTGAAGCTGGGCGGCGCATTGGGCATCGTATCCTTCCGTGTAGCGGAAGGCGTAGGGCTGATCGCCGTAGCGCGCGCCACTGAGCGAGGTGGCGTTGGCGACATCCCGCGTCCCGCGTCACGAACAGCGCGGCCTGACCGTCCTTGGCGTACATCGACTGACAGACCGCCGCGTCGACCTTGAGGCGGCTGCGGCGCACGTTGAACTCGATGGGAAAGAAATAGCCGTCGCAAACCCGGACGCACAGGGCGCGGTCGCCGCCGGCGAGGCTGAGACCGTTGCCGGGCTGCGGCGTGTCGCAACCGCTGTCGCGCATGAGCGAGGCGAGGCGGGCGACCTCGGCATTGGGATCGCCAAACCAGTTCGAACCGCCGCGCAGCCGGTAGAGCGCCTGGCTCAGCCGGTCGATCTGGGAGGTGATGCTGGCGCATTGGGGACGGTTGTTGAAGAAGGGAAAGCCGCCCAAGCAGCCGTAGCGGCGGGCATCCGCCCGGGCCTGTGCCAGGCTGCGGGTGGCCTGCGCGATTTGCGCACCGACCCGGCCTCCGCTCTGGCCGGTACTGGCGCGGGCGGCGCGATACTGGGCCTGGAGCTGGTTGCAATAGCCGGCGACGTAGCCGCTCTCGGCCGCGGCGGTCGTCGCCGAGACCGTCAATGCCGCTATCGCTCCGGCGATGACGGTCGCTCGTCGTGTCAGGCGGCACATCTGTCGGCTTCCACTCACGTTTACGCGGGTCGATGATCAAAAACGAGACATCGGCTCCAATCATTGCACATATCGCGCCGCGCCCGTCTGAACAGGTCGCCTGGCCCAACTAGGGCTGCCGCCGGCCAGCAAGCCGTGGTTTTCCGCCAATTCTCGGGTGCAGCTTACATCGCAGCGGATACGGCACTATGACCATCGCTGAGATCGGACTCATTCCCGGAAGGGGACAAATCCATGGCGTCGTCGGCCCTCCCTCCGCTCCGTGGCCTTCGCGTGCTCGAGCTCGCGCGGGTGCTCGCCGGCCCGTGGGCGGGGCAGGTGCTCGCCGATCTCGGCGCCGAGGTGATCAAGGTGGAGAGCCTTGCCGGCGACGAGACCCGCGGCTGGGGGCCGCCCTTCGTCGACTATGCCGATGGGGGAAGGGACGCCGCTTATTTCCATGGCTGCAACCGGGGCAAGCGTTCAATCGCGGTCGATTTCTCGACGCCCGAGGGACGCGAGATCGTCCTGCGTCTCGCCGAGCGCTCGGACGTGCTGATCGAGAATTTCAAGCGGGGCGGGCTGGCCCGCTACGGTCTCGACCATGACAGCCTGAACTCAGTCAATCCGCGCCTCGTCTACTGCTCGATTACCGGCTTCGGCCAGAGCGGCCCCTCTGCCGGACTGCCCGGCTACGACTTCCTCATCCAGGGCATGGGCGGCATCATGGACCTGACCGGCGACCCACAGGGTGAGCCGCAGAAGATGGGCGTTGCCTTCGCCGACATCTTCACCGGGCTCTACGCCGTGATCGCGATCCAGGCGGCACTCGCGGCCCGCGAGACGAGTGGCGCCGGCCAGCATATCGACATGGCACTGCTCGATTCCCAGGTCGGCGTGCTTGCCAACCAGGCGATGAACTTCCTCGTCTCTGGCATCGCGCCGACGCGGCTCGGCAACGCCCATCCCAACATCGTGCCCTTATCAGGTCTTCGTGGTCGCCGACGGTCATGTGATCATCGCGGTCGGCAATGACGGGCAATTCCGCAAGCTCGTCACGCTGATCGACCTTGCCGATCTCGCCGACGATCCGGCCTATGCCGACAATGCGGCACGGGTCGCCAACCGGGCCGTCCTGATCGCGCTGCTGGAGCCGCCGATCGCGCGCTGGCGGCGCGACGACCTGCTCGCCGAACTGGGCAAGCTCGGCGTTCCGGCCGGCCCGATCAACCGGGTCGACCAGGTCTTCGCCGATCCCCAGGTGGTCGCGCGTGGCATGCGGCTCGACCTTCCGCGCGGCGATGGCGGCACGGTGCCCTCGGTGCGCACGCCGATCCTGATGTCGGAGACGCCGCCGGCCTATGGCAACGCCTCGCCGCGCCTCGGCGAGCACACGGAGGCGATCCTTGGCGAGCTCGGCCTCGAGGCGGAGGCGGTAGCGGCGCTGGTCGAGAAGAAGGTGGTGAGGGGGATTTCAGGATAGCCGATCGCGCCGCTCATGGCGCGCCCGAGACAGCCGGAGAGATGGGTGGCTCCGGGCGTCAGGTTCCCGCCTTGGCGGGAACGCGCGCAGGACGATGTGCGTCGGACCGGGGCGGGTCTGATAGGCTGGCCCCATCCGAATCCGAAGGAGCCGCACCGTGCACAAGATTCTTCTCGTTGTCGCCGCCATGGCGCTTGGCGGCCTCGTCGCGTTGCAGCCGGGGCTCAATTCGGAAGTGGCGCGGCGGCTGAACAACCCTTTCGCGGCGAGCTTCGTGTCGATCATGGTGAGCTTCGCTCTGGCGACGACCTTCCTGGTCGTCACCCGGCAGAACATCGCCTTCACCGGCCTGACGACCATGCCCTGGTATCTGTGGTTCGCCGGGCTGATCGGATTCCTGTTCGTCATCGCCGCGCTGGCGCTGGCGCCGATCCTCGGCGCCTCACTACTCTTCGCGGCGGTGATCGCGGGTCAGATGATCGTCGCGACGATTGTCGACGCGGTGGGCTTCGGCGGCTATCAGGCGCAGGGCTTCGACCCATGGCGGATCGTCGGCGTCGTGCTGGTGCTCGCCGGGGTCTTCGTCTTCCAGCAGACGCGATAGTGCTGCGCCCGCCATGGGGCGGGCCGCTATCGCCCATAGCCCGGCGTCAGGCGCATTCGCGCGACGCCGGGTCGGACGGACTATTCGGAGGCGCTGGCCGGCCGCGGACCGCGGGACATCGGCCGGGCGTTGGCACGGGCAGGACGGCGCGGACGCGGCAGAAGACCTTCGCGCTGCGCCTGCTTGCGGGCCTGCTTACGGGCGCGGCGGACGGCCTCGCCCTTCTCGCGCGCGCGCCGCTCGGACGGCTTCTCGTAAAACTTCTTCCGCTTGATCTCGCGGAAAACGCCTTCGCGCTGCATCTTCTTCTTCAGGACCTTGAGGGCCTGATCGACATTGTTGTCGCGCACGACAACCTGCATGGGCATGACTCCTTACTCTCGTGTGTGAGACCACTGACGCCAGCGTTCGCTATCGCTGTCGCGTCAGGCCGCCGAGCGCACCGCGCGAATCAACGCGCCGATCTCGGCAACGGTCCGAGACGCTTCCGGATCGCAAGTCTTTGCGTAAAAAGCGCCACCATCAACGCAAACTGGCGCATCGCGGCGCCGGAGCGTCAAATTCTTGCCTTTCGCCGGCCCCGATCGCGGTGATCATTTTCGGCCAGCCCCATCCATATAATGAATTTCTGCGCGAATGTCAGGTACCGCTTCGCTTCGGCGGCAGGATTCCCGCCTGAGGCGTGACGCGGGCGAGGGTCGAGCCGAAATCCGCGTCGACGCGCCGGCCGGCCCATTCCAGGCCGCCAAGCAGCATCGACTGGAAAGAGTCGCTGTCCCAGATGTTTTCGCGGTGGCCCATGCCGTTGAACCAGACGCGGCCGGCGCCATAGCCCCGGGCCCAGGCGAGCGGGTAGGGTGGGCGCTGGTAATCGACGCCTTCCATGCCCTCGGTCTGCATGACCAGGAGGACATGAAGGTTCTCGCCGAACTCCTTGAGCGAATACCATTCTTCGTGACACTCGATCGCGTCGCCGAGGCCGCCGCAGCCGGGAAAGCGCGGGTCCGGCACAGTGGCGCGGGCGGTCTGCTGGCTGCCGTGATTGATGAACTCGCCGCCGAGCATGCGGATATAGGGATCGGCGTCGGGGCCGTGGATCCTGTAGCGGGTCCGCCGCTCGGTCGGATTGCCGCCGCCGGATTCCAGGGTGTGGAAGGTGTCGGCGGCCGAGTGCAGGCCGAGGAACCCCATGCCGCCGGCGACCGCGTCGAGGAGCGCCTGCTTGCCGGCGGGCGTCATCGGCGGGTGGCCGTCCTCGCCGGCCGTGAGGAGATCGCCGCTGGTATAGAACATGACCGCCTCGAAGCCGGTGAGATAGTCGGCCGAGAAGAGGCTGCCGTCCTTGGAGAAGGTGAAGGCGATGTCGTGAGCGGCGCCGAGGCGGGTGAGCACCGCCTCGGAATGGCTCGGGGCCCCGCCGGCCGCCTTGACGACGCTGTGCTCGTAGCCGGCCGACTTGGTGAAGTAGAGGACGCGCATGAAGGAGGGGCTCCGGTCAGACGGACGAGGTCAGGCCGCCGTCGACATAGATGACCTGGCCCTGGACGTAGCTGGAGGCGTCGGAGGCGAGGAAGATGGCGACGCCCTTCAATTCGTCGAGCTCGCCCCAGCGGCCGGCAGGGGTGCGCTTGCGGACCCATTCGTCGAAGACCGGATCGGTGAACAGGGCGCGGTTGAGCTCGGTCTTGAAATAGCCGGGGCCGATGCCGTTGACGGTGATGCCGTGCTTGGCCCACTCGACGCACATCGCCTTGGTGAGCATCTTCACCGCCGCCTTGGACGTGTTGTAGGGGGCGATGCTCGGGCGCGAGATCTCGCTGCCGATCGAGCAGGTGTTGACGATCTTGCCGCGGCCGCGCGGGATCATGCGCTTGCCGACCGCCTGGCCGACATAGAAGACGCTGTCGAGATTGGTCGCCATGACCTCGCGCCAGGTCTCGATCGGGGAAGTCCTCGAGCGGCGTGCGACGCTGGATGCCGGCATTGTTGAAGAGGATGTCGATCGGGCCGACTTCGTCCTCGATCCTGGCAATGTTCGCCTCGACCGCGGCAGCGTCGGTGACGTCGAAGGCATAGCCATGGGCCTTGTGGCCGGCGGCCTCGATCTTGGCGCGCGCCGCTTCGACTTCCGCCGCATTGCGGGAATTGAGGACGACGATGGCGCCGGCGCCGGCGAGCGCCTCGGCGATGGAAAAGCCGATGCCCTTGCTCGACCCGGTGATGAAGGCGATGCGACCGGACAGATCGAAGGTCGACAGGCTCATGAGTTCCTCCCTCGGGAAATGTGGGCTCACAGGCCCGTGGTCGGGTGGCCTTTACTTGGCAAGGGCCGAGCCCGTCAATGCCGCGGCACGGTGTCCGGCGCGGGCGCGGCGGTGAATTTCGCCGCGGCCAAGGTTGCCGAGATGGGGGTTGTCCGATAACTTTCCGGTTACCTGCCTTCCCACCGATTTCTGGACCTTGTCGCCATGAAAACCGATGCCGTGACCCCCGCCGACCTCTCGCGGTCGGTGATCTCCGTGCCGCCGCTGGCGCGCAATGCCGAGGGAAGTGTTTCGAAGGCCGAGAACCGGAAGATCGTCGACTGGCTCTCGGAAGGCGGGGTGACCACCTTCCTTTATGGCGGCAATGCCAATTTCTATCATGTCGGGTTGAGCGAATATCCCGCGGTCGCTCGATGTCATGCGCGACATCGCGCCGGCCGGCGGCTGGATGATCCCGTCGATCGGGCCGGATTTCGGCAAGGCGATCGACCAGGTCGCGATCCTGAAATCTTACGACTTCCCGACCGCGATGGCGCTGCCGATGACCGGGCCGAGCAAACCGGCGGGCGTGGCGACGGGCTTTCGCCGCCTGGCGGAGGCCTACGGCCGCCCGATCATCGGCTATGTGCGGGCGGAGAACTATCTCGACCCGCGCGACGTGAAGGCGCTGATCGCCGATGGCGTCGTCTGCTCGGTGAAATACGCGGTCGAGCCCAAGGACCCGACGCAGGACCGCTACCTGTCGGCGCTGGTCGACACGGTCGGTACCGAGCGGCTGGTCAGCGGTATCGGCGAGCGGCCGGCGATCGTCCACCTGACGCAGTTCGGCCTCGCCGGCTTCACCTCGGGCTCGGTGTCGATCGCGCCGCATATGTCGATGGCGGTGCTGCATGCGCTGAAGCGCAAGGACGTTGCGACCGCCGAGGCGCTGAGGGCCAAATTCCTCGCCTTCGAGGACCAGCGCGACAGCCACTCGCAGATCATCGTCCTGCATGAGGGCGTGCGGCTCGCCGGCATCGCCGATACGGGGCCGCTGCAGCCTTACCTGACAGGCCTCGAGGCGGCCGCCGCCGAGCCGGTCGCGTCGGCCGCACGGGCGCTTTACGAGGAAAACGCGCGCTTCGCCCAGCGGCAGGCGGCCTGACGCGCGATCCGCCGATAACAGAGCAGAGAGTTCGATCCATGCCCTATGTCGCGGCGGAGAACCGCTACGATCAGATCGCCTACCGGCGGACCGGGCGCAGCGGCCTGCAGCTTCCCGCGGTGTCGCTCGGCCTGTGGCAGAATTTCGGCCACAACGCGCCGCGGGAGCGGGGCCGGGACATCTGCCTCGGCGCCTTCGACCGGGGCATCACCCATTTCGATCTCGCCAACAATTACGGCCCGCCGCCGGGCTCGGCCGAGGAATTCTTCGGCGACCTCGTGAGAAGCGACCTCAAGCCCTATCGCGACGAGATGATCGTCTCGACCAAGGCGGGCTACGGCATGTGGCCGGGGCCCTATGGCGAGTGGGGCAGCCGCAAGTATCTGCTCGCCAGCCTCGACCAGAGCCTCAAGCGCATGGGGCTCGACTATGTCGACATCTTCTATTCGCACCGGGTCGACCCGGACACGCCCTTCGAGGAGACGATGGGCGCGCTCGACGCGGCCGTGCGCCAGGGCAAGGCGCTCTATGTCGGCATCTCGTCCTACAATGCCAAGCGCACCGCCGAGGCGGCGAAGATCCTGCGCGACCTCGGCACGCCGGCGCTGATCCACCAGCCGAGCTATTCGATGCTCAACCGCTGGATCGAGACGCGACAAGCTGCTCGACCGGCTCGAGGCGGAAGGCATGGGCTGCATCTGCTTCTCGCCGCTGGCGCAGGGGCTGCTGACCGACAAGTATCTGAAGGGCGTGCCGGAGGAGAGCCGGGCCGGGCGGGGCGCCGGTTCCTGGCGCGAGGGCTTCCTCAGACGAGGAGAATCTCGCCCATGTCCGCGCGCTCGACGCGATCGCCAGGCGGCGCGGCCAGACGCTTGCCCAGATGGCGATCGCCTGGGTGCTGCGCGACGCGCGCGTCACCTCGGCGCTGATCGGCGCCAGCCGTGTGGAACAGCTCGACGACGCGGTGAAGGCGGTCGACAGGCCGCCCTTCACCGACGGAGGAACTTGCCGAAATCGACCAGCACGCCAAGGATGGCGGCATCAACATCTGGCGCCAGTCGAGCGCCTCCTGAACGCGAGGAAGCCTGCTTGTCCAACGAAAAGAAGCGTCCGCTGCGCAGTGCCCGCTGGTATGAGGCCGAGGACCTGCGCGCCTTCGGCCATCGCTCGCGCACGCTGCAGATGGGCTACGACTACGCCGACTTCATGGGCAAGCCGGTGGTCGCGATCGTCAATACCTGGTCCGACATCAATCCCTGCCACGCGCATTTCCGCACCCGCGCCGAGGAGGTGAAGCGCGGCGTCTGGCAGGCGGGCGGCTTCCCGGTCGAATTGCCGGCGCTGTCGCTGTCGGAGAACTTCGTCAAGCCGACGACGATGCTCTATCGCAACCTCCTGGCGCTGGAAGTGGAGGAGCTGCTGCGCTCGCATCCGGTCGACGGCGTCGTGCTGATGGGCGGTTGCGACAAGACCACGCCGGCGACGATCATGGGCGCGCTGTCGATGAACCTGCCGGCGATCTTCATGCCGGCCGGGCCGATGCTGCGCGGCAACTGGGCCGGCAAGATTCTCGGCTCGGGCAGCGACATATGGAAGTACTGGGCCGACAAGCAGGCCGGGGTCGTCTCCGAAGACGAATGGAAGGCGATGGAGGCCGGCATCGCCCGCAGCTACGGCACCTGCATGACCATGGGCACCGCCTCGACGATGACGTCGCTTGCCGAGACGCTGGGCCTGGCGCTGCCGGGCTCGTCCTCGATTCCAGCCTCCGATGCCGGCCACGCGCGCATGGCGACCGCATTGCGGGCGGCGCATCGTCGAGATGATCAACGAGGATCTGAAGCCGCGCGACATCCTCTCGCGCGCCTCCTTCGAGAACGCGCTGACGGTCGACATGGCGCTTGCCGGCTCGACCAACGCGATCATCCATCTGGTCGCCATGGCCGGCCGCGCCGGCATTCCGCTTGGCCTGGAAGACTTCGACCGGGTGGCGCGCACCGTGCCGGTGCTCGCCAATGTGCGGCCTTCCGGAGCGTATCTGATGGAAGACTTCTTCTATGCCGGCGGCCTGCCGGCGCTGATGTCGGTGCTTGGCGACAAGCTCGACCTGTCGGCGCTAACGGTAACCGGCACGCTCGGCGACGCGATCGCCGGCGCCAAGGTCTATAATGACGACGTCATCCGGCCGCTCGATAATCCGGTCTCTGACGCGATCGGCCTTGCCGTGCTCAAGGGCAATCTCGCGCCGGACGGCTGCGTGATGAAGCCGGCCGCCGCCGAGGCGCGGCTGCGCAAGCACGAGGGGCCGGCGCTGGTCTTCCGCGACTACAACGCGATGTCGGCGGCCATGAACGACGAGGATCTCGACGTCACGCCGGATCACGTGCTGGTCCTGCAGAACGCCGGTCCGGTTGGTGGCCCGGGCATGCCGGAATGGGGCATGCTGCCGATCCCGAAGAAGCTGCTGAAACAGGGCGTGCGCGACATGCTGCGCATTTCCGACGCGCGCATGAGCGGCACCAGCTACGGCGCCTGCATCCTGCATGTGTCGCCGGAGGCCTATGTCGGCGGGCCGCTGGCGGCGGTCCGAAACGGCGACATCATCGCCGTCGATGTCGACGCGCGCTCGATCGAATTGAAGGTGCCGGACGACGAGATCCAGCGGCGGCTCGCCGAATGGGTGCCGCCCGACCGTACCTTCGAGCGCGGCTACAACCGCATATACGCCGAGCACATCCGCCAGGCCGACAAGGGCTGCGACTTCGACTTCCTCGAAGGCACGGCACCGACGCCGGAGCCGGAGATTCACTAGCAGGCCCGAACTCTAGAAAGTCGCTCCGGCGGGCCGTCCCGCCGGAGGCTCTCGTCATTCGGCGATGAGCTGGCCCGAGCCGCCAAGTTCCGATGGGAAGTCGTGCTGCTTTGGCAGGCCGTCATGCATCGGGAGCACGGTCTCAGCGTAGTTGACATGGACACCCGGCGTGAACGGGATGTCGGGTATGATTGCCGCGTAGACGTCAATCAGGTTCCACTGCGGATGCTCGGTCAGAAGGTGACCGCCGCAGACCTTGCACCATTTGCGTACGCTATTCGCGGTCTTGTGAAAGCTGCCGATACTCTCCGCGCCCTTGGTGATCTTCACCGCATCCGTCGGCCAGAGTGTGAAGGCATTGACCGGCCCGGCCGACCATGTGCGGCACGATTGGCAGTGGCAATAGCCCATGCCGGCCGGTTCACCTGTCACGGTCAGTTCGACGGCGCCGCAAAAGCACTTACCCGTATGTGTCGATGTAGCTGGCATTGTCTCCCTCCCGGCTGGTTTGCCTATGGCGGTAATTCGGCACTGACGGCGCCCACGCCGTAAATGTCAAGAACGCCATTATGGATGGGCGGCCCGAGAACGAGGTTCAGCGACGGCTGACCGAGTGGGTGCCGCCCGACCAGACATTCGAGCGCGGCTACAACCGCATCTACGCCGAGCACATCGGCCAGGCCGATAAGGGCTGCGACTTCGACGTCCTCGAGGGCACTGCGCCGACCCCGAAGCCGGAGATTCATTAGGCGGGCGTATCGGCCTGGATAGAGCACCGTGGCGGCGTCCGGGATTGGTTGATCAGGTACGTGGCTCTCCTGTTGGTGAGGACAGATCCTGGATTGCGCTTCGCCCAATTCGGGCCACGCGGTCGTGCGAAACCGCTGGCCGCCGCCATCCTCTGCTCTGGACAAACGGGGTCCCGGGTCTGCGAAGCGACACTGCGTGCCGCATCGCGCCCGGTACGACCGGGGGAGCGTATCGGGGCCGAACGTCCCTCTTGAGGGGAGGTTGGCCGCTATTGAAACAGGTGGCTGAGGCGGGGGTGGTTGCGGATGTCGTCGGCCGAATTGAAGGGGGTGCCGTCCCAGCCGGCTTCTGTTGCGACGGCGGCGATTTCGGGCTGGTCGTCGAAGAAAATGGGGCGCTCGTCGGGGGTGATGGCGAGGGCCTCGTTGATCGCGGCGAAGAAGCGCGGGTCCTTCTTCGGATAGCCGATCGCGGCGCTGTAGAAGAGGCGGGCGAAGCGGTCGCTGAAGCCGAGCTCTTCCCAGAGATAGCGGGCGCGATGGTGCTCCTGTCCGGTGGCGACGTAGAGCGCGATGCCCCCCTGCTCGCGCAGGCGGTCGACGAGCGCGAAGACCTTTGGGTTAAGGCGCGAATCCTTCTGAACCAGTAGCGGAGAAATGCGTCGACCTCGCCATTGTAGCCGGCGGTGGGGAGGATTTCGGCGAGCGCGTCCCTCAGATCGCGCTGGCCGGTGACGCAGGCGGCCATTGGCGCGGCGGCGCGGCCGCCGGGCCTGTCGGGGGCGCCGAAGAGAAGCCGGCGGAAGGCCTCGCGATCGACGCCGAGGTCTTCCTCCATGGTCGCGTCCCAGGGATTGCGCAGGGCCGGGTTGGCGTGCCAGCCGTCGATGAGCACGCCATCCACGTCAAAGAATATCTTCATGATGCCTCCGCCGGTTTGCGGCCGTTCCCTAGAGCGGATCATCGCTCGATGAAATCGCCGATCCGCTCTAGCTCTTTGTCTTCATCGCAATTTCGGACGGAAAAGTGGTCTCCACTTTTCCTGCAATTGCTTTAGCGAATCGTCATCGGGCAGGCCGAGGCCCCGTAGCATGGCGGCGCCGGAGACGGTAGGCAGGACCGGAGCGACGAGAAGGAGCCGGACGGGCGCACCATGAGCCGCAAGCCGCAACTGTCAGAAGATGTCCTGCAGGCAGTGCTGCGCCGCGAAGTCTCGCCGGCGGCGGGGCCGCTCGTGCCGCTTGCCGAGGGAGAGGAATTCGCAGGCCTTCGCGTTCGCGCTTGGTGACGAACGCTTCGTGCTTCGAATCAATATCTCGGGCGAAGGCTTTGAAAAGGATGCCTATGCCTTCCGCGCCTTCGCCTCCGAGCGGCTGCCGATTCCTGAGGTCGTGGCAATCGGAGCGGTGGACGAAGGGCACGCCTTCTGCGTCAGCCGGCAGCTACCCGGTGTTACGCTGCAGGCATCCGATGCGGCGGCGATCGACAGGTTGCTGGTGCCGACTGATGCAGTCCTGACGGCGATCCACGCGACCGACATTTCGGGCACGGATGGTTTTGGCGACTTTGACGGGACGGGCAGGGGGCGCTTTGCGACATGGCGGGAATTCCTGCTCTCGGCGCTGCACGCGGCCGGGGACCGGTGGGATGAGGTACGGGCGCGGAGCGACGCGGGACTGATCGAGGCGATGACGGCGCGTTTCGCGAACCTCGTGCCGCTGTGTCCGGAGGAGCGTCGGCTGATCCATGGCGATTTCGGTTCGAACAATGTGCTGACCGATGGGTACGGCATCACCGGTGTGCTCGACTGGGAGACGGCGGGCTATGGCGACCCGGTCTTCGACATGGGCGCCTTCTGGGCGCCGTGGCTGATGTGCATGGGCAAGCAGGCGGCGCATTGGAGCCTCGTGATGCGCGACGTGCCGGACTTTCAAGCGCGTAGACTCTCGCTACGATCTGCGCTTGGGGCTCGCCGAGATCCACGAGACCGCGCTTGATGGCGACGCCGAGATGCTGCGCTGGCTGGAGGCGCGGTGCCGGGCACTGCTGGCAAAGGCGTGAGGGGAGGCATCTCGTGATGTTCATCATTTTCGGCGGCCTGCCGGGCACGGGCAAGAGCACGATCGCGCGGCGCGTGGCCGATGAGCTTGGCGCGGTCTATCTGCGCATCGACACGATCGAGCAGGCGATCCGCGACGCGGGCATCCTGGCGACGGGCGGGGAGGTGGGGCCAGCCGGCTACAACGTCGCCTACAGGATTGCCACCGATAATCTGCGCGCTGGGCGGACGGTGGTGGCCGATTCCGTCAATCCGATTGGGCTGACACGCGATGCGTTCCGTGCCGTTGGCGAAGAGATCGGCGCGGGCGTGCTCGAAGTCGAAGTCGTCTGTTCCGACGCGACCGAGCATCGCCGGCGGGTCGAGACGCGGAGCGTGGACGTGCCGGGCCTCGTCCCACCGGCATGGCAGGCGGTGGTCGAGCGGCATTACGAGCTCTGGGATCGGCCGCATCTCGTCATCGACACGGGCGTGATGTCGGTGGAGGAAAGCGTCCGGCAGGTGTGCGATGCGCTCAGCGGGCAGGGCTAGCCGCCGCGCTGAAGGTCGCGGAGCGGGCGGTAGCTGATGCGCCTGATGGCGTGGCGGTCGAGAAGGTCGGCGACCTCGGGGTCTACCAGACAGTCGGCGTCGTGGGTGCGGATGCCGGCGTTTTCGGTGTCGTAGGCGCGAAGTTCCGGCCCGTCGGCAACCGGGTGGGCGAAGATCTCGGTCACGCCCGGGGGCAGCTTCGGGACGGTCTCGATGAAGACGTCCCTGGTCGTCCGCGGCCAGGGATAGACGATGTGGTCGTTGAAGAGGATTTGCCTTGCCGCGGCGCGCCGGCGAGCGTCGATGCCCTGGCTGGCGTCGCGCGCCTCCGACATCATGCGCACGGGCAGGCGGAATTCCGCCGCCAGGTCGAGATAGATGTCGAAAAGGTCGGAGCGCGCCTGAAGGACGTTCATGTGGACGTCGAGATGGGTGACGTCGATGTCCCAGCGAAGCGCGGTCTCGACCTGCGCCCGGCATTCGGCCCGCGCTTCATCGGCGGCGAGCCGGTCGACCGCCTCCGCCGTCGTGCCCGGTAGGAAGCCGTCCTTATCGTGGAGCGACGCACCGGCGGTGAGGCCGCGCCAGCGATAGAGGGGATATTCGCTTGTGAGAGTAAGATGGACGCCGACGTCGCGGCCGGCGAACATGGCGGCGGCGTGGCGCGCCCAGGGGCAGGGAACCATCAGCGTCGCGCTGGTGGCGATGCCCTCCGTCATCGCCCTGAAGGTGGCGGCATTGGCGCTCTGGCTGGAGCCGAGATCGTCGCAATTGACGATCAGCAGCCGGTCTTCGCGACCATATCCGAGGCGTTCGGCAAGGCTTGGCTTCGGCATCTCAGCGTCCCCCATTGTCGTCATGGCTCCCCCGCCTCACAGTTCGGCGGGCACGGCGGTGCCGTGCTTGTCGGCCCAGGGCCTGAGGCGGTCGATGATGCCCTCGAAAAGGACGACGCCATCGGCAAGGGCTGCGCGCTTGCGGGCAAGCGCCTGCTCGCCGGGCATGCGGACCGCGGCGACACCGGGCGCGGGACGGGCGCCACGGCACAGTTCGACGATCGTGCTGGTCTGTCGATTGAAGGTGGCGGCGCCGGAAAAGGCTTCCGGCTCGAAGACCTGGACGAAGATCGCGGCGCCCCATTGGGTCGGCTTCTCGGCGCGGCCATAGCCCGACAGGCCCTGGCTGAGCGCTTCGATGGTCAGCGCCAGATTGTAACCCTTGTGGCCGTGATCGATGCCGCCGCTCGGCAGCAGCGTGCCCTTGGGCTCGGCGAAGATGACGCCGGGATCGTCGGTCGGGGTGCCCTCGGCGTCGATCGCCCATTGGCCGCGGAAGCGCTTGCCGGCGGCGTTCAGCCGATTGGCCATGCCGTTGGTGGTGATCGAGGCGCTCATGTCGATGAGGATCGGGTCGCCGCCGGTGGGGATGCCGATGGCGATCGGGTCGGGGGTGAAGACCGGGTCGAGGCCGCCATAGGGCGCGACGGTGGCGACCGCCGGATCGGAGCAGGTGACGATGACCATCTGCCCGCGGCTGGTCGCGCGCTGGAGATAGGCGGCGAGGCAGGCGGTGTGGTGGGCGTTGCGGATGGCGACGGTGGCCGTGCCGTATTCGCCGGCGCGTTCGCAGGCGAGGTCGACTGCCGTCGCGGTGAGCCAGACGCCGGAGAGGTGGCGCCCCTCCCAGACGACCGCCGCCTTGCGGTCCGAGATGATTTCGGGGTCACCCGTGGCGGCCATGGTGCCGTCCTCGAGGTCCCGCAGATAGGTGGGGGCGAGCTGCAGGCCGTGGGTGTCGTGGCCCATCAGGTCGGCCTCGACCAGGATGTCGGCGACGATCCCGGCCTTGTCCGGCTCCATGCCGGCAGCGGTGAAGAGATCGGTCGCGAAACGAATGAGGTCCGCGGCGCGGTAGCGTGTCGTCATGATCGTCCCCCGGATTTTCAGTGCCGCCGTTCCCGGAATTGCTACAGCACCATCTTGTCGGCCGCGTGGAACACTTCCAGGCCGCCCTCCCAGATCATGGTGAGCGCGACCCAGGTAATGATGGCCAGGCCGATATAGGAAATCCAGAAAAAGCGCTTGAGCAGGCGGGCCACCAGCGAGGCGGCGACGCCCATCAGGCAGACAGACAGCGCGAGCCCGATGATGAGCACAAAGACATGCTCGCGGGCGGCGCCGGCCACCGCGATGACATTGTCGAGCGACATGGAGACATCGGCGAGCACGATCTGCATGAGCGCATGGCCGATGGTCTTCGGTTGCCGGGCGGGCGCATCGTCGCCGATGGCGCAGCCGCCATTCCACTGATCGCCGAAGATCTCGCGGCCGAGCTTCCACACCACCCACAAAAGCAGAACGCCACCGGCCAGGGTCAGGCCGATGACGTCGAGGATCCTGCTGGTAAAGACGGCGAAGATGATACGCAGGACCGCCGCCGCGGCGATGCCGAGGACGACGGCCTTGCGTCGTTTGTGCTCGGGCAGGCCGGCCGCGGCCATGCCCACCACGATCGCATTGTCGCCGGCAAGTACCAGGTCGACGACAATCACGGTGAGCAGTGCGGCGAGTTCGGATTCCAAGGAGGCCCTCTTGTGGTCCTGCCCCCCACGCGGCGCCCGCTATGCGGGGACGGGCGCCTCGGCGTCGATCAGCTTTTCGTTCTTCAAATCGCTCCACAGCGACGCCGGAATCGGCGTTTGCCACCAGTCGGCGATCTGCTTCAGTTCCTCGGCGGTCCGCGGGCCCGGAATGGTGGAGGCGACCACCTTGTGAGCGAGCGGGAATTGCAGGGCGGCGGCGGCGAGCGGCACCTTATGCGCCTCGCAGACCCGCGCCAGGCCCTTGACCCTGTCGACGATCTCCTGCGGCGCGCGCGCATAGTTCCAGGTCTCGCCACCGACGAGGATGCCCGAATTGAACGGACCGCCGATGACGATCGAGGCGCCGTGCTGCTCGACCTTGGGCAGGAGCGTGTGGAGCGACTTTTGCTCCAGCAGGGTGTAGCGGCCGGCGAGCAGGAAGCAATCCCAGGTGCCGCGCTCGAGCGCGTCGGCGATGGGCTTGGTCTCGTTGACGCCAAGGCCGATCGCCTTGATCTCGCCGGCACCGCGCAGCTCGTCGAGCGCCTTGTAGGCACCCTCCATCGCCGCGTTGAACATCTTCGTCTGCTCTGCGTCGTTGCCGTGGGTGAAGACGTCGACGTCGTGGATGTAGAGGATGTCGATGCGGTTCAACCCGAGGCGCTGCATGCTGTCCTCGTAGGAGCGCATGACGCCGTCATAGCTGTAGTCGTAGACTGGCTCGAAGGGGAAAGGCCGCTTCCACAGATCGCCGGCTTCCTGCGGCTTGCGGCGCGCCTTGAGCAGGCGGCCGACCTTGGTCGACAGGATCCAGTCCTGCCGGTCGCGCAGGCCGTCGCCCATCATGTGCTCGGAGCGTCCGTAGCCGTAGAAGGGCGCCGTGTCGAAATAGCCGATGCCGCTGTCGAAAGCTTCGGAGACGATAGCCTTCGCCTCCATGTCGGTCACCGCGGCCATGTTGCCGGCGAGCGAGGCACCGCCGAGGCCGAGCGTCGTAACCTCAAGTGAAGTCCGTCCGACGCGGCGCTTTTCGAAACTCATTTCTCTCCCCCTTTTTGCCTTTCGCCGGCCGGCAATGGCCGGGCGGCCCGATGCTGCAAGCCCGCGTTTGATACATGAGCAGCGGACGAATGAGTAGCGTCCGCGCGGAGTGTCGCGACCGGAGCCGCAGGGACCGTCAAGAACCGACAATTTTGACGGGATCGTTGCGGGAATACGCAATCGACGGCGCCGGAGCGCGTCGTCAATCTTTCTTATATGGAGTCTGCCAGAGCGATCGCTAGTGCCGAAAAGCGAAAGACGCGGCCGTCCCGGGCCGCGTCAAATCACGGGCGGCAGAGCCGCGAAGCGATCAGTAGGTGTAGGGTGCCGGGGCGGGCTGGGTCTGGGCGGCGATCAGCGCGCCGGTCATGGCACCGATGCCGGCGCCGACCGCTGCGCCACCGAAGCTGCCGGTCGCGACGCCGCCAATGACGGCCCCTGTCGTTCCCCCCGCGATAGCCCCGTTGAGGACGCGGTTCTGCGTGGGGAAGGTGCTGCAACCAGCGAGGGTAAAGCCGGCCACAATGAGTACTGCAACTTTGTTCATAACGCCCTCCGCGAACACTGGAAACTCCTTTAGCACATCGGGCGCAATCCGTCGACGTGAGTTAGGCCGCGGAGGCGGCGCGGACGACCGTGCGGCGACCGATCGGGAGGTGCTTGCGCCCCTCGGCGGCGAGGGCGACGGCGATGCCCGCGGCGAGCACCCACCATGCCGGGCGGATCATCGAGAGGTGGTTCAAGGAGAAGTGGAGATTGGCGAGAAGCACGCGGCGGGCGCCGATGCCGGTCGCAACGCCGTACCACGTGGCCTCGACCGCGGCGGTGAGAAGACCGGTGGAGGCGGCGAGCACGAGAAGCGGGACGATGCCCTGTTTCCAGCCATATCTGGCCATGACACGATAGCCCATCAGCCAGAAGAAGAAGCCGGACATGAGGACGGGCTGGGAGACGTTGGCCTTGGACTGCATGAAGTAGTGGAGGAGGCCAAGGGCGACGATCGGATAGATGAGCGCGTGCAGACGGTTCCAGTTCTTGCCGCCCATGCGCCGGATCATGCCGTCGGTCGAGGTGACACCCAGCGCTATGAGGCCGAAGATCGCGGTGATACCGATGGTGAGGTAGATGCGCTTGACGATCTCGTTGACGACGAAGATCAGGTCGAAATGCTGGTCGATGACGTAGAGCGTCAGGTGGGTGAGGATATAGGTGAGGGCGGCGATGCCGAGGATCCTGCGGGTCTGGATCAGCTTGCCCCACTCGAAGAGCCGGCGGGCGGGCGTGACGGCGAGGGTGATGAGCAGGAAATAGATCGTCCAGTCGCCCATGCGATGGATCGCCTCGGTGACGGGACGTGCGCCAAGGCCGATGAAAAGGGTGCGATAGAGTAGCCACAGGGCCGGCAGGCTGACGAGGACGAGCGTCGTTGCCTTCAGCGGAGAGAAGCGCCCCGCCTTGTCGTTCCACGGCAGTTTGGTCTTTAGCGGCCTGGTCTTCAGCGGTCTCGTCGCAGCCACGTCGCAGCTCCTCGGTCGGCTATCGACCCGGTGGGCCGTTGGAGCGGGTCATCGTCGGCGGAATCGCCGACCCGTTCCAATCCTTTGATCCTGACGCAATTCCGAGTGGAAAAGCGACGTCCGCCTTTCCTGCAATTGCTCTGGGACAAAGGCCATAGGCGAAGCGACGCCTCACTGTCACGTCACACCTTTGTCAGGAGCGGGTGAGGCGCCCGTGTTCGCCGCCGTATCGGCGTGGCAGGCGCGTGCTCTGTCAGGGCGCGCCGGGGCCCGGCGTCGCCGCGGTGTCGAGGTCGATCGTCATCGATCCCCCGGGCATGCCGGGCGGCTCGGGGCGGGCGCCAGATAGTAGCCCTCCCAGACGAAATTGGTTTTGGTCCTCAGCCACTGCATTTTCGCAAGGCCGGGAAATGCAAGGACGGCCAATCCCGCGAAGGGCAGCGTCACCTCCCCGAAGCTGGTCTCTGCCGGGCTTCGGGGAGTATAGATTGCTACTTTCGCGTGTGCAATTTAAGCGCGTATCGCGCCGGGATTTGCCTTACACGATGCCGCCGCCGGAGCCCGACGCGGCCGGGCGCTCCCTGGTGACCTTGGCGCGGTAGCCGCTGGCGCGATAGGCCGCCAGCGGATCGATGGCACCGCCAGCCGCCTCGCGGACCTTGCCGAGGATGGGGGCGACGTCGGTGGTGTAGGCGCGCTTCAGTGCCTGGGTCGCCATCATGACGTCGTTGTCGCGCTGGTAGCCTTCGAGCGCCTTGCGGTCGACCAGCAGTGCCTGGGCATAGGCGCGCAGGATCTCGATGGCGCTGGTCATCAGGCTCTCGATCGGATCGGTGACGTTGTGCGACTGATCGATCATGTAGGCGGGCCGGAAGCCCTTGGCGCGACGCTTCTCGGCATCGACCAGCTCGTTGAAGACGAGGAAGAGCTGGTAGGGGTTGATGGCGCCGGAATCGAGATCGTCGTCGCCGTATTTCGAATCGTTGAAGTGAAAGCCGGCGAGCTTGCCGAACTGGATCAGCCGGGCGACGATCATCTCGATGTTGACGTTCGGCGCATGGTGGCCGAGGTCGACGAGGCAGTAGGCCTTCGGGCCGAGCTCGGTGGCAGCGAGATAGTTGGAGCCCCAGTCCTGGATGACGGTGGAATAGAAGGCGGGCTCGTAGAGCTTGTGCTCGAGGAAGACGCGCCAGTCGGCGGGAAGCGCCTTCACCACCTCCTTCATGGAATCGATGTAGCGCTCGAAGGCCTTGGTGAAGTTCGACTGGCCGGGGAAGTTCGAGCCGTCGCCGATCCACACCGTCAGCGCCTTCGAACCGATCTGCCTGCCGATCTCGATGCACTCGATGTTGTGGTCGATCGCCTGGCGGCGGGTAGCGCGGTCGGTGTGCGACAGGGAGCCGTATTTGTAGGAGCGCTTCTGGCCGGGCGAATCCTGGAAGGTGTTGGAGTTCATGGCGTCGAAGCCGAGGCCGAGCACCTTTGCCTTCTGATTGAGGCCCTTGAGGTCCTCGACCTTGTCCCAGGGGATGTGCAGCGAGACGGTCGGCGTGGCGCGGACAAGCTGCTGGATGACGGCGCAGTCGTCGAGCTTGTCGAAGATGTCGCGCGGCTCGCCGGGGCCGGGGAAACGGGCGAAGCGGGTGCCACCGGTGCCGACGCCCCAAGAGGGGATGGCGACGGCGAAGCTGGCGACCGCCTTGGTGATCGCCTCGATGTCGATGCCGCGGCGGGCGAGCTGATCGCCAAGCGCGTCATAATCCGAGGCAAGCCCCTCGGCCGATTCCTCGTTCTGGTCGGCAATCAGATCTGCGTCGATGGGGCCCGTGGCCATGGATGTCCTCCCCCGTCCATCTTGTCATTCGTCATGGCCGGGCGCGACCCGGCCATCCACATCATTCCTCCGCCCGTCGCGGTCGCGCAAATGCCCGGATCGCGGCGGGCGTGACGGCGATCGCCGAGCGAGCTGGAGCGGATCATCGTTCGATGGAATCGCCGATCCGCTCTAACTCTTTGTCTTCACCGCAATTTCGGACGGAAAAGTGGTGTCCACCTTTCCTGCAATTGCTCTAGCGCGTGAAGCTGGCGGCGTTGCCGGCGTCCACGTTGACGATGTTTCCGGTCGACTTCGCCGACATGTCGGAGGCAAGGAAATAGGCCGCCTCCGCGACGTCCTCGGGGAAGACGCTGCGCTTCAAGAGGCTGCGCTTGCGGTAGTGCTCCTCGAGCTCGTCCGGCTGCATGTGATAGGCGGCGGCGCGCTGCTCGCGCCACTCGCCGGTCCAGATCTTGGATCCGCGCAGCACCGCATCGGGGTTGACCACATTGACGCGGATGCCTTCGGGCGCGCCCTCGAGGGCGAGGTTGCGGGCCAGGTGGATCTCGGCCGCCTTGGCGGTCGAATAGGCGCTGGTGTTGACCGAGGCGGCGAGGCCGTTCTTCGAGGAGATGAAGACGAGGGAGCCACCCAGCTTCTGACGTTTCATCAGGCGGAAGGCCTCGCGGGCGGACAGGAAATAGCCGGTGGCGAGGATGGCGATGTTGCGGTTCCACATCTCGATCGAGGTCTCCTCGATCGGCGCCGAGGAGGAGATGCCGGCATTGGCGACGACGATGTCGGCGCCGCCATATTCGACCGCCGTCTCGGCGAAGGCGCGGGTCACGGCCACCTCGTCGGTGACGTCGACGCGCACCGTGCGGACATTGTCGGCCCCGTTGGACTGAGCGAAAGTCTCGCCCGCCGTCTTCAGTGCGCCCTCGTCGATGTCGGCGAGCACGACCACGGCGCCTTCTCCGAGATAGCGCGAGGCGATGGCGCGGCCGATGCCGCCGGCGCCGCCGGTGATGAAGGCGATACGGCCGGCCAGGCTCTTGGGCTTCGGCATGCGCTGGAGCTTGGCCTCCTCGAGCAGCCAGTACTCGATGTCGAAGGCCTCCTGCTCGGGCAGGCCGACATAGGTGCCGACCGTCGAGGCGCCGCGCATGACGTTGATGGCGTTGACGTAGAACTCGGCCGCGATGCGGGCGGTGGCCTTGTCGCGGGCGAAGGTGATCATGCCGATGCCCGGCACCAGATAGACGACTGGGTTGGGATCACGCATGGCCGGGCTGTCGGGATGCTTGCAGCGCTCGTAATAGGCGGCATAGTCGTCGCGATAGGCGGCGATGGAATCCGCGAGTCCGGCCAGCACCTTGTCGAGATCGCCTGAAGCGGGATCGTAATTGACCACCAGCGGCCGGATCTTGGTCCGGAGGAAATGATCCGGGCAGGAGGTGCCGAGCGCGGCAAGCTCTCTCAGGCGCTTGGCATCGACGAATTCGAGCACGGCCGGCGAGTTGTCGAAGTGGCCGATCTTGTTCTCGTCCCGGCCGATGAGGCCGCGGATCGCCGGCATCAGCTTCGCCGCCGCGGCGCGCCTGTCGGCGGGCTCGGCCGCTTCGATCACGGGACCGCCGAAGACGGGCTTGGTGCCGGTCTGCTCGGCAAGCCAGGCGATCGCCTTGTTGATGGTGGCGAGCGTCGTCTCGTAGCAGGTCTTGTCGTCATCACCCCAGGTGAAGAGGCCGTGGCTTTCCAGCACCACGCCCTTGGCGTCCGGGTTTTCGCGGGCGAAGGTCTCAAGCATCAGGCCGAGTTCGAAGCCCGGGCGGCGCCAGGGCAGCCAGCCGATCTCGTCGCCGAAGACTTCTTTGGTCAATTCGCGCGAATTCTTCGAGGCGGCGATGGCGATCACCGCGTCGGGGTGCATGTGGTCGACATGCGGGTAGGGCAGATAGGCGTGCAGCGGCGTGTCGATCGAGGCCGCGCGCGGATTGAGATTGAATGTGCAGTGCGGCAAATAGCCGACCATCACGTCTTCATGCTCGGGCCCGCGATAGAGCCCTTTCAGCGCGACGAGCTTGTCGAGATAGAGGGTGGCGAAGCCGTTGAGCTTCATCGAGCCGAGGTCGCCGCCGGAACCCTTGACCCAGAGCACGGTCGCATCCGTGCCGGTCAGCGGGTCGCGCTCGGTCAGCTTGGCCGAGGTGTTGCCGCCGCCGAAATTAGTGATGCGGTGGTCGGACCCGAGCAGATTCGAGCGATAGAGCAGCCTTTCGGCCGGATTCAGCTTTGCCGCCTGCTTGTCGTCCCAGCGGCTGGTGAGAAGCGGAGAATCGATGGGTCCCGACATGATTTGTGGCGTCCGCCCCCCACGGGATGGCGCGACCAGCCCCGGATGCTTCGAGCGCCCTGGGATGAGGCCGGCGGCAGGTTGATTTTGATAAGGTCTGGCAAATGGTGGATCGCTTGTCAATCAAAAGCAATCAAAGACTTTCATGTTGCGCCGCAAAATCATCAATGACGTCCGATATTGCGATGCAATGTTGTCGAAAATGATCGATTTTGATTGACAACACACGGAAACCTTGCTGGTTTCTCGTAGGGGAAACGCTATGCACGAGATCGAGCGGCACCGCATCATTCTCGGAGAGGTTGCCGATCGTCCGGTGGTGACGGTCGCGCAGCTCGTCGAGTTGACGGGCGCTTCGGAAGCAACGGTCCGTCGCGATATCAGCGGCCTCCACACGCAGGGGCGCCTGCGCCGGGTGCGCGGTGGCGCCGAGGCATTGCACCCGCCGCAGATGGTCGGTATCGCCGGCCGGCCCTTTTCCGTCAACGAGAGCGTCAATGCACCGCGCAAGCGGGCGATCGCGCGCGCCGCCGTCGACCTCTGCCAGGACGGCGAGTTGATCATCATCAATGGCGGCACGACCACGTATCAGATGGTTCACCACCTGAAGGATCGGCGGATGCAGATCCTCACCAATTCCTTCCCGATTGCCGAGCACCTGCTGCGCAATTCCAAGAACACGATCACGCTTCCCGGCGGCGCCATCTACCGCGAGCAGAACATCATCCTGTCGCCCTTCGAGAACGACGTGACGCGGAATTTCTATGCGCGACGGATGTTCATGGGCGCGCAGGGGGTGAGCCCGATCGGCGTCATGGAAGGCGATCCGCTGCTCATCCAGGCGGAGCAGAAGCTGATCAATCAGGCGGACGAACTGGTGCTGCTGATCAATTCTTCCAAGTTCGCCACGCGCTCGAGCCTGATCCTTTGCCCGCTCGAGCGGGTCCACACGGTCATCACCGATGACGGGGTCACCACTCGCGACGCCAAGCTGGTCGAGCGCAGCGGCTCGCGCCTCATCGTCGCTTCGACGGTCGCCGGCGAGGCGAGCCCGTCCAATTCAGTCGCGTAGCAGGAGGATAGATCTGAACTGAGCCGGCTATGCGCAGTGCGCATCAATGACTACAACCAAGGGAGGAAGTCGAGATGAAGTTTCTGAAGGCAATAGCATTCGGCGCGGCTGTCGCCGTGGCCCTGTCTGCCGGTTCCGCCTCGGCGGAAACGGTGAAGATCGCGCTACTCGTCAAGAACCTCGGCAACGGCTTCTTCGATGCCGCCAACAAGGGCGCCCAGGAGGCGGCCAAGGACCTCGGCGACGTCGAGGTGATCTATACCGGTCCGACCCAGGCGACGCCCGAGGGTCAGATCGACATCATCAACTCGCTGATCGCCCAGAACGTCAATGCCATCGCGGTCTCCGCCAATGACAAGGACGCGCTGGTGCCGGCCCTGAAGAAGGCGATGAGCCGTGGCATCACGGTGATCTCGTTCGATTCCGGCGTCTCCAAGGACGGTCGGATGATGAACCTCTTCGCCTCGGCGCCGGATCAGATTGGCGAGCAGAACGTGAAGATGGCGAGCGACCTGCTCGGCGGGAAGAAAGGCAATGTCGCGATCCTGTCGGCGACCTCGACGGCGACCAACCAGAACGCCTGGATCGAGGTGATGAAGAAGGTCGCGCCGAACTATCCGGACGTGAACCTGACCAAGGTCGTCTATGGCGACGACAAGCAGGACAAGAGCTATCGGGAAGCTGAGGGCCTGATCAAGAGCGATCCTGATCTCAAGGTCATCATCGCCCCGACGACCGTCGGCATCGCCGCGGCCGCGCAATATGTCGAGGACCAGAAGCTGGTCGGCAAGGTGCTGGTCACCGGGCTTGGCCTGCCCTCCGAGATGGAAGCGCATGTGAAGTCGGGTGCCGCGCCCGAGTTCGCCCTGTGGAACCCGATCGACCTCGGCTATGCGGCGACGACGATCGCCTACAACCTTGCCACCGGCAAGGCGAAGGCCGAGGCCGGCGGCGAGATATCCATGGGCAAGGTCGGCACCTGCAAGCTCGACGACGACCTGTCCTGCCCGATGGCACCGCCTTTCGTCTTCGACAAGTCGAACATCGACCAGTTCGCCAAGATCTACTGAGGCGCGAGACGTTCCGGGAGGCGGGCGGTCTCGCCCGCCTCCCTTTTCATGAGACGGCGCTATTCTTCGGTGGACCCATGGTCGCGGTGGCCGGAGGATGGCGGCGCAGGGGACGGGTGTGCGAGGCGGAGAGGGGACGTGCAGGACGGGCCGCATCTGAAGGCAGCCGAGGGGCCATCGCCGATCCTCGAGATGCGCGGCATCTCGAAAGCCTTTCCCGGCGTCAAGGCGCTGGAGGACGTGGCGCTGGCGCTCTATCCGGGCGTCGTGACGGCGCTTGTCGGCGAGAATGGCGCGGGGAAGTCGACGCTGGTGAAGATCCTGACCGGTGTCTATGCGCCCGACGACGGCACGATCCGGCTCGGCGAAACCGACACGACAATCCCCGATGCCGAGGCCGCGTTTCATCTCGGCGTCACCGCGATCCATCAGGAGACCGTGCTCTTCGACGAGTTGACGGTCACTGAGAACATCTTTCTCGGCCATCAGATCACCGGCCGCTTCGGCCTTCTCGACTGGAAGGCGATGCGCGAGCGGGCGCGCACAATCCTTGCCGAGCTCGAGGTTGACCTCGATCCGGACATGCGGCTGCGCGACCTTGCCATCGCCCGCAAGCATCTGGTGGCGATCGCGCGAGCGCTGTCGGTCGAGGCCAAGATCGTCATCATGGACGAGCCGACCGCTTCGCTGTCGCACAAGGAGGTCGAGGAGCTCTACGCGATCATCGCCAAGCTGAAGCGCGAGGGGAAGGCGATCCTCTTCATCAGCCACAAGTTCGAGGAGATATTCCGTATCGCCGACCGCTATGCGGTGTTCCGTGACGGGCGCGCCGTCGGCGAGGGGATGGTCGGCGACGTGACGCCCGACCAACTGATCGCGCTGATGGTCGGGCGTGAGGTCGGGCAGGTCTTTCCGAAGCGCGGCGCCAGCCTCGGCGACGTCGTCTTCTCGGTCGAGGGGCTCTGCCATCCGACGGAATTCGCCGATATCTCCTTCGATCTGCGGCGGGGTGAGATCCTCGGCTTCTACGGGCTCGTCGGCTCGGGGCGCAGCGAGGTGATGCAGGCGCTGTTCGGCATCACTCGGCCTTCCGCCGGTACGGTCCGGCTCGACGGGCGAGACCTTGCCGTGCGCCGGCCGGCCGATGCCGTTGATGCCGGGCTCGTCTATGTGCCGGAGGAGCGCCAGCGGCAGGGGGCGATCCTGGCGCTGCCGGTCTTCGAGAACATGACGCTGCCCTCGCTCGGCCGCATCACGCGCAAGGGCTTCCTCGATCTCGCCCGCGAGTTCGACCTGGCGCGGGCCTATGCCAGCCGCCTCGATCTGCGCGCCTCAAGCCTCAGCCAAGAGGTCGGCACGCTGTCCGGCGGAAATCAGCAGAAAGTGGTGATCGGCAAATGGCTGGCGACCCAGCCGCGGGTGATCATTCTCGACGAGCCGACCAAGGGAATCGACGTCGGCTCGAAGGCGGCCGTGCATGCCTTCATGAACGAACTGACCGGCCACGGCGCGGCGGTCGTCATGGTCTCGTCGGAACTGCCGGAAATCCTCGGCATGTCCGACCGGGTCATCGTCATGCGCGAAGGCCGCGTCGCCGGCCGGTTCGAGCGCGCCGACCTCGACGCCGAGACGCTGGTACGCGCGGCGACCGGCAACGTCGCGGAGGCCGCGGCGTGATGCGCCTGAACCGCGACCTCATCCTTGCCGGCATCATCGTCGTCATGCTCGCCGGCATCGGAGCTGATCACGCCGTCCTTCGTCGGGGCGGCGAGCCTCGGCTCACTGTTCAACGACACGGCCATCCTGATCATGGTGGCGCTCGGCCAGATGACCGTCATCCTGTCGCGCTGCATCGACCTCTCCGTGGGCGCGAATATCGCGCTGACCGGGGTGGTCGTGGCGCTGATCAATGCGCATTTTCCGGACCTGCCAATTCCGCTGCTGATGGTTGTCGCGGTGGGCTGCGGGCTGCTGCTCGGCGCCTTCAACGGGGCGCTCGTGTGGCTGGCCGGCATTCCGCCGATCGTCGTCACCCTCGGCACGCTGTCGATCTTCCGCGGCCTCGCCTTCGTAGCCTCGGGCGGCACCTCGATCGTCGGCCGGCAGATGAGCGATGCCTTCATCGCGCTGCCGCGCGCCGAATTCCTCGGCTTGCCGATGCTCTCCTGGTTCGCGATCGTCGTTGTCGCGGCCTTCGCCGTACTCATCCGCATGACGCGGATGGGGCGCGCCTTCTATGCCAGCGGCGGCAATCCCGTCGCCGCCGTCTATACCGGCATCCATGTCGGGCGGACGCAGTTCATCGCCTTCTGCATCTCCGGCGCGGTGGCTGGGCTCTGCGGCTATTTCTGGGTGTCGCGCTACACGATCGCCTATGTCGACATCGCCGGCGGCTTCGAGCTCGACGTGATCGCCGCCTGCGTCATCGGCGGGGTGTCGATCGCCGGTGGCGTCGGCACGGTAACGGGCACCGTTCTCGGCGCGCTGTTCTTCGGCGTCGTCAAGAACGCGTTGCCGGTCATCCACGTCTCGCCCTTCTGGCAATTGGCGATCTCGGGCGCGGCGATCCTCGGCGCGATCGTCATTAATGCCGGGGCGGAGCGCCGGGGCGGGCGGCTGATCCTCAAGGAGGCGTCGACGTGAACACAGCGGACGTCTCCTCCACGACCAGCAGGGTAATTCCGGACCGGATCGGCAGCCCGCTGTCGCGCTGGATGCGCTGGGAGGTGCTGCTGGCGCTGGTGGCGGTCGCCATCTTCATCGTCAATTCACTGGCCTCGCCTTACTTTCTCAACCCCTACAATCTCTCTGACGCGACCTTCAATTTCACCGAGCGGGCAGTGATCGCATTCCCGATGGCAATGCTGATCGTTGCCGGGGACATTGACCTGTCGGTTGCCTCGATCATCGCCATTGCCTCGACGGCGATGGGGGCGGCCGCGGTCGCCGGCGCGCCGACACCGGTGCTGATCCTCGTCAGCCTTGGCGTCGGGCTCGCCGCCGGTGCCTTCAACGGCTTCCTGGTGACGCATTTCCGCCTGCCCTCGATCATCGTCACCATTGGCACGATGAGCCTTTACCGGGGACTCGCCTATGTGGTGCTCGGCGATCAGGTCTATCGCACCTATCCGGGCGACTTCGCCTGGTTCGGCCAGGGCTACGTCTTCTGGGTGTTTTCCTTCGAGTTCGTGCTCTTCCTGGTGCTCGCCGTCGTCTTCGCCGTGGTGCTGCATCGCACCGTTTTCGGCCGGCGCATCTATGCCATCGGCAACAATCCTGTGGCTGCGCAGTTTTCCGGCGTGCGCGTCGACCGCATCCGGTTCATCCTGTTCCTCATGACCGGGATGATGAGTGGCGTCGCGGCGGTGCTGCTGACCTCGCGCATCGCCTCGACCCGGCCGACCATCGCGACCGGATGGGAGCTGGAAGTCGTGACGATGGTGGTCCTCGGCGGCGTCAACATTCTCGGCGGATCGGGTACGATCCCCGGCGTCGTCATCGCCGCCTTCGTCATGGGGCTCGTCACATTCGGCTTCGGCCTGCTGAACGTGCCGGGTATCGTCATGTCGATCTTCATCGGCGCGTTGCTGATCGGCGTCATCGCGCTGCCGATCGTCTGGGAAAAACTGAAGAGACTGCGGAGAAGCCACTGATGGAAAAATACGCCTTCAAGATGAAGCTCAATGACGGCATGGAGGCCGAATACAAGAAGCGCCACGACGAGATCTGGCCGGAGCTGGTCGAGCTCCTGAAAGGCGCCGGCGTCTCGGATTATTCGATCCACCTCGATCCCGAGACCAATATCCTGTTCGGCGTTCTTTGGCGCACGGACAACCACACGATGGACGACCTGCCGAACCATCCGGTCATGCGGCGTTGGTGGGACCATATGGCCGACATCATGGAAGTGAAGCCCGACAACGAGCCGATCGCCGTGCCGCTCGTACCCGTGTTCCATCTCGCCTGATGAACCGCGATCCCGCCGTTGCCGTCTTCGATATTGGCAAGTCCAATGCCAAGCTGGCGCTCGTCGATCTGGCGACGAACGCCACGGTCGCGATCCGCACGACCACCAATCAGGTGTCGCGCGACGGACCCTATCCGCATTTCGATGTCGAGCGGTTGTGGACCTGGTTCATGGAGGGGCTGGCCGCGCTCGCCGCGCGCGCCGACATCACCGCCATCTCGATCACCACTCATGGCGCCTGTTTCGCGCTGCTTGACGGCGAGGAGCTGGCGCTGCCGGTGCTCGACTACGAGTTCGACGGGCCGGAGGCGCTGAACGGCGCGTATGACCGGCTGCGCGGCGCCTTCTCCGAGACCTTCTCGCCGGGGCTGCCGCAGGGTCTCAATGCCGGGCGCCAGCTCTACTGGCTGTCGCGGCGTTTCCCGGAGGCCTTCGCCCGGGTCGATACGATCCTGCCCTATCCGCAATACTGGGCCTGGCGCCTGTCCGGCGCCAAGACGGCGGAGGCGACCTCGCTCGGCTGCCATACGGATCTGTGGAACCCGCGTTTCGCCACCTATTCGAAACTGGCGACGGAGCAGAACTGGACTCGGCTGTTCCCGCCACTCGTCAAGGCGTGGGACGTGCTCGGCACGATCACGCCGAAGGTGGCCGCGGCGACGGGGCTGAGCCCCGCCTGCCGGGTGATCGCCGGCATCCACGACAGCAATGCGAGCCTGCTGCCGCATGTGCTCGGGCGGCAGCCGCCCTTCGCGGTGCTGTCGACGGGCACGTGGATGGTGGTGATGGCGCCCGGCGGGGAGATCGACCGGCTCGATGCGACGCGTGATTGCCTCGCCAATGTCGACGCGCTCGGGCGCGCCGTGCCGTCGGCGCGCTTTATGGCAGGGCGGGAATACGAAATCCTGACCGGCGACGGCGCCGAGCCGTCTGAGGCCGACCTCGTGCGGGTGGTCCGGGAGCGGATCATGGCGCTGCCGACCTTCGCGCCGGGCACGGGCCCCTATGGCGCCCATGCCGGACGGTGGACGCGCGAGCCGTCCTTGCTCGCCCAGCAGGAGCGCACCGCCGCCGCGACCCTCTATTGCGCGCTGGTCGCCGAAACCTGCCTGAAGCTCGCCGGCGCCGAGGGTCCGGCGATCGTCGAGGGACCGTTCTCGCGCAATCGCTGGTTCCTCGCCGCGCTGGCGAGGCTGATCCGGCGCCCGGTGATCGCCCGGCCGGATGCGACCGGCACGACTTCGGGCGCGGCGCTTCTCGCGCTCGGGCCGAAGGCGGCGCCGGAATCGAGCCCCGATCCGGCGCCGGCCATGCCGCTGGAGATCGACCTTGACGGATATGCCGCGGCCTGGCGGCAAGCGGCGGAGCAGGAGGCGTCGATCGGGGCATGACCGGCGGCTCCCCGATGCCAACCCCGATTTCAAAGTGGATTGAATCGCTTGGCGGCCGAAGCTGACGGCCCGGTGGAGGCGTCATCATTTCACAGGCACCAAGTTGAGGGTAACATCGCGGCCATTGATGACGGCGGCTCGGCCCGGCGATTCGGCGCGTGCGGAGGCCCCGAATGGAGGAACGCTTCATGGCCGGGGCACTGACGCTTACCGATTTGAAGAAGCGCGTCGAGGGCGGCGCGATCGACACGGTCGTCCTGTGCTTCCCGGACATGCAGGGGCGGCTCATCGGCAAGCGCGTCCAGGCGGAGTATTTCGTCGACCACGCTCATCACGAGACCCATGGCTGCGACTATCTGCTCGCCAACGACATCGACATGGAGCCGGTGCCCGGCTATGCGGCGGCCAATTGGGAGAAGGGCTATGGCGACTTCGTCCTGAAGCCTGACCTTTCGACCTTACGTCTTCTGCCCTGGCTCGAAGGCACGGCGCTGGTGCTCGCCGATGTTCTCGACCATCACACCCAGGAGGACGTGCCGCATTCGCCGCGGGCGATCCTGAAGAAACAGATCGCGCGGCTGAAGGCCATGAAGATGTCGGCCTTCTTCGCCTCCGAGCTCGAATTCTATCTCTTCGACGAGACCTACGAGACGGCGCTGGCCAAGTCCTATCGCGACCTGAAGACCGCCGGCAGCTATATCGAGGACTACCACATCTTCCAGACCACCAAGGAAGAAGGGGTGATGCGGGCGATCCGCAACGGGCTCGAGGGCGCCGACATCCCGGTGGAAAATTCCAAGGGCGAATGGGGGCCGGGCCAGGAAGAGATCAATGTCCGCTATGCGGATGCGCTGGCGATGGCGGACCGGCACGTGATCGTCAAGAACGGCTGCAAGGAGATCGCTTACCTGCAGGGCAAGGCGATCACCTTCATGGCCAAGTGGCGCTACGACCTTGCCGGCAGTTCGAGCCACATCCACAATTCGATCTGGGACGCGGCCGGCAACAAGCCGCTCTTCCTCGATGGCAAGGCCGAACACGGCATGTCGGCGCTGATGCGCCACTATGTGGCCGGCCAGCTTGCCCATGCGCGCGAGATCACCTGGTTCCTGGCGCCTTACGTCAATTCCTACAAGCGCTTCCAGGTAGGCACTTTCGCGCCGACCAAGGCGATCTGGTCGATGGACAATCGTACGGCGGGCTTCCGCCTGTGCGCCGCCGGCACCAAGGCGATCCGCATCGAGTGCCGGATCGGCGGGGCCGACCTCAATCCCTATCTCGCCTTCGCCGCCCTGATCGCCGCCGGCATCGCCGGCATCGAGGAGCAGATGGAACTCGAGCCCGCCTATGTCGGCGATGCCTACTACGGCAAGCGCCTGCGCGAGGTGCCGAAGACCCTGCGCGAGGCCACCGAGACGATGAAGAAGTCGAAGATGCTGCGCGCCGCCTTCGGCGATGCCGTCGTCGACCATTATGTCCACACCGCCGAATGGGAGCAGTCCGAATACGACCGCCGGATCACCGACTGGGAGCTCCAGCGCGGCTTCGAGCGCTATTAGGGGTGCGGGCGGGCGTGCCGATCCCGGCCCGTCGACAGGTTTTCATTTCATCCAAGAGAGTTCGAAATCCAGATGATCGATCGCTATCCGTCCCTGACCTGCAACTGGTCCTATCCCACCGCCATCCGTTTCGGTGCAGGGCGGATTGCGGAGTTGGCGGACGCGCTGAAGAGTGCCGGCATCACCCGGCCGCTCTTCGTCACCGACCCGGGGCTGGTCGGCCTGCCGATCGTCGCCAAGGCGCTTGGCGTCCTGGAGGAGGCCGGCGTTGCGGTCGAGGTGTTCTCGCGGGTCGACGGCAATCCAACGCTCGCCAATCTCGAGGAGGGGATCGGCGCCTTCAAGGCGGGCGGCCATGACGGCGTCATTGCCTTCGGTGGCGGCTCGGGCATGGATGTCGGCAAGGTGATTGCCTTCATGGCGGGCCAGACCCGCTCGGTCTTTGACTTCGAGGATCGCGAGGACTGGTGGACCCGGGCCGATTCCAGCGCGGTCGCGCCAATCGTCGCCGTACCGACGACGGCCGGCACGGGCTCGGAGGTCGGGCGCGCCGGGGTCATCACCGATCCCGCCGACCACACCAAGAAGGTCATCTTTCACCCGCTGATGTTGCCGAAGGTGGTGATCGCCGACCCGGAGCTGACGCTGAACCTGCCGAGGACGCTGACCGCGTGGACCGGCATGGACGCGCTCAGCCATTGCCTCGAAGCCTGGTGCAGCCCGTTCTTCCATCCGATGGGCGAGGGTATCGCGCTCGAGGGGCTGCGGCTGGTCAAGGAATGGCTGCCGAAGGCAGTCGCCGACGGTACCGACGTCAAGGCACGTGCCTTCATGATGGCCGGCTCGTCCATGGGCGCCGTCGCCTTCCAGAAGGGGCTCGGCGCCATGCACGCGATGAGCCATCCGTGCTCGAGCCTGCGCGGCACCCATCACGGGCTCACCAATGCGGTGGTCATGCCCTATGTGCTCGCCTTCAACCAATCGGCGATCGAGGAGCGCCTCTCGGCTCTGGCGCGTTATCTCGACCTGCCGGGACAGAGTGCATCAAGCGTCATCGACTGGACGCTGGCGCTGCGCCGGGAGGTCGGCATTCCGCACACCTTGAAGGAGATCGGTGTCGAGGAGGACATCCTCGTGGAAGCCGCGCCGATGGCGCTGAAAGACCCCACGACCGGCGGCAATCCGGTGCCGATGACGGCAGGCCTCTATGAGCAGCTTTACGGCAAGGCGATCCGCGGCGAGCTGTGATATGTCGGGCTCCCTACGGAAGGGAGTGAAGGAATGCCCGAATTCGATATCGTCTCGATCGGCGAGCCGCTGTTCGAACTGAACCAGGCCAAGGGGGAGAGCGTCTTCCGCCCCGGCCATGGCGGCGACACCTCGAACTGCGCCATCGCCGCGGCCCGGCAGGGGGCGAAGGTCGCCTATGTGACGGCGGTCGGTGCCGACCAGTTCGGCGACAGCTTCGTGCAATTGTGGAAGGACGAGGGCGTCGACACCAGCGCGGTGAGGCGCAGCCCGGTCGCCCATACGGGCATCTACTTCATCAGCCACGGCCCCGACGGCCACGTCTTCTCGTATATGCGGGCCGGCTCGGCGGCGAGCCGGATGACGCCGGATGATGTGCCGGCCGAGATGGTCAAATCGGCGCGGGTGCTACATGCCTCGGGCATCAGTCTGGCGATCTCGTCGAGCGCCGCCGACACGGTCTTCTCGGCCATGCGCACCGCCCGGGCGGCCGGCACGCTGGTCTCGTTCGACACCAATCTCAGGCTTCGTCTGTGGTCGCTCGACCGGGCGCGGGCGATCATTCACGCCGCGGCTGAGCTTGCCGACATCATCCGCCCCGGCGTCGACGACGCGACCCATCTCACCGGCCATGTCGATCCGGACAAGATCGTCGATTTCTATCTCGAGCTCGGTGCCAAGGTGGTCGCGCTGACGCTCGGCGCCGACGGGGCAGTGATCGCGACGCCCGAGAAACGCGAGCGCTTGTCGCCGATTTCGGTCAAGGCGGTGGACGCGACCGGAGCCGGCGACATGTTCGATGGCGCGTTCCTTGCCGAATATCTCGCCACCGGCGATGCTTTCCGCTCCGCGCGCTATGCCAATGTCGCCGCCGGACTGTCGACGGAGGGCTACGGCGCCGTGGCGCCGATGCCGCGGCGGGCGCAGGTCGAGGCGGCGATGGCGCGGCTCGGCGGATAGGGCGAAGAGCCTATTTGACTGTCACGACCCTGGCGGCGACCGCCTCGCGGAGGGTCGCCGGGTCGACCTCGAAGACGGCATTGGGCGTGCCGGCGGCCGCCCACACTGTCCCATATTGCAACAGGTCCTCGTCGAAATGGGTGGCGAGCGGCGTCGTGTGGCCGAGCGGCGGGATGCCGCCAATGGCAAAGCCGGTCGCGGCACGGACGAAATCGGCGTCGGGCCGCGTGATCGCTTCGCCGAGCCAGCTGGCGACGCCTTTCTCGTTCACCCGGTTGGTGCCCGAGACCAGGAAGAGGAGTGGGGTGCCGCTCGTTTTTCCCTTGAAAATCAGTGATTTGACGATCTGTCCTACAGTGCAGCCACAGGCCGCTGCGGCGTCCTCGGCGGTGCGTGTGCTGGCCGGCATGAGGGTGACGGTGACGGCGAGGCCGAGAGCGTTGGCGGCTGCCTGGACCCGTTCGGCGGCGGGTGGAAGTGGCGTCATGAGGTTGTCCCCGAAGATGGCCTGCGGCGTGCAATGGCAGATGCGGAGCTATGCGAAATTTGGTAACACTCAGTTAACTGTCGGCGGTCCTGAGGTCGGCTGGAGTTTGGGCGTGAGCGATATCAACGATAACCGCGACTTGGCGGGCAAGGAGCGCAACCTCACCGAGGTGATCCGGCGGGTGCGCACGGCTGAGGCCGAGCGGTCTGATGTGGTGGTGGAGTTGCGTGACGCGGAGCGGGCGCGGCTCGACATGCTCGCCGACGAGCTCAAGGGCATCTTTGCCCAGGTGCCTCAAGAGGACGAGCAGTTCCTGTTCACCGTGGCGCCGGGAACGCCGCCACGCCTGTGGATCGACATGACCGCCTTCGTCGTCATGGGGCGAGATCGGCGTACCTACCGCTTCATCAAGGACACGCGGCTCGGCCGCACGATCATTCTCGAGACGCCCAACATCACCGAGATGGGCGATTGCGTTACCAACTACGTGGCCGAGCGCATCATCGAGCGGGAGCGGGCGATCGAGGGGGACTGGCTGGCCAAGCGCATGGCCCACCGCGAGGCGACGGCCGAGCCGCCGGCCCGGCAGGTTGAAAAGGTGGCGCAGGTGCTTGCCGGGGCACGGCCGAAGCCGCCGGGCGAGACGAAGCCGGACCAGCGGGCAATGGGCTGGGTGGCGGCGTCCTTCCTGCTCGGCATTCTGCTCGGCGTCCTTGGGCTTCTCGGCTACGCCTGGGTGGCGATCAACTGAGGGGCCGCCTCACCCGCCGATCACATGCTCTGAAATCGTCTCGACCGGGCCGCCGGGATGGCGCACGGCGCGGTGGCGCATGGTGATGCGGCAGGCCTCGGGGCCGCCCTCGATCTCGTAGAGATTGTACCCGCCGCCGGGATGATGGGCGCTCGGTGCCGCGCTGGTGGCGCGCACGCCGACGACCGGCACCTTCGTCCGCGGGCCGTCGATCTCGGCAAAGCGCGGCTTGTGGTCGTGGCCGTGGAGGACGAGCTCGGCGCCGGCCCTGCCGATCGTGTCCCTGAACCTCGCCGCGTCGATCAGCCGGCGGTAGCCATGGCGGGAATGGGCGACCGGCGGATGGTGGATCAGAACGACGCGGAAAAGGCCCTCGCGGCCGAGATCGGCGAGAATAGGGGCTAGGGCGGCGATCTGGTCGTGGCCGAGGCGGCCCGTCGCCATCAGCGGGGCGGTCGGCACCGCTGTCGACAGGCCGATAACGGCGAGCGCACCCCGCCGGCGCACGAAGGGAAAGACGACCGGCCCGTCGGATTCATCGCCGGTCATGTGGTCGTGCCAGCTTCGGCAGGCGGCCTCGAAGGCGCCTTTGACATAGGCGTCGTGGTTGCCGGGGACGACCGTCACATCGCGCGGTGCCCCGAGGGTCTTCAGCCATTCGCGTGCCGCCGCGATCTCGTCGTCGAGTCCGAGATTGACGAGATCGCCGGTGACGGCGATGTGGTCGGGCGCCGCCGCCTTCATGTCGGCGACCAGCGCGCCGAGCACGCGGTCGTCGAAACCGTGGCGACGGTTACGCTGCCAGTTGAGAAAGCCGAAGGCCCGCTTGGAGGCGAGGTCGCGCACCCGCACCCGCGGCAGCGGGCCGAGATGGCAATCCGAGAGATGGGCGATGAGCACCATCCCGGCGGCTTAAACGACGGTTCGCGCCGGGTAAAGGCGATCCGCTTCGGCGGTCAGGCGCCGAAGGTCATCAGTGCGGCCGCGATGCGCGGGTCACTGAAGTCGACCGCGGGCGACCACACATACCGCCGCTGCTGACGGCGACGGAAGAAACGGGCAATCATGATATCCTCGAAGGGCTCCGGGCGGGTCTGCCAAGGCCGATAGCCGGGCGACGCCTCCCTATTTGGTCACCCTTCAGATAAGTCGGCATGCGCGCGCGTGGTAGCTGGCCCGCCGCAATGCTCCGTTGCGCGGCATGCATGGTGAGCAGAGCATTAACCAGTATCGCCCGAATAATGGGCCTGCCGTTTTCTGTGCCGGGCCGATCGACTGAGACAATCATGAATCCGCTGATCCGATTGCCGCAGCAGATCTATGTGGCGCTGTCCCGATTTCATCGCGGCATGACGCTTGGCGTGCGTGGCGCCGCCTTCGACGTGGCGGGCAAGGTCTTTCTGGTCAAGCACAGCTATACGCCGGGCTGGTACCTGCCGGGCGGCGGGGTCGAGCCCGGCGAGACGCTGGTCGAGGCCCTGACGCGCGAGATGCGCGAAGAGACCGGGATCCTGCTCGAAGAGCCGCCGCGCCTGTTCGGGATCTATTTCAACCGTGCCCTGTCGCGGCGCGACCATGTGGCGGTGTATGTGTGCCGGGGGTGGAGCCAGCCCGAAATGCCGGCCGTTCCCAATCTCGAAATCGTCGATTGCGGCTTCTTCGACCCCGGTGACCTGCCGGAGGGCGCGACCGAGGCGACGCGTCGGCGCCTGGCGGAAATCGCCGGGGCGCCGCCCGTCGCGGATTGGTGAGGCCACAACGCTTTCCGAAACGCTGGAATTGCCGGGCGCTCCGTGATATGCGCGCTTCTGTGGAGGAAACGTGGCCGTGATTTTTCGGACCATCGAGCGACGACGACAGGAGCGACGTGACGCCGTGTCACGCGCTGCCGTGCGCCGGTCCGAGCCCGCCCGCGATTGAACGGGGCCGTCGGACCGGATCGATCCGCTCCGACTTCGGAACCCCGCCATGCTCCAGACGCCGTTTACCTATCGCCTCGAAGAGGCCTCTGATTGCGCCGCGATCGAGACCCTTCATGAAGAAGCCTTCGGGCCGGGACGCTTCGCCCGTGCCGCCTTCCGGCTGCGCGAGGGGACGCCACACGATCCGGCGCTCTCCTTCGTCGCGCTGGCGAATGGCGACATGGCCGCCTCGGTCAGGCTGACGCCAATCGCCATCGGCGGGCGGCTGGCGCTGCTCCTCGGACCGCTCGCCGTGCGGCCGGACTACAAGGGGCGTGGCGCCGGCAAGGCGCTCGTGCGCATCTCGCTCGAGGCCGCCGCGCGGCAGGGACACCAGGTTGTGATGCTGGTCGGCGATTTGCCCTATTACGGCCCACTTGGCTTCACGGCGCTCAGCCCCTACGCCATCACCCTGCCGGCGCCGGTCGATCCGGGCCGCGTGCTGGTCGCGGGCCTCGCCGAAGGGGCGCTCGACGGGCTGGCGGGGGCGGCCACGGCACGTCCCGGCTGAGGCGACCACGGCGGGAGCCTTTCGCTGGACCTGTCACTGCCCCTCGGCAATCGTTGTGGAGGGACAAGAAATTCCTTGCCTTTCAAGCGGTTCCGTACCATATGAAGCGCGGACCAAAGGTCCCTTGCGGGCCGCGTTGCGCAATCCGGCACCCGGCTTTCTGCCCGCTTCTTCAACAACATCGACAGCCCAGGCACCGCGGGATGTCCACATTTTCCGCGCTAGCGGTCGTCGCACTTTCGAGTGCGCGCGGCCATTTCGCTGTTTGAGAAAGTAACAACTTGACGTCATTCGACAGTCTCGGCCTCGCCGAGCCGATCATGCGCGCTCTCGCCGAGCGCGGCTACCAGACGCCGACCCCAATTCAGTCGGCCGCCATTCCTCACGCGATGATCGGGCGCGACCTGATCGGTATCGCCCAGACTGGCACCGGCAAGACCGCTGCCTTCGCCCTTCCCATCATCCATCGTCTTGCCGCCGCGCCGGCCCGGCCCGAGCGCAAGTCCTGCCGCGTCCTGGTTCTCAGCCCAACGCGTGAGCTTTCCGGCCAGATCGCCGAGAGTTTCGAGACCTATGGCCGCCATTTGCGGCTTTCCGTTGCGCTGGCCATCGGCGGCGTTCCCATCGGGCGCCAGATTCGCCGGCTCGCCGGTGGCGTCGACGTGCTCGTGGCAACGCCGGGTCGCCTGACTGACCTGCAGCGCAGCCGCGCCATCCAGCTCGATCGCGTCGAGGTCCTCGTCCTCGACGAGGCCGACCGCATGCTCGACATGGGGTTCGTGCGTGACATCCGGAAGATCGTGGCGCTGCTTCCGAGCGAGCGGCAGACCCTGTTCTTCTCGGCGACAATGCCCGGCGAGATCGCTCGGCTGGCCGGCGAGATGCTCAACGATCCGGTCCGCGTCGCGGTGACGCCGGCGGCGACCACCGCCGAGCGCGTTGACCAGCGGGCCGTCCATATCGAGCGCAGCGGCAAGGCGGGACACCTCGCCACGCTCCTCAAGCAGGAGCCGATCGACCGGGCGCTGGTCTTCACCCGTACGAAGCATGGCGCCGACAAGGTCGTGCGCGGCCTCGTCAAGGCGGGCATCAATGCCGATGCCATCCATGGCAACAAGAGCCAGGGTCAGCGCGAGCGGGCGCTTGCCGCCTTCCGCTCCGGCCGAGTGCGCACGCTGGTGGCGACCGACATCGCCGCCCGCGGCATCGATGTCGCCGGTATCAGCCATGTCATCAACTTCGACCTTCCCAATGTCGCCGAAAGCTATGTCCACCGGATCGGGCGGACCGCTCGTGCCGGGCGCGAGGGCGTGGCCATTTCATTCTGTTCGCCGGATGAGGTCGCCTATCTGCGCGACATCGAGAAGCTGATCCGTCAGGATATTCCCGCAACCCGCGCGGACGGGCAGGCCGTTGCCGCGACGCGCGAGGATGGGCATGGTGACGCGCCGCGTTCGACTCGCAAGCCGCGTCGCCGCAAAGGCGGCGAGCGCCGCCAGGCTTCCGGTGGATCGGACGGACGCCCGGAGTCGAAATCGCAGGCCGGATCGCATTCGCAGGCCAAGGGGATCTCCGGCCTTCCCCTGATGCAGCCGGCACGGCGCGGCTCGCGCCGCCATCGCGCCGCGCAGGCCGGCTGAGCCGGTCGCCAACCAAAGGAGATACAATGGCCAAAGAAGAGATGCTCGAGTTCGAAGGCACGGTTACCGAGGTTCTCCCGGACGGAAACTTCCGGGTGAAGCTCGACAACGACCACGTCATCCTCGCCTACGCGGCGGGACGGATGCGCAAGCACCGTATCCGTACGCTTGCCGGCGACCGGGTGCGGGTCGAGATGACCCCCTACGACCTCGACAAGGGGCGGATCAATTTCCGCCACAGGACGGAAAGTCCCGGCGCGGCGACCGCGCAGCGCCGCTCGCAGTTCCGCAGGCGGTAGGGGACCATCTGAGCAGGTCACCGTTCCGTCGTATCGGAGATCCGCTCAATTTCGTCTTTCTCTTCGCGATTCCGGATGGAAAAGTGGTCGCCACTTTTCCTGGAATTGCTCAGCGTCCTTCGCGGTACCAGGTTGCCGCGAGGGTGCCCAGCAGCAGGGCGAGGCCGAGCAAGACCGCTGAATAGCGGCAACCGGCCGACGCCCTTCAGCACGCTCGCCTCGGTCATCCGGATCCCCATCCAGTCGCTACCGGACATTGTCGAGCCCGATCGCACGGGCACGATGCGCGGCATCTCGACATGGCCACCAGCGTCCGCCATGCGGCCGATATGGCCGCCGGTCTGTTTGACCAGCGGCGCGAGCAGGTCGGGCGTCGAGCGCGCGTCGATGAATTCCTTCGGATTGGCCGCGCCGACATGGGCGAAGGCGCGCTTGTCGCCCTGCTCGACGCGGTAGAGGCCGATCTCCTTCACCGGCACCGTCGCCCGCCACAGGCCGGGCTCCACCGATTTCAAGGTCACCGTCTCGGTCGCGCCGGAGGGCGCCTGGACCGTTACCGGCGGCGTCGTGTCGGCCATGGTCTGGCGCTCGACGGTCAGGCTCGCCGGCCTGGGCATGGGCGCGCAGCGCCTCTTCCTCCAGATCCGGTTCCTTCATCAGCCAGTGGGCGAGACGGCGCAGCAGGTCGACATGCGGCCCGCCACCCTCGTAGCCACGCGACCACAGCCAGGCATTGTCGGACAGAAGCAGCGCGACGCGGCCCTTGCCCTCGCGCTTGAGGATGAGCAGCGGCTTCTTCTCGGCGCCCGTCCATGACCACCTCGCCGGTCGGCTTGTCGACATCGATGAGACGGAACCAGCGACCCCAGTGCGGCGGGTCGAAGTTGGCGCCTGTCGAGGTCGCGCGTCACCGGGTGGCGCTCGCCGAGATTGGTAACGACAGCGTGGTAGGGCTCCTCGGTGATGTGCCCGGTCGGGGCGGCCGGCAGGACCGGCGAGAGCGGCGTCTGGTAGAGGCTGCCGTCATTGGCGTAGTCGGGGCCGGAGGCGACGAGCAAAGCGCCGCCATTGCGGACATAGCGGGCGATGTTGTCGAAGTAGAGGATCGGCAGCACGCCGCGGTGTTGGTAGCGATCGAAGACGATCAGGTCGAACTGGTCGATCTTTTCCGAGAAGAGCTCGCGGGTAGGGAAGGCGATCAGCGACAATTGGTTGATCGGCGTGCCGTCCTGCTTTTCCGGCGGCCTGAGAATGGTGAAGTGGACGAGGTCGACGGCGGCGTCGGACTTCAAGAGGTTGCGCCAGGTGCGCTCGCCGGCATGGGGCTCGCCGGAGACGAGGAGGACACGCAGGTTCTCGCGAATGCCCTCGATATCGGCGACGGCGCGGTTGTTGACCGGGGTCAGTTCGCCGTCGAGGGGCGCGGCCTCGAATTCCAGGATATTCGGCCCGGCATGGGCGATATCGACCGTCAGCTCGGCGGGCTGTCCGGGTGTCACCAGTTCGCTCGACAGCGGGTTGCCGTCGCGGGTGACGGTAACGCGGACGGGGCCGTCCTTGCCCGGAGGCACGCCGTCATCGAGCACGCGGAACTTGATCGTCTGGGTCTCGTTGACGATGGCGAAGCGCGGCGCGCTGTCGATGACGATGCGGCGGTCGCGTTCATTGTCGTGACCGGACAGGAGCACGTGCAGCGGCGCGCCGCCGGTCGGTGAATCCTTCACCGCGGGAATGTCGTGGACCTCGCCGTCGGTGAGCATGATCACCGCGCCGAGGCGCTCGGGCGGGACGTCGGCGAGATTGGCGCCGAGCGGGCCGAAGAGCTTGGTGCCGTCGACCGGCACGCCGCCGCCGTCGGGGCCGCCGGCGTCGATCGTGCGCACGTCGAGGCCGTGGAAATCGGCGAGGCGCTTGAGAAGGGCGGCACGGGCGTCGTCCGTGGTCTTGTCGCGTCCGTCGAGCGACTGGCTGGCGCTCTTGTCGGTGACGACGGCGACGACGGTCGGCAGCGGCTGGCGGTCCTCGCGCAGGATGACCGGGTTGAGCAATGCCAGGACGAGGGCGGCGAGGGCGGCCGCGCGCAGCCAGGCACCGCGCACGCGCCGGGCGAGGCCGAGGAGCAGAAGCAGCGCCGCGAGGCCGCCGAGCGTGGCGATCAGCCAGACCGGCAGGAGCGGCGCGAAGGAGACGGACCAGGTCACGCGCTATTGCCCCAGCCGTTCGAGCAGGGCCGGCACGTGCACCTGATCGGCCTTGTAGTTGCCGGTCAGCGTGTACATGACGAGATTGACGCCGACGCGGAAGGCCATCTCGCGCTGCAGCGGATCGTTGGGCACGGTCGGGTAGAGAAAGTTCTGCTGCTTGTCCATCGCCCAGGCGCCGGCGAAATCGTTCTCGGTGATGAGGATGGTCGAGACGCCGTCGCCGGCCTGCGCGGGGCGGTCGGAGCGGCTGTCGCCGCTCTGGCTTGTCTCGACCCACAGCGGCCCGCCGGAATAACGGCCGGGGAAGTCGTTGAGGAGATAGAACGCCTTGGTCAGCACATGGTCGGCCGGCACCGGCTCGAGCGGCGGGATGTCGAGGGTCGCGAGCATCTGGCGCAGGCGCTCGACCGCCGGCGTGCCGCTGAAGGAGGTGATGTTGGTGGAGCGTTCGAGCTGGTCGCGCGTGTCGAAGAGCACCGAGCCGCCATTGCGCATATAGGCGTCGATCCGCGCCATGGTCGCCGAACTCGGCATGCGGCGTGCTGGGCACCGACCGGCCAGTAGATCAGCGGAAAGAAGGCGAGCTCGTCGCGTGACGGGTCGACGCCGATCGGTGGCGCCGGGCTCGAGCGCGGTGCGCTGGGTGAGCACCTGGGTGAGACCGTAGAGGCCGGCTTCGCTGGTCTGGTCGACGGTGGCGTCGCCGGTGATCACATAGGCGAGGTGGGTGTTGTTGACGGCCTCCAGCGCGAAGCGGTCCGACGCTTCGTCGGCGCGTGCCTGACCGATGCCATGGAGGGCGAGGCCGGAGACAAGGACCACAGCCGCGGTCGCCGCGCGCCGTGGGATGCGCAGCGCGCCGGCGAGCCACAGGACGGCGAGCGCGTCGAGGATGAGGAGCCCGAGCGCCAGGGCGAAGAGCCAGGGCGCGATCGGGATCGGCGACTGGTCGGATAGGGGCGCTCGCGCCCGCCGGACAGCGCGGCGACGTTGAAGGGCTCGATCTTGGCGTTGTCGCCGAGCAGGTTGAGCGAGCGGAAGCCGTCCTCGCTGCCATAGAGACCGGGCGGATGATCGGCGTTGACGGCGATCGTATCGGCATTGGCCGGGATCGGCTGCGCGTCGGCGCCGGGCTGGGCGAAACGGCCGTAGCCGTCCAGAAGCTGGTAGGGCGCGATCGGCGCCGCGCTCTCGCCGGCCTGGCTGGTGCCGCTGCCCCTGGCAGCGTTGGAGAAGGCGATGATTCGCCTCAGCATGTCGACAAAGGTGCCTGAAAGCGGAAGGTTCGACCAGCTTGGATCGGCGGTGACGTGAAACAGGATGAGCCAACCCTTACCCTGGGGCGCGGCGGTCACCAGCGGTGTCCCGTCGGCGAGCGCCGCCCAGGTGTGGGCGGCCAGCGTCCCGTCGGGCTCGGCGAGTACCTGGCGCTTGACCAGCACGTCCTGCGGCACGGTCATGCCGGCAAAGGGCGAATTGGGTGAGAAGGAGGCGAGCGGCTGTGGCGTCTGCCAGGTGAGGCTGCCGCCTAGGACGCGATCACCATGGCGCAGGCGCACCGGGATCAGCGCATCGGTGGCAGCGGCCAGGCGCGGACCGGCGAAGCGCACCAGCGTTCCGCCGTCGCTGACCCATTTCGACATGGTCTTTTCGATGTCGGGC
>CAWEUR010000039.1:0-22289 GCA_963812285.1 uncultured Alphaproteobacteria bacterium | reverse complement strand
TCAGCGTCGCGGCGGTCTTCACCCCGATGCCCGGCACGCCCGGCACATTGTCGACCAAATCGCCGGCGAGCGCCTGCACGTCGATGACCTTGTCCGGCGGCACGCCGAAGCGCTCGATGACTTCCGCCTCGCCGATGCGCTTGTCCTTCATCGTGTCGAGCATGGTGACGCCCGGCCGGATGAGCTGCATCAGGTCCTTGTCGGAGGCGACGATGGTCACGTCCGCCCCGGCCTCGACCGCCTGGCGCGAATAGGTGGCGATGAGGTCGTCGGCCTCGAAACCCTGCCTGCTCGATCGAGGGCACGTTGAAGGCGGCGACCGCCGCGCGGATCAGCCCGAATTGCGGGCGCAGATCCTCCGGCGCCTCCGGCCGCTGCGCCTTGTACTGGTCGTAGAGTTCGTTGCGGAAGGTGTGCTCGGACTTGTCGAAGACGACCGCCAGATGGGTCGGCTTGACCCCGGCATCGGCCTCCACCAGCAGCTTCCACAGCATGTTGCAGAAGCCGGCGACGGCGCCGACCGGCAGCCCGTCGGATTTCCGCGTCAGCGGCGGCAGGGCGTGATAGGCGCGGAAGATATAGGACGAGCCGTCGACCAGAAACACATGGTCGCCGCGCTGGACCGGACGGGACGGCGCAGAGGATTTGGCCATGGGGCGGAGTATGGCCGGGAGCGCGCCTTCGGGAAAGGGGCGCGATGCGAAGCGGTCAGCAAGTGCGCAGCGTATTGCGGCGTGGGCAGAGGCTTTGGTCGGCGGATTGCGCTTCGCTAATCCATCCTGGGGCTACTTAGTTGTAGCGGCCGCTTGAATTTGCTTCCATCTAGAGATATTCGTACGACAAGCAACCACTCACGCCCGAATGTCCGCATTGAAGTTATGTTGCCTGCGGTCAAACGGCGTTGTCGCGCAACTCGCATCCGGTGGCCGATCGACGGTTGGAACGCAGCTCACTGACTGAAGCAAACGTGCATGCGGCAATCTAGCGGGATGAGTGGCAAGTCTATTCGGCCTCCTTTTCTTTGGCCTCATCGCCCTCTTGGTTGGTGCGTGGATCCTGGACGAGATCGGCTTCGGTAATACCCCCGGCATCCTCGGATTCGTCACCTCCCCCTTTCAGCAACCGGGCTTGTGGCCGTCGGAGCGCTGGCTTTCGGGCTCACTCAACTGTTTTGGGGAATCGCTTGGATTTGGAAATGGAAGGTAAGTTGAACTCGATCCAGCACAGCATCCCCGGCGGACAAGCGCGCGGGCGATGTCGCGAATGCGTGGAGGAACAGGAACGAATCGAAGAGGAACAACGGTTAGCGACCCTCGAGAAAGCTCGACGGAGTGAGATTTCGGCGGAGGTCGAAAGAGTTCGTGCTCGCGAAAGACAACGTTTGGCGGGGTCGCTAGCGCCAAGTGTTCAGAACTCCGCTGCGCTGACGCCGCAGAAGTTCGAGGATAACGTTTCTGCGATGTTTGAAGACTTGGGTTACTAGGTGACACGAACTCCTTATTCAAATGATCGCGGCCGCGACACAATCTCGAAAAGGACGGACATACACTTTTCTTTCTGGAATGCAAGAGATATGCGGAAGGTGGTCTTTCTGGCCGGCCTGACCTCCAGAAATTCCATTCGGCCATCATCACCGATAAAGCGGTTGGCGGTTTCTTTGTTTCGACCGGAGAGTTCACCAGAGGCGCTCTGGAGTTCGCGCATAGAGACGCCAGTTATCTACCTGATCAACGCGGAAAAACTCAGGCAGTCGATATTCAATAGCATTCCATTCTGAGCCCGAGGACGACCGATATGCTTCCATATGCCCGAAATGCGGGCTAGAGTGTAACGCATTATCTGCGGAGCCCCACAAATGTCAGATGTGGTCTGGGCCACGTTGTGCGGCCGAATTGCACTTTGGAGAAGTCTTCCAAGCGCCCACTGACGCGCCGCCTCAGTGCGCAAGATGCGGAAGCACTATGCGATTGGTCAAGGGGCGGAATGGCAAGTTTGGGATGCACGCGATATCCCGAGTGCCGCTATACACGCCCATACCGGGCGAATCCGCGGACACGCGATCAAGGCGTTACCCAGACGTCAGCTCATCGCTAGTTCGCGCCTCCGTCTCCGGCAGACAAAACACATGCCACTGCCCCGACCCTCCTCCCCCTTAACCGCCCTAAAATCGCCGTCTTTAGCGTGCCAGAACGGCGCAAGGGCGGACGTCGCGTGTTGCGTGAGGGACTACTCGCCGATGGCGAAAAAGCGCCAACCCAGGAGCGTACCTGAGCCGGAGCCGCAATGGCCGCCGCCCCGCTCAGCTCTCCGTCTGCCGCGTCGATTCGAACAGGAACCAGACGCGCCGTTCGCCTGGTCGATCCATTCTTCCAGCAGGCTGGCGGTCGCGACGTCGCTGTATTCGTCGCACAGGCTGTGCGTCTCGCGCATGTGCCGGTCAGCTGCAGATTGTCCTCCCGAGCTCGGCGAGCATGTCGAGCGGGGTCACGAAGTCGGCGTCGTTGTCCACGATGCGCTGCAGGCGGCCGATATGGCCGATCGAGCGCAGCGTGTACCGCCAAGCTTGCGGACGCGTTCGGCGATCGCGTCGGTGGTGGCGATAGATCTGTTCGGCCTGCTCGTCGAGCAGCAGGTGGTAGTCGCGGAAATGCGGGCCCGGAGATGTGCCAGTGGAAGTTCTTGGTCTTCAGATAGAGCGCGAACATGTCGGCGAGCAGCGTCGTCAGCGCCGCCGAAATGTCCTTTGTGGCGTTGTCGCCGAGGCCGTCGGGCGTGTCCAGCGGAGCCACGCGCCTCTTCGCAGCGGTCGTATCGTTCATGGCAATGGTCTCCCTCATGGGGGGAACGGGCAACAGGCAATCAAGGCGGCGCCCGTCCGCGACCGCCTCGTCCGGGGGGGAAATGACAAAGGGACCGTTCTGGTTCCGATTCGCATATAGGCGGGGGCGGCCTCGCGAACAGGCGGCGCGCCGCCGGGCCGCCCGCCGGCCGCTATCCACAGGTGGAAAATCGGCACGATCCGGCGCTTTCCGCCAGGACGCGTGGCGGCCCGGCCGTCACCCTTAACCGCACCTTAAATCGCCGTCTCTAGCGTGCCAGAACGGCGCAGCGGTGGGCGTCGCGTGTTGCGTGAGGGACCAGTCGCCGATGGCGAAAAAGCGCCGGCAGAGCCAGCGGATCGAGCCGACGCTCAAGGCGCGCGCGACCCCGGACCGCGGCAAGCTCGATATCGGCCTGAAGGACTCCGACCGCCCGGCCGGGCGCGGTGGCGCGTCGCCACGCCGCAAGCCGGCCAAGAAGCCGGCGGCCGGCCGTGCCAAGACGACTTCGCGCAAGCGCAGGAAGGCGCGCGGTGCCGGCGGTTCCGGCTCCGGCTTCGGCCGTTTCGTCAGGCGGGCCGCCTATTGGGCCGCGGTTCTTGCCGTCTGGTCGACCGTGGCGCTCGCCGCCGTGCTCGGCTATTTCTTCGCCAAGCTGCCGCCGACCGCCGACTGGACCGTGCCCAAGCACGCCGCCAGCGTTCAGATCCTGGCGAGCAATGGCGGGCTCATCACCAACCGGTCCGATACGGGCGGCGCCAGCCTGTCGCTCGATGATATGCCGCCTTATCTGCCGGAGGCCGTCATCTCGATCGAGGACCGGCGCTTCTACCATCATTTCGGTGTCGATCCGATCGGCCTTGCCCGGGCGATGGTGACCAATATCCGGGCCGGCGGCATCGTCCAGGGCGGCTCGACCATCACCCAGCAGCTCGCCAAAAACCTGTTCCTGACGCCGGACCGGACGATCGAGCGCAAGATCCAGGAAGTGATCCTGGCGCTGTGGCTGGAAGCCCGCCTGTCGAAGAAGCAGATCCTCGAGCTCTATCTCAACCGCGTCTATCTCGGCGCCGGCGCCTATGGCGTCGATGCCGCCGCGCACCGCTATTTCGGCAAGTCGGCGCGCAACCTCACCCTCGCCGAGGCGGCGACCATTGCCGGCCTGCTCAAGGCACCGAGCCATTATTCGCCGATCCTGCATCCGAAGGCCTCCGAGGCCCGCACCCAGACCGTGCTTTCCGCCATGCACGAGGCCGGCTACATCTCCGACCGCGAGGCGAGCCTTGCCCTGTCGCAGCCAATCAAGCCGGTCCACGATATGGCCGGCGGCAGCGGCCGCTATATCGCCGACTGGATCATGGACCTGCTGCCCGGCTATGTCGGCTCGGTCGACCAGGACATCGTCGTCGAGACCACCATCGACATGCGCCTGCAGACCGCCGCCGCCAAGGCGATCTCCGACACGCTCAGGGCCGATGCCGGCAAGCATGGCGCCAGCCAGGGCGCCTTTGTCGCCTTGGATACCGATGGCGCCGTCAAGGCGCTGGTCGGCGGCCGCGATTATGCCACCGGCCCCTATGACCGCGCCATCGACGCCAGGCGCCAGCCGGGCTCGGCCTTCAAGCCCTTCGTCTATCTGACAGCGCTGGAATCGGGCCTCATGCCGGAGACCGTGCGCATCGACCAGCCGGTCTCGATCAAGGGCTGGAAGCCGCAGAATTATTCCAAGCACTATCGCGGGCCGGTGACCCTGCAGACGGCGCTGGCACTGTCGATCAACACCATCTCCGCCCAGCTCGTCGCCGAGGTCGGCCCCAAGGCGGTGGTGGCGACCGCGCGCCGGCTCGGCATCACCTCGCCGCTGACCGCCACCCCCTCGATCGCCCTCGGCACCTCCGAGGTAGGGCTGCTGGAGATGACCGGCGCCTTCGTGCCCTTCTCCAATGGCGGCACCGGAATCATCCCGCATGTGATCAACCGGATCGTCACCCGCAGCGGCAAGGTACTCTACCGGCGCACCGGCTCCGGACCCGGCCAGGTGATCGCGCCGCGCTATGTCGCGATGATGAATTCGATGCTTGAGGACACGGTCCGCGAGGGCACGGGCAAGCGCGCCGCCATTCCCGGCTGGCAGGTCGCCGGCAAGACCGGCACCAGCCAGGATTATCGCGACGCCTGGTTCATCGGCTATACGGGCGTGCTGACCGCCGGTGCCTGGTTCGGCAATGACGACGGCTCGCCGACCAAGAAGGCGTCCGGCAGCAATTTGCCGGCCGAGGCCTGGCACGCCTTCATGAGCCAGGCGCTCGACGGCGTCGCGGTCGCCAACCTGCCGGGCAATTACCGCTTCCGCGATCCCGCCAACTTCGCCAGTGGCGCGGCGACGCCGGAGACCATCATGCGGCCGATGGCACGGGCCGGTGACAGGAACGGAGCGCTCGGGCCGGGTGCCTCGCCGGGCGCGGTCGCCGCCGCCGGCATCCTTTCCGACAATAACTGGCCGGAGGATTCCGGGCCCGTGCCCCCGGCCGATATTGGTGGACCGGCGCCGCCGCCGCGGCCACGCCGCTCCGGCTTCTTCCAGCGGCTGTTCGGCGGCTGACCGGCCGCGATCAGGATTGGGCGGCGCGCACCCGGCGCGTCGCCAGGAATGTCGCCAGCGCCCCGATCCCGACGATCGAAAGAACCGTTGGCACGGTGGCAATCCCCTCGCCGAGGATGACCGTCGCGATCGTCATCGCGACCGCCGCCGCGCCCATCTGAATGAAGCCGAGAAGCGACGAAGCGGCGCCCGCCCGATCGGGAAAGGGCGTCAGCGCGGCGGCAAGGGTCTGCGGCAGGACGATGCCGATGCCGGTGGTGAAGACCATGATCGGCGCGATGAAGGCGAAGACGCTGTCCGGCCCGAGGCCGACGCCGGCGGCGACCAGAAGCCCGCCGGCGGCAAGGCACGCCGTGCCGACGCCGATGGTCGCATCGAGGCCGAGCCGCGGCGCCAGCGCCCGCCCGATCACCGTGCCGAGGATATAGGCGAGGGCGCCGGAGGCGAAAGCGAAGGAAAAGGCGATCGGCGCCAGCCCATAATGAACCTCGATGACGAAGGACGAGCCGGCGATATAGGTCAGCAGCCCTGCATAGCCGCAGGCAAGGACCGCCGCATAGGCGCGATAGGCCCGGTTGCGCCAGATCGTGGCAAAGCCCTTGACGATCGCCCCGACCGAGAGCGGGTCCGAGGCGCGGCGCTGAAGCGTCTCGGGCAGGCCGAACCACACCATCAGGATTCCGGCGACGCCAAGAAGGGCCGTTGCCAGGAACGAGGCCGACCAGCCGAAGCGCGCCTGCAGAAACCCGCCGAGCACCGGGGCGAGGATCGGCGCGATGCCCATGATCGAGGCCATGATCGACAATTCGCGCGCCGCCCGCACGCCGGAATAGAGGTCGCGCACGACCGCGCGGGCGAGGATGATCGGCCCCGCCGCGGCAACCGCCTGCACCACCCGGAACGCGATCAGCATGGCGACCGAGGTGGCGAAGGCGCAGGCGATGCTCGCCAGCACGAAGGCGACGAGGCTCGCCAGGATCACCGGCCGCCGGCCGACGCGGTCCGAGATGGGGCCGTGGAAGATCTGCGCGATGGCGAAACCGATGATGTAGCCGGTGATGGTCCCCTGCGCCGCCGGCCCGGTCGTCGCGAAGGCATCGGCGATCGCCGGCAGGGAGGGGATCGAGATATCGACCGTCACCGGACCGAGCCCGGTCAGCAGCGCCAGGACCAGCGTTAACGCGAATGTATCTGGCCTGAAGGGCATTGCGGGCCTGTCGCAGCGAGGAACGCCGGCACGATGTGGCGAGGAGCCTTGCAAGGGTTAGGCGGTCTCGGCGGCGTCGTCCATCCCGTCGCCCGTGGCGCTGTCGAGGGCCGGTCCGGTGGCAAGCGCGCCGACCGCGTGCAGGCTGGGGCCGTGGTGGTTGAGCCAGGCGCGCGCGGTCTCGGTCTCGGGGCAGACCTCTTCGACCAGCCGCCAGAAGCGGCGCGAATGGTTCATCTCGCGCAGATGGGCCACCTCATGGGCGGCGAGATAGTCGAGCACGAAGGGCGGTGCCATCACCAGCCGCCAGGAGAAGGAGAGGGTGCCGGTCGGCGAGCACGAACCCCAGCGGCTCGTCTGGTCGCGCAGCTTGATCGCGCTGGCGGTCACCCGCAGCGAGGCGGCGTGGCGCATCACCGCCGGCTCGATGTCGCGCCGTGCCTCGCGCTTGAGGAAGTCGAGGACTCGGCGGCGCAGGTGCTCCGGCGCGCCGGCGACGAAGAGGGTCGGGACCGTGTCATCCCCGCCGACCGTTACGGTGCCGCGCCGGCCGGGCGCGTGGCGGATCAGATGCGGGACATCGCGCAAAGGAATGGTGGTGCCATCGGCGATCGGACGTGCCGGCGGCGCCTTGCGCATCTGGCGCGCGAGCCAGCCGGTATGGCGGTCGAGAAAGACCCGCGCGGCGCTGAGCGAGCCCCGCAGCGGCATGGTGAGGACCGCGCCGCCGCCGGCGCTCGCCAGGCGCAGCGTGTAGTTGCGCGCCCGCGCATGGCGGCGGACCGTCACGGCGATCGGGCCGTGCTCGGTCATCACCTCGAAATGGTCGCGCTGCGGTGGCGCTATCCTGCGGTTGAAGAAGTTCATGGACCGATAGCCGGCAAGAAGGCGAATCAGACGCTTCTATCATGACACAAGCGAGGCGGACCGCCGGCGCGGCGAGCGTGGCGGCCTGTCATAAAATGACGGCGGAGCCCTTCTCGGGCCCCGCCGTCAGGCTGGCGCGTCAGGGCGCCTTGGGAGCTCTTGCAAGACACGCCGCGGCTGGAAACGCGGGAAGCCTCGTCTTGGGAATGGAGAATGGACTGGAGGGTTCGCGAGAGGCCGGGAAGAGGGGGCATCCCCTTCCCGGCGGAAGTTCTAGAGGTCGATGGTGTCGCCGTTCTTGCGCGCTTCGCCGCGCGCTTTCATGAAGCGGTCGAACTCTTCCTGGTCGCGGGCCCGGCGCAGATCGCGCATGAAGCTTTCGAACTCGCGCAGGTCGTCGTCGAGCTTGCGGCGCTCTTCCTCGAGGCGCTTCATCTCGCGCTGGCGGTACTCGTCGAACGCGACATTGCCGCTGCGCGAATACGCATGGGAGCGACGGCCGCAGCCGCGGAACTCGTGCGACCAGTCCCGCTTGGCGTTCTCGAAGTGCTGACGCACCTCGGGAATGCGATCGCCCCAGATGATGTAGGCGAGCATCGCCAGACCAAGCGGCCAGAAGAAGATGAAGCCGATGACCATGAGAGCGATGGTAAGCGGCGTCCAGGCCGGACGCAGAGCTTATGAAGTGACCATGTCCTTCCCCTTGTAACGTGACAAGGGTGGAGGTGGTGACAGCTCAAAGCGGTTTCAAGAAAAATCGGTCCGCCGGGGTGGCGAAATCGGTCAAGTCACTGGAATCGCTCAGTTACTGGACAGGACCTTGGCCTGGTCGACCCAGTTGTCGCGCTTGACGCGTCCGCGGAAGCCGAGCTTCTCCTCCAGTACCGCGAGCGCCGGTCCGCCGAGGGCGGCGATCTGCTCGTAGTGGAAGATGCCCTCGCCGTTGAGGAGCTTCTCGATCTTCGGCCCGATGCCCGTGATCGCCTTGAGGTCGTCGGCGGGCCGCTTGACGCTCGTCGCGGCGGCGGCGGCGGCGTGCGGCCGCGCCATTGGCGCCGTTCGCCGTTGCGCCGTTGCCGCCCGCCCGCGCCCGGCTGCCGTTGTGGGCTCGGCGCGGATTGTGGGTGGCGATGAAGTCGGCGATGCGCGGCGCGATCTCGGCGCGGAAGCGCGAGCCGTTGAAGACGCCGTAATGGCCGACCTTGGGCTGCAGGTAATGGGCCCGCTTGTCGGCGCTGAGATTGGTGACGAGGCGATGGGCGGCTTCGGTCTGGCCGACGCCGGAAATGTCGTCGTTCTCGCCCTCGACGGTGAACAGCGCGACATTGCGGATCGCCGACGGGATCGACCGGCTGGCCGCGATGGGTCATCTCGCCCTTGGGCAGGGCGTGGCGGATGAACACGGTGTCGACCGTCTGCAGGTAGAACTCGGCGGTCAGGTCCATGACCGCCAGATATTCGTCATAGAACTCGCGATGCTTCTCGGCCGAATCGCCGTCGCCCTAGACGAGATGACGGAATAGGTCGTGATGCGCCTCGACATGCCGGTCGAGATTCATGCTCATGAAGCCGGAAAGCTGCAGGAAGCCCGGATAGACGTCGCGCATGAAGCCCGGATGCGGGAACGGCACCTTCATGATGACGTTGTGGCGGAACCAGTCGATGTCGTGGTGCTCGGCGAGCGAGTTGACCGCGGTCGGGTTGACTGCGGGTGTCGATCGGCCCGCCCATCAGCGTCATCGAGGCGGGCAGGTACTGGTCGCCGCGCGCCTCCATCAGCGCCGCCGCGGCAAGCACCGGCACCGAGGGCTGGCACACCGCCATCACGTGGGCGCCGCCGCCCAGGAAATGCAGCATCGAGATGATGTAGTCGATGTAGTCGTCGAGGTCGAAGCGGCCCTCGCTCAGCGGCACCATGCGCGCATCGATCCAGTCGGTGATGTAGACGTCGTGGTCGCAGAGCATGGTCTCGACGGTGCCGCGCAGCAGCGTCGCGTAGTGGCCCGACATCGGCGCGACGATGAGCAGCTTGCGGCTGCTCGTGGCGCGCCTCGCCGCCGACCTTCTCGAAATGGATGAGGCGGCAGAACGGCCGCTCCCAGACCACGCGCTCGCGCACCGGCACCCGCTCGCCGTGCACGCGTGGTCGAGGCGATGCCGAATTCGGGCTTGCCGTAGCGCCGCGTCGTGCGCTCGAACAGCTCGGCCGCGGCGGCGACGCTGCGCCCGAAGGTGGTGTGGGCCAGCGGATTGAGCGGATTCTGGAAATAGAGCCGGGTCGCGTCCGCCGCGGCGCGGAACGGGCTCATGGCGGCGTGGTTCAGTTCGTAGAGCTGGTAGTAGGACAAGCCCCGAACCCCTTTCTACCGCGCGGTTCCAGCGGATTTCTTAGCCGACCCGTCGGATTTTTTGCACCGCAACAAGCATATGTGTGATGAATCGGGCAAGGCAAGGAAAAGATTGACCGTATGGTAACCATCACTGGTCGCAAAGCCGGCCGCGCTACTCGCCGATCGCATCAGCGAGCCGACGCGGCGGGCGCTGTTGAGCAGCGCCATGAAGGCGATGCAGGCCGCCGTCAGATAGACCACGTTGATGGCGAGCGCCCGGATCATCAGGTCGGCGCGGAAGGTGTGGTCGATCAGGATCGCCCGCATGCCCTCGAAGACATAGGTCGGCGGCAGCGCCCAGGCGACCGGCTGAAGGAAGTCGGGCAGCACCGCGACCGGGTAGAATACGGCGCAAACCGGCATGAGCAGGAACATCAGCGTCCAGGCGAGGCCCTCGGCGCCGAGGCCGTTCCGCAGGATCAGGCCGCTGACCACGGTGCCGAGCGCCCAGGCGGTCAGGAGCAGATTGGCGAAGAAGGCGCCGAGCCCGAGCCCGAGGCTCCACAGATTGAAGCCGAAGAAGAGGATCGCCAGCACGGTCACCGGCACCAGGCCGATCGTCAGGCGGATGAGGCTCATCGACATCAGCGCGACGAGGAACTCGCCGGGCCGCAGCGGGCTGATGAGGATGTTGGCCATGTTGCGCGACCACATCTCCTCCAGGAACGAGATCGAGAAGCCGAGCTGGCCGCGGATCAGCACGTCCCACAGCAGGATGGCGCCGATCAGCGTGCCGCCGGCCCGCGCCATGAAGCCCGACTGGCTGTTGAGATAGGTCTGCAGGAAGCCCCACATCAGCATCTGCACGAGCGGCCAGTAGATGAGCTCGGCAAGCCGCGGCCAGGACGAGCGCATCAGATAGAAGTAGCGCAGCACCATCGCCGCCGACCCGCGCGGGCGAGAAGCGGCGGTAGATCGGCGCGGCGAGCCGGGGGCGAAGGGCGCGTTCATGAGCGGCTCCGCCAGTCACGCCGGCGCGGCCGCGCCCGCGCGCGACGTCGAGGAAGACGTCCTCCAGCGTCGTGCGGCCGTATTTGTCGATCAGCGCCCGCGGCGCGCCGCGATCGACGATCCGGCCCGTCCTTCATCATGATGACGTCGTCGCACAGCCGCTCGACCTCGGGCATGTTGTGCGAGGCGAGCAGGATGGTGGCGCCGCGGCTCTGGCGGTAGGTCTCCAGCCGCGTGCGGATCCAGTCGCCGGTATCGGGATCGAGCGAGGCGGTCGGCTCGTCGAGCAGCAGCAGCTCCGGCAGGTTGACCAGCGCCTTGGCCAGCGCCACCCGCGTCTTCTGGCCGGCCGACAGCTTGCCGGCCTCGCGGTCGAGGAAATCGGTGAGGTCGAGCGTCTCGGCGAGTCGACGCGATCCGCGCCTCGAGCTCGGCACGCCGTAGAGCTTGCCGAAGACGCGCAGGTTCTGGCGGACCGTCAGCCGGTTGGGCAGGGCGACATAGGGGCTTTCGAAATTCATCCGGTGCAGGACGCGGTGGCGGTCGCGTCAGCATGTCGTTGCCGAGCACGCGGACCGTGCCCGCGTCGGCAGGACCAGGCCGAGGATCATGCCGATCGTGGTCGTCTTGCCGGCGCCGTTGCCGCCGAGCAGGCCGGTGATCGAACCCGCGGCATCGAAAAGGAGATGCCGTCGACCGCCGTCACCGTTCCTGTAGACCTTGGTCAGCCGCTCGACGATCGCTGGATCGGCGGCTGTGGTTCATGAGTCGTCTGGGAGATCGGATGGCGGCGCCGCTCGCGGAGAGCGCCATGTTATATCGCTGCGGCATTGACGAGAGATTGACCAGATGCCCGACCACGCCGACTCCGCCGACGACTTCGCCGGCCGCAGCCTGCGCCTCGAGACGCTGGTCAGCCTGCGCTGGCTGGCGGTCGCCGGCCAGACGGTGGCGGTCCTCTTCGTCTACTACATCCTCGGTTTCCCGCTGCCGCTCGGGCTCTGCCTCACGCTGATCGCCCTGTCGGCCTGGCTCAACATGGCGCTGCGGCTGCGCTATCCGGCCAGCCGTGCGGCTCGGCTCGCGGCGCGGCGCTGCTGCTGCTCGCCTACGACGTCCTCCAGCTCGGCGGGCTGCTCTACCTGACCGGCGGGCTCGACAATCCCTTCGCGATCCTGCTGCTGGTGCCGGTCATCGTCTCGGCGACGACGCTGGCGCCGCGTCCGACCATCGTGCTCGGCCTGCTGGTCGTCGCGCTGGCGAGCCTGCTCGCCTTCGCCCATCGGCCGCTGCCCTGGTTCGCCGGCGCAGAGCCTGACGCTGCCGCTCGATCTATACCGCCGGCATCTGGGTGGCGCTGGTCTCGGCCTGCGTCTTCATCGGCGTCTACGCCTTCCGCGTCGCCGAGGAGGCGCGCCAGCTCGCCAACGCGCTGAACGCCGACCGAGCTGGTGCTGGCCCGCGAGCAGCATCTCTCCGCGCTCGACGGCCTTGCCGCCGCCGCCGCGCACGAGCTCGGCACGCCGCTCGCCACCATCGCGCTGGTCGCCAAGGAGCTCGAGCGCGAGATGCCGCCGGGCTCGCCCATGCCGAGGACGTCGCGCTGCTCAGCAGCCAGTCGCAGCGCTGCCGCGACATCCTCGCCAAGCTCACCTCGCTGTCCGAGCCAGGGCGACCAGCACCTCGCCCGGCTGCCGCTGTCCCATCTGATCGAGGAGGTGGTCGAGCCCTATCGCGTCTTCGCCGCCGAGATCGTCATCCGCCGCCGAGGGCGCCGGCGCCGAGCCGGTCGGCCGCCGCAATCCGGCGATCCTCTACGGCCTCGCCAATCTCGTCGAGAACGCCGTCGATTTCGCCAAGACGCAGGGTCGAGATCGCCACCGAGTGGACCGACGACGTGGTCGCGGTCACCATCCGCGACGACGGGCCGGGCTTCGCGCCCGGCATCATCGACCGGATCGGCGAGCCCTATGTCACCACCCGCGGCCGCGGCGACACCGACGTGCCGATCACGAGGCCGGCGGCCTCGGGCTCGGCTTCTTCATCGCCAAGACCCTGCTGGAGCGCACCGGCGCCCGGCTGAGCTCGCCAACCGGGAGGCGCCGGCACACGGGGCGGTGGTGCGCGTCGCCTGGCCGCGCGCCTGATGGACGTCGAGCTCGCCGGCGACCGGTCCCGGATGCGGAAACCAACGGCGCCGGAACAACTTGGCGAGCGGCGAACGAGTCCCTATAACCCTTCCAACCTCATCTCTCGTAGTCATCCGGGAGGAACGGAGACTGCTCACAATGACCGAAGCGACCGAGAGCACGAGTGTTCAGACGGACATGTCGCTGCTCATCGTCGATGACGACAAGCCCTTCCTGCAGCGCCTCGCCCGCGCCATGGAATCGCGCGGCTACGTGGTCGATACCGCCGATACCGTCGCCGAAGGCATCCGCAAGGTCGAGGCCGCGCCGCCGGCCTTTGCGGTCGTCGACATGCGCCTCGAGGACGGCAACGGCCTCGACGTGATCGAGCTGATCCGCCGGCGCCGGCCCGATTCGCGCACCGTCGTGCTGACCGGCTACGGCAACATCGCCACGGCCGTCACCGCGGTGAAGCTCGGCGCCGTCGACTATCTCGCCAAGCCGGCCGACGCCGACGAGGTCCATGCCGCGCTCACCCGCGAGCCCGGCGAGAAGGCGCCGCCGCCGGAAAACCCGATGTCGGCCGACCGCGTACGCTGGGAGCACATCCAGCGGGTCTACGAGCTCTGCGACCGCAACGTCTCGGAGACCGCGCGCCGCCTCAACATGCACCGGCGCACCCTGCAGCGGATTTTGGCGAAGAGGGCGCCGCGGTAGCGGCGGGCGCTGATGCGCCGGTTCGTGCTGCAGGCCTGCGACCCCGAAACCGGCTGTCCCGTGCTTGAAGCGCGGCTTTTGGTCGACGATCTGACCGTCCTTCGCGCCCTTCTCGGGTCGAGGACGGATGTCGATCCCGATCTGGCTATGGGCTATCCGCTGGACGGGCAGGATATCGCGGCGTTCGCTGCGCGTTTCGATTTGCCATCGGACTGGGGTGGGCGCGACGTCTTGCTGGTGCCGTGGCAGCGGCTTCGCGAATTGCCCTATCTGGTTCACACGAATTTCGAGCTGGCGCTGATGCTGGAAGGCCGCAAGCCGCTGGCGGTGTTCCACGACGCGCTCGGGTCCGAATGGCTGGAAGAGATCGTCCGATGTTTCGAACCTTTCGTCGCGCAAGAACGGTTCACAAAGCGCGTTGTCAACCAGGCGACTTGCCGATCGCGTGGATAGCCAAGCGGTCTATTTCGCCCTGCCTGACGAAGCCTGGCGGATCGAAGCCTATCAGCGGCTGATGGAAGATCCTTCGCGGTCCGGCTGGACGGAGGCCATGGAGCGGCGTCTCGGTGAACTGCTCGGCTACGAGGACTGGCAGAACGACTATTGGGCGGATTGGCGGGCCCGCCTTACGTCGGATGCCGGTCCGATTTGAAGACGCTTCATTGCTCGGGCCGTGCGCCGCCTAATTATGACGCGCGTTTGATCGCGGAACGGAATTGAGCGTAATTCAACGCTGGCAGACATTACGATGCGATTCGGCGCAGGACTAAACGCAGCCTATCATTACGCCTTGTCTCAAAACGCCCCGCCCGCCTCCGGGTCGATCAGTCCGTGCAGGCGGCCGGCGGCGGCGTGGGCGAAGCGGATCAGCATGGCCTTGCGGGTGGCGGCGGCGAGGCGATGCTCCGGCGCCTCGCGCAGGAGCTCGGCGCCGTAGGAATCGGCGAGGATGAGACCGGTCTCCTCGGGGAAGATGTCGAGCGGGACCTGCGGGTGGGTGGCGAAGAACAGCCGGTCGCAGGAAAGCCGGTAGTCGGGCCACTTCTGGTCCACGCGAAAATCCTCGATCGAGGACTTGATCTCGACGATCCAGATCTCGCCGGAGCCGCCGAGCGCGACGACATCGGCGCGCCGGCCCGTGGCCAGCGGCAGCTCGGTGACCATGGCGAATCCCCGCGCCCTGAGCAGCCGGCCGACGCCGCGCTGGACGGCCAGCGCGTGCTCCGACTGGCGCCCGTCGACGGGCGGTGTGAGATTCGAGAGGTCGACCATGGGCCAAGCCTGCCACGGCGGAGCGCGGCCGAAAAGGCTACCGGTCAGAGCGTGACGATGATCTTGCCAAAGACCTGGCGGGATTCGAGGCGGGCGAGCGCCTCGTCGAGGTTGGCGAGCGCGATTCTAGTATCGATCACCGGCTTCACGATGCCCCGGCCCATCTTGGCGAGCGAATCGCCAAGATTGCGGATCGTGCAGCCGAAGCTGCCGATCAGCCGCAATTGCTGCTGATAGAGCATGTTGAGGCTGATCTCGGTCGAAACGCCCGTGGTCGAGCCGCAGGTGACGAGCACGCCGCCGCGCTTCAGGCAGAACATGCTGGCGGCAAACGTGTCCGGCCCGACATGCTCGAAGACAACGTCGACGCCGCGCTTCTTCGTCAGCTTGCGCACGACGCCCTCGAAGCGCTCGTCGCGGTAGTTGATCACATGATCGGCGCCGAGGGCGCGCGCCTTCTCCGCCTTGTCATCCGAGCCGACGGTGGTGATGATCGTCGCGCCGACGGCCTTGGACAATTGGATCGCGGCGGTGCCGATGCCGCTGCCACCGGCCTGGATGAGGATGGTCTGGCCGCCTTCGAGCCGGGCATTGTCGAAGAGCATGTGCTCGACCGTGCCATAGGTGATCGGCGCGCAGGCCGCGTCTTCGACCGGCACGCCCGCGGGTGCCGCGATCGCCAGGCGGGCCGGCACGTTGACCAGCTCGCAGGCGAGCCCGTCGACATGGAAGCCGCGGATGCCGTGGACGTTTTCGCAGAAATTGTCGCGGCCCGCCCGGCACGCCGCGCAGGTGCCGCAGGTCATCGCGCCATAGAGGGCGACGATCTGGCCGGGCTTCAGGTCCGTGACGTCCGGCCCGACCGCCGCGACCGTGCCCGCCGCCTCGGCGCCGACGATGATCGGCAGCTTGCGCTTGGCGAAGGCCATGCCGCGCCAGCCCCACACATCGATATGGTTGAGCGCCACCGCGCCGATCCTGACCTGCACTTCGCCGGGCCCCGGCGCCGGCGGCGCGGCGAGGTCGGTGATGGCCAGTTCGCGGTTGGCAAGGAGTTGCAGGGCACGCATCAGAACAGGTCTCGCAAGGAGGTTCCGCTAATCGCCGGGCGCGACCAAGCTCCCCTCAAGGGGGAGGTTGAGCGGCGGATCTGGACGGCGAGAGGCGTTCACGGTCGGACGTCAGGCCGGCTCGGCGGCGATGATCAGGCAGGCGTTCTGGCCGCCGAAGCCGAAGGAATTGGAGAGCACCATCGTCACCTGCTGGTTGCGCGCCGTGTTGGGCACAACGTCGAAGGGAATGGTCGGGTCGGGCACCTGGTAGTTGATCGTCGGCGGAATGGTGCCGCTCTGGATCGTCTGCACCGAGAAGGTCGCCTCGATCGCCCCGGCCGCGGTCAGCGTATGGCCGATCATCGACTTGTTGGAGCTGATCGGAACCTGGCGGATGCGCTCGCCGAAGACCTTCTCCAGCGACATCGCCTCCATCTTGTCGTTCTCCGGCGTGCTGGTGCCGTGGGCGTTGACGTAGTCGACCGCCTCCGGGCTGATGCCGGCATCCTCGAAAGTATTGCTGATGGCGCCGATGACCGCCGAGCCGTCCGGCTTGGAACGGGTGCGGTGGAAATCGTCGGCCTTCTCGGCGATGCCGCGCATCACGGCGAGGATTTTTGCGCCGCGCGCCCGCGCCGCGTCGTAGTCCTCCAGCACCAGCGCCGCGGCGCCCTCGGCGATGACGAAGCCGTCGCGGTTCTTTGAAAACGGCTTGGAGGCCGCTTCCGGCACATCGTTCGAGCCGGACAGGGCGGAAAGCAGCGAGAAGCGGATCATCGCCTCGGCCGTCACCGAGCAGTCGGTGCCGACACACAGCGCCGCCGAGCAGTCGCCGCGCCGGATCGCCTCGACACCGAGCTGGATGGCGGAGGCGCCGGAAGCGCAGGCGGTGGTCAGCGAGATCGGCGCGCCGCGCGTGCCGAAGCGCTCGGCGAGCTTCTCGCCGACATAACCGAAGCGGGTGAAGGTGAATTCCGCGTCGTCATTGGCCTTGCGCGCCTCGGCGATCATGCGCTCGTGCGGGGCGCCCGGACCGGCCGGCATGCGCTCGTAGAAGGCCTTGCGATAGGGCCATTCCATCTCGACGGGGGGAATGGCGATGAACAGCGGGCCGGGAAAATCGCCCTTCGACCCGATTCCGGACGCCGCGATCGCTTCCTCGCCCGCCAGGGCACCGGCGGTCTCGGTCAGTTCCTGCGCCGTCGCCGGCGCGTTCGACAGAAAATCGATCGTGCCGCCGATGGTGGTCCTCAGATGCGCGGTCGAGAAGCGGTTGATCTTGTGGATGCCCGAGCGCCCGCCGGTCAGCGCCGCCCAGTTGTCGGCGAGCCCCTGGCCGAGCGAGGAGACGACGCCGATACCGGTCACGGCGACGACCGGACGTCCGCGATGATCCCTCAGCGGCTGAGCCATTGCCTCTCTCCTATTCGACAGCTTCGACGAGGCCCATGCCCTCGCCGCGCCAGATGCCCCAGCTCGTCAGCAGCACGCGCTTGGCCGCGCCGGCCGGCTGCTCGAAGCCGGTCTCATCGGCCGGGCTGTAGAAACCCTTGCGCGAAACCGCCAGCGCCGCCAGCCCGGCGAGCGCCGGGAAGGTGGTCTCGACGCAGGACCCGAGCGTGTTGGCGATGCCCCTGACGGTAGACGCCCGGCCCGTGCCGATCAATCCGGAGAGGAAGGCCTGCTCTTCGCGAGTCGCCTGCTCCATGCCGGTCGCGCCCGACAGGACGGCAAAATCCTTGCCCGCCAGCGTCTCGTCGATCTCCGCGAACTGCCGTTCGGCCTTCGCCTTCGCCTGGCCGGGCAGGCGGCGGCTCTGGTCGCTGCGCACCTCGGAGAGCCGCGCATAGGGACGGGCACCGCGCGCCTCGGCATGCGCGCGCGCCTCCAGCACCAGGAAGGCGCCGACCGAACCCATGACGGCGCCGCCGCCCTTGTCGGGCCGCGCCCAGACCGAGATCGGCTCGCCGGCCCACAGATTGCTGCCGAGCGCGTCATAGAGGACGAGATCCTTGCGGCCGGCGAGCCAGCAGCCGCCGACGAGGAAGATGTCGCCCTGATCGCCGCGCAGCCGCCGCCAGGCGCTCTCCAGGGCACTGACCCCGGCGATCTCCTCGCCCATGAAGGTGCGCGACGAGCCGGTCACCTTGTGGACGATCGAGATGTTGCCCGCCATCAGATTGGGAAGCTGGGCGAGGAAGAGGGTCGGACGCAGATCGTTGCCGAGCCGCTCGTTGATGAAGGCCTCGGGGTCGGCGGTCGATTGCAGCGCCTGCAGGATCTCGTCGTCGACCGGGATGTCGCGCTCACCGCCACCGGCGGCGACGACCATGTGGGTATGGCTGAGAATGTCGGTATTGCCGGCGATGCCGGCATCGGCGAGCGCAAGCCCAGCGGTGTAGGTGCCGGTGCGCTGCCACGGCTCCATCTGGCGCTGGTCGGCGCGGCGCGGGATCTGCTGGTCGAGATCGAGCGCCACCATCGGATGGATGGCGAAGGGCGGCGTGCTCTCGCGGTCGAGCACCGACACCGGCGTTTCCGCCTCGGCCATCGCCTGCCAGTGGGCTTCGACCCCCTCGCCGAGGCTCGACGTCAGGCCGATTCCGGTGATCCAGACCTCGCGCGCCATCCTTGCCCCCTATTCCTCGAGAAAGGCCGTCAGGCCGTTCCGCTCCGCCCGCCGCCTGACCTCCGCGCCGAGGTCCTCGGTGGCGAAGGGCACCAGCGACATGGTGATCTCGGCATCGGCGATCACCTTGTCGTCGATTCTCAGCTCAGCCGTGGTCACGCTGAAGCCCGAGCCGGCATGGACGAGATGGGCGCGCGCGTCGAGCACGGTGCCCGGCCCGACGATCTGGCGGAACTTGCCCTTCTTGACGGCGATGAAGAGCGGCAGCCGGGTGATCTTGTTGAGGCCGAGATGCAGCCATCCCGAGACATGCGTCATCGTCTCCAGCAGCATGACGCCGGGCAGGATCGGCCAGGTCGGAAAATGCCCCTCGAAGACTGGGCTCTGCTCGGGCACCCAGGATGTCGCGCGCAGATAGCCCTTGTCTGGGTCGAATTCATCGACCCGGTCGATCATCTCGAAATATTCGAGGCGCATCGGCGGTCGATTCAGGCGCTTTTGGCGGCGACGAGCTCGTCGATCCGGGCGCAGAGATTCTTCAGCACGAAATAGTCGTCGACCGAGGCGCGGCCCTCATTGACCTCCTCGGTCCAGGCTTCGAGGGGAATCTTGATGCCGAACTTCTTGTCGAGCGCGAAAACGATGTCGAGAAAGTCGAGGCTGTCGATGCCGAGATCGTCGATGGCGTGGGCATCCGGCGAAATCTCCTCGCGCGGAATCTCGCTGGTCTCGGAGATGACCGTGGCAACAGTATCGAAAGTCGCTGACATGATGGTTACGCGTTCCCTTGCTGTGTTCGCACGGTCTGGCTCACGGCCCGGACGGTGAGCCCTGCCCCACCTGGCATGACCGGGTCGCCCGGACCCGTCCCCGTCGCCAAAAGCGGCCGGATATTGCGCCGGGCGGGCGCCATTTGCAACGCACAGAACCCGGCTTCCGGAGCCAGCCGCCGCGCCTCTCAGGCCACGGCAATATAGGGCTTCGCGCGCCCTGTCCACCGGTGTGATAAGGGAGCCGCGGCCGCGGTTGCGCCGGGCGGCGCGAAGCACCAAGATGCGCCCGCCTCGCGCCAGAAGGACGCTTCCCTTGGCCCTTGCCGATTTCCTGCCAACCGGCCGCCGGCAGCGCTTCGCGGTGATCGATGTCCTGCGCGGCGTCGCCATCCTCGCCATGGTCGTCTATCACGGTTCGTGGGACCTGCATGCCTTCGGCCTGATCGATGCGCGGGTCTCGACGAGCCTCGGCTGGGTGATCTTCGCCCGCTCGATCGCCGGCACTTTCCTCGCCCTGTCCGGCTTCAATCTCGTCCTCGCCACCCGCAACGGTTTCCGGCCGAAGCCGTTCCTGCGCCGGCTGGCCGTTCTTGTCGTCGCGGCCGGCCTCGTCAGCCTCGCGACCTGGTGGGAAGACCCTGAAACCTTTGTCTTTTTCGGTATCCTCCACGCCATTGCGGCGATGGGCGTGCTCGCCCTGCCGTTCCGCCGGGCACCGCTTTCGGTGGTGACGATCGTCGCCATCCTCTGCCTGCTGGCGCCCCACTACCTGCGTTTCGCGGTCTTCGACGCGCCGGCCTGGTGGTGGCTCGGCCTGTCGCTGCACACGCCGGAATCGGTCGATTATGTGCCAGTAATGCCCTGGTTCGGGGTGGTGCTCGGCGGCGTCCTGGTCGGCCGGATCGTCCTCGCCCGCGGTGGCGAGATCTGGCTATCGGCCTGGGCCGGGCGCGACCCGGTCTCGCGGGTGCTCGCCGTGATCGGGCGCTGGAGCCTGCTGATCTATCTTCTCCACCAGCCGATCCTGTTCGGCGCGGCGAGCGTCGTCGCCCCGCATATCGGCCCGTCGGAACAGGCGATTTCGAACCAGTTCATGGAGCAATGTCCGGTGACCTGCCGTGCCGCCGGGCGCGACACGCCGACCTGCGAACTCTATTGCGGCTGCGTTCTGTCCGGCCTGAAGGACGCCAACCTGGTGACCCGGCTGACCCGGCTCACCGATTCCGAGCGCTCGACTTGGCTCGGCATCGTCAATGAATGCCGGCCGAAGGCGGCGCCCCCGGCCGGTGATCAGTCGAGCGGTCAGTAGATCCGAACTACGGGCGCTGCGCGCCGTTGACCATGACGTAGACCGAATAGACCTCGTGGGTGCAGGTGACGAACAGGCGGTTCTTCTTCGGCCCGCCGAAGCACAGGTTCGACACCCCTTGCGGGAAGTTGATGCGCCCGAGCACATCGCCCGAGGGCGCGAAGACGTCGATGCCGGCGCCGGCGCTCGTCCACACATTGCCCTCCGTGTCGACCCGGAAGCCGTCGGGGAAGCCCTGCTTCAGGAGGAACTGCGCCTTGCCGCCCTTGAGGTTGTTGTTCTTGTCGACCTTGAAGGCGCGGATATGGCGCCGGCTTCTCCGGCTCGTGGGCGGCGGAGGAATTGGCGATGTAGAGGATCGATTCGTCCGGCGAGAAGGCGAGGCCGTTCGGCTTGGCGAAATCGTCGGCGACGACCGTCAGCTTGCCGCTCTTCGGATCGAAGCGGAAGACGTAGCAGCCGTCCTGCTCCATGTCGGCCTTGTGGCCCTCATAGTCGGCCATGATCCCGTAATTCGGGTCGGTGAACCAGATCGTCCCGTCCGACTTGACCACCACGTCGTTGGGCGAGTTGAGGCGCTTGCCCTTGTAGCTGTCGGCGATGACGGTGATCGAGCCGTCGGCCTCGGTGCGGGTGACCCGGCGCGCGCCGTGCTCGCAAGAGACCAGCCTGCCTTCCCGGTCGCGCGTATTGCCGTTGGAATAGTTGGAATTGGTGCGGAAGACGCTGACACTGCCGCCGCCGATGCCGTCCGGCACCCAGCGCATCATGCGGCTGTTGGGAATGTCGCTCCACACCAGCATGTTGGCGTCGGCGAACCATACCGGCCCCTCGGACCAGCGGCAGCCGTCAAAGAGCAGCTCCTTCTGGCAGGTGCCGTTGATCATCCACACGAAGCGCTTGTCATAGGTTTCCGCGTCGGGTCCGACGAGAGCCATTTCCTTCCTCCCCTGCATGTTTTCTCTAGCGTGTTGTCTTCTGTCCGCCGGCAGCGATGATCACGCCGATGATGACGAGGCCCGTCACCACCAGCCGGACGCCGGCGCTGACGCCGAATGTATTGAGCATGGTGAGCAGAAGCACCAGAAAAAGCGCCGCGCCCCAGATGCCCGGCACATTGGCCTTGCCGCCGGCGACCGAGGTGCCGCCGATGACGACGACCGCGATCGAGGCGAGCAGGTATTCGTTGCCTATATCGACATTGGCGCCGCGGAAATAGCCGGCGAGTAGCGCGCCGTTGAGGCCGCCGAGCGTGCCCGACAGCATGTAGGTGAGAAGCCGGATGCGGCCGACCGGAATACCGGCAAGCCAGGCGGCGCGGATGTTCTGGCCGATGGCGAGCACCGAGCGGCCAAAGACCAGCCGGTGCAGGGCGATGCCGGCGCCGATGGTGAAGAACACCGTCAGGATCGCCAGGATCGGCACGCCGAAGAACTGCAGATTGGTGAAATCGGCGAAACCCGGCGGCGGCTTGATCTGCAGCCCTCGGCCATAGGAGATGTCGACCGACTGGATGATGAAGCTCGCCGACAAAGTGGCGATGATCGGCGGGATGCGCAGGGCCCAGATGAG